>JBHPNE010000027.1:0-12545 GCA_042562855.1 Elusimicrobiota bacterium
TTTTGTCAAAAACAGGCAAAAATGGGGCTAAAAATAGAGTTTTAATGAAGAAAAGTACATTATAGGGTAAGAGCCGAACTCGGAATTAAGTCTAGTGGTATTTCCGGCAGCAATTTCAGGGCCGTCTCCCACACCGGCAAAAGCAGAGACCGCAACATAAACATTTTCAAAAATATTATAACTGAAACTTGGGCTGATAAAAAATGAGCTGTCATCAAGATTGGCGAAAACGGTGCCTGAAACAGACATCAGGCCGGTAAGCTGGTAAGAAACGCTTGGAACAATGTAATTTTTGCCTAAAAAAAACACAGACCCATCTGTATAGGCCAAATTTGACGAATTTGACACATAATTACCGGGATCGGTCGTTCCCGCTTCATTATAATGATATTCCAAAAAACAGTATATTTTGTCGAAACTGTAATCAATTCCGGTGGAAAGCCGTAGGTAATCGGAATTTTTGAAATTTTCATAATCTTTGAAATATTTAGCAAAAACATACCCCGTTTCCAGCCAAAAACCGGCCCCGCCAATGGATTTGGCGATATCAAGGCCCGCAAGAAGGTTTTCTTTGAAATTTATGAGCAGTAAAGACACATCGGAATCAAGCATCTGGAACCTATCTCTTACAAATAAAGCGCTGTTTTCCGGCTTTAAATCTTTGCCTGCGATGTATCCAAGATCAATTTCTCCCATCCCGTCTTCGTTTGTAATCCTTAACCTCACGGCATCAACCCCGGTGCGTTCTTCTGTATCCAGCTCATCAAACCTGTACGGCAAGAGCACATCTGTCGGATTTACGGCTCTTGCATTTCCCCATGCAATGGCTTGTCTGCCGATATATAGGTCGGATTTTTCGCTTCTAATTTTTAAGAAAGCCCTGTCTAGATTTTGATTGATCCTAAAATTGTTTTCAGGACCGTATAATGTTGTATTTGCATCAATAAATCTATAGTCATTTGAATTTGTGTTCAAAGTGAAAGAAGCGACCTCATCGCTATCCTGAAATATCGGCGCGAAGCTGTAAGCCAGGTTTAAAGATAAGTCATCCTTTTCGTAGTACGCTTTGAATCTAAAAATATTTTTTAGTACCGAACTTGTTTCGGGTACGGTTAAATTCAGCGGATTGGAATAGCTTGGCGGAACCACAATAGAGTAAAAAGCCTTATAATAACCTGAATACTCAAAATTACTTGAAAATAGAAGGGTATTTTGTGATAGAATCAGAGATAAAAGAATAGCAATTCGGGTAATTTTCATTCCTACTCACTTGGGACAGCCACTAACAAAACGTTATTTCTTCTTTTGTTTTTTAGTTATTTTAGCTTTTCTTTTTACATCGGTTGCGATTGCGCCGTCATGAAGAGTGATAAGCCTTTCCGCTCTTTCCATTATCATCTTATCATGAGTTGAAAATACAAAAGTCATGCCGGTTTTTTTGTTGAGCTCATGCATCATGTCTAAAAGGGCAGAACCCGTAACAGAATCAAGATTTGCGGTTGGCTCGTCTGCAAGAATTAAAGCAGGCTGTGTAACCATGGCACGTGCGACAGCAACTCTCTGCTGCTGCCCCCCCGATAAATGAACGGGAAGAGAATGGGCATATTTGTTTATGCCTACATCGGACAATATGCTATGCACTCTTTTATGCCTTTCTTCTTTTGATACGCCCTGCAGCATCATTAAATATTCAATGTTTTCTTCAACTGTAAGTACGGGTATGAGATTGTAGGATTGGAAAATGAAACCGATATTATCTCTTCTGAAATCCGATAATTCTTTTCCGCTCATTTCAGAAAGTACCTTTCCGTTCAGCTCCACTTTTCCTTTTGTAGGCGAGTCCAGGCCTGATATAAGGTTCAAAAATGTTGTCTTGCCCGATCCCGAAGGGCCTACAATTGCGGTGAATTCCCCGGATTTTATGGTCAGATCAACGTGTTTAACGGCATCAACCTTTATTTCATTTGTGGAATAAGTTTTTCCCAAACCTTGCGTGACAATTATTTCACTATTAACATTTTTCATCTAAATCTCCTGTATTAAAGAGTTTTTCTCATTGCTTTTATCGGATTCATTCTTGCCGCATAAACTGCCGGATAAATGGACGCAACAATAGTAAAAACAAAAAGCCATATCGGATATTCCAGGAACTGGGAAAAGCGCAGTTCCGGATATATATTTTTTGTGAATGAAATACCCGAATATTCAATTCCCGAATAGTTGATTCCGTAGACCGAAGTTAAATATGTTACTGCCAATCCCAGTATGATTCCTATAACCAGGCTGATTATCGAGAGCGCTATTGCTTCAAAAATAATTAATGATGCCATCTGATACGGCCTTGTTCCTATCGAGCGCAAAACTCCGAACTCAAACATCCTGTCATATAGGGACATGAACAAAGTGTTGATTATTACAAGGACAACAATTGAAAAAAGGATGAAATATATTATGCCCATACTGACATCTGTAAGTTCCAGGGCCTGATATATTTCAGGAAACATCTTTTTCCAGCCCAACGCTTCATTGCCTTCTTTAGAATATTTTTCCCAGAAAGGATTTTCAAGGTCGCCGCTGTAATAAATATCGGTAAATTTAATTGCAATTTCGTGGGCTTTATTCTCTAGACCGAGCATACTTTGAGCTTTATCAAGCTTAATAAAAGCCATGCCGCCGTCCATTTCCCTGATATTAAAATGGAATATCCCGGAAATCCTGAACATTTCCTGAGAAAGTCCCCCGCCCTCGGCTTGAGCTACAGTTACCACTATTCTGTCCCCTAATTCTACTTCAAGAGTTTCTGCAAGCTTGCTTCCTATTACAATCTGCCTCTTTTTATTTCCTTCAAAAAAACTCCCCTTTACTATTACATCATCTATTTCGGATAGCTCTTTTTCGGTTTCCGGCTGTATCCCGATCAAGCTGATTGAATTTACGTCCGCGGGAGAAGTAATCATAGCGAAAGCGTTTGTTCTTAAGGTGAAAGCTTTGACCATTTCTTCATTATTCAGGTTATTTATTATTTTTCCAAGGCCGTTAATTGTATCTTTTGCGTCAAAGGTTGTGCGGAATTCCTTTTTATGTATCTGGGCATCCCCCATATACGTTTCTGTTGCCGCATATATCATATTTTTTGTCATACCTATCATTAGGGCGTCAACCCAGATCAATGATGCAAGGCCGATGCCAATTGCAGTGCCCGTGATAAAAGTGCGTTTTTTATTTCTGAAAATATTGCGCCATGCAAGTTTAATAAAAATTCCCATTATTGCGTCCTCATCGTTTTTGCAGGATCAACTCTTGCCGCACTTATTGCAGGGAATAAACTGACTATCCAAGCGGAAAATAAGACCGCAATAGCCGGAATATAGTAGCTGTCTGCCGTGATGGTGCCGTACATCTGTCCGAATGACATTCCCCCGTAAGAGAATTCCATGCCTAAGTCAAATCCCACTACCGACAGATAATAATTGAATCCTGTGGAAATTATCGAACCCACGAACATGCTTATAAATGTAAGAATAGTCACCTCGTACATCACGAGCATAAATATTTGCTTAGGGTTAGTTCCAAGAGCTTTTAATAATCCGTATTCTTTACGCCGTTCAAGAACAGACATTAAAACTGTATTCAATACTCCGATGGAAACCATTAGAATGATTACGAAAAGCGATATCCACATTCCGTTTAGGTCGGCTTTCATTGCGTCATAAAAATATTTTGCGAATACCTGCCACGGTTGGACATCAAGGCCGGGATCATCAAGTTTTTTTGAAATGGTACTGGCGGTTTTTCTCACTCTGTTTATATCTTCTATCATTATGACGATCTCATGAGCTTTGTTATACATCACAAGAAAGTTTTGAGCTTCAAGAATATTCATGTACAAAGACATTCTATCCTTTACCGCTCCACTGTCGCTTTTCATTATTCCTGAGATCTTATACACATTGTTTGCCATGGAACCGTCTGCCGCCTGGGATATCAGAACTATTTCCTGTCCGACACCTGTTTTAAGCAGATTACGCAGACCCTGCCCTATTACAATGTGCTTATAATGATTCTTCTTGAATAATTTACCTTCTATTATTTTCTTTTCAAAATTTGTCGCTATGTTTTCTCTTTCAGGGTCAATCCCTATCAGCTGGACTCCTGCGCTTTTTTCTCCAACTGATGCAAGTGCGCCGGTATATATTCGCGGCGCCCATTTGATAACCTCAGGCATTTCATTAAGCTTTTTGCCGACTTCTTCGAAGTGTTTTACGGATTTGTAAAGAGAAGGCTTGTCAAGATATCCTTGAGCATGTATTTGTATCTGGCCGAGTTCATTATTTGTGAAGATTTCGATGATGTTGGAGTAAGCGCCCACTCCCCAACCGATAGATATGGAGGAAAGAGCAAAACCCCCCATAATTGCAAGGCCCGTAAAAATAGACCTCTTTTTTTGGCGGAAAATATTTCGGAAAGCAATTTTTGGTATGAGCATATTATTCCTTAGATCTTAAATTTCTTTGCGTGAAAACATCGTCTTTTAGAGGAATGTCGAATTCTGCATCTATATAGGTTATAACTGTTTTGTTGTCTTTTTTATTCTGAGGTATAATTTCCATAATTGCGGGAATTTCACGGTTTTTAAATTTCTTTATATCTTTGAAATTCATTATTCTCATCAATTCACCGTCTTCGTCATAAAATTTTTCCCATACAGGCAAGTAGTCTTTTTTGCGTATTGCGATAACTATTTTATTCCATACAATAGCAGTGTCTTCTTTCGGAACTAGTTTTATATAAAGAAGTTCGGGGTTTGGATTTTCTACATTTACGAAAGAAAAGCTGTAGTCTTCAATCATGGATGATTCTTTCACTAAATCGTCATTTGTAAAATCCGATCCCATCCAGGAAGACATCATCATTGAGGGCGGTATTTTTATAACTTTGTTTGCAGTAGGAAGGAAATTCCACATTTCATTCTTAATTCTTAAAGTTGCTACATTTCTTTCTTTTCTTGGCGAAAGAATGCGGATAAAAGTGTGGTCCATTCCCTTTGTCCACATGTCCATTTCAAGCGATCTTTTCCAATGAGGTGTAGCGATATCCATTCTTAATGTGGAAAAAGAGGTCTTACTTCGGTATAATTCGTCCATTTTTTTTATTACATCGCGTGCATTATAATTTTCAGCCCTTATAGGCAGAACAAAATAAACAGAAATAAGAAAACAAACTAAAATACTTCTCATTGATCCTCCCCGCCAAAGGCGGGTCAGCCTCTGGCTGACTAGTTTTAAATATAAATTATTGCTAATCTCTTATGATTTCAATCTTCTTTATTATGATATCTTTGTACGGCTTATTGTTTTTGTCGACGTCCACTCTGGCGATTTTGCTTACGATATCCTGCCCTTCAACCACTTGTCCGAATATGGTGTGGCGTTGATTTAACCACGGAGTAGGAACCTCAGTGATAAAAAATTGTGATCCGTTGGTATTTGGGCCGGCATTTGCCATTGCAAGCCTGCCGGGAATATCAAAATTAAGGTCTTTTGAGAACTCATCGTCAAATTTATATCCCGGGCCGGCCGTGCCTTTGCCTAAAGGGCACCCTGTCTGAATCATGAAATTCGCTATCACCCTGTGAAATATAAGGCCGTCGTAGAATCTCCCTTTTACCTTTTCGCCTTTTAAGTTTGTGTATTCCGTTGAACCTTCAGAAAGGCCAACAAAATTTGCAACTGTTTTCGGAGCTTCTTTATCAAATAATTTGCAGACTATAGTCCCCAATGGTGTTATTATTTTTGCGTGAATTGTATTTTCTTTTCTTTCATCTTCAGCTAAAAGATACATTGAAGAAAATATAATAGTAATGAAACAAATTAATGTCTTTTTTATCATTTAGTACTCTTATTCTTGTGGTAAAATTTAATATATTTTTAAAAATGACCGAAATAATTTTTATAATTCTTTAATATTAATTTATCATACTTTTTTAAAAAACATATAGTTACTTTTTAGTCTAAAACAATTAATTATTAAATTGGTTAGTATACAACTCTTAAAACGATAACAAGGTTTAAAAACAACTCTAAAAAAATACTTTTTAAAAGTATTAAATGTAAACAAAGAAGGTCTAAAAATAAATGATAAAGGAATTTTTACTTGTTTCAGTCCGGCTATACGACACATTTCAGTAATGCTTTTTTTTCTAAAGCAGTTTATATGTTCTAATGGATATACCGGGTTTAAAATCTTCCCAGCCAAAAATTTCTTGGCGTCCTGTTCAGTAACGTTCTTAACGGCTTTTTCTAAAGAATTTGATGGCGTAGGTACGGAAACCTTTATAATACCGTTTTGATTAAGAGAATTTGTTAAAGTTAATAATGTTTCTATCGGATTTGAGAGATGTTCAAAAATCTGTTCAGTATTTATGAAATCGAAAGAATAATCTTTTAAATTATTTATATTGAGCAGTTTAAAATTATTTGAAGTAGCATGCTCTATTTTTTTAGGACTAATTTCTGTACCATAAGTATCAAAACCAAAGGATTTAGCGACACTATAAAATTGCCCCCATCCTATTGCATGATCTAAAACTTTAATTTCTTTTGGAACCTTGTTGAAATATGACATTACAGCAAGAAGTTCTTGTAAGTAAAATAGCTGAAAATCTATGTCTCTATTCATGTCAATTTGATATTCTTCTTTTGGAGATATCCAAGTGGAATAAAGTTTTTCTACGTAAAAGTCATTAAGTATTTCTTTTTGAAATATTGCATAGCAATTAATGCATTTTAATAGTACATACTTGGAATCGTTTAGAACATTAAATATGTTTTCTTTTTCTGAATAACTATTTATAGTGTCTTTTATCGGTTTTGATAAAAAGCTACATTTGTAAAGTTCAGTAAATTTCTTAGATTGACAGCACGGACACTCTGCCCTTACGATAAAATCTGACAAAATATTCCTCCTATCTTATTATAGCAATTTTTCCTTTTTTATGGCTAGAGTCTGTTTTGGCATACCAGATGTATACTCCACTGGCCGCATTCCTGCCGGCATCATTTTTTCCGTCCCAACTGCCTACCTTAAAATCCCCCTGAGGTATGATTTCTGAATTCTCATCCAATATTCTTACTAAATCTCCGGCAACATTATATATAAAAATCGTAACTTCTGTTGAATACAAGGGAATGCTTCCGAAAGTAACAGATCCGCCGCTTGCTCCAAAATAAGCAGGATTAGGATAAGAAACAACATTTTGCAATGCATCAGGGCTTTCTACGATGTATACAAGCTCCACATACACATATGCCGAGTTTATTGTGTTTTTTGGAACATCCGCCGACGTTGCCACCCCGCCGGGGACTTTTTCCACAGCCATTGAATGAATTTGTCCTGTATCGGTTTGAGGGTTTAGATCTCCCACTTTGAGCCAGAACTTTTTATCAAAATCCGGACTGTAGGGAGCAAGGTCCACTACTATAACATCGTTGTGTCTTTTGGGTCCGCCAAGGTTGGGCAGGCAATTGAAGCTCCAGTCGGGAGCGTATTTGCTGTCTCCCCCCATGAAAAACACATTCAGATCTCCTCTTTTATTGTGTTCAATCCAGAATTTCCCAAAGGTATCTGATGTATATCCAATTTTGTCAGTGATAATATAGGCTTCCTGATAAGAAAGATCTCTTACATATTTATAACTAAGTAAAATAAAACCGCTTGTATCAACATTTAGTTCCTTTATTCCCCAGTTACTACCCCACTGATTTACAGCAAGAAATGCTCCTGAGCTTGGAACTCCGTCGTTATAAGTTTTGGTGTCATCATAACCAATAATGGTTATGGCATGTCCGCCGCGAACTCCTACTGTGGTTGTGGAATGCAGCACGTTATTGTTATCTCCACCTCCACCAGGATAATTATCGAAATAGTTATCTATTTCGACACCTATGACAGCTAAATTACCATTCGCTACATGCTGTTTGAGCGCATCTATTCCTGCGGCGTCAGACAAATCAATTTTAGCCGAACTTTCACATTTTTGAGGTATCCCGTTTTTCCATGCTGTTTCTGAAGGCCAACTTATGAAGTCGGCTTCGCTGTAAGGCATATCTGAATATAAAGGACATCCATGATCAACCATTATTTGATTAATTAATTCCGGCGCGCTCCCGCTGTCTACACCGTCATTTGCAAGGTTATATCCGAATGCAGGGCTCATGGCATGGTCATTATCTAAGGGCTGAGACCAGCCGTTTTCTTTGGCTTCCTGGTAAGTTTTCATGTAGTAACAGCATGCCCATGCAGAACAGCTTCCCTGACTACCCTGATTCCCAACCGGAGGCAGATAAAGCCAATTCGTCACAGAAGCAGCCAGGCCATATTTAATGCTTGGAGCGGCCATAAAACGCTGTTTGGCAAGTATATTTGGTTTAACTTCTGTGACCGTGAGAACCTTATCTTTAAGGTATTCTTGTTCTTTTTCAGTGGGTTTTCTAAAACCGCCTCTGTGAACAGTGTCTGCAAACGCAGTGGAACCGGCAGAAAATAGAAATATTATTAGAATAAAGAATTTAAATCTCAAAAATCTTCTCAATTTATAACTCCTAAATTATATTGTTTAGTATTATACTATTTTTTTGAGCGCTTTTTTACCCGTCATGCCGATTTTAATGCCGGATTTTTTTGCAACGGGTGAGATTTCTACTATTTTTCCCTTAAGCAGTTCGTCAATGCTGTTTACACCTTTAATTATGGCGGCACAGTCTCCGAACTTTTTTGATGTTTTAATATTTAAATACCCGCACATGATGTAGCCCTTAGAGCCTATTACCGCAATAAGTTTTGCATTATGCATGGGTATATTTATGCCTAGCACCGATTTTTTCCCAACACGTATGTGGCGGACTTTCATAAATCCTCCTAAAAAGCTGGGACAGTCACTATATTTTCACAAAACAGAAAAATAGTGACAGTCCCTTTATTTAAAACCGGGAAGACACTTCAAATCGGTAGGTTGTAACATTTTTAGAATTTGGCCAAAAAATAGAAGCAGCTGGAGGCTCATAGCTTCCGAATATTACCTTAAAATCAGTATATTTCGAGTGTGCAAATTTTAAAGAAAAATCCATTTCGCTTCCCAAAGAATATTCCGCTCCGTAGAACCTTTCAAAACCCGACGCTTGAGGCGCGCCCTTTGGCCCTTGAGAAGTCGAAAATAAGAAAAAATCAATTCCAATTGTCCAGGCATATATTGGCGATATATCTGTTCCAATAAGCAGAGTATTTATGCCCGAATAACCGCTGGGGAGCTCAAAAAATGCGTCTGACGGTGTTGCTCCCATAATGGTCCCGTAGCCGTATCTTTCCAATCCGTCATATTTTTTTGTATGTGTCGGAGAAAATGATTCATCATCATCGTAAGAAAGAGTATCGTCATCGCCCGTGGAATAGGAAAGTAATGCTTTAGCTACAACCTTACCTAGTCTTGAATTCTTATTTATCAGTTTTCCTGAAAGGACATATCCAAAACCGTTGAAATTTATATCTGAGCCGTTTAAATCCTTAACATAACCGGTCTGGTTCGCAAATTCAATAGAGTATTCAGAAATATTTTCTATCTTTTTACTTACTCTGAAATCCAAGAAATTCTTTACTATGGCTTTTGTGGAATAAGTATTTGTCCCCTGGACGTACTCTGTCCCTGAGAAATCACTTTCGGTAAAATATCCTATTTCCCAAACTGTATCATTTTTAGAATTAAGTTTTGCAATTATGCCATGAAGGTCGGAATCGGATCTTTCGGCTAGACTTTCTGACAATTTGGCAGTAAAATATTCTGCGGTTAATGGAAGTCTTGTTTTTGAAAAAGGCATCGGAATGTTAAAATCTCCGGAAAATTTAAGAGCATTCACGCCCTCGCAGAAGAAAATAAGGCCGTTGCCGGGAATTAATGGCTGTTTTCCTACGGTAATGTCTATGGGAGAATCTCCAAGATCGTTAATTTTTAGATAAGCATTTTCAATAAAAGGTGTGAAATCCGTGGTTTCGCAGGGAACTGCGAACAATGTCTGTGATGAGCCTACTACTCCTAAGGCTTTTATTCTTGAGCCTATTTCTATGCCCTTTTCTTCAAAATTACCTTTGAGGGCGATTTCTAACTTTTGGCTGTAATATGAAACGGGAGTGGTGGCTGCGGTATTTATCTCTGTGTTATTATAGCTTATTCCTCGCAGTCTATAATCGGTCTCAAGGCTTAATGAGGAAGCGTATAATATTGAACATATTGAAGAAAAAAACAAAGATAAACAGAGGAGTTTTAATATTTTCATATTTATTGTAGAAACTAAAAAAGCGCGCAATAGATAATTTTATTTAATTATTTTTTGCGCGCTTTAAGTTTTTATTTGAAATAGTATCTTACTCCGATACTGCTTTCAGGTCCTGCTGAAATTCCCGTAAATTTAGCATTTTTGGTATCATCGCTTATTGCAGCAATTTCTGCTCCAAAACCTAAGTTAGGAAGACCGTTAAGGAAGAATTCTACTCCCAGTCCGCCGCCCAGCATAGTTCCGTTTTCACCTGTATCTTTAATAGCAACTAGTGCAAAGAAGTATGCTTTAAGATTTTGTTCTTTTTTTAGGCACTTAAGATATTTACCGCCTAATACTGAAGTCGAAACAGCTCCTGTTCCGTTATCAATATCAGCAAAGCCTAGCAGTGCTTCCCATCCAATGCCATTTTTTCCTGTCCATACCCTGTAGGATACCGCATCAACTCCGGTTTGAGTGTTAAAGCCAACACTCTTACGCATTTTTGCAGGTTTTGCTGCATAAGAAACTCCTGCAAGTAAAGCAACCGCACACAACGCTAATAAAACTCTTTTCATTGGTCTGCCTCCTGTTTATTTTGATGAGTAGATTCTACAAATATATAACGATAAAATCAATGGTTTATTCCTTTTTATTGGCAATATTTAGCATGTCTGAAAACGATATTTTTTCCCTTACTATGCCTCGTATTCCAAGCATAAAAATCGTGAAAAGCTGCATAGCATGGAGTGTTACAATGAAAGCGAATGCAGAGTTTTTTTCTACACCCAAAAAAGCCAGCGATGCTACCCCTAAAAATTCCATAGTTCCTACATAACCGGGGGCTGTCGGAAGTATTGATCCCGTTGCAATTATTGCCATTACTAGTATGCAGTGCAAAAGATTTAGCTGCAAGCCGAATGCATAAGATATGATTAAATAAACAGTTGCCTCAAGTGTCCAAACAGTAATTGATAAAGTAAAAATCTTTGCAAGATCCTTGAAGTTTTTTAGAATCTTTAGTCCGTCTATGAAATTGGTTAAAAGTTTCTGGGCAAATGTATTTAGTTTTCCGGGAAGAGGCAAGTGTGTTAATATTTTTGTTGCAAGTTTGTTATTGTGCGAAAGAATGTATAAAAAAATGAAGCCGCCTATAAATACGAATCCGGCTATTGTAAATGTTTTTCTTACCCATATTGGAAACGGAAGAAAGATGATCGTAATAATAAAAAGAAATAAGTATGCAAGGCTGTCAAAAAGTCTTTCCACAACTATTGTGGCAAGGACGCTGCTTCGCGGGCATTCAATTTTTTGTCCGGTTATATGTGCTCTGATAATTTCCCCAAGCCTTAACGGCAGAAGGCTGTTCATAAAAAAACCCATTATCATCAGCGAAAAGAGTTTTACAGAAGAAATTCTCTTTAAAGGGGTAAGAATATGCTGCCATCTTATCCCTCGGACCGCAAAACCTAAAATATAGATTAATACAGCCGGTAAAATTAAGAAATAATTAGCACTTAACAAATTGCCCCAGAAATTACTGAAGTCAATTTGCCTGAGGGTCATGTATAGAAATGCCCCTCCGACTAAAAAACCAAAAATAAATTTACTTAAAATACTTTTCAAAACTTATCCCCTTTTTTCCGTAGTATTTTACAAAATAAAAAACGGAAAGTATAATTGAAAGCAGTGTGACCAGGAGTCCGAACTTAAATGAGACAGGGTCATAAGTGAGGACAACTTTATTTTTTCCCGTAAATACGCCCTCGGGCAAAAATATTGTCCTAAAAACCTTATTACCTCTAATAATTGGGTACTCTATTTTGTTTGAAAAAGCCTTCCATCCGGGATAAAACATTTCGCTGAAAAAAACTATCACCGGGTCGTCCGTAATAAGTTCGGCTGTAATTTTTTGTAAACTGCATTGATAGGACAGTACTTTCCCGTTTCCTCCGGTTAGAGTAAATTTTTCAGGAATTCGGCCGATAATTATTTCCTTATCCGGAGAAAGTTCTGTTTTGGCCAGATGTGAGGCTTCGTCATACATTTCGCTTTCGGGTATATATTTGGCAGATTTGGAAAAAATAATTCTTGGTAAAGGATTTTTAATAGCATAAATATTCAAGGACGGATTTAAGGTTTTAATAACTTTAAGATTTTGCTCGGTTTTTGTAGAAATTAGATAACCCAGAGAAAATGCCCTGCCTGTAGGAGAAAATATGTCCCACCTTGCAAGGCCTG
>JBHPNE010000028.1:0-10534 GCA_042562855.1 Elusimicrobiota bacterium
GGACGAAATAATTCAGCAAAAAAAACAGGAAGTTATCCAACAACTTATTCAGGAAGAAGTATTCTGGCAGGAAGCCAAAAAATACGGAATAACAGTCTCAGACACAGAGCTCACCAACGATATACGAAATTACCCCGCTTTTCAAAGAAACGGAAGATTTGACCATATAACTTACTATAAAATAATGAATAATGTTCTGCGTACTACACCAAAAGAGTTTGAAGCATCCAGACGCAAGCAAATAGCTGCCTATAGACTGCGTCAGTTGATTGCTTCAAATATTAAAATTACTGAACCCGAAATCCAAATGCAATATTCCCGTGAGAATAAGGGCAAAATGTCAAATTATGAAAAAGAGAAAGCGGAGTTTGCAGAAAAGATAAGACAAGAAAAGACTATGCTGATTTATGACGAGTGGTTTAAGAACTTAAACCAAAATATGAAAATTAAAGTACATTTAGACGAAATTGAGCGTGTAGCAAAATAAAATTCCACTAAAGCTTCCTTTTCAACATATCTTTTACGGGCTTTTTAATATTTTTAAGTATTTTTTCTAAATAGTCCATCTGCGCTTCAACAGCAATATGATACATATCCGCATCCAGCTTATATCTTTTTTTAAAATGTACAGAAGCGTGCTTGTTTACTCCGCCCAGCAGGCTTGATAACTTTTTTTTAGTATCAGAGTAAAAATTGAGCGTATCTTTCAATAGGGACAATTCAGAACTGTAGCCCTCAACATGCCCTTCCTTAAATTCGCTATATAAAAATATCAGCTTTTCAAGATAATTTCTAGATGCCATTTGGCCCAATAAATCAGAGGATCCAAGCATAAATCCAAGTATTTTTTCTTCCTTTTTATCAAACTCTATCTTAACTATTTCGGATGTGACGCCGGTACAAAATATCATTTTTCTTGCAGATAATGCTTCTTTTTCGCTAAATCCAATTCTTTTAAAATACTTTTTTATAAAATCTGCGCTTCTTTCAACATGTTCCAGTGTATATTTGGCACCCGTCCCCTTTGTATCATCGTCAGCCTGCACATATCCTGAATCATGAAATATTGATGCAAGAATAGCTATGATAACCAATTTTACTGGCAGCTTTGGATTTTTTATGTTATAACCGTCAATGAGACGCGACATTGCCAAAACAGCGTCCGTTACATGGGTTTTGTCGTGAAATTTTGTATTGCATGCCCTATAACCCGGAAATTTACCCTCGTAAAAATCTAAAAAATCCCTGAAAGATGCCCTGATTTGAAAAAAGTCAGCAATATGATAGTGATGAATAAAATTGTATTTTACTTCCTCCAAGACGGCATGAGGATCACTCATATCTACCAACTGAGATAATTGGACCTGCCTGGTTTTAGCCATTGTTTACCTTCTTTTGATTTTTAAGGATTATACCAAATTTTTTTAGTAATTGTTTAGTCTTGTAATACGGCATACCTACTACGTTATAATAATCACCAACTATTCTTTCAACAAATGCGTCATCGGTTTCCTGGATTGCATACGATCCTGCTTTATCCATATGCTTTCCCTCTAGTAATTTCAACTCTTCTTTTTTTAGTTTTTTCATCTTGACAGTACTGACATCAAAAACTGATTCCCTGCTTTGTTCATAGGTATTAATTACAGCAACTCCTGTGTACACCTTGTGATAACTGCCGTTTAAATCTTCCAAAATACTTTTAGAATGATTTTTGCTTTTAGGTTTCCCGACTATTTTGCCATTTAAAACTACAATTGTATCCGCTCCAATTACTACAGCCTTTTTATATTTTCCTGCAACAAATTCAGCCTTTCTTAATGCCAGCTCTCTAACAATAAAAGAAGGCTTAAACAATTTTGTAGTTTCCTTAATATGGCTAGCATCAACACTAAACTTCAGCCCCCAACTTTTTAGCAGTTTAATTCTTCTAGGTGATGCCGATGCCAAAATTATAGGAATTCTTTTTTTCTTCATTGACCCCAATACAGCACTTCTCGTTTAATACACAATTTCACTCCCTGCAGGTAAATAAAAAAATCTACCTGCAAGGAATGCATAAAAGTATATATTATTACATTTCCTTTGAAACTTCTTCAGCCTTGCCTTCAAATGCTTTGATTATGGCTTTGCCAAAGAATTTAATACCCACAATTACAGCAACAGCAATCAAAGCAACAATCAAGATGTACTCCGTCATTCCTTGACCGCTTTCATCTGTCAAAAATCTTTTTAACATTTTCTTCACCTCCTTATTCTTTTGCTCTTGTTCCTGCTAATACTTCCGACCTAGCAGAAATACATATTTCATCCATTACATTATTACCTATTACGCCTGGAACATTAAAACTATATGACAATTCAACATGAGAAGATCTTTCTTCCACTTCACTGAAACCGAATGCGCTGGTAAAGAAAGAAGTTTTTTCACTAGGCCTGTCAAAATTAATAAGTTTTGGAAAAAAAGAATATTCGTCTCTATATACATGAACAGCTATATTTCTCAATTTTCCGGGATCAAGACGTCTACCAGGAATATCTCTTGAACACAAATATTCCTGTATTTGTGTACGGATTTCTTCTTCGCTCATCTTTGTGTTACTTATTAAATCCGTACCATATCTTGCTGCTACGGTTAACTGTTGTTTAGTAATAAAAATGCGTCCAAACCACGCAATAGCAAAAATAATCATCACTATAATAGGAATTGTAAAAACACTCTCAGTTAAGGCTTGTCCTTTATTATCAATCATTTATATTATGAGCCCCTTTCATCTGGTATCAAATGTGCATACCATCCACCATGCCGTGCCTGTAAATAGGCGCCTATAACAGGAGATATTTGATTAGATGGATCACCTGCATCTTCAACTGGAAACATTGGTCCTGTCGTATTGTATGTCGCCGCTGAAGCACTTGTAACGATATCCGGCCACCTTATCCCTAACCATCTGCCTAACACAGGGTAACCTCTGTTGGAATCAGAATTTCCTCTTTTAACTGCTAATACTTTAATTATTTGATATTTCGAAAATGTTCTATTGTCTGCAAAAAACCAAGATTTTTTTCCTTTTTTATATTCGTCAGACCAAAATACGTGAGTATGAGTACCTGGGGGATATACAGGAGTTCCAGGTAAACTGACACAAAGATGTTTCGTTTTACAGTATCCAATACCATTTTCATTTCTTTTTAAACCTAATGACAAACTTGCTGGACTAACAACAACAAAATCCGCGCCACAGAACTCTCCTCTCGAATTGACCTGCTGCCTCTTTCCGATATCATTCGCATATTTGAGTGCGAGCGGAGGAAAAGGAGTGCTGAAACTTTTTTGTGCCGCAATAATAGCATCAACTGTTTTTCTAATAAACTCTACACCTCTATTATTTCCGGATAAATCAATGCGGGTCAAAGTTCCCGAACATCTACCATTATACATATCGCTGATACAAGCTATCTGTTCTTGGCTGTCATAATCGCTCATACGTCTAACTAAGAAAAAAGGTGGTATAACAACTGCGGGACTTATTGGACGAAATTTAGCCGCACAAGTATTATATGGACCAGAATAACGGGGGATCCGAACAGGGCCACCATCACTAAATGAATCTTTAAGCAACGTTATTATTGAAAGAGCATCAGTGCTTGAAATTGTTCTAATCATGCTAGATAATGAGAAACTAAATTTCCCATCATAATTAAAGATCCCAAGCGGCTCTTCTCCAAGAAGCGCGGCAGTCAAGCCAGCTTTTCCGTCATAAAGTGTAGATGCCAATAAATAGTTTAAACGACCTAGTTCATTTAAAACTCTAGCTTTATAAACTGCAACTGATAACGCAGCATTATCAGCGGCATTCTGCATCATCATTCTGTCATTTAGAAATTTTGCAATATTAACCAGCATGGACCAGCAAATAATAAGAACTAGCATCATTGCCAACATATAAGGCAGTGTCTGTCCTCTTGAATGCTTGTTTTGTCGATAAAACTTTTTATTCATAAAATCTCGGTCCATTTGGATACGCTTTATTATAGTATTCCGGATCAGGAGAAGGAATAATTCTTGAATTTGACTTTCTCCTGATATAGCTTATATCTATTCCAAGCGGACTAAAAAACTTTCCAAATATTATCCTCACATTGTAATCCAAACAAATATCTAAAACTTCTATTTGATCACCTGTATTCGACGAAATCCTCTCAGAGATGACTCTTGTAGAAAAAGTTGACTGTCTCGGTGATATAAGTCTCGATAAAATAGAAATAGCCTCCCGTTTTACTTTATCTCTCCTATTTTCTGAAGGTGTCACCATTGCAGTTCTAGAAGCCGCAAACCCAGCTTCATTATAAGTTAGATCATACATTATGAGTATTGCCAATTGAATTCCCGCGAGCACAAGGAATGTCGCAAATACAGTAATTAACAAAGTTTCAACCATTGCCTGCCCCTTTGTTTTATTATCTTTCATATAATTTCCTTAATTCTTCTAGCTAAATTCATCAATCCCGAACCTGACCTGGCACTAACCGTTTTATTGAACCGCACAATCCAAGCACTCTTAAATATTTCTAATCCAAAATAAGCAACCACAGAAAATACTGCCATTATAAGTACATACTCAACCAAAGCTTGAGCATTCTCTTCCCTTAAAAACCTTGATACATTGCTAAATAGCTGTTTCATTTTATTCTATTATCTTAGGAGTAACAAATATAAGAACATTTGTTTTCGACTCTATTGTCTCCTTATGACTAAACAATACTCCAAGTACCGGAATATTTGAAAGCAGTGGTATACCGGTCACATAATCTTCCTTAGTGGTCTCTAACAACCCCGCCAAGGCTATTGTTTCTTCGCTTTTTACTTGCACAAAAGATTTTGCTTCTCTTTTAACAAGCGACGGATTCCCATTGACCTGCCTGGTCCAGTCAAGCCTGCTAACTTCAGTGATGAGTTTTAAGTCAATAGTTCCATCATTTAATATTTTGGGGGTTATTTCTGCTTTAATACCATACTCCTTCCATTCAATAGTCCCACCAGAAACACCAGTAGCAACAATTGGAACTTCGCCTCCCACTATAACTTTTGCAGAAGTACCGGATTTCGTTAATATTTTCGGTTTTGAAAGCACTTGAGCTGCACCATTTTCATGCAAAAGTTTCAGTTCGGCTCCCAATGTTGAATATCTTGACCATTTCCCGGACTCAATCAGCGACGGTACTTCAGGAAGTGCCTCAGGGATTCTCCCCGAGACTTCGTTTGCTATTTCACCTGCAGTAATGGTGTCCGTCCATTTAATACCTAGTTCATTTGCCTTTGTAGTATTGATTTCAGTTATCTCAACGGATATCTCAACCATTCCTACTTTTGCATACGAAAATACTGTACAAATAAGCATTATTACGGTCGACATTAAAACTTTTTTCAGTCTCATTACAAAATCTCCTTTAAGTAATTTATACATTTTGTCCAGAGCGAAGCGTAGGACAATTCTCCCTTTATTATTTAGTAGTTTCTTTTGTAAAAAGGTTTTTTAACAACCATAGCGTCCTTTTTCTGGCCATGAATAAGAATGCTTACTTTCTGGTCAATGCCCAGCTTTTTCTCCACATAGCCTAATCCAATCCCGCGTTTGAAAGTCGGAGAAAATGTCCCGCTTGAAACATTGCCTATTTTTTCAAGACCAAAATAAATTTCGCATCCCGCTCTGGGAATTCCGGATAACATATTGAAAGCAATTAAGTGTTTATCTGATCCGTCCTTTTTTTGTTTTGCTAAATGTTTCTTTCCGATAAAATCATTATCCCAGCATATCGTCCATCCGAGACCTGCTTCAAGTGGAGTTATATTATCGTTTATTTCATGTCCATGTAACGGCATTGCTGCCTCAAGCCTTAGCGTATCCCTGCAGCCAAGACCGCAAGGCTTCACTCCCAAATCAATCAAAGCTTTCCATAAATCGATTATCCCATCATTTGAAATAAATATTTCAAATCCGTCTTCACCTGTATACCCGGTTCTTGCTATCAATGAATATTTTGGACTAATAGTTTTCCAGTCAGGCAAAACATAGTAAAACTGTTTTAATTTTCTAATTTCATTATTTACGAGTTTCTGAATAATGCTTTCGGTCTTTGGGCCTTGTAAGGCCAACATCCCCAAGCTTTCACTTTCATTTTTGATTTCTACATCATTTAAAATATTTTTCTTCAACCACTTTAAATCTTTATCAATATTTCCTGCATTTACCACCAATATATAGTCTTTTTCCCGTTTATATATTAACAAATCATCAACTACGCCGCCATCTTCATTTAAGAGCAATGAATATTTTGCCTGTCCTACGGCCAATCCATCAACATTTGTAACTGTTACCTTTTTCAAGTATTTCGCGCTATTTAAACCTCTAACAACAAATTCTCCCATATGAGAAACATCGAATAACCCTGCATTATTTCTTACAGCATTATGTTCATTTATTATGGAATCATACTGAACAGGCATTTCCCAGCCGCCAAATTCTGTAAACTTTGCGCCAAGTTTTTTATGTTCCTCATACAAATATGTTCTCTTCATTTTTCCTCACTTTTTCGGCAAATCTACACATTTATTCAACGCATCCTCACAAGCACAATGTATGGCTTCAGATAAAGATGGATGGAAAAATACTTCTCTGCTCAATGATTCTGCTTTTAATTTATTTTTTACGCCAACACTTATAATTTCTATAAGCTCTTCAGCATGCGGTCCAACCATCTGTCCTCCAACAAGCTGATTAGTGCTTTTGTTTATGTATATTTTGACCCAGCCAATTCTCTCATTTTCTATAACAGCTCTTGAATTTGCCGAGAATGGAAATTTTCCCGAAATTATTTCATCATCAGTGTCGCTTGTATTGCCTACACTTGCAGCTGGTGGATCAGAAAATATAATTTTTGGGATTGCTTTATAATCTGCGGTTCTATTACCCCCGAATGCATTTTCAACAGCCCTAACTCCATCGGCCTGTGCAATATAAGCTAAATAAGAATTGCCTGTCACATCGCCAGCAGCATAAATGTTATTCTTTGCAGTTTGCAGGTATTCATTAACATCTATTCCGTTTTTACTTACCTTTATACCATTTTTTTCTAATCCTAAAGCTTCTATGTTTGGGCTTCTCCCCACAGCCAATAGCACTTTTTCGTATTTAGATAAAATTTCGTCAGAAAATTGAAAACTAGTTTTGACTTCAACACCAGCCCTTTCCAATATCTTCTGTACTTCTTCGGCAAACTCTGCATTTTCCTCAGGAAGTATTTGAGATTCCTTTTCAACAATAATAACTGATTCGGAAAATTTAGAAAATATATTCGCAAGCTCTACACCTATAACCCCACCACCAATTATAAGCAAACTCTTTGGCGCTGCTTTTAAATTAAGGATATCAGTTGAATCAATTATATTGTCATGGTTAATTTTTATACTCGGCAAATCTTTTGCTCTTGATCCTGTAGCAATTATAAGCTTATCATACCTAATCTCTTTCTCATTATTTCCGGTGATTATTCTTATTGAATTTGGGTCCTTTATTTCTGCTTTTCCTTCTAAAACATTCAAATTATAAGAATCTAAAAGTTTTTTTAGTCCTTTTCCCATCATTTCAATATTTTTCAGGCTCTTTTGTTGAACAGGTTCGAATTCCAAAGGATTTGTCTGAGCGGAAATTCCATAATCTTTAGCTCTGTTTATTCTTTTATATAAATGCAAAGTTTCCCATAAATATTTTGTCGGTATACACCCTCTATTTAAGCAAGTTCCTCCGATTTTATCTTCCTCGATTAGCAATACCTTTTTGCCAAGCTGAACAGCCCTTATAGCAGCACTATAACCTGCTGGACCTGCTCCTAAAACAATCAAATCATATTTTCCCATTTTATTTCCCTTTTTGTTTTCCGAATCTCCATCTTCGTTCAACCGTAACACGTCTGTCTTTTTCTCCAAACCTATTTTCAGTATCAAGCTCATAACTACCTTTTAGAAATAACGTTCTTGTCCATCTATAAGAAAGTTCCAGGGCATGTCTCAAATTTATTTTATTCTGAATCTGGTCAAATGTCACTGAATATCCGAACAATACCTGGTCGGATAAATGTTTACCAAGTGAGTATTTTGTGCCGTAAAACAGCTCTGACATTGTAGGATTATCAGGGTCTTGCGGTTCTACAAGACTTTCGCTCACATATTCTACTTTAAAGGAGTCCACTATTCCGCTCTTCTTTATTAAAGTCCTTGCCAAAGGTGTTGTAAGTGATGAGTCAATTAGTCTAATAAATTGTCTCTTTAAGGCAAATTCCTGATCTTGTGAATTATAATATTCCGCATCAACTCTTGCTACGCGAGCAAGTACTTTTTCTGACGATAATCCAGGATTATCCCTTGACACAAATCTTGGTTCAATATTTTCAACTTCAGCTTTTGGTATATATAATGTCACTATATCCGGAGTAGTTTGATTAGGCATATAAACCTCGGTCCATGCTTCAGCTTCAACAAACACCGCATCATTAACAATTTCAACCGAAGCATGCTTTATATTGAATTCTGCTCCGAAGTAAGACATAACACCACGGGTAGTTTCTATTTTTCCGCTAGCTACGGGTCTATCTCCCCTACCGGTAAGTTTTAAAAAACCATTTGCATTTGCTTCGACCAGAGAATTCTTATACCATGTGTTTTTTCCCGTTCTTATTTCCGTATCTAGCGATATATTTTCCCATATTCCGTCCAAAATGCTGTCTTCCTCCACCAAATTGACTATTGAAGGATACGTAAAGCGTGTGTTTTCAAGTTCAACCCATCCAGATACAAGCACATCCGATGATGGTCCTTTAATTGATATTTCAAATTTTGGTTTACCGGCTGACAAATCAGATAGCAATCCCCACTCTGACGTTGTTACAATCTGAGATGGTATTGGCAACTCTGGTATAGATATTGGAATTCCTTTTTCGCCTTCCGTTTTCCATTTAATGTCATAATATTTTGGCATAAAGTTCTCAAAGTCAATAGTTCCTGCAATACTTGTTAGTCCGTTTCCTATTCTAGCGCTGAATTCGTTTATCGCCAGAACATTGTTTTCCCAAGTCAAATCAATATTCAAGTTCTTAATCTGCTTAAAATATTTTTTAGACTTGACCTCTCCGTCACTAACCTGTAAATAGCCATCCCATATAGGATTGGCCAGTGTGCCCGTGAGATTTACAGTTGCCAGCAAGTTACCCTTTAAAGAGGTTAGATCTTTAATTAGGCCTCTTACTAAACTTAAACTGCCTTGATCTATAAGCATGGATAATGAAATATTATTATTTTCAATTCTTTTTCTACTG
This sequence comes from Elusimicrobiota bacterium, assembly GCA_042562855.1. Taxonomy (GTDB): domain Bacteria; phylum Elusimicrobiota; class Endomicrobiia; order Endomicrobiales; family JAPLKN01; genus JBHPNE01. The sequence goes on from JBHPNE010000028.1 coordinate 9,373, forward strand.
GCTTCTGTTAGATAAAAAGGAGTAAATCCATTTAGAGATATATCGTAGTTACCTTGATTAATCAAACCGGACTCAAATATTGTTAGAGTATTATCTTCAACCTTAAATTTAAGATTTAAATTATCAAAGGGCATTTCTGATAAAACTCCGCTTGATATCAGGATTTTTCCCTGGATATTAGGATTATCCAAGGATCCCTTATAGACAATATCAAGATCGGTTCTGCCGCTAATTGATATTGGTAAATCCAACATTTCAGATAAGGTTGCGGCTGATACCTCTGAACTTCTGAGCCATAAATTTAAATCATTTTTATTAAAACTTCCATCAATCACAAATTTCTCCGGCCCGCGCACCATAACAAGATTTTGTATTTTAGGGTTAGACATACTGTTAATGTCTATTTCGCCCAATAACTGGGATTCATAATCATCAAAATCAACAAGCTTTATCACTTTGTCAGTATATTCAAATCCGACAAACGTCTTTTCCGCCTTATGTCTGTTTATCCATAAATCCCTGGTAGATATTATGCCTCTGACATCATACGTTTTGTAAATACTTCTATTTAGTTCTCCTTCAATATTTAAACCGCCATAAAAAGTCATAGGTCCCGCTTTTACATTTCTAAGCTCCGTCTTTAAGCTAAAAGTTGAGTCATCCAGATGCAGGACACTGCCATTTAAAACCAGAACTTCGGTATTCAGGTATTTAAAAACAAGATTACTAATATTCAAGTCAGATTCTTCAATGGAAAATTTCATATTGCAATCATGTATTATTTGTTTATCGTAGTAAATACCATCACCCATTAAATCAAAACTTATTTTTGGATTATCAATAGATTTACTTATTTCTATACTGCCGTCAAATTTTCCTCTGACTGATGTTTGCAAACCAGCCACTGATTCCAGAAAGTCCACATTAATATTTTGTATTTTGCCCTTTAAAGATAACCTTGGCCATATTTCTCCCTTAAAAACAGATTTGCACGTGCCAGACGTTACATTTATATTTTCTGCCGAAATATTCCCATCGCTGTATTCAATACTACCTTTATTTCCAAAAGTATAACTTCCATAGGCCGCATTTGGAATATCGTAATAAAGTGTCACGCTTGGTTCATCAAACTTCCCTTTTATCAAACAATCACCGCTCATAC
>JBHPNE010000029.1:0-9300 GCA_042562855.1 Elusimicrobiota bacterium
ATTTTTAAATTGACAAGATATAGAAAATATGCTAAATTCTCCAGGCCGATGGTTAATTTCTTAACCAGTGGTTTTTTTATGGCCAAAAATTAGCCAATAGTAATCGTTAATATGGGCCCGTAGCTCAGTCGGTAGAGCACCTCACTTTTAATGAGGGTGTCGCGTGTTCGAGCCACGCCGGGCTCATATCTTAAAAAGCAGGAAAAGATAGATTAAGGCTGAGGTTAAGAAAAATGCGTATTTACGATTAATGTTAAGTATAAATCTTTTCTTAATCTAAATCTGTTTTACTCTTAACCTGTAGTTGATAGTTGCCCCCATCGTCTAGGGGTTTAGGACACATCCTTTTCAAGGATGCGACCGGGGTTCGAATCCCCGTGGGGGCGTTTAATTTATTAAACCGTTTAAGCTAGATTAGTTTAAGCGGTTATTTTGCGGAAGGTATAATTATGTCAACTTTAGTAGTAGTAGGTACACAGTGGGGCGATGAAGGGAAAGGAAAAGTAGTACACTATCTTTCAAAACAAGCAGACTATATTGTTCGTTATCAGGGTGGCAATAATGCAGGCCACACGATAATTTTCGAAAACAAGCCTTTTGTTTTGCATCTGATTCCATCCGGAGTTCTTTTTCCAAACAAAAAATGTTTTATTACCAATGGTGTTGTTGTTGATTTACAAGGGTTATATGATGAGGCGATGCTTTTAAAAGAGAAAGGAATAAAACTCACCAATAGATTTTTCTTGAGTGAATCTGCACATATAATTCTGCCCTATCATAAATATCTGGACGAAATGAGGGAACGGGGCAAAATAAGAATAGGAACTACGAAGCGCGGTATAGGCCCAGCTTACGCGGACAAGGTTACCAGGCTTGGAATAAGAGTAGCAGATTATTTAGAAGAAAAAGTTTTTGTTGATTTGCTTGACAGAAATTTGAGAGAAAAAGCCCCTGTTTTAAAAAAGTTAGTTTCAATAGAAAAACTTAAAAAAGAAATTTTAAAAAGTTACCCGAAGCTAAAGAAATTTATTAAACCCTTCGTTACAAATACTGGATTAATGCTAGAAAAAGCAATCAATGCTGACAAAAATGTAATGTTTGAAAGTGCTCAAGGAACGCTGCTTGATTTAGATTTCGGCACATATCCTTATGTAACTTCTTCAAACCCAATTACGGGCGGAGCATGTGTCGGAGCCGGAGTGGGCCCCACAAAAATAAATGCGGTTTTAGGTGTTGTAAAAGCCTATACAACCAGAGTCGGAGAGGGGCCGTTTCCTACGGAACTCTTCGATAAGTTCGGTGATTATTTAAGGGACAAGGGTCAGGAATACGGAGCAACAACAGGAAGGCCAAGAAGATGTGGGTGGTTTGATGCGGTTTTGGTAAGACACAGTGTCAGGGTAAACGGTATTGCACATTTAATTCTTACAAAATTGGATTGTCTCGAAGGTATTAAAAATATTAAAATATGTGTAGCATATAAATATAAAGGCAAGCTTATAAAAGAATTCCCTGCATCGCGCACCATACAAAAAGAATGTGTCCCCGTTTATGAAGAATGGCCGGGTTTTGATGAATCGATAAGAGGTATTACAAAATTCTCAAAATTGCCTTTAAGTGCACAAAAGTACGTAAAAAGAATTGAAAAATTAATCGGCGCACCAATAGATTTAATTTCTTTGGGAAGAAAAAGAGAAGAAACTATAGAAGTCGGAAAAACTAATTTATGGTATTAAGAAAGGCAGTTCTCGCTTTGGAATCTGGCAGAATTTTTGTCGGAAACTCTTTTGGCTCTTCGGGCGAAAAAGATGGAGAAATTGTTTTTAATACTAGCATTACCGGTTATCAGGAAATTCTTACCGACCCATCCTACAATGGACAGATAATCTGCATGACCCAGCCTCACATCGGAAATTACGGCGTAAATCTTGAGGATATGGAATCGAAAAAATCTTATGTTTCAGGATTTGTTGTCAGAGAGATGAGCCCTGTTGTTTCAAACTGGAGAGCAAATGGGTCCCTATCGGATTTTCTAAACAAACATAATGTGATCGGAATCGAAGGAATAGATACAAGAGCTCTCACAAGGCACATTAGAGAAGCGGGTGCTATGAAAGCCGTTTTATCAACAGAAAGAGTAAGCCACAAGGAGCTCATTGGAAGAGCTAAAAAATCCAAAGGTCTTGTAGGCAGAGATTTGGTTAAGGAAGTAACTGTTTCAGAAAAATATATTTTCAAAAAAGGTGAAAAACAGAATAAATATAGGGTTGCTGTAATAGATTGCGGCTGCAAAAATAATATCTTACAAGAATTGAGCGAAAGAGATTGTGAAGTGATAGTTTTTCCTGCTTCAGTAAAACCTCATGAAATACTGGAAATCAATCCGACTGGCGTAATGCTTTCAAACGGTCCGGGAGATCCTTCTGCGGTAATGTATGCTGTTGAAACGATTAAAGAACTAATCAAAAAAAATATTCCAATGTTTGGTATATGTCTTGGCCATCAGCTTCTTAGTCTAGCGCTCGGCGGAGAAACCTACAAATTAAAATTCGGTCACAGGGGTGCAAACCATCCTGTAAAAGACCTTGCAACAAATAAGATTGAAATTACTTCCCAAAATCACGGGTTCTGTGTTAAGCAGGAATTGTTCAATAATAAAGATATTGAGCAGACCCATCTAAATTTATATGACAGAACGGCAGAAGGCATCAGGCATAAAAAAATCCCTTTATTTTCCGTGCAATATCATCCGGAGGCAAGTCCCGGCCCGCACGAATCCAAATATCTTTTTGACAGATTTATTAAACTAATGGAAAAAAATGCCAAAGCGTAAAGATATTAAAACCATTCTAATAATAGGATCTGGCCCGATAGTTATTGGGCAGGCTTGCGAATTTGATTACTCGGGGACACAGGCTATTAAGGCCTTGAGAAAGGAAGGATATAGAATTGTTTTGGTAAACTCTAATCCTGCAACAATAATGACCGATCCTGAATTTTCGGATGCCACATATGTAGAGCCTCTTGATGCGCAAATCATAGAAAAAATAATCGAAAAAGAAAAACCCGAAGCTCTTCTTCCGACGCTTGGAGGGCAAACTGCTTTAAATCTCGCAGTAGAATTATCAGAAAAAGGCGTACTTGATAAACATAAAGTTGAGCTCATAGGCGCAAAACTTCCCGCCATTAAAAAGGCTGAAGACAGACGTCTGTTTAGGAAAACTATGCAGACTATCGGAATAGACCTGCCGAAAAGCGGTTATGCATATACGTTGGAAGATGCAATCAAAATTTCTGAAAGCATAGGATTTCCTCTCATTATTCGGGCTTCATTTACATTGGGTGGCATTGGTTCAAGAATCGTTTACACTAAAGATGAGCTGATAGAAGCAGCATCAGTCGGTTTAGACGCAAGCCCAATAAATGAAATTCTGATAGAAGAATCAATAATGGGATGGAAAGAATTTGAGCTTGAGGTAATGCGCGACTGTGCGGATAACTGTGTTGTGATATGTTCAATAGAGAATTTTGACCCCATGGGCGTACATACTGGAGATTCTATTACAGTTGCTCCCGCTCAAACTCTGACCGATAAAGAATATCAGCTAATGCGTGATGCATCTTTCAAAGTAATTAGAGCAATAGGTGTTGATACGGGGGGTTCAAATATACAGTTTGCTCTAAACCCCAAGGACGGACGAATGGTAGTGATAGAGATGAATCCAAGAGTCAGCCGTTCTTCAGCGTTAGCTTCAAAAGCTACGGGTTTTCCTATCGCAAAAATCGCAAGTTTGCTTGCTGTAGGATATAGTTTAGACGAGATTCCAAATGATATCACTAGAAAGACTCCCGCATCTTTTGAACCTACAATTGATTATTGTGTTGTCAAAGTTCCGCGCTTTGCTTTTGAAAAATTTAAAGGGGCAGAGCAAACCTTAAATACAGCCATGAAATCTGTTGGAGAGGTAATGGCACTGGGGAGAACATTTAAAGAATCGTTGCAGAAAGCATTGAGAGGTCTTGAAGTCGCAAGATTTGGATTAGGGGCAGATGGTTCTGTGCAGGATAAAAAAATAGAGATGTATTGGGAGGGCGGAGAAAAGGCAAGAGCTGATTTAAAAGAAGGCATTAAGTACAGACTGCGTACACCAAACTGCGACAGGATATTCAATATTCGATACGCTTTTAAATATGGTATGTCTATCGAAGAGGTAGCGGAGATAACCCAGATTGACCTTTGGTTTCTTCACCAGATAAATGAAATTGTCGATTTTGAAAAGGATATAGTTAAGCTTAAAAAATTATCAAGCAGAGATCAGAAAGATTTAATATTTAAGGCAAAACAATACGGATTTTCTGATATGCAAATTGCTTACCTATCAGGATATAAACCTGAAGGGGTCAAGAATTTAAGGGAAAAGCTAGATATAAAACCTTGTTATAAACTTGTGGATACTTGTGCAGCGGAGTTTGAAGCGTATACACCTTATTTTTATTCTACGTATGAGGAAGAAGACGAAGTTGAAGTCAGTAATAAAAAGAAGGTAATGATCCTTGGTGCTGGACCAAACAGAATAGGACAAGGTATTGAATTCGATTATTGCTGTGTCCATTCTGTTTTAGCATTAAAAGAAGAAGGCTATGAGACGATAATGGTCAATTGTAACCCCGAGACCGTTTCTACGGATTATGATATTGCTGACAGATTATATTTTGAACCTCTCACAGGCGAGGATGTAATAAATATTGTAGAGAAAGAAAAGCCGATCGGAGTAGTGGTTCAGTTCGGAGGGCAAACCCCCTTAAACCTAACTTCAACTTTAGATAAAGCAAAAATAAAAATTTTAGGCACCTCACCAAAATCTATTGATATTGCTGAAGACAGGAAACGTTTTAGTAGAGTTTTGCAAAAAGTTAAAATACCTCAAACCACATCCGGCACGGCTTTTTCTTTTGAGGAAGCCAAACGAATTGCAAAAAGAATAACTTATCCGGTGATGGTTAGGCCTTCCTATGTTTTGGGCGGAAGAGGTATGCAGATAGTATATGATGAGTCCACGTTAGAAGAATATATAACAAGCGCTGCGGAAGTTACCCCGGATAAACCTATACTAATAGATAAATTTCTGGATAATGCAATAGAAGTGGACGTAGATGCGCTTTGCGATGGTAAAAGTGTTTATGTTGCAGGCATAATGGAACATATCGAGGAGGCCGGTATTCATTCTGGAGATTCGGCATGCGTAGTCCCTCCGTATACGTTAAGTAAAGAGATTATTTTAACTATTAAAAAATACACTACAAAACTTGCAATTGAACTAAAAGTTAAAGGATTAATGAATATACAATATGCTGTCAAAGATGGAAAAGTATATATTCTAGAAGCTAATCCTCGCGCATCAAGGACAATTCCTTATATCTCGAAAGCAACAGGAATCCCATTGGCAAAGCTTGCTGCAAAAGTTATGGTTGGAAGAAAATTAAAGGACCTTTTGCCCGCAAGTATTTTAAAAGGAGACTCGTCTAAATTAGAATATGCAGCTGTCAAAGAAGTTGTTATTCCTTGGACGAGATTTACGAATGTTGATGCAGTGCTTGGCCCTGAAATGAAAAGTACCGGCGAAGTAATGGGGATTGATTCAGATTTCGGGAGAGCCTTCGGTAAGGCAGAACTTGCAGCAGGGTCATTTCTGCCGGAGAAGGGCTCTGTTCTGGTCAGCCTGGGGCCGAATGGAAAAGAGAAATCTTTACCGATAGTTAAAGATTTTTTAAATCTCGGGTTTAAAATAATTGCTACAAAACATACTGCAGAATTTTTACAAAAACACAAACTGGCGGTTGAAGAAGTCTATAAACTTTCTGAAGGCAGGCCGAATGTTGTTGATATGATAAAAAATAAGGAAATATGTCTTATTGTGAATACTCCCTCGGGCAAGCGAAGCAGGGCTGATGGTTATCACATAAGAAGAAGTGCGGTAATTTATAATGTGCCGATAATAACCACACTTGCTGCGGCAAAAGCAACTGTTGAAGGCATTAAAGCTCAGAGAAATAAGGGGTGGTCTGTAAAGTCGTTGCAGGGATATTATAAAGCAAGAAAGAAAAATTCTTGACATTATAAGTAATATTTCATATTCTTTTCTGTAGCTGATAATGATATAATAGTTCTTACGGGAGGATAGAGTGAAAAAAGCAAATCTGGAAAGCAATAAGGTTGGAACCGTAACCCAAACGCCTAAAGATAAATTGACAAAAAAAGTGATAATCGTTGTATTGGCAATATTAGTGATTTTTGGGATTTTGGTTGGTGTTCAGCTCGTTAAAAATTATCGTGGCGGCGGTATACCTGAGGAAGCTGTTCCCGAGAAGGACATCAGTGAATTCACCTTTGAGCGCCGTGATGTCGGGACTTCAGGCCTTTCACTGGAACTTCCAGGTGAGCTGAAGTTTAAGTCTGTCGTTTTACCTAAAGAGATCAGAGCCATGATCAGCTCTATGGATTCTTACGGATACGAATCGGATACTTTCAGCGTTGATTGCGTTGCTGTATCTTATAACCCTGGCATTACTCCAAGTCTTAGAGGAGCTGAGCAGGGAGCTATAGCAAACTTAAAAAATTTTCCCGGGGTAAAAAAGTTCAAATATACGTCAAAATCAGTAAATATCTCAGGGGCTGAAGGTGTGCTTTTGGATGGAAGATTGCAAAGAGCCAATTTTTATTTCAAGTTTAGAGCTTTGTTGTTAATTAGGGATTTAAATTTGTAGGTTTCTCCGCCGAGCGCTAGACTAAGAAGCTGATGGCCAAGACATATACCAAACATTGGAATATTTTTTTTGATTAGTTCTTTAATCGTTTCAACAGCATACATTACCGCAGAAGGATCTCCCGGACCGTTTGAAAGCATTACGCCAGTCGGATTGATTTCCAGTATTTCATGAGGTTTTACTGAAGCAGGAAAAACTATCACTTCACAATCTCTTTCGCTCAATTCTTGTAAGATATTATTTTTGCAGCCGCAATCTATTACAGCAACCCTATATTTATTCTGTTTTTCACCTTTTTTGAAAATATATTTTTCTGAAACAGTTACTTCCTTAACCAAATCTCTGCCTACAAGACCTTTGGATTTTTTAGCTCTTCCAATGAGCTCCTTGTGGCTTACTCTTTCTGTTGATAAAACGGCTTTCATAGCACCCGCTTCTCTAATGTGCCTTGTGAGAGCTCTTGTATCTATTCCTTCGATTCCGATCACATTATGTTTGTTTAGAAAATCCGATAGGGACCCATTTGCTCTCCAGTTTGAAACAACAGGGCTCATCTCTCTGACAACAAATCCTGAAACATAAGATTTTTTCGATTCCATATCCTCAAGATTTACGCCGTAATTTCCGATGTGAGGCTGGGTCATGCAGATTATCTGTCCATTGTAGGATGGGTCGGTAAGAATTTCCTGATAACCGGTAATGCTAGTATTAAAAACAATTTCTCCATCTTTTTCGCCCGAAGAGCCAAAAGAGTTTCCGACAAAAATTCTGCCAGATTCCAAAGCGAGAACTGCCTTTCTTAATACCATAAATTAGTTTTTCCGACTTCTATAGTTTCTTCTCTTTTTCTTCCCAAAGAAATTAAATCTATTGGTGCGCCGATTAATTTTTCAATTCTTTTTACGTACTTTTGTGCACTTAAAGGCAATTTTGAGAATTTTGTAATACCTCTTATCGATTCATCAAAACCCGGCCATTCTTCATAAACGGGGACACATTCTTTTTGTATGGTGCGCGATGCAGGGAATTCTTTTATAAGCTTGCCTTTATATTTATATGCTACACATATTTTAATATTTTTAATACCTTCGAGACAATCCAATTTTGTAAGAATTAAATGTGCAATACCGTTTACCCTGACACTGTGTCTTACCAAAACCGCATCAAACCACCCACATCTTCTTGGCCTTCCTGTTGTTGCTCCGTATTCCTGACCCTTGTCCCTTAAATAATCACCGAACTTATCGAAGAGTTCCGTAGGAAACGGCCCCTCTCCGACTCTGGTTGTATAGGCTTTTACAACACCTAAAACCGCATTTATTTTTGTGGGGCCCACTCCGGCTCCGACACATGCTCCGCCCGTAATTGGGTTTGAAGAAGTTACATAAGGATATGTGCCGAAATCTAAATCAAGCAGCGTTCCTTGAGCACTTTCAAACATTACATTTTTGTCAGCATTGATTGCTTTTTCTAGCATTAATCCAGTATTTGTAACGAAGGGTTTAATAAATTTCTTTAGCTTCGGGTAACTTTTTAAAATTTCTTTTTTAAGTTTTTCTATTGAAACTAACTTTTTTAAAACAGGGGCTTTTTCTCTCAAATTTCTGTCAAGCAAATCAACAAAAACTTTTTCTTCTAAATAATCTGCTACTCTTATTCCAAGCCTGGTAACCTTGTCCGCGTAAGCTGGGCCTATACCGCGCTTCGTAGTTCCTATTCTTATTTTGCCCCGTTCCCTCATTTCGTCCAGATATTTATGATAGGGCAGAATTATATGTGCAGATTCACTCAAGAAAAATCTATTGGTGAGTTTTATTCCTTTCTCTTTTAAAAGCATCGCCTCATCATATAACCCTTGTAAATCAACAACAACACCATTGGTAATAAAACATTTTTTGTTTGGAAAAAGAACTCCGGATGGAATCAGATGCAAAACAAAAGGCTTGTTTTCGAAAATTATCGTGTGGCCTGCATTATTGCCACCCTGATAACGAACAATATAGTCTGCTTGTTTTGAAAGATAGTGTACTACTTTTCCTTTCCCTTCATCGCCCCACTGTGTACCTACTACTACTAAAGTTGACATAATTATACCTTCCGCAAAATAACCGCTTAAACTAATCTAGCTTAAACGGTTTAATAAATTAAACGCCCCCACGGGGATTCGAACCCCGGTCGCATCCTTGAAAAGGATGTGTCCTAAACCCCTAGACGATGGGGGCAACTATCAACTACAGGTTAAGAGTAAAACAGATTTAGATTAAGAAAAGATTTATACTTAACATTAATCGTAAATACGCATTTTTCTTAACCTCAGCCTTAATCTATCTTTTCCTGCTTTTTAAGATATGAGCCCGGCGTGGCTCGAACACGCGACACCCTCATTAAAAGTGAGGTGCTCTACCGACTGAGCTACGGGCCCATATTAACGATTACTATTGGCTAATTTTTGGCCATAAAAAAACCACTGGTTAAGAAATTAACCATCGGCCTGGAGAATTTAGCATATTTTCTATATCTTGTCAATTTAAAAAT
>JBHPNE010000003.1:0-76138 GCA_042562855.1 Elusimicrobiota bacterium
CACATAGAGGATAAAATAATGTCAACAATTGCTGCAATGGCTAAAATGAGAAAACCTTTGAAATATGCCACAAAGTACAGAAATCGTTGTCGCTTGTGTGGCAGACCCAGAGGATATTACAGAGACTTCGGGCTTTGTAGAATTTGTTTTCGAAAATTAGCACATAGAGGTGAAATTCCGGGTGTTACAAAGTCAAGTTGGTAAGCCCCGTTAGAGATATACAAGTAATAATTTTTAAAGATATAAAGAAATAAGCTTAGTAAATATTAAATAATTCGAATACTCTCCGACAGAACGGTCACCCAAGGTGGCCTATCTCTAACGGGGTAAATAGAAAAGAGGTTAAAGAATGAATACCGATCCAGTTGCTGATATGTTAACGCGTGTCAGAAATGCTAACGCAAAACAATTAGAAAAAACAGATATCCCATCTTCAAAAATTAAAGTGGAGCTTGCACGTATTTTAAAGGATGAGGGCTATATTGTAAACTACAAAAATATGGAAGACCATAAACAGGGTATTTTAAGAGTGTATCTCAAATACACGCATGATGGAAAAAAAGTTTTACAAGGAATCCGTAGAGTTTCGCGTCCGGGTTTGAGGCGTTATAGCGGTTATGACGATTTTCCGAAGGTTTCCAACAGTATTGGAATTACGGTTGTATCAACTTCAAAAGGATTGATGACAGACAAGAAAGCAAGGCTCGAGAAAGTCGGCGGCGAAGTCATAGCTTATGTGTGGTAATAAATTAGAATAGTATTTGAGGGTAAATAAAAATGAGTCGTTTAGGAAAAAAACCACTACCTATACCGGAAAAAGTAAAAGCTGAAATTAAAGGAAATATTTTAGAAGTTAGCGGTCCTCTGGGAAAATTAACACTGAATATTGATAAGAGGTTTAATATTAAAATTGAGAATAATTCTCTGACGGTTATGTCTCTGGAATCAACTGTAGAAAGCAATAAGTTCCATGGTTTGATCAGAGGTCTTATAAAGAATATGATAGAAGGTGTTTTAACGGGTTTTAAAAAGGATCTGGAACTTGTAGGCTTGGGATATAAAGCTAATGTTGAAGGAAAACACATCACAATGACTCTCGGCTTGTCTCATCCTGTAAAGTGCGAAATTCCTGAAGGATTAAAAGTTGCAATAGAGAAACAAACTTTAGTTTCTGTTTCAGGCGTTGACAAAGCAGCTGTCGGAAATTTTGCTGCTATTTTAAGAGATCATAGAAAACCGGAGCCCTATAAAGGCACTGGGATAAGATATGCAGGCGAACACATCATAAGAAAAGCAGGTAAATCTGCTGCCGGTGCATCTGGCGGCGGTGCTGCTGCTGGCGGCGCTAAAAAATAGAATACGAATACGCGGGGATGCAAAAATGAAAGACACAAAAAAACACTTAAAAATTAGAAGAGCTAGAATAAGAAAAAAGATATCAGGTACCAGCGAACGTCCAAGATTATGTGTTGTTCGCGGGCATAAGCATACATATGCGCAAATAATTGACGATAGCAAACATTGTACTTTAGTTGAGGCTTCCACACTTTCAAAAGATGTGAAAGGCAAGCTAAAGACAACCGATACTATTCCTGCAGCAAAAGCGGTAGGAGAAGCAGTGGCGAAAAAATCGATAGAAAAAGGAATAAAAAAAGTTGTTTTTGACCGCAGTGGAAGGGATTTTGTAGGCAGAATAAAAGCCCTGGCCGATGCTGCGCGTGAAGCCGGTTTAGATTTTTAATAAATATGAGATTTTGGGAGGATTCAGTTGGCTGAAGATTTTAGAGCAGAACAAGAAAGCCCTTATAAAGAAATTGTGGTTGCTGTTAATAGAGTTGCCAAAGTTGTTAAAGGCGGAAAGAGATTTTCTTTTAACGCGCTTGTTGTCGTTGGTGACGGAGCAGGCCGTGTTGGATGCGGTTTAGGTAAAGCAAACGATGTGATGTCATCAATTAAAAAAGGTAATCTAAAGGCCTCTAAGGCCATGATAGCAATTCCGATGATCGATGGAACAATCCCTCATGCTATTATAGGAGAGTCCGGAGCAGGCCGCGTGTTGCTCAAACCGGCTGCACCCGGTACGGGAGTTATAGCCGGCGGCCATGTCCGCGCAGTTATGGAAGCCGTTGGAATAACTGATATATTAACGAAATCATTGAGATCTCCAAATCCATTCAATGTAGTATATGCAACGATTCAGGGGTTACAATCCCTTCGTACAAAAGAAGATATAGCCAAAGTTAGAGATAAAGAGGTTTCTGAAATATGACAGGTCTTAACAATTTAAAACCACAAGCCGGATCACGCCACCGCAGAAAAATCGTCGGTCGCGGAGAAGGTTCCGGCCATGGCGGCTCAGCAACGCGCGGAATGAAGGGGCAAAAATCTCGTTCCGGAGACACTAAAATGACCGGTTTTGAGGGCGGCCAGATGCCTCTAATTAGAAGAATTCCAAAAAGGGGTTTTACTAATAAATTTCGTAAAGAGTTTGAAATTGTAAATATTGGGAAGTTAAGTGAAAATTTCAAAACTGGTGCTGAAATAGATTTAAAAGTATTGAAAGAAAAAGGCCTTATAAAAAAAGACGGATTGCTTAAAGTTTTAGGTGATGGAGAAATAAAAAAGTCTCTTAATGTTAAAGCTAACGCTTTTTCGAAATCTGCTATTGAAAAAATTGAAGCAGCTGGCGGAAAAGTAGAAATCCTTAAATAGCTCAGATAATTTATGCTAAAAACGTTTACCGATGTATTTAAAGTTCCTGAACTCAAAAGGCGAGTTCTTTTTACTTTAGCTATCATAGCAGCATATAGGCTCGGCGCGGCAATTCCAATACCCGGAGTAAATGCGCTTGCTTTAAAGTCTCTTTTTGCTGCACATGCTAATTCGCTCCTTGGCTTTATGGATATGTTTTCAGGCGGTGCATTAAATAGAATGTCTATTTTTGCAATGGGTATTATGCCTTACATTAACGCTTCAATTATTATGAGCTTAATGCAGGGCGCTCACGTTATCCCTTATCTTGATAGGTTATCAAAAGAGGGCGAGCTTGGGCGCAAAAAACTTAATCAAATTACAAGATATGCAACGTTGTTCCTGGGTGCAATTCAGTCTTTTGGATTAACAATGGCTGTCAGCAAAATGCCTACACCTTCAGGGATGCCGATTGTAGATAATCCGACAGCTCTTTGGATAACGGTTACGGTCATTACATTGGTTACCGGGACTGTCTTTATAATGTGGATGGGGGAACAAATAACCGAGAGAGGTATTGGTAACGGTATTTCTCTAATAATCTTTGCCGGTATTGTTGATAGGCTTCCTTCTGCTGTTAAAGATGTTTTCAGGCTTTTAAGGCTGGAGGAAATATCCCTTCTGACGGTCATAATGATTGTTTCGTTTGTATTATTGGTCACGGCTGCCGTAGTGTGGGTTGAAACCGGGCAGAGAAGAATCCCCGTACAATATGCAAAGCGAATGGTAGGGCGTAAGATGTACGGGGGATCGAGCACGTTTCTTCCTCTAAAAGTAGATCAGTCAGGAGTTATTGCGGTAATTTTTGCAGTATCTATTATGTCTTCACCGCTGACAATAGCCCAATTTTTTCCTGCTTCGGCTTGGGCAAAAACTATTAATACGTGGTTTAATCACGGATCAAATTTATATAACGTTGTATATGCGTCATTAGTTATTTTCTTTTGTTATTTTTATAACTCGGTTGCTTTTAATCCGAGAGAACTGGCCGACAATATGAAAAGATCCGGTGGTTTCATTCCTGGTATCAGGCCGGGGGATTACACCGCTCAATATATTCAGAAAGTTTTAGAACGAATTACTTTGGGTGGAGCTCTTTTTGTTGCAGCAATAGCTGTTTTGCCGGATTACTTAAGGAGTTTTTTTAATGCTCCTTTCTTTTTCGGAGGGACATCACTCCTGATCGTTGTCGGTGTATCGTTGGATACTATAGGCCAGATAGAATCGCATCTTATTATGCGCCACTATGATGGATTTGTAAAAGACGGCCGTATAAAAGGCCGTTGGTTTAACATAAAATAAATTTTTGAGGAAGTTCGTGAATTTAATTCTTTTAGGACCTCCTGGAGCTGGAAAAGGGACACAAGCGAAACTGATAGCTTCAAAATTCAATTTGCCTCATATATCAACCGGAGATATGTTTAGAGAAACATCTAGTAGCGGATCGGAACTCGGCAAAAAGTTACAGAGATATATGTCTGAAGGCAAGCTTGTACCGGATGATGTTGTTATTGAAGTCGTAAGAACAAGGCTAACAAAAGCAGATTGCAAAAGCGGATTTTTGCTGGATGGTTTTCCAAGGACGGTTGTCCAGGCAAAAGCCTTAGATAAAAACTTGTCAAAAGAAGAAAAAAAGATCGATTTAGTTCTTTCAATAATTTTAGACTCGGAAGAAATTGTTAAACGGTTATCCAGCAGAAGAGTGTGCGAGTCTTGCGGAGCGAGTTTTAATACTATTTCTCAGCCAACAAAGGTTGAAGGAATATGTGATTTGTGTGATGGCAAAGTTGTGCAGAGAAAAGATGACAACCCTGAAACTATTAGACAGCGTTTGAAAGTATATGAAGAGCAGACCAGCCCGTTGATTGAATACTATTCGAAAAATGGGATCTTGAGCCAGATTGATGGTTCCAAAGCCGTAGAAGAGGTTTTTAAAAGCGTTTGTGATTTCATCGAATAAGGACCTTCAGTTTTTTTCAAATAAGCAGCGAAGAATTGAGCTTAAGAGTAAATCTGAAATAGAAGTTTTGAGAAAAGCAGGGCAGTCGGCAGCAAAAGTTTTGCAAATTTTAAAGAATAGTTTAGAACCCGGAATTAGTACAAAAAAAATTGATGATATAGCACATAAAGAAATTAGTTCTTTGGGAATGAAGCCTGCATTTCTCGGATATAGGGGATACCCCGCGACAGCTTGCATTTCAATTAATAATGAGCTGGTTCATGGGATTCCGAGCGAAAAGAGAATTATCAAAGAAGGCGATATAGTCAGTATAGACCTAGGGTTGATTTGCAACGGCTTTTATGGTGATACAGCTGCTACATTTGGAGTTGGAAAAATATCTTCAGAAGCTGCAAGGCTGCTTGAAACGACTAAAAAGTCACTTGATATCGCAATCAAGCATACAAAAAAAGGCAATCGTCTCGGAGATTTGTCTTCGAGCATACAAAGCTTTGTTGAAAAGACGGGTTATTCTGTTGTCCGCGATTATGTTGGCCATGGTATAGGAAGAAGCCTGCATGAAGAGCCGGCGATACCGAATTTTGGCGAACCGAATACCGGAGTGCGGTTTGATGTCGGCCTTGTAGTGGCAATTGAACCAATGGTAAATATAGGAAGCTGGAAAGTAAAAACGTTAAACGACGGTTGGACAGTAGTAACAGAAGATGGTAAGTTGTGTGCTCATTTTGAACACATGGTAGCAATAACTGAAAAAGGAACCGAAGTATTAACTAAAATATAATATGACAAAAGAAGAAAAAATTCTTGTTGATGGAAAAGTTTTAGAGGCTCTGCCTAATGCAATGTTTAGGGTAGAGATCGAGGGCGGGCACATAGTATTAGCCCATGTGTGCGGTAAAATGAGAATGCATTATATTAAGATTTTAGCGGGAGATAAAGTGAAAGTAGAATTATCTCCGTATGATTTAACCAGAGGAAGAATAACTTTTAGAGAAAAATAGTTTTTGGGAGTAAATATGAAAGTAAGAGCGTCAGTTAAACCGATATGTCAAAAATGTAAAGTTGTAAAACGCAAACGGGTGGTAAGAGTTTTGTGCACAGATCCAAGGCATAAACAAAGACAAGGTTAAAGAAATTACGGAGGATTTTTAATGGCTCGTATCTCAGGAGTGGATTTACCAAAAGCAAAAAGACTGGATGTTGCACTAACATATATCTATGGAATAGGCACGCATATATCAAAACTAATTTTAGATGAGTCTCAGATTGATCCTTCAAAAAGGGTCAAAGACTTATCTGAAGAAGAAGTAAACAAGCTTATTTCTATAATAACAAAAAGTTATAAAGTTGAAGGTGATTTGAGGCGTGAAATACAGCAAAATATCAGACGTCTTACAGATATTGCATCTTACAGGGGAATGCGCCACAGAAGAGCGCTTCCGGTGAGAGGCCAAAGAACAAAAACCAATGCAAGAACTAGACGTGGAAAACGTAAAACTGTCGGTGCAGGTAAGGGAGCTCCAGCTGCTCCTGGTAAAAAAGGGTAACTCTAGTCCATACGGAGGACGGTATTAATGGCAAATGTTAAAAAAGCAGGACAAGGTAAAAAGAGAATAAAGTTTTTAGGAGGATTGGCAAAGGCTTATGTGCGGTCTTCCTTTAACAATACAATAGTTACTATTACGGACGAGAAGGGGGCAACGTTAGCGTGGGCTTCCGCCGGGACAAATGGTTTTAAAGGCACAAAAAAAGGTACTCCATTTGCAGCCCAGATGACGGCATCATCAGCAGGAAAAAAAGCAGCTGACGCCGGCGTTAAGCAGATCACCGTTCTAGTTAACGGACCCGGACCGGGAAGAGAAACGGCAATTCGTGGTTTGCAGGCTTCAGGGTTAACAATTACATCAATTAAGGATATAACACCTATGCCTCATAATGGGTGTCGTCCGCCAAAACCGAGAAGGGTATAAATTGCAGTAAACGGAGGAATTAGATAAATGTCGCGTTATTTAGGTTCGGCTTGTAAACAATGTCGTCGTGAAAAAGACAAATTATTTTTAAAAGGCGAAAGATGTTTTACCGCTTGTGCTCTCGATGGCAAAAGGGGTAAGGGTCTGCCTGGTCAGCATGGACAAAAAAGAAAAAAAGAATCGAATTATGCAAAACACTTGAGAGAAAAACAGAAAGCTCGCAGGATTTACGGTTTAACGGAAGAACAGTTCCGTCATTATTTTGAAAGAGCCGACAGGATGAAAGGCCTAACAGGTGAAAATCTTTTTAAGCTGCTCGAGCTTAGGCTTGATAATATAGTTTACCGTATGGGTATTATAACTTCAAGAAAAGCAGCAAGGCAGATGGTAGGCCATGGACTGGTATTGGTCAATGAAAAGCGCATTAATTTACCGGGTTATCAAGTTAAGCCCGGAGACAAAATATCCGTTAAGGAAAAAATGAAGGAAAACGTTCTTGTAAAAAGATCCCTGGAAAAAGGAGATAAATTTCCTTCTTGGTTAAATTTTGACAAAACCAGCCTGATTGGGTCCGTAGTCAGCGATCCTCAAGCGGCAGAGTTTTCTCATCCAATAGACAGTCAGCTAATTGTAGAATTGTATTCGAAATAATAATTATCATAGTGAGGTTATAGAATGAAAATGCCAGATTTAGAAAAATTGCGTAAATTGACGATTGATGAAAAAACCGCTACCTCCTCGTATGCTCGTTTTGTTGCCGAGCCTTTTGAAAGAGGGTACGGACACACTATTGGAAATGCTTTATGCAGGATTCTGCTTTCAAGTATTGAAGGTGCTGCAATTTCAGCTGTCCGTATTAAGGGAGCCATGCATGAATTTGCTGTCTTAAAAGGCGTTAAAGAAGATTCCGCCAGTATAATTTTGAACATCAAACAAATCAGATTGAAGATGTTCTCAGGCGGTTCTGAAACATTATTTTTGAAGGCAAAAGGTGAGGGGAAAATTACCGCAAAAGATATTGAAAAAAATGCAAACATTGAGATTTTGAATCCTGATCAGGAAATTGCCAACCTCGACTACGGCGGATCATTAGAGATAGAAATGGAAGTGTCTAAAGGCAAGGGATATGTAATGGCCGATGAGAATAAAACCGGAAAAAGTTCTGCCAATACTATGCTTCTTGATACGCTTTTTTCACCAGTAGTAAAAGTAAATTATGAGGTAGAAGATTCAAGAGTGGAGCAGATAACAGATTATGACAGACTAGTTATTGAGATTTGGACTGATGGTTCTGTTGCGCCGGTTGATGCCCTGGCATACGCTGCAAATATATCAAAAAATTCAGTTTCAATATTTTCAGGACCTGAAACAAAAGAAGAGGTTATTGAAAAAGATCCTGAACAGGAAAAATTAACAGCATTATTAGGGCAGCCTTTGGCAATTATGGATCTATCAGTCAGATCTGCAAATTGTTTACTTGCTGCGGGGCTTAAAACTGTTGGAGACCTCGTAACAAAAAATGAGGATGAAGTCTGCAAGTATAAAAACTTTGGCCAAAGATCAAAAAATGAGATAAATGATAAACTTAAAGAGCTTGGGCTATCTCTTGGAATGACTATCGAAGAGGATAACAACAATGATTAAGAATTTGAACGGAAGAAAACTTTCTGTTACGTCTTCACATAGGAAAGCTATGCTTAGAAATCTTACAACGTCTCTTTTCCAGCATGAAAAAATAAAGACTACATTACCAAAAGCTAAAGAACTTGTGAGATTCTCAGAAAAGCTTATAACATCAGCCAGACCCGCTGATTTGAATGCAAAAAAAGCAGTCGCCCGCGAGCTTAAAGACAAAGCTGTCATAAAAAAAGTTTTTGATGTGCTTGTTCCAAGATATGAAAAACGCAACGGCGGCTATACGAAAATATTTAGGCTTGGAACACGTATTGGCGATCGTGCTGAGATAGCTTTAGTGAAACTAATAAGCTAAGCGTTAAATTAAAAAACATGTTTAATTATTTCTTCAGCCTTTTTTCAAATGATATGGGAATCGACCTGGGCACCGCAACGGTGCTCGTTTACGTTAAGGGTCAAGGGATAGTTTTAAGAGAGCCATCCGTTGTTGCCATAGAAAAAGAGAGTAGAAATATTTTAGCGATAGGGGCAGAAGCGAAACGGATGCTTGGCAAAACTCCTGCAGATATTATAGCTGTCAGACCTTTGAGAGACGGCGTAATTGCAGACTTTGAAGTAACCGAACGGATGATTCGCTACTTCATTAAAAAAGTACATAATCACAGAAGTTTGCTTCATCCGAGAATTGTTGTAGGTGTTCCTTCAGGAATTACAGAAGTGGAAAGGCGAGCGGTTCGTGAATCTGCAGAGCAAGCGGGAGCACGAGAAGTTTATATTATTGAAGAGCCCATGGCTGCTGCAATTGGCGCAAGAATACCTATTCAGGAGCCCGAGGGCAATATGATCGTTGATGTCGGCGGAGGTACAACCGAAGTGGCTGTCACATCAATGGGCGGTATGGTTGTCTCAAAGTCTATTGATGTTGCAGGTGATGAGATGGACGAAGCAATTGTTCTTTATTTTAGAAGAAAATACAATCTTTTAATCGGAGAAAACACGGCAGAAGAAGTAAAGGTGAGAATTGGATCCGTTTTTCCATTAGAGGAAGAAACAAGCCTAGAAGTTAAAGGGCGCGATCAGGTGACGGGCTTGCCAAAAACAATAAGTATAACTTCAGAGGAAGTCAGAGCGGCATTATCTGAACCTATGAAGGCTATCATAGAAGTTATAAGAAATACTTTAGAAGAAACCCCTGCGGAGTTGTCCGCAGATCTAGTTGATAGGGGAATAGTTTTAGCAGGTGGAGGTTCTCTGTTGAGAGGATTTCCTGAATTACTAACTCAAGAAACAGAATTGCCGGCGAATTTGGCAGAGGATCCACTAACATGTGTTGCTAGAGGAACAGGAATGTATTTAGAAGAAATGGATAATTTGCGCTCTTCACGAAAAAAAATTAGATTTTAAATTTCTTTGAGTTTTTCATATCTGTAAAACTTTCTTCCTTCATGGGTTTCATCTCATAGGAAGCCAATGGAAGAAACAACGACCTCACGAAAATCAAACCTGACTTTTCTACTGCTAATAGCAATAAGCCTATTTTTTGTAACCGCGCATCTCACCGGTTATATATGTACAGTAAAAAGATTTCTTTTTTACATTGTTAATCCTGTGCCCTATATCGCAGATACAATAATCGATTCCGGTTACAATGTATTAGAAAACATCAAAGAAATAGTTTCGGTTCATCAGGAAAACAAAGATTTAAGGGAAAATATTCAAAAGTATGTACTTGTTGAAAACGATTACAAAAATGTTAAAGAAGAAAATAAGATTCTGCGTAGAATAGTAAAATTTGCTGATCCAAGGGAAAGAAAAGCTGTTGTTGCACGTGTTATAAACAGAGAGTCGGACAGCTGGTTTGAATGGGCTACAATAAATAAGGGTTTAAAAGACGGGCTATTTGAAGATGCCCCTGTTTTGATGCTGGTTGGCGAAAAACCCGTCGTTTTAGGTCGCACGTGGAAAGTATACGATAGTTTTTCTCAAGTTATTCTCATCACAAATGTTTTGTCTTCAATTCCTGCAAAAATAAAAAACCTCAATGAAGACGGTTTAATTGACGGGCAAAATATCGATTCGGTTAAAATAAAATATTTATTACCCGATAGCAGGGTAGACGTTGGAGATGAGATTGTAACAAGTCCAATAAGTTCCATTTTCCCGCCTAACATACGCATAGGGTATATTTCTCGGCTTGATAAAGCCCAAAAGCATGCCTTAAGGTCTGCAGTTGTCAAAGTATCAGCAAAATTAAATTCCATTAGAGAAGTTGTTATTCTTATTCCTGAAAAACAAAATAACAAAAGCGAGCAGAGCGAATGATTAGAATATTCGGTTATTTAACACTATTTGTCATTGGCCTTATTGTTCAGTTCGTATTTACAAAGTATTTTGCACTCTATGGAATAGCTCCAAATTTTTTGTTATTGGCAGTTTTATTCGTCGGAATAAAAAAAGGAGCTTTCCCGGGGCAAGTGTTAGGCTTTTCATGGGGATTATCCTGGGATGTGCTTGCAGTTGACCTTTTCGGTGTACATGCGTTTTTATTTACGTGTGTAGGCTTTTTTTCAGGCAAGCTTAGCAGAAAATGGGATGAAGGCAAAGTCGGAACGCAGATGGTTGTTACTGGATTTGCCTCAATTACTTTTCTAATCGGTTTGAGCTTCTTGTACATGTTATTTGGAGAAAACAATTACACTATAAAGTTTAATTATATCGCTATTTCAAGAATAGTGCTTAATATGTTGTTGGCACCGCTGGTATTTAAAATCGGAGAAGTCATAAATGCGATGTTTGGAAGCAGGCATTCATTAAAATACAATATTGAAGAAAAAAATAGATAGATAAATATGAGTAAATTATGGTATGGCAGCAGGTAGACAGGATAAATTATGAAGATTTTATTAAAAGATCAAAATTTATCCTATTTTTTATATTAATATTTTTTATACTGATATCTTTCAGGCTTTTCTTTCTTCAGGTCATAAAAGGCAAGTACTATTTCTCAATATCAGAACGTCAGCACACAAGTATTATTATCGAAAGGGCCCCTAGGGGGGAAATATACGATGTTAATGGTAATTTGCTTGTTCGCAACAAATCCGCTTTTGTTGTTTATTTTTATCCGTTCATTGAATCAAAAACATCTCCCGACGACATTGTCACGCAATTAAGCACTATACTGGGCAGAAACTTAAGAGTAAACATAAGAAGCGGCTGGCATATTGTAAAACTTGCAGATCTCTCCCGGGAAGAACTATTTCTTGTCCAGGAGAAACGTCTTTCAATTCCTGGCATTGCTGTTATTGAAGAGCCTGAAAGGATTGCAGAATTTCCGGAAACAACTTCTCATCTGGTGGGTTATTTAAGCGAAATTGCTCCGGATGAATTAAAAAGACTGTCACATGTGGGGTACCGAATCGGAGATTTGGTAGGCAGGGGAGGACTTGAACAGCAATACGATGGTCTCATTCGAGGCAAAAACGGCGGATGGAAGGTAGAAGTAGACGCACTGGGTAGGCAGCTTAAAATGCTTAAACACGTTACTCCTGTTAAGGGCAATAGGCTGTATACAACGATAGACTTAAAGTTGCAGGATATTTGCGCGGACGCGTTAAAAAACTCAAAAACGGGAAGAGGAGCGGTTATTGCGATGGACCCCAGATCCGGCGCTGTCAGAGCTTTTGTTTCCATGCCGGGATTTAATACAAATTTTTCAACAAGAAAAGAGTTTTATAAATATTTAGAGGACGGAAACTACCCTTTCTATAACCGCGCAGTTCAGGCAATATATCCCCCCGGATCGGTATTTAAAATAATAACTTTTATTGCGGGCCTAGCGGAAGAAAAAATAAGTACAGAAGATAAATATACATGCAGAGGAAATTTTCGTTTAGGCAGGCAAAATTTTGCGTGTTGGCGGAAAAAATCGGGCCACGGCCAATTAGCTCTAATGCGAGCTTTAGTAGAATCTTGTAACGTATATTTTTATAATATTAGCTTAAAAATCGGCCAAAAGGCATTAGAAAAATGGGCGAGAAAATTTAATTTGGGGAAAAAGACAGGCATAGATATTCCATCAGAAAAGGACGGTTTAATTCCTTCCTTTGATTGGAAGCTGAATAAGAGAAAGGATACGTGGAAGTTGGGCGATACGGTAAATATGGCAATTGGCCAGGGTTCTGTGCTCGTTACCCCCATGCAAATGGCATCATTAATATCTACTGTTGCCAATGGGGGCACTATTTATAAGCCGTATATAGTAGAAAAAATGCTGGACGATGAAGGAAATGTAGTAAAGGAATATGTTCCGGTAGAGTCAGGCAAAGTTCAGCTTACCGATGAAGTTTGGGACCTTTTACATGAAGGTCTTGAGAAAGTTGTTTCAAAGGGTACAGGCGGATGGTGCTATTTCAAAAATTTTATGATTGCCGGCAAAACAGGGACTGCCCAAAATCCCCAGGGCGATGATCATGCATGGTTTGTGTCTTATGCGCCGGCAGAAAATCCGGAGCTGGCTTTAGTGGTTTTGGTAGAAAATGGAGGCAGCGGAGGTTCCATAGCAGCACCCATTGCAAGAAAAATTTATTGGAAATATTATAGAGATAGAATTAAGAAAGGTAAATAAATATGCGGCCTATAGAAAGGACATTGTTTCGAAGATTTGTTGAAGATACAGACTGGGTATTAGTAGGCGTTGTGCTAATATTGCTCGTATCTGGTGTTTTGGGCTTGTTTTCTGCGACTTTAAATTTTGGTGATTCGGCAAAATACATGACAACACAACTGGTATCGATTGCCATAGGAATAGTGGGCTTTTTTATTCTTTTGTCTTTTAATTACCAAAATTTCAAATATTTTAGACCTTCTTTATATGTTCTTTCAATTATATTGCTTGGTTCAGTATTAATTTTTGGGACAACAATGAGGGGCACAAAAGGATGGTTTGATTTAGGCTTTTTTTCTCTGCAGCCTGTAGAGCTTACTAAGATAATTTTTATTCTTGTTATTGCGGGGTATTTAGACCTAAAGGCGAGAGAAATCAGGAATATTTCGGTTTTGGTTATATCTTTGCTTTTCCTTTTTGGGCATTTGGTGCTTGTAATGATGCAGCCGGATTTTTCGTCCACCCTTTCATATCTGCCGATTAGTTTGGTGTTACTCTATATAGCAGGTGTCAATTCTGAATACCTCTTGAGCCTTATTCTTTTTGGCGCCATTGCGGTCGGTATACCGCTCATGAAAACATTTTTTAAACTTCAGCCGGATCTCTTAAATGTTTCGCCGATTTTACACTACCTGGTAAAATCAACAGAGCATTTTTTTGATGCTATTATTATAGTGTCGATCGTAATATTGTTGATATTTCTAATATGGTGGTTTTTGATAAGATTTAAGATAAATGTTCCGCTACTGTTTCCGATTATAATTTCGATTATTATTATCATGGGAAGCGCTGCATCAATGGTGGTTGAAAAGTCCATACGTGAGTATCAGCGTAAAAGGCTCATTGTTTTTTTAAATCCGGAAATTGATCCATTGGGTTCTGGCTACAATATAATACAGTCAAAAATAGCCATTGGTTCAGGGCGTATAACGGGAAGCGGATTATTTTCAGGAAAACAGACCCAGCTTGGATTCTTGCCTGAACAGCATACCGATTTTATTTTTGCGGTTTTAGGGGAAGAAACGGGTTATTTGGTTTCACAGTTTTTGATAATTGTGTATTTTATACTTGTGTGGCGGGCTGTGGTAATTGCGCGCGACGCGCGGGATAGGTATGGCTCATATGTGGCCAGTGGCATAGCCACTATGTTTGCATTCAGCGGAATTATAAATATTGGCATGGTAATGGGATTGATGCCTACAACAGGACTGCCTTTGCCTTTACTTTCTTATGGCGGGTCTTCTATGGTATCGTCTCTTTGTGCAATTGGGCTTTTGTTTTCAATTCACATAAGACGTTTTACAAATTAATGAAATAAAAAAAGAGGAAAATGATCCCAAGGGACAAATCCTATATGAAAAACATTTGGAGGAAATTTAGTGAAAAAAGAAATTATTGTTAATCGTGCAAGTGATGAGATTCGTGTTGCCATAATGGAAGACGGGAGACTCGTGGATCTTTTTATGGAAAGGAGGGAGTCGGAAAAAATTGTAGGCAATATTTATAAGGGCCGTGTTGTATCAATTCTACCAGGGCTTTCCAGCGCGTTTGTGGATGCAGGTTTGGATAAAAACATTTATCTCTCAATGGGAGATATAGTTACGGAAGAAAAAGGAAAAAACATTGAAAAAATGATCACGAAGGGCCAGGAAATACTTATTCAGGTTACCAAAGAGCCCATAAGCACAAAGGGAGCAAAGGGAACAATGGATATTTCGCTTCCCGGGAGACTTCTTGTTTACATGCCCTTTGACAAGCATGTGGGTGTATCAAAAAATATTAGTTCAAGGGAAGAGTGCGACAGACTGAAAAAAATAATCGAGGAAAAAAAAGATGAGTCTGCCGGAGGCTTTATAGCGCGTACCGAAGCTGAAGGGGCAACGGATAAAGAAATAAGGCGCGAAATGAAGTACTTGGCTAGACTGTGGGATTCAATTAATCAAAGAACAAAAAAAGCAAAGACCCCATCGTTACTGCATAGGGACTTAGGGATAGTATTTCAGACAGTCAGAGATTTTTTTAACGAAGAAACGGATATCTTCTTAATAGATTCTCAGGAAGAATATAATGAGGTGTTAGGTTTTGTAAAAATTGTCTCGCCCGAACTTTCCGAAAAGGTCCACAGGCATACGGGAAAAACCAGTATTTTTAAAGCCTACGGGGCCGAGGAGCAGATAAAAAAGCTTAGCTCAAACCATGTAAATTTGCCGTCAGGCGGATACATTATTATTCAGGAGGCAGAGTCTCTTTGTGCGATAGATGTTAATACGGGGCGTTTCAAAGGCAAGCAGTCTCAGGAAGAAACTGTTACAAAGACAAATATAGAGGCCGCATGTGAAATCGCAAAAGAGATACGCTTGAGAAATATCGGCGGTATTATAGTTATAGATTTCATTGATATGAGAAGCTCTAAAAACAGGCAGAGAGTTTTGGAGACGTTAAAACTCGCAACAAAAGGCGATAAGGCAAAAATAAAGATATGGCCAATTACGAAATTAGGCCTTATTGAAATGACCAGGGAAAGAAAAAGAGAATCTTTACTTTCTCTTTTAGGCGAAAAGTGCCCCATGTGCAACGGTTCAGGGCTTGTCGCATCCAAAGAATCTCTTTTCCTAAATATCAATAACGAATTATCTCATTTAAAACTTAGCAGACACAGCGGAAAAGTACGCCTTAAACTCAACCCGAAAGTCGCAGCATATTTTAATGAAAGGCTGCAAAGGCTAAAAAAATCCGTCGGAGCAGAAATTGAGATACAGACCGGCAATGATATTTCCTGGGAAGATTACCAGATAATAGTGGAATAAATTATTTAGAAGGAGGTTTTATGTTTAAAAAAGGTCTATTGGTTTTTATGATTTTGGTTTTATCCGGAAGTATTACCGTAGCACTTGCCGGCAGAGGTGGAAATAAGGCAAAGAGAGTAAGGCAAGGCGTGCAAAGCGGAGAGCTCACCCGCGTTGAGGCAAAAAAGCTAAAGCGGGAGGGAAAGCAAATTAAAAGAATGAAAAATAGAGCAAAAGCAGACGGTGTTGTAACCGAAGGGGAAAAACAAAGAATCAAAGCAAAAACCAAGGCGCATAGCAGACATATTTATAAAGAAAAACATGACGCTCAAAAATCGGGTAAAAAAGTTGTGGTAAATAAAAATGTTGTAGTCGTAAAACCCAAACACCGTAAAAGAGTTGTTGTAAACAAAAATGTAGTTGTTGCCCCGGCACCGGCCATGGTTGGAGTAAAAAAGGCCAAGAAGAAAAAAACCCAGATGCAAAGAATCAGACAAGGGATGAAAAGCGGAGAACTTACCGAATCGGAAGCAAAGGATCTTTTAAGAGGGCAAAAGGAGCTTCAAAAATTAAGAAATGATGCAATGTCCGACGGAGTCATGACGAAGCAAGAGAAAAAGCTGATAAATAAGAAAAGCAAGGCAGAAAATAAGAAAATTTATGCAGAAAAACACGATGCCGAAAAAAGATAAATTAAAACATTAATTTATCCCACAATTGTATTTGAATTACAGCCATTTTTCTTTTTACAAACACACCTATTAAATACCTTTAAAAACGAGTATAAAACAGGTATATTCTATACCTGTTTCTTAATTCTTGACAATACTTTAGAATATTGTTATATACATATCATGCAGAGGTGTGCATATGCGCAGATATGCATATGTCAAGAGTTTTAAAACAAGAAAGCATTGATTCGGCATTCTGTTCGGAGATAAGGTTATGGAAGATCAGGTAAAGGTAATAAAAACATTGTCTGAAAAAAACAGGTTCGCGGTATTTTCATTCCTTTTAGAACGCAAAAAGGAATACTGTGTGCTTGATATTGCTAAGGAAACAAACCTTAAACAGTACAATGTTTCCAGGTATTTAAAAGAGTTAAAAAATGCTGACCTGGTTACCGAAAAACGGAAAGGGCAGTTTGTTTATTATAAGGTAAACAAAGCCAAAAGCGCTTATGCTCAGAATTTAATGAATTGTCTAAAAGATATGAAAAAGACAGGTTAACGAAAGAAAAGGCAAAAGAGACCAAAAATATAGATTTTTGAATAGGTTTTTAAAATTGAATAATAGGCCTTGGCAAATCGGGGGGTGTAGACTATAATACGCGTTGTAGCAAGAAAATTGACTCAAAAATGTTAAACTTTTACAAAAAATTTTGAAGTCTTATGCAGTTTTTTCAACTGCGGGTTGTATAAAGAACCCACAGTGTGATTTTTTTGAGTTATACATACGGAAAGATCAAGGAGACTACAAATATGCTAAAAGAGTTTCGTTTGCCAGAGGATTATGAATACCAGAAGGACTTGATTGAGCAGGCCACTCTCGAT
Organism: Elusimicrobiota bacterium; assembly: GCA_042562855.1. Taxonomy (GTDB): domain Bacteria; phylum Elusimicrobiota; class Endomicrobiia; order Endomicrobiales; family JAPLKN01; genus JBHPNE01. The sequence continues at coordinate 17,322 of JBHPNE010000003.1, forward strand.
AATCCCCTGTACATATCAAGGAAATCCTTGCCAATAGTTTTGACATTGTCGTACGAAGTCAAGATCGTTCCCATGGAAGGGGGCGATCTTTTTTTAATATATATGGATTGTTACAATTCACTGGAAAGTTAAAGAAGCAAAAATAAAAAAAAGGAGGACAAGGCAATGGGCACAAAAGTTTTTTCAAAGTTGCTTGTAGTTGTCATGCTCATTTCCGTTCCGCTGACTTTGGCCTATGCGGGACTGAAAACTGACAACTTCGAAGCAACGTACGGCGTAGTGGCAGGTACCGGTACTTTTAGTAGCGGCATATCTGCTAGCACAATTTCGGTAACGTCCCAGACAGGTTTCAGACTGGGTGTTTCGACGACAGCAGGATATGTTCTAACCACAGATGCAAACGGTGTGGGTACATGGCAGCCATCGGTAGCAGGAGTTTCAGATCATGATGCTCTCACATCAACTGGGACATTAACACATCTTGAGCTTGAAGCCCAAATTACTGCTCTCGATGCATCCACAATCACGTTGAGGACCGATGTAAATACCCTCGATGCGTCCACGCAAACGCTGAGTACGGCTGTAAGTAACAGGTTGCTAAATACCAGCGATACGTTGACGGGAACATTAACCGTAACGGCCGGTGTTGCAGCATCTACCGGTGTATTTAGCGGAACTTTAGACGCAGACACGCTTAATACCGGAAATGGCGATTATGAGCTTTTTGCTATGAATCAGGATGTAGAGACGACTGATGATGTGACGTTCAGCTCACTATCGGTTACCAACCTCGGTGGTTTCAGAATAGGAGTATCCACGACAGCTGGATATGTTCTAACCACAGATGCAAACGGTGTGGGTACATGGCAGCCATCGGTAGCAGGAGTTTCAGATCATGATGCTCTCACATCAACTGGGACATTAACACATCTTGAGCTTGAAGCCCAAATTACTGCTCTCGATGCGTCCACAATCACGTTGAGGACCGATGTAAATACCCTCGATGCGTCCACGCAAACGCTGAGTACGGCTGTAAGTAACAGGTTGCTAAATACTAGCGATACGTTGACGGGAACATTAACCGTAACGGCTGGTGTTGCAGCATCTACCGGTGTATTTAGCGGAACTTTAGACGCAGACACGCTTAATACCGGAAACGGCGATTACGAACTTTTCGCCATGGATCAGGATGTTCAGACGACTGATGATGTAACATTCAGCTCAGCCACAATTACCAATACTCTTACAGCAAGCGGCGATCTAGCACTTTCTGCTACATCCACTGTTTTATACGGACCGGATGATACAGACGGCAGCTGGAAAACCGTAAGGGTCGGCAACGATCTCGTAACATATCGTTACGATACCGATACTTGGGTAGAAAAATACAGGGTTATTCCGTAAACGTAATTTCGCCGGGATTATTTCATTGTTTATCGTGAAAAATCCCGCAGAGGTGAAAGAAATGTCTAGGATAAAAGGAAACTTAATAAACGAAAGATTCTTAAAAGTTCTTGCCAGTGGTGCAGGTTTTGCATTCGGCAGGAAACGTTTATTGTCTTATTCCATTTTATTCTTATTTACAGGAGTTTCTTTTGCTCTGATAATCGGCGGAGGATACATAGTTGAATTCGCAAGACTTGTTGGCAGCGGCGGCCAAAGGTTGGCCAGCTCCAATTACGTTTTAAACGGAGCGGGTATAGAGAGTATAGGAGGTTTATCAATGGCGGGCGGAGTGTACTCAATAGATACCAGCCAATCAACAGGCGTTGCCAAACTAGAGGCGGATTTAACAATTGCCCATTGCTATCCGAATCCATACAAGCCTAACTCAGGGTTAGGCCATAACAAAATAACGTTTTCGCATACCACAGCGTATACGAAACTTATGGTGTTTAATATAGCAGGAGAACTGGTTTACAGTACAGAAGCCGATACGCCTACAGGCGAACTTGAATGGAATGTGCGAAATAATGCAGGCGAAAAAGTTGCCTCAGGCGTATATCTGTATCTGTTAACCGATAATGAAGGACACAAGAAAGTAGGCAAGTTTGCGATTTTGAGGTAAATCCTAAACGGAGGAGAAGTGCAAAGGCTTGGTTGGTTATCATTACTCTTAATATCAGTCTTTTTTGCAAGCGTCCTTTATGCGGCGGCTCCTACAAGCTTCCGTTATCAGGGCACCTTGAAAGAGAATGAAAAAGTGGTAGATGGTACAAAAACCATGCGTTTCCGTTTTACCAATTCTGACGGTTCAACACAGTATTGGACCAGCGGGAATGTTGCCGTTACAGTTACGGGCGGTGTTTTCAGTACTGAACTTACTCCGTCGGTAGACTGGAACAATATCCCCGGAGGAGGCTATTATCTGGAAATATCCGTTGAGGGAGAGGTTCTTCTTCCGAGAGAAAAAGTTTTATCAAACATTTATTCGCTTCATGCAAGAAATATAGATGACGGTATTGTAACACAGGCAAAATTAGACACTGGTGTAGCTGCTCAGTTGAATCTTGGTACTCATATTGCGACCACCACTCTTAATATGTCTAACCAGCAAATATCAAATGTCGGAGCCTTCCATTATCCTGTTGGGCATACTGCCGGAGATGTTTTGACCGTAGATGCCGCAGGTAATGCTTCCTGGGGTAACCCGGGAGTTGTAGCTGGTACAGGTGATAGTTTGGGAAGTCATATTGCAACAATGACTCTTAATATGGCAAATTTTGCCATAATAAATTCAAGCGGTTTCCAGATGACTACCGGTGCATCTTCAGGCTATGTTTTAACTTCAGACGGCGCAGGTTATGCAAGCTGGGCTGCTCCAACAGGCGACAGCTTGGGTACACATGTAGCAACTCAAACATTAAATATGTCGGGTTTTGGAATTTCCAATGCTGCAAGTTTCCAGATGACAACAGGTGCATCTGCAGGCTACATTTTAAGTTCTGATGGTTCAGGTAATGCAGCTTGGATTTCTACATCAACATTTGCCGGAGACAATTTCGGAAATCATGTAGCTACTACAACAGTAAACATGAGTAACAATGACATAATCAATGTAAAGGATGTTAAATCCAGCACAACATCAGTTTTTTATTTAGGTGATGAAAACACCGACGGAACATGGAGATTTCAGGTGGACGGTAATGGAGATTTAATATTTGAAAAGAGAATTGGCGGATCCTATGTGACACAAACCACGATAGACGCGCCCTAAATCTAAGGAAAATAATTTCATAAAAATATATACGGATAAAAATAAATGAAATTTTACATTAAATCAATTCTTTACTTTTCCATATTATTTATAACTGGTTTAGCAAATGCAGGTTTTGTTTCAGACAGGGTTGGAGTAGGTATCGTAAATCCAAATGATCTGGAAGTAGCAGGCAGAATCACAGTGTCTTCTTTTACAATGACAACCGGGGCTTCCAGCGGTTATGTACTCAGGAATAGTGTTGGTGGAAACGCATATTGGTGTGCCTGCGTGGCTATTAGTTCAACAAATACTTGGTCAGGGGGTAATACCTATTTGGGTGCTTCAACGATGACGGCCTTGACTCTCGATACAATAAATCACAAATCGGCATTGATAACTATAGCAAACGACAGCAACGACTTTGTAACATCCGGGACAGGAAATATTGGTATCTCTACGGGAGTTCCGCAGGCAAAACTTGATGTTAACGGAGCTGTTTTAAGCAACCAAACTATACTTTCAAATACAGACGGTGGTGCAACTTTAGATTTTACCGGGATCAACAGCTACATTTATTATTATAATGCAAACGGGGCGTCATCGCCAACCAATGTAACAGCAATTACCGGAGGGGAAGCAGGGCAAATGGTTACATTTTTTTATTACAGAACTGCTAGTCCCACAAATAGAAATCTGACAATAGTGAACAAGGCAGGAGCTAATGGGATTGTAACCGGCACAAACGGTAATATAACATTAACTGCAAACGATGGAGGTTGCCTAATTCTATGTTTTAACGGCACATATTGGTATATTGTTAACGCTCAGCTTTAAAATTAGGAGATATAATGATTAAAAAAATACTGTTTATCCCATTTTTGTTCTTATTTGCTTCGCCTCTTATCGGAGGAGTTGTTTCAGATAGGGTAGGCGTTGGCAATGTTTCTAATCCGACGGATCTTGAAGTAAGCGGAAGGGTTACGGCATCCTCTTTTACAATGACTACAAACGCCGTAGATGGATATATTATTATTTCAGATGCGGATGGAAACGGAACCTGGCAGGTACCATATGGATTTGCACTGCTTGCTTCAACAAACACTTGGACAGGGGGAAACACCTGGTTACTACCTTCAACAATGACGACTTTAGCAGTGGATACAATCAGTCACAACTCAAAGTTGATAACAATAGCAAATGACGGAAATGACGTGGTAACCTCCGGAACCGGCAATGTCGGTATCGGCACAATAACGCCTCAGAAAAAACTTGATGTGGAAGGGGCCATAGTAAGTAAACAAAATACAGCAACACTGAATGGTACAGCAACTACAATAGATGTTGCAGATTGCAACAGCGTTAGCTTAACAGTGAATTCCAGCACAAATTTAAACGGATTCACAAATGGTGTAGCTGGCCAAACCGTTTGCATATTTAATACTTCCACCACGAATAATGTGGTTTTGGTCAACCAAAACGCTACAGGTACAGGCATTACAACAGGCACAGGTGGAAATGTTACCGTTACTGCTGAGGGTGGAGCGGTCTTCACTTTTGATGGTACCTATTGGTATATGGTTGGTTTGCAGCAGTAATTTAGAGTTTTGAAAATGGCATTAATAAAATGAAAAAATTCAAAGTATTCATTTTAACAATTTTTTTTTTAAGTATTAATTCTTCCCTCTTTGCCTATGCGGGAAGCACCGCGGCATCTTTCCTTAAAATCGGCACTGGAGCAAGAAACCTTTCGATGGCAGGCGTGGGCGCAGTAAGCAGAGACGTTAATGCCATATACTACAATCCTTCAGGTCTTTGCTTTGTGGAAGAACAGCAGTTTACATTCATGCATCTTAAGTGGTTTCAGGATATAAACTATCAAAACCTTTCCTATGCCGCATGCCCTATTGGTGAACATCATTTCGGAGCATCCATCAATTACCTTTCCATGGACGAAATAGAAAAATACGATGTCAACGATAATCCTTTGGGAAGCACCTACAGTCCGTTTGATTTCTCCGCTACGTTTGCTTATGCCACGCCCTTGCGCGAAGATTTCTTCGTCGGAGCAAATTTGAAATTCATCAGTTCTCAGATTGATGATACCAATGCCTGGACAATAAGCGAAGATCTAGGAGCAACATATACGGGATTTGAAAAATTCACTCTTGGTGCATCAATACAAAATATCGGAGGCAGTTTAAAATATGTGGCGGAGGAGGAGAAGCTCCCCTTAAATTTAAAAGTCGGCGCTGAATATGTATGGGAATATAACGACAAAATAAAGCCTAAATTTTATATGGATATTAATCAGAGCACGGAACTGGACCCATACATAAATGTTGCAGGAGAGATGGATTTCAAACCCTCAGACAATGACAAAATGTCTTATTCGTTAAGGTTAGGTTACAGAACAAGGGACAGATACTCAAGCGGCGTGGGTTTTTCCGCAGGTGCTGGAATAGTTTTTGATAATATGGGCCTGGATTTTGCATGGGCTCCTTACGGTGAGCTGGGAGAAACTTACGGAGTATCCCTAAACTTTAAGCTGGGGGTATGTAAAGACAAACCGAAAAAGAAAGAGCGTCCGAGAGAAGAAGTTCTGGAAAAAAAGAAGGAAAAAAAGGAAAAAACCAAACCGGCGTCCGTTGTTTCCCTCAATTTGTCGGGCAAAGCTGAAACAGCCAGCTCTATACGCTGGAAATGGAATAAAATCTCAAGTGCCTCCGGATACCGTATTTACGATGGCAAAACGGACAAATTGCTTGCAGAATTTTCAGATAATAAGACTTCCTGGCTTGAGTTAAAGCTAGAACCTGAAATGGAATACAGCCGCTACATAAAAGCATATTATGCCCAAGGCACAGCAAGAGAAAAATCCTCAAAGAAAATATCGGTCAAAACATCCGTCAAAAAATGGAAGTTCTTCTAAAAAATTCCGTCTCACCGAAGACTAAAAAACCTCAAAAAAAACACAACTTCTATTGCGATTTTAATAGGTAGATAGCGATTATACCTGTTTATTTTTAAAAAATGGGACACGATATTCTTTTTTTAAAAAACAGCTTGAAAAACAGGTTAAAATATTATAGTATCAAACAGGTCAGATATTAAACTGTTTTGCAAAAATGGGTATTTGGGGATAAATTGTGAATACAAAAGACAACAAAAAGCAATCTTCACTCTGTTTCGAGGGGATGGAACATTCCGCTATAATTTATGAGACCGAAGCAGAACATAAAGCGGTAGTATCCAAGTGGATAGTTGATGGGCTAAAGCAAAAGAAAAAAGTTCTGTATATTTTGGATAATCACTCGCGGGAAACAATAACCGGCTATTTAAAAGAATCCGGTTTAGACCTCAAACAATATCTCGACTCCGGCCAGCTGCAAATCATTCCTCAAAGCGAGCTTTATGTTATTGATGGAAACTTTGATCCCGACCGCATAGTCAGCTTTTACAAATCAGAAATAAAGAAAGCAAAAGATTCACACTTTTCAGGAGTGAACATAAGCGTAGAAATGTCCTGGATGAAAAGTTTTAAACCAGGCGATGAGAGATTGCTATCTTACAGAATGAAAATGTCGGATTTAATTCAAGAAAGTAAGATTTCTCTCCTTTGTCAGTTTAATAAAAATACGTTTAGCGCAGAAATGCTTTTGGCTGTTATAAGGAACCATTCTACTTTGTTCATTGGCAGCGAAAAGATTTCAAATTTAGCATCTTTGTCGGCAGAAGAATACCCCAATCCGGACTCCGCAGAAGCAATTCTATCTCATACTATCAAGTCGCTCATTGTACAAAAAAATGGGAAAGCAAGGTTCGAGGCGCTTGAAGATGAGTTTTTGAGTCTTGCCGAAGCTCAATCCATTTGGATTTGGGAAACAGACAAGGAGGGAATATATAATTACTCAAACACAAAGGTTAAGGATTTTTTTGGAATTGATAAAAATGAAATTGTAGGGAAAATTTCTTTTGACTTTTTGCCGGAAGCGTTTGCAAAAGCAGTAAAAATAACGTGTGAAGAGCTAATGGCAGGAAAGATGCTTCAGAAGCAAATAGAAAACAGAGTTTTAGACAAGGAAGGGCATGAAGTTTTCTTTGAGTCAACAATTTGTGTTTTATTTGACAGTGAAAGAAATCACAAAGGCTTCAGGGGTACCGTAAAAGACATTACGGAAAAAAAACACGAAAATGAACAAATAGAAAAAAATAAGGTCTTATTTGAAAATATTTCCAGAATGGCTCCCGTGGGAATTTTCCGAACTGATGAGCATGGACTATGCACATATGTAAATGAAAAATGGCTTGAAATTGCGTCTCTAAAGCCACAAGAAGCTTTAGGGGAAGGCTGGACAAACGGTTTATATCCGGAAGATAAGGAAACGGTTTTTAAGGTATGGGCAAATGCTATTAAAAACAATTATAATTTCAAACTGGAATACAGATTCGGGAAACCATATTCAAAAATTACGTGGGTATTGGGCCAGGCGATGGCCGAAAAAGATTCAGACGGAAAAATAACCGGATATGTCGGTACAATAACGGACATAACTGAACGGAAAAAATATGAAACGCAAATCAGCGAGTCCGAAGAAAAAATACGTACCATCATAGAATCTAACAGAGATATTATTTTTTCTCTCGATTCCGGCGGTTTTGTAAAATATATCTCGCCTCAGATTTCTAAATACGGGTATAACGAAGAAGATTTGATGGAGCATAAATTCGACAAGTTTATTCACCCACAGGACGTTGTTTCGGAATCTAATATCTTTAAACAAATCCTCGAGTTTGATTTGGCGACACCTCCGCATTCATTCCGGTTTAAGAAAAAGGACGGCCAGTTTTGTTATTTGGAGGCGTTATCTAGGAAGAGGGTGCTCGATAACGGATCTGTTGAAGTTATATCAACAGTGAGAGACGTTACTTCACGTATTCGCTCTGAAAAAGCCTTAAGCATAATAAATAAAACGTTTTTGTCTTTCGGGCCGAATCCTTTGGAAAATATCGGCCGCATGGCCCATGCTGCAGGAGAAATATTGGAAGCTGTATGTGTGCTTTATAACCGCAAAGAGGGGGATATGCTTCATACTTTAGCGGGCTGGCAGATTCCTCGGGATATGCCGCTTTCCGACAAGGGTAAGGGACATATTTGTTTTGATGTTATTGACAACGGCGGGGATGAGCCGTTTGTACTGGATAATCTTCAAGAATCGTCTTATATGAACACCGATCCTAACGTAAAAAAATACGGGCTTAAAACTTACGCAGGGTTTGCAGTAAAAGTTGGAACCCAGGCAGTAGGTGCTTTTGGGGCCGTTTATCAGGATGATAGAAAATTTGAAACTTTCGAGCTTAGCATTTTAAAGATTATGGGATTGGCAGTCTCTATTGAAGAAGAGCGTTTAGCAGATAAAGATAAAATAGTCGAGACGTCCCGGCTTTTTTCTTCAATTACTCAGTTGGCTCCGGTCGGAATATACAGGAAGGATATTGAGGACAAATACGTATACACAAATAAACGATGGGGCGAAATTTCAGGGCTCTCGTGTGAGGAAGCCTTGGGAGATGGTTGGAAAAAGGCTTTGTATCCGCAAGATAAAAGCTATGTTGATAAAGAGTGGGAAAATTCGGTTGCAACAGGGAAACCGTACAGACTAGAGTACAGATTCCTAAGAACCGACGGAACAATATCCTGGGTATTAGACCGTTTATTGCCGGAAAAAGATAAAGAAGGGAACATTACTGGATATATTGGCGCCATAACGGACCTTACAGGCATAAAAGAACTGAAAGCAAAACTGGATAAAAGCGAAGAAAATTACAAAAATATTTTAGAAAGTACCGTGGATATTATTCAAGTTGTTGATTTCGACGGGACTATTAAATTTTGCAGCCCTCAAATTGAGCAGCTGGGCGATACTGTTGAGAATGCGGTCGGTAGAAATGTGGCTGAAATTGTTCATCCAGAGGACAGAAAAATGCTGTTTGATGCTTTTGAGAGTGTTGCAAAAGGCAATGATGGCGGAAGCGTTGTAGCACGTTACAAAAAGCCGAACGGTGAATATGTATCTTTGGAAGGCTCCGGAAAGTTAAGCCGGGACAGGTTTAATAATCCGCAAATGACGGTTGTGTTAAGAGATGTTTCTGAGCGTATTGAATATGAAAAAAAGCTGGCGTTCAGGACAATTGTTATGGAGACTCAAATTCACCTATCTCCCGATGCTGTTTTGGTAGTGGACAGAGAAGCCAAACCATACCTTCATAACAAGAAGTTTATAGAATTATTTGATACCCCTGAGGACTTCTTGTCACAGAAGGGCCAAGAGAAGGTTTGGAAAATGCTTACGGAAAAAATTAAAGATCATGAAAGTTTTTTTGAGAAAATCAAGTATTTATATTCGCAGCCTAAAGAAGTCGGGTCTGGTGAGCTTGAAATGAAAAACGGAATGTTCGTGAAATGGAATTCTGTACCACTTTTTGATAAAAAGAAGAATTTTAATTATGGCAGGGCATGGTTTTTTAGTGATATCACAAATTCAAAAAAGGAAAATTTGGATCTTTCTTTACTTTCAAAAAATCTTGAGAATAAAACAATAGCTTTAAAAGAGCTTCTTGCCCAGGTAGAGATAGAGAAAAAAGAATTCGGAGAAAATTTGTTAAAAAATATAGAAAGGACTGCCCGTCCTCTCATCGGAAAGATAAGAAGAATGAAGGTTCCCAAAATCAGCAAATATCTTGAAATGCTGGAAAAGGATCTGGACAATCTTGCATCTCCTTTCGGAAAGATAGTTGAATCTCCAAGGACCAGGCTTTCTCCTCGTGAAGTGGAAATTTGTAACATGATACGAAATGGTTATAAGAATGCAAAAATTGCTAAGATCCTGAAGGTTTCAGGCCACACCATTCAAACCCATAGAAGGGCCATCCGAAAGAAGCTTGGCATTGGCAGAAAAAAGATTAATTTATCCACCTATCTGCAGCAGGGCCATTAGCCGTAAAATTCCAAATTCGTAAAAACCCTGAAAATATTTTATCCTATTAAAAGTCAGTTAACAGGTATATTTATATACCTGATAGGTACCAGATACTTAATTATTGACAATTGATTGAAATTTCATTATATTTACTGCATGTAGTAATAATTGCAAAGGTATGTAATGAAATTCTATTCTAAATGGTTGATACTGTTTTTAATAGTTTTATGCAGTAAAAATCTTTCCGCCGGTTTTGTTACCGATAAGCTGGGTGTAGGTACGGCAAATCCCACGGAAGTAGAAGTAATAGGCACTGTTAAAGCCTCTTCTTTTACAATGATAACAGGGGCCTCCGACGGATACATCCTTACCACTGATGCATCGGGCAACGGCACATGGCAAACAGCTTCTTTTCCTGATCCCGCACTTCTTATTAACTCAACAAATACATGGACAGCGGCAAACACCTGGCTTTCCTCATCGACATTCAATCAAAATTCGCTTGACAAGGATTTTCGCATAAAGGGACAGACCGATGCGAATTTGTTTTTCGCAGACGCCTCTGCCAACCGCATCGGTATAGGGACCGATTCGCCTGTAGAAAAACTCACCGTTAACGGAAGGTTGGCAATAGCTGAAGGAGATCAGTGTGTCCCTTATTCAGGATACGGAAACCTTTGCGTGGATAACGTTAATAAGCAGCTGTCTCATATGGAAGCTTTAGGCAGTATCGAGCTGATAACCCCAAGCTATGCTATTTTTCAGGAACAGCAGCCGTCGGGAACTTCAGGCGGCGGATTTTCGGCAGGTTCATGGGTACAAAGAACTTTAAATACTACCATTGCTTCAAGAGGAACTAGCATAACCCGTTCCGGAAGCGATATAATTCTTTCTTCGGGTACCTACCAGGTAATGATAGAAGCGCCCGCTTACAGGGTAAATTTACATCAAACCAGGTTCTATAATGTTACGGACGGAGCTACGGCATTTTCCGGCAGTTCAGAATATTCAAGATCTTCGGCTGTGGGCGATTCTACCCCAAGCTTATTGCACGGAGCTGTAGTGATAACGGATCAGAAAACTTTCAGGATAGAGCACCGGTGCGGAACCGCAAATGCTACTGACGGTTTTGGAAATGCGTCCGGATTCGGGGAAACAGAAGTTTATACCTATTGTTTTATACAAAGGTGCAAGTAGAAGGGTAAAAAATGAAGCTTAAAAATTTTATAATTTTAAATACAATAACTTTTCTTATTTTTTTCGTGCAATTGCTTAATGCAGGAATAGTGACTGACAGGGTTGGGATCGGTTCTATAAGCGACCCGACAGATCTTGAAGTGTTAGGAAGAGTAACTTGCTCAACTTTTACGATGACAACCGGAGTATCTGCGGGATATGTGCTTAAATGCGATGCAGCAGGAGCGGCATACTGGGCCGCAGCCGTTGACTGCAGTATTTTAAATGCCACAAACACATGGACTGCACCCAACTCCTGGACATCTTCATCTATATTCAATGCAAATATGCAGGATAAGGATTTCAGGATAAAGGGGCAGTTAGACGCGGATCTTTTCTTTGCTGATGCTTCTCAAAACGAAGTCGGTATTGGCACATCGGCTCCTCACGCAGAGATTACCTTAAACGGCCGGCTTGCATTGGCAGAAACTACCGTACCGACTGCATCATCAGGATACGGAAAACTATTTTGCAAAGCAACTGACAGCCAGCTTTATTATCAGGACGGTACAGGAGATACTGTTCTAGTCAGCGGCCAGTTTGCTTCCATTGAAGACCAAAAAACATCAGGAACTAACGGCGGAACCTTTACCTCAGGTGCCTGGCAGACAAGGACTTTGAACGCAGTTCAGGCTTCACGTGGAAGCTTTTTTTCGCTTTCGTCAAACCAGGTTACTTTGGCCGCAGGAACATACAGAATAATGGCGTCGGCGCCGGCATATTACGTAGGGGCGCATAAATTGAGGTTACGAAATATTACAGACGGTACGACGGCTGTTTATGGCACAGCAGCGCTTTCAAATACTTCTACCCAGGCTTCTTCAGGAAGAAGTGTATGCCAGGGAATAGTTACCATTGCGGCCCAAAAGACTTTTGAAGTCCAGCATTATTGCGCGAGCACAAGAGCTACTGACGGTTTAGGGCAGGCGGCCGGTTTTGGCGATACGGAAATATATGCGATTTTATGCATACAAAAGATAAGATAGTGCGGTTTTTTATTCTATATAGTTTTAAGTTTAAAAGGCGAAAAAAATGGAATTAATGAGAAAGTTTAAAATTTTTATTACCAGCCTTTTTATATTTTTAGTTTTAATAACAAATATTCTGCATGCGGGCATTACGACCGATAGGATCGGCATAGGGTCGGTAAGTAATCCGACAGACTTAGAAGTCAGCGGAAAAATCACGGCTTCATCATTTACCATGACAACTTCTCCCACAAACGGTTATGTTCTTCAATGCGATGCTTCTGGAATCGCTTCCTGGGCGGATGCGTCTGACTGCAACCTTTTGACCATGGCAAATACTTGGACGGCACCCAATTCCTGGCTTTCATCTTCAACGTTTAACGCGAATTCCGGTGACAACGATTTGCAGATAAAGGGGCAAACCAATGCCAATGTTTTTTTTGCCGATGCTTCTTTTGACAGGATAGGTGTGGGAACAGGAACTACGAATGAAAAACTTACCGTCAACCATCATTTTTCCCTGGTCGAAACCACCGTTCCGACCGCATCATCAGGATACGGAAAAATATTCTGTAAATCAAGTGATGGTCAGTTTTATTTTCAGGATGACTCCGGAGACACGGTTTTGCTTTGTAAACATTTTGTATCTATTCGGGACGAAAAAGCCTCGGGTACCGCCGGCGGAACTTTTACCTCAGGCGCATGGCAGACTAGGACTTTGAATGCCGTTCAGGCGGCAAGCGGAGACTTTTATTCGCTTTCGTCAAATCAGATAACTTTAGCGACGGGTACTTACAGAATTCTTGCATCGGCTCCTGCATATTATGTGGATTCGCATAAGGCAAGGTTTCAGAATGTTACCGACGCAACAACAGCCATTTACGGTGCTTCTGCGTTGGCTAAGGCTTCGACTCAGGCTTCATCGGGAAGAAGTATTGTAATGGGGGTAATTACGATAGCTGCGCAAAAAACTTTTGAACTCCAGCATAGGTGTGCAACCACGAGAAATACAGACGGTTACGGACAGGCGGCGAATTTCGGCGAAACTGAAGTTTACTCGGCCATCTGCATCATGAGACTAAAGTAGGGACAGCGCCTACTTTATGGCTTCTTTTCTCGGCCTTCCCATCTTTGGGGAAGTTAATTTCTTACCAAACTTATTTTCTAAGTTTTTAATAAATGCAGTAGCTCCAAAAGGCAGACCGGACAACGTGTGTTTTCGTATTGCAGTAACGGCATTCTCTTCTTCTTGCCCATCAATGTATTTTTTCCATTTATTTATATTCATATCTAAATAACGAAAAATATTTTCCAATTTTATTTTAGGTACTCCCAAGCCGGTGTTAGCTAAGGCGCTAGACCATTCCCAATCCCACGGTTTCTTAACTTGTTTTGATCGGACAGGGTTTTTCTCAATGTATCTTGCGGCGGAAAGTAAATGAATTTCATCCAAAACGCAAGAAAAAAACCGTCCTTGCCACAGATGACCGCAAGAATTATTTTTCCGATTAAAATATTGAGCATATTTCATGTGTGTTGCATTGAAAGTTCTTGAAAGAGAATCTTCTTTTGAGGGGATTGCTATAAAGTGGACATGATTACTCATAAGACAGTAAGATAAAATACTTAGTCCATATTTTTTGCTGTATTCGCCAATACAGGAAAGATAATATTTCCTGTCAATGTCATCGAAAAAAACAGTTTGTTTGTTGTTGCCCCGCTGTGTGATGTGATGGGGGAGGCCGATCGCTACAATTCTGGCTGTTCGTGGCATAGAACTATTTTATGTTAAAAAAATATTTATGTCAATAAGTAGGCGCTGTCCCTACTTTATGGCTGCTTCAAGTCTGTCCAAGCCTTTTTCAATATTACTTTGAGAAGTTGCATAAGAAAGGCGCATATAACCGGGCGCGCCGAAAGGCTCACCCGGGACCACCGCGATTTTAGCGTTTTCAAGAAGATACGTTGCAAAATCCATGCAGGTATTTATTTTTTTGCCTTTGTAAGTTTTGCCCAAGAGGCCTTTAATGTTCGGGAAAACATAGAATGACCCTTTAGGTTTAAAACATTTTATCCCTTCAATATTATTTAAGCGCTCAACAATGTAGTTTCTTCTTTTTTCAAATTCAATTCTCATTATTTCTATGCTGTCTTGAGGCCCGGTAAGAGCTTCGGTAGCAGCTTTCAAGGAAATTGACGTCGGGTTGGAAGTGGACTGGCTCTGAATTTTTGTCATAGCCGATACTATTTCCTTATTTCCCGCGGCATAGCCTATTCTCCAGCCGGTCATGGAGTATGATTTTGATACTCCGTTTATAACTACGGTATTATTTTTAATCTTATCGGAAATGCTTGCAATGGAAGTAAATTTAAAATTATCGTAAGTGAGCTTTTCGTAAATATCATCTGCAATTATCAGAATTTTATTTTTAACACAGATATTTCCTATTTCTTCCAATTCCTCTTTTGTGTATGCGCTGCCGGTAGGATTTGACGGGGAATTAATTACGATTGCTTTTGTTTTTTTTGTTATGGCTTTCAACAAATCTTTCGGCATAAGCTTGAATTCGTTTGATTCATTTGTTTTAACTATTTTCGGTTTTGCTTCCGATAACATCGCCATATCCGGATACGATACCCAGTAAGGGGCAGGAATTATAATTTCATTGCCTTTATCAAGAATTGCCTGGAACAGATTGTATAGGGAATGTTTTGCCCCGCATGAAACAATAATTTCATTTTGTTCATAATTGAGATTGTTATCTCTTTTCAATTTTTCTATAATAGCTGCCTTTAAGTCAGGAGTTCCGGGTACCGGGCAGTATTTGGTAAAGCCTTCATCTATGGCTTTTTTGGCGCATTGTTTGATATTATCCGGCGTGTCAAAGTCCGGTTCGCCGGCGCCGAAACTGATGATATCTATGCCTTGGGCTTTTAATGCTTTCGCTTTTGCTTCTATTGCAAGTGTTGGCGAGGGTTTAATCTTTTGAATTCGTTTTGCAAGTTTCATGCAAGAATCTCCGTTTTTGTATTGACATATCAACATGAATTTTGATATATTATACGGATTATAAAGGAGCTAGTCAAATGTATGCAGTCATAAAAACAGGCGGAAAACAGTATAAAGTAGAAAAAGGCAACAATATTTTAGTGGATAAGCTGTCTGCTGAATTGGGCAAGGATATTGTTATTGACGATGTTTTGCTAATTGGCGATGGCAAAAGTGCTACAATCGGAAAACCTACAATAAAAGGTGCAAGTGTGGTCGCAACTGTGGTAAATCAGACGCGTGCACCGAAAATCATTGTTTTTAAGAAACGTTCTAAAAAAGGATATAAGAAAACTCAAGGACACAGACAGAATTTGACCGAGATTCATATCAAAGATATTAAGTCGAAGTAGAACAAAAGTAACGCCAGCCAAAGGCTGGCACGCCTTAAGAAGGGAGGAAGTAAATGGCACATGTAAAAGCGCAAGGTTCATCATCTAACGGACGAGATTCAGCGGGCCAGCGGTTGGGCGTAAAAGTCTTCGGAGATCAGAAGATCTCTGCTGGAGCTATAATAGTCCGTCAACGCGGAACAAAATTTCATCCTGGTAGAAATGTCGGGATGGGGTCTGATTATACTATTTTTGCTAAAGCTTCTGGAACGGTGAAGTTTGAGAAGAAATCAGGGAATAAAAGTTATATTAGTGTTGTTCCAGCTTAAAAAGTGTAGTGTTAACTAGATTATGTTCATAGATAAAGCTCGTATTTTTGTTACAGCCGGACGCGGTGGCGCTGGCTGTATTTCTTTTCGTAGGGAAAAATATGTTCCTCTTGGCGGTCCTGACGGCGGAAACGGCGGAAAAGGCGGAGATGTCTACCTGGAAGCCGACCCCAATCTTACAACCTTACTCGATTTAACTTACCGGCCATATATCAAAGCAGAGCAGGGCCAGCGCGGCGGATCAAGTAAATGTTTTGGTAAAAGCGGCCAAGACCTCATCATAAAAATTCCTGTTGGAACAATAGTTTTTAAAAACAAAGAAATCTTTGCCGACATGAAGGAAAATTATCAAAAACTCCTCATTGCATACGGTGGGCGGGGCGGAAGAGGAAACGCTTCTTTTAAGACAGGGCGCCACACCGCACCGAGAATATCTGAAAAGGGCGAACCCGGGGAAGAAGTTAGAATAGATTTAGAGCTGATGACTATTGCAGATGTGGGATTGGTTGGTATGCCTAATGCCGGAAAATCTACACTGCTGTCGCATATAAGTGCCGCTCACCCTAAAATTGCCGATTATCCTTTCACTACACTATCTCCCAACCTTGGTATCGCAACATACGGAAACAAAAATTTTGCAGTTGCAGATATTCCAGGGCTCATAGAAGGTGCACATAGCGGAAAAGGCATAGGAGATGAGTTTCTTCGCCACATACAAAGGACCAAAGTTCTAATCCATATAATAGACATATCCGGATTTGACGGCAAAACAGCTTATAAAAATTATCAGATTATTAATAAAGAACTTAAAGAGTACTCAAAAAAACTGGCAAAGAAGAAAATGCTCATTTGTGTTAATAAGATTGATATTGATGAGACCCAGAAAAAACTAAAAAACTTTAAAAAACACCTAAAGGGAAAAAAGATATTTCCCATTTCCGCAGTAACAGGGCAGGGCTTGAAAGAATTAATAATTGCAGCGCTTAAAGCTCTAGAATCGACAAAACAGGAAGAAATATTTAAAATTGATGGAGTAAAAAAATACATTTATAAACCTGAATTTGAGGTGCGTAAAGACGGAAATGTTTATGTCGTTATCGGCACTAAGATTAATAAGCTGACAGAAATGACGGAGTTTAACCAGGACGAATCTTTAAGGCGCTACCAGAATATCTTAAAAAAAATGGGTGTAGAAAAATTATTGGAAGAAAAAGGAATTAAGAAAGGGGATGCCGTAAGGATAGGCCATTTGGAATTTTTTTATGAAAAGTGATTGATTGCTGTAAATATTTTATTGTAGAATCCAGAAGGATTGACTAGTATAAACTTTTTATAGTAAAATCAACCGGTATAGAGATCCTAAAAGATGTGGAGGAAATGTGGCTAAAAAAACATCAAAAAAATCAAAACCAAGAGTTTTTGAAAGGCATCCAGGCGAGCTTCCGATAAGAGTGAAAATCGGCAACAGTAAGTCCTACAAGGATGAGTTGATGAATAATATCAGCCTTGGCGGCATGTCTTTTAAGTCCAAGTCTGTTTTAAAAAAAGGCACATTAGTAAAAATTAAGGCAAAAGTGGCGGATAATATACCTGAAGTGGAAGGAATTGTTGCATGGAGTAAAAAAAATAAAGGATACTGTGATATCGGTGTGGAATTTTCTGAGACCGAAGCAAAGTTTGGAGTAAGAATACTTGAGCAGCTTTATAATATTGAAAATTATAAAAAAGATGTAAAAAAGAAAGAAGGGCGCGTTTTGACCGGCGAACAAGCAGCGCTTGAGTGGATAAGAAAATACGCCGGCGGTGTTTAAAAACCTTTTCAAAAAATTCCTGCCTGAAAAATTACTTCAAAGGTTTGAGTATAGCATGGTTAAAGAGTGTTCAAAGAATACAAATATTGAAAATTGTAATTGTACATACGAACCTTGCTCAAGAAAAGGTGTTTGCTGCGAGTGTATAAAGTACCATTGGTTTTCCTCAAAAGAAATGCCTGCTTGTTTTTTCCCTGAGAGTGCAGAAAAAACCTACGACAGGTCGCTGGAAAATTTTCTGGATGTTTGGAATAAAAAGCTAAGGAAAAGTGAATAGGAAATTATTTTTATCATGGGGATCCGTCCTTTTGTGGATGGGTCTTATTTTTTATCTTTCAAACATACCGGGCTTAAAAACCCAATTGGGCGTGTGGGATCTGATATTTAGAAAACTTGCACACATGTTTGAGTTTGGAGTTTTGTTTCTTCTCTTGTTTAAAGCATTTAGTGAAAGTATAAAAAAATATTCGTACACAAACTTGAATATTTTATCAGGCATAATTGCCGTAGTTTATGCCGTATCGGACGAGTACCACCAGTCTTTTGTGCCCGAGCGCGGGCCGTCGGTTTATGATGTGGGTATTGACGCTGTTGGCATATTGATTGCAGTAATGATTCTATGGTATTATAAGAAAAAACGGAGACCAGATGAAGCTTGGCATAGTAGGACTTCCTAATGTAGGAAAATCTACACTTTTTAATGCAATAACGAAAGCGGGGGCAAATGTTGCAAATTATCCTTTTTGCACTATTGATCCGAATGTGGGCGTGGTGACTGTTCCTGATACAAGGCTCGATGAACTGTCAGAGATTATCAAACCCCAAAAGAAAGTGCCCGCGGCTGTTGAGTTCGTTGATATTGCAGGGTTGGTAAAAGGAGCATCCAAAGGAGAAGGTCTTGGTAATCAGTTCTTAGCAAATATCAGGGAAACAGAGGCAATTGTCCATGTGGTGAGATGCTTTGAGGACAAAAATGTTGCCCATGTTTCCGGGAAAATTGAACCAAAAAGTGATATTGAAACTATAAACACCGAACTTATACTTTCCGATATGGAAGCGCTGGATAAAAAAATACAGCGGCTTGAAAAAAACACCAAAACAGGCGACAAAGAAATAATTGCAGAAAAAGAATTTGCAGAGCGCTTGAAAAAACATCTTGAGGAAGGTAATCCCGCAAGAACTTTTGATTTAAGCGATTCGGAAAAAGAAATTATCAAGGAATATTTTCTTTTAACAATAAAACCTATTCTTTATGCATGCAATGTAGCCGAAAGTTCTCTGCCCGCAATGGATAATGAATCCACAAGACTAGTTGCAGAAATTGCAAAAAAAGAAAATGCTTCGGCTGTCTCAATATGCGCAAAGATTGAAGCTGAACTGTCTGAGTTGTCCGAATCCGACCAAAAAACTTTTCTAAAAGACTTAGGTCTTAAAGAGCCTGGCTTAAACAGGCTTATTAGAACAAGTTATGATCTGCTTGGCTTAATGAGTTTCTACACTGCCGGAGAAAAAGAGTGCAGGGCATGGACCATAAAAAAAGGCAGCAAAGCGCCTGAGGCCGCCGGTAAGATTCATACAGACTTTGAAAAAGGATTCATCAGGGCTGAGGTGAGATCTTTTGATGATATAAAAAGACTTGGCGGTGACAAAGCGGTAAAAGATGCAGGGCTTTTAAGGTCGGAAGGTAAAGAGTATGTTGTTAAAGACGGAGATGTAATCGAATTTCTTTTTAATGTATAAGGTAAAATTATGAAAAGCCTGGATAAAATATTTGCTGAGAGAAAAAGTATTAGAAAATATTTAAGCAAACCGGTTGAGAAAAAAAAGGTAGATGCGATATTAGAGGCTGCACGTATCGCGCCTTCTGCCTGCAATGCCCAGCCGTGGCGTATTGTTGTGGTTGGTGACAGGAAATTAAGATCGCAGATAGTCGTTGAGGGTTTCGGCGGTATGATCGTTCCTAATAAATGGGCGGGTACTGCTCCATTAATAATAGCCGTTTGCAGCGACAAAAAACTTTTTACGCATCACTTGGCAGAGAGAATCCAGGGTGTTCAGTACCATCTGATTGATATAGGTATAGTAATGGAACATATGGCCCTAAAGGCTGCTGAACTGGGGCTTGGCACATGCTATATCGGCTGGTTTAAAGGCGAAGAGATAAAAAAAGTTTTAAAACTCCCCCTAACGTGGAAAGTGGAATGCCTTATGACTCTCGGATATCCGGATGAAAACCCAAAACCTACAAAAAGAAAGAAAATTTCTGAAATTTCTATTATTCGCTGATCTTCAAGTAAACTTTTCTTGTCCTTGGTCCGTCAAATTCTGTAAAAAATACTCCCTGCCATGTTCCTAAAATGAGTTTTCCGTTTTCAAAGCCTAAGTTTTGAGAGGATCCCATAAGACTCGCCTTTATATGTGCTGCAGAATTGCCTTCCATGTGCTTGTAATTATTTTTTAGAGGGATGAGTTTATCCAATGAGGCTATAATATCCGATATTACATCTGGGTCGGCGTTTTCGTTGATGGTTATGCCGGCTGTGGTGTGGGGAATATAAATATGGCAAATTCCGTTTTTAACTTTTTGTTTTGAAATTATGTCTTGGATAACGGAGGTTATATCAACAAATTCACTGCGGTATTTGGTGCGAAGCGTAAATTCATGAGTCATTTTAGTATTTTAAAAACATCCTCAAGTATAACATCCGTGTCTACACAGCCGTCTTTGGATAAAGGCACAAACTGGACTGCAATTTTTTTATCTTTCAAAAGTTCAATCGCTTGAGCCCCTTCAAAAAAGCAGGATATTCCCAATATTGCCTTGGGCTCGAATTCCGAAGTGAGCTTTTCTATGGTTTTTCCGCCTTTTAGTATAAACAAACCCTTATAACCCAGTTCTTTCGATTTTTTACTGATAGAGTTTATTTTGCATGCACCGCATTCGCTGCAGATGTAGTAGCTTCCGATTTCCTTGGCTTTGCATTTTTTGCTGTTTCTAAGGCAATGCGGTACGAAAATTATCCGTTCACTGAAGGGCACAAGGAGAAAATCCTTCTCCATTTTGGCGTTGCCTTTTTGGGTGATTCTTTTATTTAATTCTTCTTTGGTTTTTTTAGTAATTTTGCACAGTTTCATGATATGGTAATTTATCAAATAACTATATTAAAATCAAATTTAGCGGGACTGTCACTGTTTTTCCAATCTGTCCTGAGGCTAAAGGGGCGCTTCCACCCCCTTTAAAACCCCCGGAGTTCATTTTCTTTTTACGCGAAAAGAAAATGAACCAAAAGAAGCGCGCCCCTGTGAGCCATTCGCTAAAATTATTTTCTGCGGTTGCGGAACTTGTCCGCCTAGGGCGGACTTCGGACAGTCCTCACCGACTACTCCGAAAACAATTTCGCTCATTGACGGGCTCTAGGGGGTATAAAAGTCTTTGAAGTTAGCTGTTTGAAAACCCTATTTGAACTGCTTATGAGTGAGCATTTTTCAGGAGTATTCGGTTTTGCATGTTCGACGTGCCAAAGGCAAGGAAAAGTTTTTGGACCCGATGTTGTTCTCGGGAAGTTTCAAAACCGCTGAAAAATGTGAACGAATAGTTCATAAGGGCATATTTCTTTTGTAACTTTTCTTTGTATGCCCAAAGAAAAGTTTAATGAGGTTAGTTTTTTAAAAAATAGACTTTCATTGATAAACCTAAAAATCAACCTTGAGATGACAAATTGATATAAAATATAGTACAATTAACCGACTTTTAGGGGTAAACTAAATGAAGAAACTCAGCGTTAATTTAGGCAAAAGATCATATCCAATATTTATCGGACCGAAAATATCCGAACTAGGGCATTTTTTAAGAAAAAGCGGTTTTTCAGGCAAAGTGTTTATTATTACAAATCCGACCGTTGCCAAACTTTATCTTGAAAAACTTGAAAAAAGCTTGGAAAAGGCAGGGTTTGATTTTAAGCACTATCAAATACCTGATGGCGAACAGCACAAAAATATGGAAACGCTTGAAAAGATATATAAAAGCGCTTCCATAAGCGGAATTGATAGAAAGTCTTTTGTAATTGCATTGGGCGGAGGGGTGGTTGGTGATGTGGCCGGTTTTTTTGCCGCCACCTACATGAGAGGGCTTCAGCTCATCCAGGTGCCGACAACGTTGCTTGCTATGGTGGACTCATCGGTCGGAGGCAAAACGGGGATTGATCTTGGCGAAGGCAAAAATCTGGTGGGAGCTTTTTATCAGCCGAAAGCTGTGTGGATTGATACTTTGGCTCTTAAAACATTGCCCGAAAGGCAAATACGTAACGGCCTTGCTGAAGTTATTAAATACGGCGTTATAAAAGATTCAAAGTTCTTTAGTTATCTTGAAAAAAACATAGTAAAATTTAAAAAAATAAAATCTGCAGAATGGGAAAAAATAATTTACCGGTGCTGTCAGATAAAAGCGCAAGTAGTGGAAGATGATGAAAAGGAACATAAGGGAATAAGAGAGGTCTTAAATTTCGGCCATACATTCGGCCATGCAATAGAGACCCTTACTAAGTATAAAAAATATTATCATGGCGAAGCGATAGCGTTGGGGATGAGTATAGCGGCGAAGCTTGCCGTAAAAAAAGGACTTTTTAGCGAGAAAGACCGGATGAGGCTAGATTCGCTTCTTTTAAAAACGGAACTTACCGGAAACAATAAGGCGAAATTTTCCCCGAATACCATGATACTTCTTATGCTCAGAGACAAAAAGGTAAGAGACGGAGTTTTAAGATTTGTTTTGCCGACAAAAATTGGCGAAGTGAAAATTGAATCGTCTATTCCCGTAAAACTTATACGTGAGGTATTATAAAATGACAAAAATTTTAGTTGTAAATGGACCGAATTTGAATTTGCTCGGGCAGCGTGAGCCCGATATATACGGCAATATTACCCTAAATGATATAGAAGCCCAAATGTCTGCATTGGCAAAAGAACTCAAAGTTGAGTTAGAGTTTTTTCAGTCGGACTCGGAAGGCGAGATTGTAGAAAAAATCGGCAAATCTTCGAAAAATTTTCAGCATATAATAATTAACCCTGCGGCATATACCCATACATCTGTTGCGATTCGTGATGCAATCGTTGCAGCAGGATTACCTACAATAGAAGTTCACATTTCAAATATTTATGGCAGGGAAGAATTCCGCCATAAGTCACTCATTGCTCCGGTGTGCAAAGGGCAAATCTCAGGATTCGGCCTTAACGGATATTTGTTTGCTTTGCGCGCGGTGTCTGAATCGGCAGGAAAATAACCCTTAAAAAAATTATGTTTAAACAAAGAAGAAAAAAAATTACTGCAATTATGCATGTTGGTGCTTTGCTTGTTACGGACAAAAGTGACCTATTTTATTTAACAGGTTTGGACCTTGACGGCTACTGGATGCTTTTGACAGATAAAAAGACTTTTATCATTACATCTGAAATGTTAACTAATCAGATAGGGAAACTTCTTCCTGAAATTAGAATTGTTTCTTCAAATAATTTTGTTGATGCGCTGAATACTCTAAAGCTGAGAAATATAGGCCTAAACTTTGCAAAAGTAAACCAGCAAATTCTTGCCAAAATCAATAAAAAAATTAAAACTAAAGATACCGGGGATTTATTGGCAAGTTTGCGGTTAATTAAGGATGATGTGGAAATAAGAGATATTAAAAGCTCATGCGCCATAGCTTCGAAGGTCTTTAATAAGGTGAAAAAACTGGTAAAACCGGGTAAAACAGAAATGGAAATTGCATTCAAAATTGAGGAATATTTTGCAAAATACAGCGTCAGACCATCCTTTACTCCGATAGTGGCTTCAGGGCCAAATACTGCTAGTCCGCATCATATCAGTTCAACGCGAAAGTTGAGGCCAAACGATACTGTCATGATAGACATGGGGTGCGTGTATAAGGGGTATTGTTCAGATTTGACAAGAACATTTTTTTTGGGTAAAATAACCAACTCGCAAAACAGTCTGTATTATGTATTAAAAAAGGCTCAAAACCAAGCCATAAAAAGAGTAAAAGAAGACATTCAAATAGGCGTAATAGATTCATGCGCAAGAGGCATAATTTCTGATGCCGGATTCGGAAAAAATTTTGTTCATTCTACCGGCCATGGCGTTGGAATAGATGTACATGAAGAGCCGAAAGTAAACAAGGCCAATAAAGGGTACTTGAAAGCTGGGATGGTAATAACTATTGAACCCGGAGTATATTTGCCTGACAAATTCGGCATAAGAATTGAAGATACGATACTGGTAACAAAAAAAGGTTGTAAAAATTTAACTGACAGCGCAAGATAAAAGGGGCAAAATAGATGATTTCGACGTCGGAGTTTAAGAATGGGATATGTATTCTGGTAGATAAAGAGCCTTATCAGATTTTGTGGTTTCAAAACCACAAACCCGGTAAGGGGGGCGCTGTAATGCGCACCAAAATGAAACATCTGAAAAAGGGGAGTATAATCGAAAGGACTTTTAAGTCGGGCGAAAAATTTGAACAGGTAAGTTTAACGAGGCAAAAAAAACAGTTTTTGTATGCAGACGGTTCGGACTATCACTTTATGGATATGGAAAGCTATGAGCAGATAAGTATTGAAAAAGAAAAACTGGGCAGAAGTGCCGATTTTTTAACTGAGAACTTAGAAGTTCAGGCAATTTATTTAGACGGAGAATTAGTTAGCGTAGAGCTTCCGGTAACAGTTGAAATAAAAGTTACCCAAACCGTTCCGGGGATCAAGGGAGATTCTGTATCGAACATTATGAAACCGGCAACGGTTGAAACCGGCGCGGAAGTACAAGTCCCCCTGTTTATCAAGGAAGGGGATAAGGTTAAGATAGACACCAGAAGCGGCGAATATATTGAGAGAGTGAATTCTTAAAACTTTAGAGGGAAAAAATGAATAATGAAAAGATTAAAAAATTTCTAGAAGGATTCCAGGAAACAGATATTGAGGAATTGAAAATTGAGTCTAAGGGGCAGAAGATTTATTTCCGTAAAAGCGAAGTTCCGGCCGTAAATATTCAGACCGATGCTTCAAAAGCAAAAGCCCAAGCAGAGATGAACAAGATCAAACCTGTTAAGGCTCCCATGGTTGGGACTTTTTATCATTCAAGATCTGCAGATCATCCTCCCTTCGTGGTCAACGGGGACAATATAAAACCGGGCCAGAAAATCGGAATAATTGAAACAATGAAAATAATTAAGGATGTAACATCAAGTTTAGAAGGAAAAATTGTCCAGGTTTCTGTTAAGGACGGGCAATCCGTTGAATACGGCCAGGAGCTTTTTCTTGTAGATACAAGCATAAGCAAAAAAGAACAAAATGGGAAAAAATAAGTTTAAATCAGGAGAAAATGAATAATGTTTAAGAAAATACTTATAGCAAACAGAGGTGAGATTGCCTGCCGTGTAATTCGCGCATGCAGTGAGCTTGGCATTCAAACGGTTGCAGTACATTCAGAAACAGACAGGGAAAGCCTTCATGTACTGATGGCTGATGAATCAATTTGTATTGGCCCTGCCGCCGCATCTGAAAGCTATCTTAATATACCAAGCATAATCTCTGCGGCTGAAATTTCCGGCGCAGATGCAATACATCCAGGCTACGGCTTTTTGGCAGAGAATACATATTTTGCAGATGTCTGCGAATCCTGCGGGATCAGATTTATCGGCCCCCACAAAGACTCGATCAACAAAATGGGCGATAAAATATCGGCTTTAGAAATTATGAGAAAAGCCGGTGTTCCAATTGTGCCGGGCTCAAACGGCCCCGTAGATCCGCAAGATCCGGAGCTGTTTAAGCTTGCAAAAAAAATAGGATATCCCATTATGGTCAAAGCTACAGCGGGCGGCGGCGGAAAAGGAATGCGCGTGGTTATGTCTGAGGAAACGTTGAAGAATGCAATTTCTATGGCTCAGGCAGAATCGAAAGCAGCATTCGGAAATGATTCGGTATATATGGAAAAGTTTATTGAAGAGCCGAGACATGTCGAGTTTCAGATTCTCGGAGACCAGAAAGGCAAAGTTGTTTATTTGCCCGAAAGAGACTGTTCTATTCAGCGGCGTCACCAAAAGTTGGTTGAGGAAAGCCCCTCTCCTTTTTTAGATTCGACTTTACGCAGGAAAATGGGAAAAGCTGCAAAAGCTGCGGCTGAGGCCGTAAATTATGTAACGGTGGGTACGGTGGAATTTTTAGTGGATAAAAAAGGGCATTTTTATTTTATGGAAATGAATACAAGAATCCAGGTTGAACATCCCGTAACCGAGGTTATTTCGGGGATCGACTTGGTGAAAGAGCAGATAAAACTTGCTGCGGGTGAACTTCTGACATTTGATTCCGATGATATCCATATCAACAGCCACGCAATTGAATGCAGAATTAATGCCGAAGATGCGGAAAAGGATTTTATTCCGTCACCGGGGAAAATTACAAAAGCTATAATGTCCGGCGGCCCCGGGATAAGGGTAGACACGCATGTTTATTCCGGTTACACAATTCCGCCTTTTTATGACAGCCTGATTGCAAAAATAATTGCTTCAGGCAAAGACCGTAATGAGGCTATAATCCGTATGCAGAGAGCTTTGAAAGAAACCGTTATTGAAGGCATAAAGACAACTATTCCTATTCATAAAAAAATAATGGACAGCGATAAATTTAAAAAGGGCGATGTTACCACAGATTTCTTGCCTAAACATATTTTCGGGAGCTAAAGATGGGCGAAATAGTCCAAAAAGAAATAAAAAGTTTAATTGAAGAGCATATAAAAGTGAGCGAAAAGCTTCTCGACGAAAAAACTCTTTTGCTCATAGAAGATATTGCTGACATCATGGTGGACACATACAAGAACGGAAATAAAGTAATAGTCTTCGGTAATGGCGGTTCCGCTGCTGATGCACAGCACTTTGTTGCCGAGCTGGTATGCCGTTTCGAGAAAAACAGATCTGCTTTGCCGGCAATAGCTTTGACAACGAATACTTCGACTCTTACTGCAATAGGCAATGATTTTAGTTTTGATGATGTATTCAGCAGGCAAATCGCGGCATTTGCTAAAGAAAATGATTTAGTCATAGGTATTTCAACAAGCGGAAATTCTCCAAATGTTTTAAAGGCTATTGATGAAGCCAACCTCCTTAAAGCAAGGACAATTGGCTTTTCCGGAGAAAAAGGCGCTAAGCTAAAAGATAAAGTGGATAAATGCTTTTGCGCGCCGTCTACGGCTACTGGCAGAATACAGGAATGCCATATCCTTGTTATTCATATATTGTGCCGTTTGGTGGAAAATGCACTCTTTGCGGAAAAGTAAATATGAAACCAGCAAAATTTCCTCATAAGGTATATACACGTAAGCCACTCCGCAAGATACTGCAGAGACTAAAAAAACAACGGAAGAAAATAGTTTTTACGAACGGCTGTTTTGATTTGCTGCATATTGGACACATAAAGCTTTTTCAAAAAGCAAAAACTTATGGAAATGTATTGGTTATTGGTTTAAATTCGGATAAATCTATAAAAAGAATAAAAGGTTCAAAGAGGCCTTTGGTTACCGAATCCAAACGAGCGCAGGTTTTAGCGGCTTTAGAATGTGTTGATTATGTTGTGAGCTTCAATGAGGATACACCCAAGGAGCTTCTTAACGAATTAAAACCGGACATACTTGTTAAGGGCGGAGATTATAAGAGCCATGAAATAATAGGAAGAGATTCAGTAAAAAAGGTGGTAAGATTTCCGTTTATTAAAGGCAGTTCCACGACAAGTCTGATTAAAACAATTGTGAATAAATACAGTAGTTAAAATGACAAAAAAAGAGTTAAAAAGATATTTCAGGATTTTTGATGCGAATCTCAATAGATGCAGAGAAGGTTTGAGGGTAATAGAAGACAGCGCAAGATTTGTTTTGGCGAAAAATTCGATATATAAAAGTGCCAGAAATCTTAGACATAAGCTCGATTCGGTTACTCGGGATATTTATCCGGAGCTTTTAAAACAAAGGGATTCTGTAGCCGACTCAGGCCGCAAAATTAAAGAAGGAAAAAGAAATAATTTGGAAGCCGTTCTAGCAGCAAATTTTAGACGTGCGGAAGAATCTTTGAGAGTGTTGGAAGAATATAGCCGTATTGTAAAGCCTCAAGCGGGCCGAGAGATAAAAAATTTAAGATTTGCTGTTTATACGATTGAGAAAAAATTGTTACAGAAATAATAATGCCGAATTTGAAACTTTACTGTATTACATATGAAAAATCTGACGTTGCGTATGATAAGCAGGTTAAACAGGCATGTTTGGGCGGAGCTGATATAATCCAGTTTCGCTGGGGAAACCTTAAAGATAAAAGAGTTGTCGAGATCGGAAAAAAGATAAAGGATATTTGTAAAAGATTTAAAGTTCCTTTCATATTGAATAATAGAGCAGACTTGGCGAGCATCATTAATGCCGATGGAGTCCACCTGGGGCAGAATGATTTGTCCGTAAAGCAGGCAAGAGAAATACTCGGCAATAAAAAAGTAATCGGAGTTTCAGCATCAACGGTTAGTGCTGCTATTAAAGCGCAAAAAGACAGCGCCGATTATATTGGAGTAGGTGCAATCTATTCCACACCGATTAAACGCAATAAAAGCCCTCAAGGAACAGGCATTCTGCCTAAGGTAAAAAAAGCTGTCAAAATTCCTGTTTTTGCGATTGGCGGAATTAATGCAGAAAATGTTTCTTGCGTAAGAGAAGGCGGAGTAGATGGTGTTGCTGTTATACGTTCGGTCTGCGGCTCAAAAAATATTGTTTCAGCGGCAAAAAAAATAAAACAAAAACTATGAATATAATTGATGTAGCAAAGAGCAAGAAAAATATTGGTGAGCTGGTGGCCATAGCCGAAAAAGAGAAAATATCTTTGGAAGTTCTCTATAACGGTATTGTTTCAGGGCATATTGCTGTGCCAAAAAATAAAAACCGCAATCTTAAAGAATGGGTAGCAATTGGCGAAGGTTTAAGGACAAAAGTAAATGCGAATATCGGAACTTCTCCCGATCATATATCCATTGATGAAGAGATAGACAAGGTCGAAGCTTCTTTAAATGCGGGCGCAGATGCCGTAATGGATCTTTCGACTGGTGGAAATTTAAAAGAGATAAGAAAAATAATCTTAAATAAATGTAGCGTTCCTGTCGGCACTGTTCCGATTTATCAGGTTGCATGCGAAACCGTTTCGAAGGGAAATAAAATTTCACAAATGTCGTCTTCTCATATGTTTGATGTTATTGAACAGCAGGCCGAGGAAGGCGTTGATTTTATGACAGTTCACTGCGGTGTGACGCAAGAAACGGTAAATGCTTTAGAAAGGCAGAAGAGATTAGTTGGCGTGGTAAGCCGCGGCGGATCTTTTTTAGTTAAATGGATAAATGCAAACAAAAAAGAAAATCCGTTGTATGAAAACTATGACAGATTATTGGAAATAGCGAGAAAATATGAAGTTACTTTAAGTTTGGGCGATGGATTCAGACCCGGTTGCATGAGTGATGCTTCAGATGCTGCGCAGATTGCAGAATTGTCCGTTTTAGGCGAACTTGTTTTACGGGCAAGAGAAGCGGGGGTGCAGACAATAATTGAAGGGCCGGGGCATATGCCGCTTGATCAAATACAGTCCAATGTTCAGCTTGCAAAAAGATTAGGACACGGAGCCCCTCTATATTTTTTAGGACCGCTCGTCACAGATATTGCAGCCGGTTACGACCATATTACATCAGCTATCGGAGGTGCGGTTGCTGCATCCCATGGCGTTGATTTTTTGTGTTATGTAACATCAGCTGAACATTTGCGCCTGCCGGATGCAAAGGATGTTTATGAGGGTGTAATTGCAAGTAAAATTGCAGCACATGCGGCCGATATCGTAAAAAATGTTTCCGGAGCAAGAGAATGGGATAATGAGTTTTCAAAATATAGAAAGGAAAGAAATTGGGTTAAACAGCAGAAGCTTGCATTAGACCCTGTAAAGTTTAAAAAAGAAAGAGAAAAAATGATGCCGCAAATAGAAGATGTGTGTGCTATGTGCGGAGAATTCTGTGCAATGAAGGACTGATAAATTTATGCAGAAGAAATTTAAAGTAAGAGTACCTTCCACCAGCGCAAATCTTGGGCCTGGTTTTGATGTTTTGGGCGTAGCTTTAAAACTTTATAACGAAATAGAAGCAGTTTTTTTTAATAAAGAAATTTTAAATAATAAGAATTTCATTAGAATCCTTGGTGAAGGGGAGAATCTCCTTGCGACAAATGAAAAAAATATTGTCTGGCAGGCAATGAAGCAGACGTTCCGTGAAATTTACGGGCCCTCTTGGGAAAAAAAGTTTCCTTCTGAAAGATTTAGCATTTCAATGAAAAACGGAATTCCCATAGGTTCAGGGCTTGGTTCGAGTGCTGCGGCGTATTTGGGAGGAATTTTATTAGCCAATAAGATTGCGGGCAATAAGCTTTCGGTTTATGAAGTTATTTCGCTTGGTGCAAAACTGGAAGGGCATCCCGATAATATTGTGCCGGCATATTTCGGCGGTTTATGTGTATCTTTTTCTATTTCAAAAGGTATCAAATATTTACAGCTGAAAGCCCCGAAAATAAAGGCAGTAGTATGTACCCCGGATTTTAAACTTTCTACGGAAAAGGCGAGGAAAGTTTTGCCGAAGAATGTTCCTTTATCAAAGGCCGTGTTTAATGCAGAGCGGCTTGCAATGCTGATTTCTGCATTTGAAACAAAAAAATATGAATATTTATCTCTGGCAATGCAGGATAAACTGCATCAGCCGTACAGAAAACATCTTATTCCAGGTATGAAGAAAGTTTTTCAGGCAGCTTTAAAAGCTGGGGCATATGGCGCCGCCTTATCAGGTGCCGGGCCGTCGATCATTGCTTTTACAAAGAAAAATAATTCCGGCAGAGTTTCAAAGAGTATGAGAAATGCCTGGAAAAATATTAAGATATCAAGCAGAAGTTTTATATTAGACTGTGATGTCGAAGGAGCAAAAATATGTCGTTAGTTGTTATGAAATTTGGCGGATCATCAGTTGCTGATGCGGAAAAAATAAAAAACGTTGCATCACGCGTTGTTGAAAAAAGAAAGGCGGGAAACAAAGTCGTAGTTGTTGTTTCCGCTCCGGGTGATATGACGGACGATTTGATAGAAATGTGCGATAAAATAACTGATAGCCCTGATGATCGGGAAATGGACATGCTTCTTGCAACAGGAGAGCAGGTTTCTATCGCTTTGTTATCCATGGCTATAAAAGAATTGAATGAAGAGGCAATTTCTCTTACCGGCCCCCAAGCCGGAATATATGTTGATACGGCTCATACCAAAGCAAGAATAGTTGGAATTGTGCCGACAAAAATTCAAAAAGAGTTGTTGAGAAAAAAAATTGTTATTGTTGCAGGTTTTCAAGGAATAAATCCAAACCAGGATATTACTACCCTTGGACGCGGAGGCTCAGACTTGAGTGCCGTTGCCCTTGCTGCGGCATTAAAGGCAGACAGCTGTGAAATATACACTGATGTAGATGGGGTATACACAACAGATCCTAGAGTCGTAAAAGATGCAAAAAAAATTAATTACATATCTTATGATGATATGCTCGAGATGGCAGGATCGGGCGCGCAGATTATGCAGGCAAGAAGTGTTGAAGTCGGGAAAAAGTTCGGCGTAAACATACATGTGCGCTCGACTTTTTCAAAAGCTAACGGAACAATAATAACGGATGAGAAAAAAATAAAATCTTGGAGGAAGAAGATGGAAGAGGTTGTGGTGTCGGCAATAACATTTGATAGAAATCAAGTTAAAATGTCTGTAATAGATTTGCCAGATAGACCCGGTATCGCATCAAAAATATTCGGCGAGTTGGCAAAAAATGCGATTAATGTTGATATGATTATACAGTCCGCAGGCCAGGATGGTTATAATGACATATCTTTCACCGTTCACCATTCGGATTTGAAAAAAACCCTGAGTGTTTTGGGGAAGGTAAATAAAACGCTTAAAGCAAAAGAAATTATATACGACGATAAGGTTGCAAAAATCTCCATTGTCGGTGTAGGCATGAAAAGCCATGCAGGAGTCGCCGCGACAATGTTTGAAACGCTGGCTAAACAAAAAATTAATATAGAAATGATATCAACAAGCGAAATTAAGGTTTCATGTATAATAAAGGTTGGTGAAATAAACAAAGCAGCACTCGCCCTGCATAAAGCATATGGGCTTGGTAAAAGAAAATGAAAAATAAAAAGATTGATTTATTGGACACAACTTTAAGAGACGGTTCCCAGAGTGCCGGCATTTCTCTTTCTGTTCAGGATAAAATAAAGATTGCTAAAGCACTGGATGATTTCGGTATAACCTATATTGAAGGAGGCTGGCCGGGGTCCAATCCCAAAGATGAATTATTCTTTAAAGAAGCTCAAAAAATAAAATTTAAGAACTCTATGCTTGTTGCTTTTGGTTCTACCAGGCGCAAGGGAATAAAAGCAAGTGAGGATGGTAATATTCAGGCTTTGTTAAAATCTAAAGTCAAAGGGGTATGTCTTTTCGGAAAATCGTGGGATCTTCATGTAACGCAGGCTTTGAGAACAACCAATGAAGAAAATCTGGAAATGATTTCCGACAGCGTGTCATTCTTGAAGTCTAAGGGTATTAAAGTTATTTATGATGCAGAGCACTTTTTTGACGGATTTAAAAATAATAAAGATTATGCAATGGCTACATTAAAAGCGGCATCGGATGCCGGGGCAGTAAACTTGTGTTTGTGTGAGACTAATGGCGGAATGCTTCCTCATGAGGTTCAGCAGATTGTGCGTTATGTAAAAAAAGAAGTTCCGAACATTCCGTTGGGAATTCATGCTCATAATGATGCCGACTGTGCAGTAGGAAATTCAATTATAGCAGTAGAGGAAGGCGCAACGCTGGTTCAGGGAACAATGAATGGTTTAGGGGAAAGATGCGGTAATGCTGATCTTTGTTCAATAATTCCTGCACTGCAGTTAAGACTGGGATACAGATGTGTGTCTGATAAAAATATTTTAAAGCTCACTGAGCTTTCCAGATACTTTTATGAAATCGTAAATGTTATACCTCGTGATAATCAGCCTTATGTGGGATTGAATGCTTTTGCACATAAAGGCGGCATACATGTTTCCGCGGTCCAAAGAGAATCTAAAACTTATGAGCATATAAGGCCCCAGCAGGTAGGAAATGAGAGAAGAATTTTGGTCAGCGAGCTTTCGGGAAGAAGTAATATTTCATCGAAAGCAAATGAGCTGTCCCTTGATATTGAAAAGGACCCGAAAGCGGTAGCTAAAATAATCGATATCGTAAAAAGATTAGAACACGAAGGTTATCAGTTTGAAGATGCAAGCGGTTCATTTTCTCTTTTAACAAACAAGGCACTTGGCAAATATAAACCTTCTTTTGAATTGAAAGGTTTTAAAGTGAGCGTAGAAAAGGAAGAAAACGGCCATATGATATCTGAAGCAACGATAAAACTCAAAGTTGGGGATAAGGAAGAGCATACAGTCGCCGAAGGTGACGGACCTGTAAATGCCTTGGACAACTCTTTAAGAAAAGCCTTGAAGAAGTTTTATCCTGAGATAAAGGAAGTTTCTTTGAGTGATTTTAAGGTAAGAGTAATAAACGCGGGCGCAAGCACTGCGGCAAAGGTGAGGGTGCTCGTGGAATCAAAAGATTCCAAATCTTCCTGGGGTACGATAGGCGTTTCAGAAAATATTATTGAAGCATCTTGGCAGGCACTTGCCGATGCATTAGAATATAAATTGATGAAAGATAAGATAAAAAGAAAAAAGTAGGAGGACATTATGCGCAGCAACGATATTAAAAAAGGAGCAGTTCGCGCACCGAACCGTTGTTTGGTTTATGCCACAGGAATCAGCGACAAGGATATAAATAAACCTTTCATAGGTATAGCATCGTCATTTACGGATCTTGTGCCAGGCCACATTGGCATGAGGGATCTTGAGCGTTATGCTGAACGCGGAATAGCTGCAGGAGGCGGAGTGCCTTTTATTTTCGGCGTTCCTGCTATTTGCGATGGTATTGCCATGGGCCATTCCGGCATGAATTATTCTCTCCCATCACGTGAGCTTATCGCTGATGTTGTTGAATCGGTTGCAAATGCGCATAAGTTAGACGGACTTATTCTTCTCACCAACTGCGATAAAATTACTCCTGGTATGCTTATGGCGGCAGCAAGGTTAAATATTCCTTCAATTATTGTTACAGCAGGCCCGATGATGACAGGATATTTTCAGAATAAAAGGCGTTCATTGGTTAGAGACACCTTTGAAGCTGTTGGACAATTTCAGGCAGGAAAAATTGAGGAAGAGGAATTAACCCAGCTTGAAATGGCTGCATGCCCCGGCGTCGGATCTTGCCAAGGTCTTTATACCGCAAACACAATGGCATGCTTAACGGAAACTTTGGGTATGTCTATGTCCGGCTGCGGAACGGCTTTGGCTGTGTCTGCTAAAAAAAGACGCATTGCATATGAGTCCGGAATAAAAGTTGTTGATTTAATAAAAAAACATATTACTCCCCGTTCTATCATGACAGACAAAGCATTTAAGAATGCAATCGTTGTGGATATGGCATTGGGGGGCTCAACAAATACAATTCTGCATTTGCCTGCTATTGCACATGAAGCAGGAGTAGAACTGCCTTTAGAATTGTTTGACAAGATTTCTAAAGAAGTACCGCATATAGCATCCCTTGAGCCGGCTGGTGACCACTACATGGAAGATTTGGAAAACGCGGGCGGTATCCCTGCGGTTTTATCGGCTCTGAAAAGCAAAATATCTCCCAGCATGACGGTAAGCGGAAAAAATATTTCCGAGATTGCAAAGGAAAGCGAAGTTTTGGATACAGAAGTTATAAAAGTGAAAAATCCTTATCATAAGGAAGGCGGTATAGCAATATTAAAAGGTAACATTGCGCCGAACGGCTGCGTTGTTAAACAAGCAGCAGTCAGCGATAAAGTGAAAGTTTTTTCCGGACGCGCAAAAGTGTTTGATTCGGAAGAAGAAGCAATGAGCGCTATTGTTGCTAAAAAGATTAAAAAAGGCGATGTTTTAGTAATTCGCTATGAGGGGCCTAAAGGCGGGCCCGGTATGAGAGAAATGCTTAGTCCTACAAGCGCAATTCAGGGAATGGGTCTTGCAAATTCCGTGGCTCTTATTACGGACGGCAGATTTTCAGGCGGAACAAGAGGTCCGTGTATAGGACATGTATCGCCTGAGGCTGCAAGCGGCGGCCCAATAGCTGCTATTAAAGACGGCGATATAATACATATTGATATAGCAAAAAGACAAATAAACGTGAGGCTTACCGATACTGATATAAAGGTGAGACTTGCAAAGTGGAAACAGCCGACAAATAAATTTAAGAAAGGCTATTTAAGCAGATATGCAAGGATGGTTAGTTCAGCGGATGAAGGAGCGGTATTAAAATAATTGTAACTTGGCGGAGTGTATATGATTAAAACAGGTTCTGAAATATTTATTGATTGTCTGTTAAAAGAAAACGTTGAATATATTTTTGGTATACCGGGAGGAGTTCTAATCCCTATATTTGATAAACTTTATGGCTCAAAATTAAAATTTATTTTAACCAGACATGAGCAGGGAGCAACTCATATGGCGGATGGTTATGCGCGGTCAACCGGCAAGGTTGGCGTTTGTTTAGCGACGTCAGGCCCCGGCGCTACTAATACCGTTACCGGTCTTGCAACGGCTCATATGGATTCTGTTCCTATGGTTTGTTTTACCGGGCAGGTTACAACAAGTTCAATTGGAAATGATGCTTTTCAGGAAGCAGATATAACAGGCATTACAAGGCCCGTAACAAAACATAATTTTTTAGTTAAGGATATAAAAGATTTGGCAATAACCATCAGAGAAGCTTTTCATATTGCATCTACGGGAAGGCCGGGTCCGGTTCTTGTTGATATACCCGTTGATGTCCAGAAAGCCAGCATGGAATACGTTTGGCCCGAAAAAGTAGATATACCTTCATATAAACCGACGTATAAAGGGCATCCTGGCCAGATAAAGAAAGCTGCACTTGCAATAAATTCAAGCAAACAGCCTGTTTTGTATATTGGCGGAGGAATTATTTCAAGCGGTGCAGAGTCTGAGGTGCTTGAACTTGCAAAAAAGTGCGAAATACCCGTAACATCAACTTTATTAGGGCTTGGTGCTTTCCCGGTAGATTCACCTCTTTATATGGGAATGCTCGGTATGCACGGTCTTTATCAGGCAAACATGGCTATGCAAAAAGCCGATCTTATTATTTCCGTCGGTGCACGGTTTGACGATAGGTGTACGGGAAAGGTTGATGCTTTTGCTCCGAATGCAAAAATAATCCATGTTGATATTGATCCGACATCTATATCAAAAAGTATTAGAGTGGATATCCCCGTTGTGGGGGATGCAAAAAAAATATTGGTCGAGCTAATAAAAAATACAAAAACGAATACACACAAAGATTGGATGAAAAATATTAATAAATGGGCCAAAGACAACCCTCTTCTTTACAAAAACGATAATAGCTTGAGGCCGCAATATGTAATCGAACAGATTTCTGAAATTACGAAAGGCGAAGCTATAGCTGTAACGGAAGTAGGACAGCATCAGATGTGGTCTGCTCAATATTACAAGCCGAAAAGTTCGCGTCACTTTTTAAGTTCCGGCGGACTCGGCACGATGGGTTATGGTTTTCCTGCGGGGATAGGCGCGAAGGTTGCAAATCCTGACAAAGAGGTAATCGTAATTGCAGGTGACGGATCATTTCAGATGAATATACAGGAATTGGCAACTGCTGTTATGAACAAGATAAACGTAAAAGTTGCGATCCTAAACAATAAATACCTGGGCATGGTAAGGCAGTGGCAGGAAATGTTTTACGATAAAAGATATTCCGGTACATGTTTAGGTAGAGACAACAAATGCCCTGAAATATGTAATACACCGGGACAGAAAGGATGCCCGGAATACAGCCCTGATTTTGTGAAAGTTGCCGAGGCCTACGGAGCGGTTGGCATTAGGGTAACGGATAAAAAAGATGTGGCAGCCACCTTGAAAAAAGCGTTTGCTACAAATAAACCGGTGGTCATGGAATTTATGGTTGAACAAGAAGAAAATGTTTTGCCTATGGTTCCTGCCGGTGCCCCTTTAGACGACATTATAACAAGGCTTGCATAAGCTCACAGAGGTTGGAGGGTAATTAAATGCGACATATAATATCAGCTTTAGTTGAGAATAAATTCGGTGTTTTAGCCCGAATATCTACACTTTTTGCTGCAAGAGGTTTCAATATAGACTCTTTGGCTGTTGGCGAAACTGAAAATCCCGATGTTTCCCGCATGACTATCGTTGTC
Organism: Elusimicrobiota bacterium; assembly: GCA_042562855.1. Lineage (GTDB taxonomy): Bacteria > Elusimicrobiota > Endomicrobiia > Endomicrobiales > JAPLKN01 > JBHPNE01. Next base: position 54,645 of record JBHPNE010000003.1, read on the forward strand.
AAAGGAGACGACAGAACCATTGAACAGGTTGAAAAACAGCTTAATAAACTGATCGATGTTATACGCGTTAATGATATTACTAAAAATCCTCATATTGAGCGTGATTTGGCATTGATAAAAGTTTCGTGCGATAAAAATAGCCGTTCGGAAATTATGCAGATTGCAGATATTTTCCGTTCAAAGATAATAGATGTAGCGGAAGATGCCGTAATAGTGGAAATGACTGGAGATGAGGAAAAGGTTGAAGCAATTATTAAAATGCTCGAACCATTTAATATTAGAGAAGTATGCAGAACAGGCGTCATAGCTATGGCGCGCGGGGAAAAATAAACAAATAAGAAACGGAGGTAGTACTGATGAGTAATGAAAAACAAGCAAAAATGTATTATGACAAGGACGCAGATTTAAACGTATTGAAAGGTAAAAAAATTGCGGTTATTGGATACGGGAGCCAGGGGCATGCTCAAGCTTTGAATTTAAAAGATTCAGGGATTGATGTTATAGTATCAGAAATTGAAGGAACTGATAATTACAAAAAATGCCTTGCTGACGGATGGAAGCCTCTAAAAGCAAATGATGCCGCAAAAGAAGCTGATTGGGTTCATATTTTAATCCCGGATGAGTTTCAGGCAAAACTTTGGGAAACGGACATAAAACCTAATATCAAGAAAGGCGCGGTTTTAAGTTTTTCTCATGGGTTTAATATACGTTTTAAAAGAATTGTAGCACCGAAAGATATTAACGTTGTTATGATAGCTCCAAAGGGACCGGGCCATTTAGTTCGCCGCCAATTCACCGAGGGCAAAGGCGTTCCTTGTCTTTTTGCAGTTGAGCAGGATGCAACTGGTAATGCTAGAGATCTAGCTTTGGCTTTTTCAAAAGGAGTTGGCGGTACCAGGGGCGGATCTCTTGAAACAACATTTGCCGAAGAAACTGAAACAGATCTTTTTGGAGAGCAGGCAGTGCTTTGCGGGGGAGTTGTTGAATTAATGAAAGCTGGTTTTGATACGCTCGTTGAGGCGGGCTATCAGCCGGAAATAGCATATTTTGAGTGTTTGCACGAGATGAAACTGATTATTGATCTTATTTGGGAAGGCGGAATAGGAAAAATGAATTATTCGATTTCAAATACTGCTGAATATGGCGAATATATGGTCGGGAAAAGAATTATTACCGATGGAACAAGAAAAGAAATGAAAAAGGTTCTTGAAGAAGTTCGTTCCGGTAAATTTGCTAAACAATGGATTGAGGAAAACGAAGCCGGCAGGCCGACATTTAACAAGGCAAGAAAAGAAACAGAAGAACTTGTGGTTGAAAAAGTTGGAGCAAAGCTTCGTTCAATGATGTCTTGGACAAAGGGGAAGTAGAACTTATGAATATGAACCTAAACATAAACATGACCAAGAAAAAAGCGAGAATAATTTTTGCAGTGGTTGTCCTGGCTATTTTTTCTTACCTACTTTTTATTTGGACTATGGCTGCGATTGTCAGATCAAAAAATGAGGTAATAGTACCGGATATAAAAGGAAAATCAGTTTATGAAGCTCTGTCTTTAGTTTCAGAACAGAACATGGGCTTGAAAAAACATGGCGAGGAGTTTGACGACAGTCTCCCTGCGGGAGTCGTTATTAAGCAGAGCCCCCCTTCAGGGCTGAAGGTAAAGGAAGGAAAAATCGTAAAAGTTGTCATTAGCCAGGGCGGAGAATCAGTTTTTGTGCCGGACCTAATTGAACAGGAAGGAAGGGCATCTTCCATTCTTATACGTTCTTCGGGCCTTATCCTCGGCGAGGAAAACTCAAAGTATTCAGTTGTGTATAAAAAAGGCACCATTATTTCTCAGGACCCTCCTCCGGGAACAATTGTTGACAGGGATTCGATGGTGAATATTTTAGTATCTGCCGGAAAACCCCCGTCTAATATTAAGCTTATGCCGAAATGGGTAGGTAAAAACATAGCCCAAGTCAGCGTATGGGCTGATGACAATAATTTTGAATTACTTGTAAAAAAAGAAAATATTTCGGATGCGGTAATGGGCGAAGTCTTAAGCCAAGACCCTGAACCGGATTCTAATTTGAAGAATAGAAAAATAATCAAAGTTATAATTTCGGGGATCGAGGAAGATGTCAATACCGGACAAAAAATCTAAAATTCTAATAGCTCCGTCTATTCTATCGGCAGATTTTTCTAATCTCTCAAGAGATATTGGTTTGGTAGAAAAAAACGGCGCAGATTTGCTCCACATAGACGTAATGGACGGGCATTTTGTGCCGAACATTACTATTGGGCCGGTCGTGGTTAAGGATTTAAGGAAGATCTCTAAGTTATTTTTCGATGTTCATCTAATGATTCAGCGGCCCGATTTATACTGGCAGGAATTTAAAAATGCGGACGCAGGTTCGATAACATTTCATAGCGAAGTGAAGCTTAATAAATTAAACTTAATCAAAAAGATTAAAAAAGCGGGTTTAAAAGTAGGAGTTTCGATAAAGCCAAAAACGCCCGTTTCTCATATTGTTAAGCTTCTGCCTTATCTGGACTTAGTTTTAATAATGACGGTGGAGCCGGGTTTTGGCGGCCAGTCATTTATTTCTGCTACATTACCGAAGATAAAGAAAATAAAAAGTATTGTCGAAAACAATTTTTATAGTTGCGATATAGAAGTTGACGGCGGTATCAATAATAAGACTGCGGTTGAAGCCGTTAAAGCAGGTGCAAATATACTTGTTGCCGGGAATACGATATTTAAAGCAGAAAATCCTGTAAAAGCGTTGAAAGATCTTAAAAAAGCTGTAAACTAATATTTAAAAGAGCGGTTAAGACTTATTTTGATAATGCTTAATCGCTCTTTTTTCTATTTTTGATAACTATATGGATGATTTCATTACTTGAAAAAAGCCTCATTGGCGGGCCCCAAAAGCCCGTACCCGAAGTAAGATATAAATAGGAATTGTTTTTCTTATAAAGACCGTAATTATATTTGAAAAACATTTTCAGAATTAAATCGGCTGGAGGGATCTGGCCTGCATGAGTATGCCCTGAAAGAACCAGATCTGCCCCATGTTGAGAAGCATCATCAAATATTTCAGGCCTGTGTGAAAGCAAGATATTAAACATATTCGGTTTGATAAGAGTTCTGTATTTATTTAATTCTACCGAAGTTTCAAACCTCTGAATTTCTGAGTCGTTAATTCCAATTATGTTTATTCTATCGTTAAGAGTTACAAATTCATCAAGCAGTACAGCTATATTACAGTCCTTTGAGAATTTTATAAAATTATTAATCCCTACGTAATATTCATGATTACCGGTAACGGCATATACCCCGTATTTCGATTTCAAACCTTTTAAAATGTTTGCAAATGAATCTGTTTTTGTAAGATTTGCATCTAAGACGTCCCCTGTAATTACAATAACGTCGGGACTAAGATCATTGACTCTTTCTATTGTTTTTCTCAAACGCTTTGAAGATTTTGAATAATTGAGATGTAAATCTGAAAATTGTACGATGGAAAAACTACCCACAAGTTTGTCGGATTCTAAAACTATTCGTTTTAAAGAAACTTTATGGTATTGATTAAAGAGTGAGTACGACGATAATAATAAAATTAACAAAGAGGAAACTACAAAGGAATAATACCTAAACTTATAAGACCTGAAAAAAAGTACTAACAATGACCTAGCCAGAAATATTGTTACTGATATTGAAATAAGCCCTATCCAGAAGCCCCCAATAATTGCCAATATGTCAAAAAATGAACTATGGGGAATTCTGTCTAAGAATTCGCTTAAAGGAAATAAGAGAGCCAATAATAAAAAGACAGTTCTAAATATTGCACGCTGTTTTTGCTTAAGTCGATATTTTTAGTAATTACCTTATAAACATAAAAATGTATTAAAAAATATATTGATAAAACTATAGGTAAAAAGATAAACATAAAATGCATTACTTTAAAAACCTCTTAGCGCAGCATGCGAGCATTAATATTAGTGCAAATACGCCGCCCGTAGTAATTGCGGTTTGTGCATCAGTTTTGTCGGATAAGAAACCCGCGATTAAACTTCCGATAGGGACAAATCCCATAAATGACATTACAAAAAAACTCATCACCCTACCTCTCATGGCGTTACTGGTTTCAAGCTGAATGAAAGTGTTTGAGAAGCCAATGTGCAGAAATCCGAGATATCCTAAAGCAACGAGAATAATTATTGCGATAAAAAAGTTTTTGATCAAAGCAAATATAATTACTAAAACGGCAAAGGAAACCGCTGAGCCGAATATTATTTTTTTAATTCCGGATGTGTCTTTTTTTGATACCATGGTTATGGCTCCAAACAATGCCCCAGCACCCATGGCGCCCATAAAAATACCAAGGCCCGATGCATCCATCAGATAAATATCTTTTACTATTACAGGCATCAGGATAATCGGAAAGCCGGTCAGAAACCCGCTTATCGTCAATAATATCAGAGCAACAGAAATATTCGGATGAGTTTTTGTATAAGATATACCGGACAAAATCTTCTTAAAAAAAGATTCTTTTACATATTCAACACTCTTCCATAGCGGCTTAATCAAAATAATGGCAAATAGTACCGCAATAAAGCTTATGCCGTTTATAAGAAAGCAAAAACCTTCGCCATAAACAGAAATCAGTATGCCTGCAATTGCAGGGCCTATCATTCTTCCGGTGTTTAAAACTAGCGAATTCAACCCTATAGCGTTCATTAGGTCTTTTTTTTCTACCATATCTGCAACCAAGGACTGCCTGGCCGGCATATCTAAAGCGTTGATTATTCCCATAAATGCCGTAAGGCTTAAAATATGCCAAACCTCAATATAATTCATAATAGTTAAGTACGCAAGAATTAATGCCTGTATCATTAAAAGAGCTTGAGTGAGTATTATTAGTTTTCTACGGTCAAAATGGTCGGCTATAGCACCGGCAACTGGTGAGAGAAACAAAATGAATATTTGGCTTAAAAAACCTACCATGCCAAGCAATATCGAAGACCCCGACACCCTGTAAATAAGCCACGGAAGGGTGGTCATCTGAATGAATGTGCCTGTATAGGATATTGTTTGTCCTATAAAAAACAATCTAAAATTGCTGTTTTTTAGTGATCTTAGCATTATGTTTCCTTTATATTTATCCTACAGTTTTTACTACATTTGTTGCAAAATTACAAGCTTTGCAGAAAACAATACTCAAAAAACCATTGAATTTAGCGAGAATTTATTATAAAATCAATGGGCTTAAGGTGTATACTACTATGATCCAGCTAAAGAAAATATTACTGGTAGAAAACGAACCCGATACAATAAAGATCACTGCTTTTAGATTGGCCCGAGCCGGTTATGAGGTAGTAATTGCCGAAAACGGTCTTATTGCGTTAGAAAAATTGCGGACAGCAAAGCCCGATATCGTTATATTAGATATGGATCTGCCTGTAGTAAACGGTTATGAGGTATGCAAAAAGATAAAGGCTGACGAGAATTTGAAATCTATCCCAGTGGTGGCCCTTGTTTCAAACGGAAATAAAATGCTAGAAGATTTAAGTATCGAGCATTATCTTTCTAAACCTTATGAACAGGACACACTCATAAATAAAATAAACAGCACCATAAAATAAAATGAGAACAAAAAGTAAAATTTCTTTTCTTGTAATCATCCTTATTCTTCTTTCATCTGCGGGTGCTTACGGGCTATATTATTTAAGCGGGCAATATGCGGCAATTTATTCCTTTGATTTCGAGACTAAGAAAAAAGAAAAACTAAACAAAATAATAGATGCTCAGTCTAAGCCAATTCATAAACTTGTATCCAGTTATTCTCGCTGGAGTGAATTGGCAAGATTTATAAAAGACAAAAATTACAAATGGGCAAAAAATAATCTCACCATTTCTTTAAAAGCACTTGATTTGGATACTATATCCGTATATGATTCCTCCTATAATTTGGTTTATTTCTACTCGGTGCCGGGTAAAAATATGCTGAAAAATAGTCCTCTGCCTAAGAAAGACCTTAAAAGCATATTTAACGACGGGAAAAAGCATTTTTATACAAAAAATAAAAATTTTGTTTTGGAAATTTATACAAATCAAATATACGGAAAATGGTATGTTTCCGGGAAGTCAAAAGCTAAGGGCTATATCGCAGTTTCTAAAGTCGTGGATAAGTCTTACACCAATAATTTGTCCGGCTTGATGGATGCAGATGTAAAAATTAATCCGGCTTTAAAACTTTCAGATACTTCGGAAGACAATAAAATTGTCATAAGAAAAGAAATGAAATACTGGGACAAACGGACAGTGTCTTTTCTGGACATGGTATTTTCTGAACCATTATTGGCAAAAGCTTTAAGAAACAGCGATAGGATCCTAATGTTCGGTCTTGGGCTGGTGTTGCTTGCAATATTGTTTTTCAGCAGAGCTTTTACGAGATTTATGTTTTTACCGTTATCAAAAATACTTTATGGAATTAGAGAAAAATCTGACGAAAAGATAATTAAGTTAAAAAAATCAAAATCAGAATTTGGAGAAATAGCAAATTTTGTGAGCTCAAAAATCGTAAAAGAAAGTCCAGCTGATACCAAAAGTGCTGTTCCTGTAAGTTCTAAAGCGTTTGTCGGCGAGAAAGAAAAAAATAATACACAAGAGCTCAATCAGCTTAAAGCTCAGGTTTCTAAAATAACTTCTCTTGAAGTAAGGACTTATTTGAGTTCGGTAAGAGAAGCGTTAAAAATATTGCTGGATGAAATGGCAGGTGAGATAAATGATGATCAGAAGGAATTTGTACTTTTAGCAAAAAGAAATGCTGATAAGCTGAATGTATTATTAAATGAAACAACAGATTCAAAGGTGATCAGCCCAGAAAATAATGAGCCAGATAAAATTACTTAAATATGGTATAATTTAGTTATGTTAAGAGTAATAGAAGATATTAAAACAATTTTTAAAAGGGATCCTGCGGCAAGATCTTTCCTTGAGGTTATTACTTGCTATCCGGGACTACACGCTGTTTGGATGTACAGAATAGCTCATGTGTTCTGGAAAATAAGATTGCGCTTGTTTGCAAGATTAATATCTCATGTGGGGAGATTTCTTACGGGCGTGGAAATCCACCCCGGCGCAAAAATTGGAAGAAGATTTTTCATAGATCATGGTATGGGCATAGTTATAGGCGAAACAACAGAAATAGGAGACGATGTCCTGATTTACAAGGGTGTCGTTTTAGGCGGGACTTCATTGGAGAAGAAAAAAAGGCATCCCACACTGGGTAATAATGTGGTAGTGGGTACCGGTGCAATAGTTTTAGGCGCGATAACTTTGGGGAATAATTCCAGGATAGGCGCCGGCTCGGTTGTTTTCCATGATGTGCCCGAAAACGCTACTGCTGTGGGTGTCCCGGCAAGAGTAGGTGTTGGTTTTACGTCTTCGGAACTGGAAGCATTGGAGCACGCCAAGCTGCCCGATCCTATAGCGGATGCAATAAGATTTGTCATGAAAGAACAGGAAGAGCTTGAAAAAAGAATTAAAAATGTTGAGCAGAAAGAGGGATTGAAGTCTGAAATAAACAAATACTTGGAAGAAAAAAAGGAAGAGATCAAAAAAGAGTTTGAAGACTGGTCAAAGGAAATAAAAAAGTAACCCGCCTATAGAACATGTAAAAAAAGCATGGCAAAATCTTTTAAATTTAAAAAACCTAAAAATCAAGATCCAGCCTCTTCTACAGATTGGATTAAATACATTCCTGTTGTATTATTTTCACTCCTTCTTTTTTTAGATCCTCTTTTCTTGGACATCAAATTAAGCAGGCCTAAATTAATGCTTCTTGAACTGGGTCTGTACGGGATTGTTTTTTCCGTTATTTTTATTGATGCCTATTTTGGCCGTCTTGCTTTGAAAAAAACTCCTGCATTAATTCCTGTGTTGCTTTATTTTACTGCAGTATCATTATTTTATATTTTCTCGCCGGACAAACCTGTGGCATTCAATGAATTTAAGAGAGCTCTCCTTTCGTGTATAGCATATATAGTAGCAGCAAACATTGTGAACTCCGACAAACAGAGGGCTTTTGTTCTTTGGGCATGGATTGGAGGGAGTTTCTTGGCAATATTATACGGTGTAATGCAGCATTACGGCGGTTTCATGCAGATAATGGTCCCGAAAATGGACAGGGTAATGTCTACGTTTGGTAACCCAATATTTTTCGCCGTGCATATAGTTGCCGTTTTCCCGATAGCTTTAAGTTTGTTTTTAGTTACAAAATCCGTTAAAGCCCGCTGGTTTCTTTTTGCTTTTGTTGTCTTCGCACTATGGGCGTTATTTTATACAAAAACGCGGGCTGCATATATCGGCTTTGCGGTATCATTTATCGTGTTCATATGGCTGAATATTAAGTCGCGCAATATTAAGATAATATTTATATCCCTCATCATTTTGCTATCCGGTATTTTTGTATTCAGTACAAAAAGTATTTGGGCAAGGCAGCAAGCTCATGCGTTGATCTGGCGGGATACTCTGACGATGTGGTCTAAAACTCCATGGTTTGGTACAGGCCCGGGAACTTTCCCGATTTATTTTCCAGAATTTGCCTCAGATGAACTAAAAAAGGTCTGGCCTCAAGGAAAATTCATAGTAAACGACGCACACAATGAATATATACAGTATTTAAGTGAGACAGGAATAGTAGGTTTTGGAATATTTTTGCTCGTTTTATTGACGTTTTTTTTCTATGCAAATAAAACAATAAAAGTAATGGATGAAAAACAAAGAATAGTTGCGGTGGGGTTTATATCAAGCGTAATAGGTGTTCTTGTGCAGAATTTCTTTTCTGCAGACATGAGATTCATTATATCGGCGATTTATTTATTTATAGCTATCGGACTTTTAGAATCCTATAGAAACGAATATTTTATAATCGATAAGATAGGCAGATATCCGAAATTTGCGATATTTTCTGCAATATGCGTTTCTGCGTTCTTTATCTTTCCGCAAGTGCCAAAACCATACCTTGCACAGAAAAAACTTGCCGCAAAACCTGACTTTTTTGATGAGAAAATACTGGAACCGGCAAAAACGGTTTCAGCGCTGCTTTCCATTGCCAAAAAACATCCCGACCAGTCTTTGGTATATGAGAAATTGGGCTGGGTGTATTCGAAAGAAAAAAGATGGAATGAAGCAATTTCTAGTTATAAAAAAGCAGCAGAGTTAGACCCTACTAATGCAGGGCCTCTCAATAATCTTGGGAATATTTATTTTTTAATTGGGAACAGGCAAAGTGCAATAGATTTCTGGGCACAATCGATTGCATTAAAGCCCTCTCAAATAGACAGCAGGTTAAATCTTGCAACCGCATATTTTCATCAGGGAAGACTAAAAGAATCTGTAGATCAGCTTAAAGAAGTATTGCGCATAGATTCAGGCAATGAAAAAGCGATCGTAATGCTGAAACAAATGACGGAATAAATGAGTAAATACATGGCCAAAAAGATTAAGTTATTTTTGATGTTGGTAGCATGCAGTATTTTCATAAATGGATGTTCAATTCAAAAAACTATACAATCCAATCAGGCGTCCCCCGTTATGCTTGGCATTGAAAAGGATATGAAAGTTCCCGGTTACTGGATTAGTGTTCATCCATATCCGGATGTAAAACTCCTGGATAGAGAAGATATTGATGAAATAAATTCAAATATTGAAGAAGTACTTCAATCAACAATAAACATAAAAGATCATTCGGAAATATTTCCATTGGGTGAGGTTATCCCCCAGATAAATAATCTTTATAAAAGTTTCACAAACAAAAAATACTACACAACTGATGGGACAAGGGTGGATTCAGATTATTTTAAGAATATTGAGGAAAACATGAATCTTGGCTCTATCGGTCCTGGGGTAGAACTGAAATTTGGAATAATAGTACACTATGCGGATCAGAGACTAATACCAACAAAAGATGCTCTTTCCCGCAAAAAAAGAAAAGCAAATTTTGATAGAGTTCAAAATAACTCGTTGGACATAGGGACCCCTGTAGTTATAAAGCATGTCAGTAAAGACGGAAAGTGGTATTATGCGGAAGGGCCTTCTAGTGCGGGGTGGATCGCAGAGGAAAATATTGTAATATGCAGCAGGGAAGAGACAAGAAAATTTTTAAAACAAAATCCTTTTATTGTTGTAACAAGTCCCAAAGCTCAAATATTTCTGGATGAGAATTTTATTAATTATTATGACTATGTAAGAATGGGGGTAAAACTTCCTTTAATTAGACGGGAAAATGTGAAAGATAAATTAAAAATTGAAATACCTTCACGCGCAAATAACGGTAAACTTGAGTTCAAAGAAGTATATATGAGCAGTAAAGAAGTAAACGACGGATACCTTCCTTACACGCCAAGAAATGTAATAAATCAGGCCTTCAAAATGATGAATGCCCCGTATGCATGGGGAGGCATACACGGTGAGCAGGATTGTTCGCAGTTTATACAGCAGGTATTTGCAACTTTTGGCGTGAATATGCCGAGAAACTCACTATCGCAGTCCAGTGTCGGTAAATTTGTGGGCGGCGAATGGAGCCAGAATACAAGCCCGGAGAAAAAGGTAGAAATTTTAGACAGGTATGCGATTGGCGGAATTACAACTTTATATCTGGATGGCCATATTATGCTTTTTGTCGGTATGGTTGATGGGGTTCCGTATGTGATACATGAAATGTGGGGTTATGGTGATAAAATCGGAAACGAGGAGATTGTGCGTATAGCAGGACGCGTAATAGTATCCAGTTTGTCTATAGGCGAAGGTTCTAAAAAAGGGTCTTTAATTGAAAGAGTAAAAGCAATTAGAGTTATTGGAAAACAATTTAATTAATATTCCATATCTTGTGCATTTGCGTAATGAAATGAACATTTTTTAAATACTGTTTTGCGATTTTAATAAAAGTAGAATATTTCGTAAGAAGAAGCTTACTATATGTTTTGTATCTGCCATCCGGCTGAAGCACACAGGGAATATTTACAGACACAGATTTAACTAATCTCACAGCTTTTAAAATCTCATCCTTAGTACTTTTATTGCCAACAACTATTTTTACAAAGACATTCTTTCTTGCAGCTTTCAAAAAATTTCTATGTTTGTGCCAGTTATTGGTTTTGCATGCCGACGGCAGTTTTATATCCATTGATGTTACATCAACCAGATGGCGAATACGCATAAAGTATTCAGGCATAGTTGCGTTTGTTTCTAAATATATTTTGAAAGCCGCTTTTCTTAAACTAGGCAATAACATCCGAAGAAATTTCCAATGCACAAGCGGTTCACCGCCGGTAAAAGCGATGGTAATAGGAAAAGTTTTCGGGAAAAAACGTTTATTTCTTTTTGCAATTTTATTAATACTTTCGATGAGTTGTTTGGTTGAAAGATATTTAATTTTTTTGGCATTTTGCAATGTATCGCAATAGTTACATTTTAAGTTGCAGCCGTAAAAACGCACAAATATTTGAGGCTGAGTAACATAAATACCTTCGCCCTGAAACGAAAAAAATGTTTCTTGAATGGGAGCTTTTAATTGAGAAGTGTTGTTTGTCATGCAATTTTTATGCTAAAGGGTCCTGTAATTTAATTTTAGAAAAGCCTTTTGAACGGAATTTACATGAATCGCATATACCGCAGGGCTTAGCTTTTCCCGAATAGCATGACCAAGTATATTTATAAGGCACGTTTAACCTTGTACCAAGTTTAAGAATTTGAGATTTATTTAAATATTGAAGGGGGGCTAGTATTTTTATGTTTAGTCCGAGAGATTTTAACAGTTTGTTCCAAAGTTTATAATAATTTGGCCTGCAGTCCGGATAACCGGAGTAATCCAGAATATTTGCTCCAATAAAAATCGTTGAAGCCTTTAACTCTTCAGCATAAGATAATGCATACGACAAAAAAATAGTATTTCTGCCCGGAACATATGTGGACGGTAATTTATTTAATTTAGACAGATCTTTATGAACCGGGATTTTTTTAGATTTATCAATTAGCGAACTGCTTTTCCATGGAAGATTAATAGTCAAGACTCTAAAAGGGATTTTTGCGGATTTAGCGATATTTTTGGCCGAACTTATTTCTCTAACATGTTTTTGCCCATAATCGAATATCAGGCAGCGGCATAAATAATTTTTGCTTTTTGCATAATAAAGTACTGTCGATGAGTCTATTCCGCCGGAGAGCAAAACAACAGCTTTCTTATTAGTTGAAGTTTTTGACATGTTATTTATTAACAATTGCTGATGAGTTTTCGCTTTCCCAGACTTCTATCTCAAATACTTTTAAACCTTTTGGAATTTTATTTGAGAGTTTATCAAAGATATAGGAAGCAATATTTTCTGCGGTTGGATTTATTTGTTTAAAAACAGAAGTGGTGTTTAGATCGTTATGGTCCAATTCGTTTAATATTTCATTGAGGGTATGTTTTACGTCCTTAAAATCAATAAGTATTCCGTTTTTGAGTTTTTTCCCCAAAACGCAAGCTCTGACTTTCCAGTTGTGTCCGTGAAGATTTTCGCATTTGCCTTTATATTCACGTAATGCATGTGCAGCAGAAAAGGATTTTGTTACATTAATTTTATATTGCATTTTTATTCCAAATTCACTTTTTTTACTGACTTGATAATATGTTTTAAGAAACGCTGACCTAGGCTTTTGAATTTTTGTGGGGAATCACTTACAAAATATTTATATTTACCGCGGGTTTTACTTTTTGCTCCGAGGTTGAGCCGGTCTAAAGTATTAAAAACTTCCCTTGCTGTAAATTCTGCAGAGTCAATCAAAACAGTATTCTTGCTTACTGTTTTTCTCAAAACTTCTTTTATTAACGGATAATGCGTGCATCCTAAAACCAAAGTATCAATGTTTCTAGCAATGAGGGGTTTTAAATATTCTGAAGCTGTGATATTTGATACTTTGTGTGCAACCCATCCTTCCTCAACTATGGGAACAAAAAGAGGGCAAGCTTGAGAAAAAACATTTATTCCGGAACTAACAGATTTGATAGCATTTGCATATGAAGAACTTTTGATGGTACCCTCTGTACCTATTATTCCTATTCTTTTATTTCTTGTAGAGCTGATTGCGGCTTCTGCCCCAGGTATTATAACGCCGGTTATGGGAACATTGAACTTTTTCTTCAAGTACGGCAGGGCAAATGCGGATGCAGTGTTACATGCTACGACCAGCATTTTTATTTTTTGAGAAATAAGAAAATGAGATATGTCTGTTGAAAATCTCACCACAGATTCTTTGGATTTTGATCCGTATGGAACATGGGCAGTATCACCGAAATATATGATATCCTCAGTCGGCATTAGAGCCATAATTTCAGACATTACGGTAAGTCCGCCAAGCCCTGAATCAAATATTCCTACAGGTCTTTTCATTAGCTTCCTTTCTTGGATATGTAGTCTGATATGCCTTCATAAATTGAGCGTGCAATTTCGTCCTGAAATTCTGAAGTTTTCAATTTTTCTTCTTCTTTCGGGTTACTGATAAAAGCTGTTTCTATCAAAACTGCAGGCATTCCGGCACCGCGTAGTACAAAAAAACCTGCCTGCTTAACACCCCTGTTTTCAACATTGTTTTTTTCTTCAACATCAGTTGCGATATAACTGCTCACTTCAGAAGATTCATTAATAAACTCATTTACTGCCATGGACCAAAGGAGTGATTGGAGGGCAGCGCGTTTTTTGCTCGGTTTTCCTTCCAAATGCACAACTGAGTTTTCTAGCACAGCTGTTGCGGCTGCTTCAGAGTCCGAGGCATTTTCGGATAGGAAATAAACCTCAAATCCCGATGTTCTTCTGTTTGCGTTGGCATTGCAGTGAACGGAAACAAAAAGATCTGCCTTTTCTTCGTTGGCCATATTGGTTCTTTCAACAAGAGGAATAAAAGTGTCGTCCTCACGGGTTAACAATATTTTATATTGTTTATCTTGTTCAAAAAGAGTTTTTAATCTTTTTACTATGGAAAGAACGATGTTTTTTTCCAGAGTGCCGTCGGGTCCGATAGCTCCGGGATCTTTTCCTCCATGACCAGCATCTAGGATTATCAGTTTTTTATTTTTTTTGCCCTTTTTCTTAGCCTTTTTGATTACTGGCATAGGGGTTAAAGTATTTTCGGTACCTATGGAGGAAGTAGTACCGGTAGGGATGTCTTTTTCGGGCTCCTTTGGCCCGAGATTCTGAGTATTTACGGTATCCGGGGATTGTGGAACGCCCGCAAAAGGATTTCTTGGAATTCTTAAAATCAAGGTTTTTAAATTTTTACTAGTTTTAATCTCCTCAAGCTCGGCATCTTCAGTGCTATCTTCTAAATCAATATTTATTTCGGCCTGCCGGCCGTTGTTGGAAAGAGAAATTTTTCTTACAGTTCCGTCCCCGACTTTGATTTTGCCGGACCTTGTAATGCCGCGTGCAAATGAAATAAATACTGCTTTTTCATCTTCTTTAGTGTCATGGCCCCATCTGTATGAAATATCCCCGTACATCTGTATTGAGATATTGGTAAAATCCTGACGGCTTGAAATCTTGGATACTCTGACATTTGCTTTTCTCACGATTTTTAAAATGTATGATTTTTCGTTGAAAGAAATTTTAGTCCTGGTAAAGTCCATGAAGTAATTGGACAAAATAAATTCCACGGGGATTAGTATGTCATTATCTTTGAGGCGGGCCGGTGCCTGAAGGCGTTTTTTTTGTCCATCAAAATGGACTCTAGTGCTTTTTGCAAAGATGTCTATTGTTTTATTGTCTTTTCTTAAAGAAACTTTTTCAGATATTTGGTGCCATTGGGTGCTTATTCCGAAAACATCTGCTATTTGTCTGACGGAAAAATAACTGTAACGGCCGTAAGAATATAGTTCTATCGGTTTTAGTGATCTTCCGTCGAAAATTGTGCGTACGTCTTTAATTGTCTCAGCGGGTAGCGGGCTGAAACACGCAGACAAAACGGCAAATATTGGAAAAATGATTTTCAAATATTTTTTCTTTAACATAGTAAATTATGGAGGTGGCGGGAATCGAACCCGCGTCCGAAAGTATTTCAGTCAGGTTCCTACAGGTTTAGTTGGAAATGTTTTTTGTCTTAAAGCTGCTTTCCAACAAGATCACTCTAAGACTAGTTCCGTTATTGTTTCATTAAATTCAGACGGAACATGCTGAACATAACTAACCCACTCTTGATGCTTTATCTCCCTAGTGGATGTCGGAAGTAAAGCATGGCTGCGTTAAGCAGCCAGTGGCATAACTCCGGAAAATCCGAAGCTGTTGCCAACAGGCATTAATTTTTTGCCGTTTTTAGTTTGGTCGATTTATACCGAGCCTTCGACCAACTCGGACCTGCCCCCTGTGCGTCAACTACCCTCGTCGAGACCTATTCACCCCCGGTGATAATTTCCTTCTTTTTCTAAAAAACTTCTGCATCAAAGTACGGCACTCTTTTTCAAGAACGCCGCCGGTTACTTTAATTCTATGATTTAAATTTTTATTATCTGAAATATTTAGCACAGAGCCGCATGCGCCTGCTTTTTTATCGAATGCGCCAAAAACTATTTCTGAAACACGAGCCCAAACAGCGGCACCTGCACACATCGGACACGGCTCCACAGTAACATACAGCTTACAATCTTTTAATCTATAGTTTCCAATTTTCTTAGAAGCTTTTCGCAACGCAATTATTTCTGCATGGGCAGTAGGATCATTCAAGGCGATGCTTTTATTATATCCCCTGGATATTATTTTGCTGTTAGCAGCTATTACGGCCCCTACCGGAACCTCGCCCCTGTTTTTTGCTTTTTTGGCTTCTTTTATCGCTTCTTTTATAAATTTAGTACCAGTATCTTTAGAACTTCTTTGATATTTCATCGGTTTTAATGCGCGCCCAAGAGGATTTGAACCTCTAACCTCCTGATTCGTAGTCAGACGCTCTATCCAGTTGAGCTATGGGCGCCTAGTTCTTAAAAACACTACGTATTATACATAATATCCCATTTTAAATCAATTAACTCTTTTGGCCATAAATTAGCCAAATATGCCTTTAATTTTAAGTATTTTTTATAAAAATAAATGAAAATATGCAAAATTTTGGCAAAAAACTGCAATCATTAAATTTTGACTTTGCTTTGAATTTTACAACAATTTCACATATTATTTTTTTGTTTTTCACCACATTTTAGTAATAATAGGTGCAAACAAAAATTGAGTTTTTTACAAAACAAAATATGGGTTAAAAATGAATTAAAAATTGGAAATTTTGTCTTGACGATTTTAGCAAACTGTATTATCAGACTATTGCTGTGAAACTTAACAGATTCTATGTTGAGTATTTTTGTATTCTGCTTATTGCAGGACATTTATAATTATAAAGATATGATAAAACAAAAAGTACCCATCATTCCTAAAACAAGAGTATTGTTAAAAAGTGTAATTCTGGCTTTTTCTGCAATAGTTTTCTGCATTTTTTTCCAAATACAAACGCTTGAAGCCTCCTTTTCTTTGGCAGTATCAAGCATGGGAACTGTCGAGGGTAATGCATATAGCGATTACCCAGAGGCAGCCTGGGGTGATTATGATAGTGATGGTGATTTAGATGTAGCAGTATGCGGTCTTATGGTGAATTGTTCTAGCTGGGATACGATTGCTGCGGTTGATATATACCGTAATGATGGAAGTAGTACGTTTACAAGAATAGAATTAAGCAGTGGCGATACAGGATTGAGGAGTGGATCATTGGATTGGGGAGATTATGATAATGACGGTGATTTAGATTTAATTGCATGCGGACTATTAGGAGATTCTGATGATAACGCTGAACTGCATATTTACACCAATAATGCAGAAGTTTTTTCAGGACAAATTATTCCCGTTGAAGGAAATTTGAATCCTTATAAAGGGGATGTTAGGTGGGGAGATTACAATAATGATGGCTGGCTTGACTTTGCTATAACTGGGGAGGATGCAAATTCTTCTTATGGTGGTATAACGAGAATATATAAGAATTGTTATGACGAATACTCTTCTGAGAGAACATTTGTTTTGACAAATGTTGATTTGGTAGGCGTTGGTTTAGGATCGATTGCATGGGGGGACTATAACAATGATGGTTATTTAGATCTAGCGATTTCTGGACGGCAAGATTACTGGCACAGCTATCTCTATATATACAAAAATAACAGTGGAGTTATTGGTGGAAGTGATTATATTAGAAAATATGGAGGGTATCAAGGAGATTTAGCATGGGGCGATTATGATAGCGATGGAGATCTCGATATTGCAGTTTCTGGAAATTATTATTACAACAAAAAAACTCTAATATATACAAATGATTCAGGGTCATTCTCTCAGACTCATGATTTTATAGGCTTAGATTATGCTTCAATTACTTGGGGGGATTATGATAATGACGGATGGCTGGATCTTGCTGTTATCGGAGATGTGTCCTACTACGGTGCTACAACAAGAATTTACAGAAATGATCATGCCGGTGGTTTTGAGGATGAATTAAATCTTGGTATAGAAAATTTTAGAAATGGTTGTATCAGGTTTGGTGATTACGATAATGATAACGATTTGGACCTTCTTGTTATCGGTCAAGCTTATAGTGGGTATCAATATAAAGCAAAAGCAGATATTTATGAAAATGACGGAGTGGTAGAAAATTCAGTACCGAATGCCCCTAGTTCAGGTTTTTCGCTTGAGTATAGTAGCAGTACTGGACTTGAGTTTAGATGGGATGCAGGTTCGGATGCAGGAGTTTTTTATCCGCAAGGATTAAATTATGATATTCGAATTGCTTCGATACCAACTACAGATGGTGTAGGAAATTGGTTAGTTACATCAGGCGCTGGTAAAGGTAAAACACCATTCGTGGGCAACTGTTTCCATGGATATATCAGTAGTTCACCGCTGCAGCTTGGTTACCGTCTTAGCGCTGAAAGTTTTATTAATAATACTACTTATTATTGGCAGGTTGGAACAGTAGATAGTGGTCTTCTTAGATCTAGTTGGTCAGCGATGCAGTCAAGACATTTTGATATTTATAAGCCCGCTGCAATAGAGGTATTAACGGCATATCCGGGTGCTGCAGAAGGATCTATAGATTTACGATGGTTAACACCTTCCGATGATTACAATTCTGAATCACCGTTTAGTACCGGGGGCGTTTATGCAGTCCAGCGGTCTACATCATCAGAAGGACCCTGGTCAAAAGATTTAGCTCAGACGGTAGCTCCAATTAAGGTGTTTAGCTCTGGCACTCCTGCATATCATACAATAACAGGTCTTGAGGTTGATGTAGACCACTATTTTAAAATTTGGTGTGCTGATGAAGGTACAGATGGGGAATCTCCTAATTGGTCCGATGAATCGATTATTGCAGTATCTGTTGCACAGGTACACACTTTCCTGGAAAGTTCGGTATCCATACATGGTGCAAGATTTGGCTCATTAGCTTGGGGCGATTACGATAACGACGGCGATTTGGATTTAATTGTAGGCGGTGAGGAATCATTCATGCTTTCAAAACTTCGGATATATAGAAATGATGGAAGCGGCGACTTTAATGATATTGGGGCAAATATTGAGGAATTGTCACACGGTGACGTAAGTTGGGGAGATTACGATAATGACGGCGATCTTGATTTTATAGCATGCGGAAGAGCTTTCATCGGGAATTATACAACAAAACTTTATTTAAATAATAACGGGACATTTATTGAAGATACAAATTCCAGTATTATAGGAGTTAGGGATGCATCTAGTGAGTGGGGCGATTACGATAACGACGGTGATTTGGATTTGGTAATCTGCGGAACTACGGGAACAGGAGAGGATGATAGGGTTACAAAAATTTACAGGAATGACGAAGGAATATTTAACGATATTTTTGTCAATCTTCCTAATGTGAGTCATGGCGATCTGGCATTGGGCGACTACGATGAAGACGGCGATTTAGATCTTGCATTATGCGGTAATACTGATTCATCCAAACTAACCAGAATTTATAGAAATGAAGGGAATGGGGAATTTGTTGATATTGAGAGTAATGTTAGTGGAGATGAAGTGATGGGGGAACGGTGCTTTGGTATGGTTTGACTACGACAACGATAAGGATTTAGATTTATTCGTTTGCGGAGAAGCTGAATATTCTGAAAGAGAATCAAGATTATATAGAAATAATGGCAATGGTACTTTTAAACTTATGTCTAGTGGTTCTATTAAAAGATTCAGCGAAGCGTCGTTATCATGCGGAGACTTTGATAACAACGGTGAAATTGATCTTGCCATATGCGGTGAAACTGATGATGGCTATGTTTCAACAATTTATAGGAACACAAACGGAAATTTTGATGACACAAGAAGCAATTTTAGTGGAGTAAAACAAGGAGATATAGAATTTGGGGATTACAATAATGATGGCGTATTAGACATAGCTGTCTGCGGTTATGATGGGTCCGGAGCTTATTCAAAAATTTTTACCGGGTATAGACAGATAGAAAATTCAACGCCGACTGCTCCCGTCTCGGATTTCAGTTCTACATACAATCAAGATACGAAAAAACTTGAATTAAGATGGGCAGACGGGACGGATTCAGAGACTATGCCTGATGGATTGTGTTATGAAATCCGAATGGCGACAAACCCATTAAGCGATTCCTTAAAAACATGGATAATATCTCCGTCAGTAGGTAAAGGTGTATCTCCTACAATGGGAAATTATCCAAAGAGCAGAATAAAATATGGCTCTCCCGGGATAAATGTTGACTACGAGGGTCTAATAAGTGAGAAAACTCACTATTGGCAAGTCCGTTCTATTGATACTGGTTTCGAAAAGTCAGAATGGTCACCTGAACAGTCTGTCTACATATCAGATGTACATGCACCAGCACCAGTTTCTCATTTCTATGCATCTACTGGCCAGTATGGTCTGGATATTGATTTGTCATGGAGTACACCGGGAGATGACGGCCTTGAAGGGACTCTTGTTTATGGTTCAAAATATAAAATACAGTATTCAACTTGGGTCGGGGCAAGTTTTTCAACAGTTTCAGCACAAATAATGGTTTCAACGCAATCAGTTCCTCCGGAAACAATTGTTTCACATATCTTCTCAGGAATGAGTTCATATACAACCTACTATTTTGCAATATGGTATTCAGATGAAGCAGATAATTGGTCCGAGGTCTATAATACTACAAATGCAATAACAGGTGTTGATACATCTGCTCCTGCCGGCGTGACGGCCTTAACTGCAGATCCAAAGTTTTACGGAGGGAAAATATTTTTAGCATGGCCGTCACCGGGTGATGACGGCTTGAATGGTGTGTTAGGAACGGGATCAGAATTTTTAATACAGTATTCAAGTTGGAATGGTGGATGGGATATAAATTCTGTAGATGTTACCGTTGAAGAGGCTCAAGCTGTAAATCCAGGTGAGTATGTAAACTATGATCTGATACTTCAGGATTATTTTCCGAATACAACATACTATTTTGTCTTATGGCATAGAGACGGATCAGGCAATCTGTCAGATATTTCAAATATAGCAAATGCTGTTGTTGAAGCAGATTCAATAGATCCTTCAGCTGTGACTACACTTGAAGCAAGTCAGGGTTATTTCCAGGGAGAAGTTGATTTAGCTTGGAATACCCCGGGCAATGATGGTATCGATGGAGTATTAGGTCCCGGCTCAGAATACAGGATTCAATATTCTTCTTCCGGTATAGTTTGGTCTACAAGTTCCGCTCAGATTATTGTATCAACATCTGGAGTTGACCAGTCCGGGTCCGGGTCATATACGGTGAGCGATTTGGAAGCAGGATTAACGTATTATTTCAGGATATGGTATATGGATGGAGTTGGTAACTGGTCTGATGAATCAAATCCGGCATCAGCTTGGGCAAATATTTTAACCCTTGGCGAAACAATACGAAATGATAGGGAATTAACCGGTGTAAGAGATGGTTGTCTGGCTTGGGGAGATTATGATTCTGACGGTGATCTTGATTTGGCAATTTGCGGTAATACTGCCAGGGAAAATTTGGGCTTAAATATAATTACTAAGATATACAGAAATGACGGAAATAATAATTTTGTTGATATAGAAGCAGGTATTACGGGCATATATAACGGTGAATTGGCCTGGGCAGATTATGATAATGACGGTGACCTGGATTTAGCGCTTAGCGGACAAACTTTGGTAGGTTTAGCGTTTTCAGGAATTTACCAGAACGATGGCAATGGAGTTTTTGCAGAAACATCTATTGCTCTGCCGCAGTATATTGAATCGTCGCTTGCATGGGGAGATTGTGATAATGACGGCGATCTTGATCTTGCCATTTGCGGGACTACAGGTCTAATCCCTGGATACCAGTCTGGCGAAACACGAATTTATATGAATAATGGATATGGTAATCTTATAATGGGCGTAAGTTTAGAAGGAGTATTCAGAGGTTCAG
>JBHPNE010000030.1:0-9175 GCA_042562855.1 Elusimicrobiota bacterium
GAACATGCCTGGTGACGATGGTTGGACAGATGCATTAGTTGCAGGATCAAGTTTTGTTGTTCAAAGATCAACATGGCCAAGAGACGTATGGGATTATGATTCAACAACGGACACTATAAGAATATCAACAAATGGCGTAACGCCGTCAACGACGGTTTATTATACATTAACAGGGCTGGATCCCGGAGTAACATATTATTTACGTATCTGGCATTCAGATGAGGTGCCAAACTGGTCAGAGATATCAAATGCTCAAACAACCTGGGCAAAATTTGATTCAACACCACCTGCTAAGGTTACAGATTTATATGGAGAACCCGGAACGATTGAGGGTGATGTAATTTTAAGTTTTACATCCCCGGGCGATGATGAAATGTCGGGACAGATTTTATCCGGTGAATTGAGAATTATGCATACGAAATTGCCGGGTGTACAACCTTCTACGGGTTCGGCTCAGTATATTGAGCCTTTGACAAATTGGGTACTCCCTAACACACCTTTAACCAGAACAATCACAGAATTAGAAAACGGAACTACATATTATTTAAACATATGTATTGCTGATGAAGCCGGTAATTGGGCGGTGATGTCCAATACAGCAACAACTTGGGCGCAAATTGATAATGAGCCGCCGGCTGCTGTTACTCAATTTAATGCATACACAAGTTACCTTAGAAGAGAACTAGATCTCAACTGGATTGTCCCGGGAGATCATAATTGGGAAAGAGAGTTGGATCCCGGTTCGAAATTTAAAATCCAGTATTCCACATGGGCTAGCATAACTTGGGACAAGTTTTCTGTTTCTGATACAGTGGAAGTATCAACAGATAGTGTCAGGCCTGGGACGAGAGTTTACTATACAATTACCGGGCTATATCCTTCAGCAACACATTATCTTAAAATCTGGCATGTAGACGAAGCGCAAAACTGGTCAGAAATATCTGTCACTGCAACTGCATGGGCTCATGAAAATGTATTATTCAATGAATATACTGCTTTTGCTGCAACCGGAGTTTACATGGGAGATGTTGAATGGGTGGATTTTGATAGTGACGGTGATTTAGATATAGCTGTAAGCGGGCAAACAGCAGAATTACCTTCTCCTCAGGAACAGTTTAGAATATATTCAAATGATGGTTTGGGAAATTTCACCAATCTTGGGAACAGAGGAATATCCAATGTGTATATGTGCCAAATGGATTGGGGAGATTATGATAATGACGGAGATTTGGATGTTGTTATTTCCGGAACCAGTGGTTTACTACCACCTGTAGCAACCACAAAGATATTTAAAAATACTAATAATGTATTCAGCGACATATCAGCGGGGCTTACCGGAATATATAACGGGGATGTGAAATGGGGAGATTACGATAACGATGGAGATCTAGACTTAGCGGTCTGTAGCGAAATTAATACAACGATTTATAGAAATGACGGAGGTAATAATTTTGTAAGCGTTACCGCAGCTCTTTCAGGGGGAGTTAACGGCATAATTGATTGGGGAGATTATGATAGCGACGGAGATCTTGATATAGCGATTTGTGGTAATTATATTTCCACGATTTATCGTAACGACAATAATAACGCTTTTGTTGACGCTTCTATGCTTATTATTGGAGTATCAGAAGGTTTTGTTTCTTGGGCAGATTATGATAACGATGGCGATCTTGATTTAGCTATATGCGGAGAAAAAACTCCTTCCCCATTAAAAAAGATTTCTCGTATTTATAGAAATCAGGGCGGGACATTTGGTGAATATGATTTTGTTGAATTATTGGGTGTAGATGACGGATTTAGTCAGGGTTCATTGTCGTTAGGAGATTATGATAATGACGGTGATTTAGATATTGCAATGTTTGGATATACACAAGATGAAAATAGAATTTCGGTTATTGCAAGAAATATGGGCAATGATGTATTTCAAATTAAAAACGCAGGCTTTGATGAAGTTTATCAAGCGAATGCAGTATGGGGAGATTTTGATAATGATACGGATTTAGATATTGCATACTGTGGATGGATTGATTCATCGACAATAATTACAAAGGTTTATAGAAATGACGGGGCGGATGAAAATGTTTCGCCCAGTCCTCCTGAGAATTTTACTGCTGTATATAGTACAGCTTCTCAAAGGATTGAACTTAGATGGAATCCGCCCTCAGCAGGATTGGAGGAAACCCCCCAAAACGGTTTATATTATGAGATTGGAATTGCGACTCGTCCATATAATGAAAATCCTACTTTCTGGATTGTATCTATGGATCATGGCCTTAGAACAAGTCCGTTTTTTGGTAAGTATTCACCGAGCGTTGTTAGCAGTAGTCCGCTGCAATTAGGTGTGAATATTAATAAATCATCTTTAGCGAGTCAAACTACTTATTATTCTAATGTAAGATCAATTGATACAGGTTTTGCAAAATCAAGTCTTGCTGCAACTTCATTCTATGTTCCGGATATTCATGTCCCTGCTGCTGTAACCGGGCTTGTAGGGTTTCCTGGCGATAATAGATCAGAAGCAATACTTAAATGGAATATTCCTGGTGATGATGGTATTACTGGAGTTTTAGAAACAGGTTCGAAATTTGCAGTTCAATATTCAACATGGTATGCAGTAGAGTATTCAAGCTGGGTTGATGTGTTTTATTCAACATATTCGACAGTACAAGATACGGGAACAGTGAGTTTTAGCTGGTCAACAGCTTCTGCACAGGTAGAAGTGTCTACCCAAGGAATAACTCCTTTAACTTATGTTTCCCATGTTGTTACGGGTTTAAATGCAGGTTCAACTTATTTCTTTAAGATTTGGCATACAGATGAAGCAGAAAACTTGTCTGATATTTCAAATACTGCTACAACCTGGGCGCAAATTGATGATATTTCTCCAGGTCAAGTAACTGATCTTTCTGCAAGCGTTGGCCCTCATCCAAGAGAAATTCTTTTATCTTGGGGTGTGCCAGGAAGAGATGGATATGATGATCCCCTGCCTTTAGGTTCGCAATTTAGAGTTCAATACACAACTTGGACAGAATTAACCTGGGATTATGAGAATGCGCAAGTAGTCGTATCAACATTTGGTGTAGCTACGGGAACACTAGTGTCATACATGCATAATGTTGAAAACTCTGATACAGCATATTATTTTAAAATTTGGCATGCAGACGAATTCTTAAATTGGTCACTGATCTCAAATACTGCTACCGCCCAGACATTAGTGGATATTTCTTCGCCGGCTAAGGTTACGTTGCTTGCAGTACCCGGTACGTTAGGCGGGGAAATAGATCTAAGTTGGCAGGCTCCGGGTGACGATGAGTGGTATGTTCCTCTTTCAACAGGTTCACAATTTCTGATACAGCATTCAACCTGGCAATATATAACGTGGTCAACAAATTCTGCACAAGTAAAAGTATCTACTGACGGAGTAATGCCGTTAACCACAGTTTATTACACTGTTACGGGATTAGATATCTCTACCACATACTATTTGAGGCTATGGAATGTTGATGCTCAAAATAATTATTCAATCATGTCGGATTCCGTGTCTGCAAGAGTGGATGTTACCGAGCCGGGTAAAGTTACAGATTTGGAAGCATTCGTGGGATATCAGGAAGGAGATATTATATTACAATGGAGTGCTCCTGGAAATGATGACAACGAAAATGTTTTAAATGAAGGTTCAAAATTTGTAATACAATATTCTACGGATGATATGGTGCAATGGTCTACCGCTTCCATACAGCGGTCAATTCCTACAAGTGGAGCTACACCGGCATCGGCTGTTTCATACACGGTAACAGGTTTACTAGCTAATGATACATATTACTTTAAATTATGGCACTATGACGAATTCCAAAATTTATCTGAAATTTCAAACACTGCGACAGGCTATGCACATGCCAATATTCTATTCCAGGAAATCGGTGCGGGTTTAACGGGATTTGTTAATTCTGCAATAGCATGGGGAGATTACGATAATGACAATGACTTGGATTTATTGGTGTCAGGTTTAAGTGCAACTAGTACGACTAGTGTAACAAATACGACTATCTATAAGAACGATAGTGGGGTATTTACTGACATCAATACAGGAATTGTAGGATTTATAAATCCGTCAGCAGCTTGGGGGGATTACGATAATGATGGAGATTTGGATTTTGCTATTTGTGGATCAACGGATCCTTTAGCAACTGCTGGAATATCAAGTATTTATAGGAATGACAACGAGGTGTTTGTAGAAGAATCTTCTGCGTCAATTGCGGGGATTGCGCAAGGCTCGTTAGCTTGGGGAGATTATAATAACGATGGGTATATTGACCTTGCTATTTGCGGAGATGCTGCTGTAGGAGGAGTTTTGGTGGTATCATATATTTACAAAAATAATGGGGACGGAACATTTACAAACATAAATGCAATACTTCAGGGAGTTTACCAGAGCTCATTGGCTTGGGGGGATTACGATAATGACGGAGATCTTGATCTTGCGATTGCCGGTAACGGCGGTGTATTATCAGATATATCCACTATATATGAGAACAATGGGGATGATACATTCACGGATATTGAAGCCGGATTAGTACCTATGTACAACGGATCTCTAGCGTGGGGCGATTATGACAATGACGGAGATTTGGATTTTGCTATTTGTGGATCAACAGATACTACAGCTACTACAGGAGTATCAAGTATATATAGGAATGATAATCTCACTTTCAATGATATAAATGCGCCATTAGAAGGATGCCAAGGAGGCAGTGTATCATGGGGTGATTATGATACAGATGGGGATTTGGATCTTGTTGTTTGCGGAAGGACAGATCTTTTAACAGGCAAAATTACAAGGATGTATAGAAATAATACAGGACTTTTTGAAGATGCGGGGCTATTGATAGAAACATTGAGTGATGGAGCAGTAGTATTTGGTGACTACGATAACGATGGAGCGTTGGATTTTGCGTTATCTGGTAACAGAGTCACAGGGGTGTTGTCTTCAGAAACTGTTACAAGAATATACAGGAACATAGGAGCTGATGCAAATGTTGCTCCTAATGCTCCGACTAACTTCTCTTATTCATTTCAAAGACCGATTAGAAAACTTGAACTAAAGTGGGACAGCGCTTCTGATACAAGAACACCTCCGGACGGTTTACACTATGAGATAAGAATGGCAAGCGAATCAATTACGGGTAATCTGCAAAACTGGATAATATCTCCGTCAACGGGCAGAGGGATGACACCTTTTATGGGCAATTATCCTCAATCAAAACTTGACAGTTCTCAGCAGGGCGTGCGCATTGTTTTTGAAAGTCTGAAAAATGAAGCTACATATTATTGGCAGGTAAGAACAATTGATACAGGATTTGCAAAATCAGATTGGTCAACTATTCAGTCCGTTTATATTGAAGATTCAAAACCGCCGGCAGGAATAACAAATCTTTCCACATATACCGGATCAATTGAAGGCGAAATGGACTTGAGCTGGTATTCTCCGGGCGATGATGGTTGGGAAAAGGCGTTATCAACAGGATCTATATACAAAATACAATATTCTTCATGGTTAGCTGAATTTTCAACAAGTTCGGCACAAATAACTATTTCGACAAATAGTGTTTCTCCTATGACAACGGTCTGGCATACGATTACGGGTTTAGTTCCCGATCAGTGGTATTATTCTAGCGTATGGTGTATGGATGAATCCCAAAATTGGTCTGATATTTCAAATATAGCTTTTGCTCAAATACAGGTTGATGTGACACCTCCGGCATTAATAACAATGCTTTCTGCGCAACCAGGCGTTTTAGAAGGAGAAGCAAATCTTAGCTGGACTATGCCCGGTGATGATATATGGGAAAATACTTTGTCGACAGGATCAAAGTTTGCAATACAGCCTTCAACCTGGAATACTGTTGTGTGGTCAACAGCGTCATTAGATGTTGTAATAGTGTCTACTAATGGGGTAAGTCCTCATACAACAGTTTCGAATATGATAACAGGATTAACGGGAGATGAAACATACTATTTCAGAATATGGCATATGGATGAGTCCCAAAACTGGTCTGATATGTCATATATTACTACGGGTCAGACTCAGAAAGATGTTACGGAGCCGGAGGCAGTAACAAATTTAAGTTCTACTCAAGGACTTTTGGGCGGAGAAATAGAATTATCTTGGAATACTCCAGGGGACGACGGATGGAATAATGATTTATCTCAAGGAACAGTATTCAAAGTACAGTATTCAACGTGGGAATTAGTAGAATGGACGACAGCAACAGCTGCAGAATATACAAGGACAGTTTCTACATCAGGAACACATCCGCATGAATATGTAAAATATTCTGTTACGGGGCTGGATCCACTTACTACTTATTTTATGAAGATCTGGTATGCAGATGATTATCAGCTTTGGTCCGATAGTTCAAATATTACATCGACCTGGGCTGCAAGTTATGATGTTACAGATCCTTCGACAGTAACGGATCTGGATGCAAATATTGGTTTTTCTGAGGGACAAGCAAGATTATCGTGGAGCGCGCCTACGGACGATATAGGATCTTCTGAACCTCTTGATTATACTTCTCAATTTGTAATACAACGTTCAACGTGGCCGGATGTGACGTGGTCAACCACTTCTGTGGACGCAACTATTTGGGAATATGCATCAGGTGAAACACCTTTAACGCAAGTGTTATATACTGTTACAGATCTGACTCCCGGACTTATCTATTATTTCAAAATATGGCATGTTGATGAAGCAGGGCGCTGGTCACAAGGTCTTTCAAATACTGCAACTGCACAAGCACAGGTCGATGTAACCGCTCCGGCAAGGATTACAGATCTTACAGGACTCACCGGCGAATTTGAAGGTGAGGTTTATCTTGAATGGTCTTTACCCGGCGACGATGTATGGGAAAATACACTTTCTACAGGGTCGCAATTTAAAATATTATACTCAACAGTTGTTGGGACGTGGAACAGAAATGGTGCTCAAATTACAATTTCAACTTCGGGTGTGGAGCCTGCGAGTTTAGTTTCTTATACTGTAACCGGTTTAACAAGCGATGAATTGTTCTATTTTATAATATGGTATGCGGATGAAGTTCCCAATTGGTCTGATGGGTCCAGTACTATCACTGCCCGAGCTCAGTATGACCAGATTCCCCCTTCCGATGTTACTACACTCACGTCACAACCGGGTATTTATGACGGCGAAATAAATTTAAGCTGGGCCGTTCCCGGTGACGATAATAATTGGGAAAAAACACTGTCTTCAGGGTCACAATTTACAATACAGCATTCAAGTTGGGACGGTGGATGGGATAAGGATTCGGACCAAAACATCACCGTGTCGTCACACGGAGTAATTCCGAAAACTTATGTTTCGTACACATTAACAGGATTAACTTTAAATGATACATATTACATGAAAATATGGTATGCAGACGAGTTGGAAAACTGGTCCGGCTCTTCAAACGGTACTTCTACATGGGCACAGAATGATTTAGTGCCGCCGGCAGATATAACAAACCTTTCGGCAAATACTGGTGTTGACGAAGGAGAAATAGATCTTACCTGGGATATGCCCGGCAATAACGGTTGGGAAATAGCTTTAGCCAGCGGAGCAGAATTTGCGATACAAAAATCAACATGGCCAAGAGACGTATGGGACCATAACTCAACAACGGATACAGTAAAAATTTCAACGTTCGGTGTTACACCTCACACTCCTGTATCATATACCGTAACGGGCTTAACGGGAGGAGATACATATTATTTCAGAATATGGCATGCTGACAAAAAAGGTAATTGGGCAGAAATTTCAAACGGAGCAACGAATTGGGCGCAAATAGACTTTACTGCTCCTGCACAGGTAGGTCAATTAGATACTATAACCGCTCTTACTGGAGTTAGTGGAGGAGAAATAGATTTGTTCTGGTCATCACCCGGTGATGATAACTGGACAAATGTACTTTCATCAGGATCAGTATACATTATTCAGCATTCAAGTTATTCAGCAGATTGGTCAACGGGAACTTACGGTACAACGGTATTGCCTGCAGATGGCACGATACCATTTGCTCCTGTTGCCAAAACTGTTACGGGTTTAATCCCAAGCGTTACATATTTTTTAAGAGTACAATGTGTTGATGAATCCAATAATTACTCAGTGTGGTCGGATACAGTATCGGCTTGGGCACAATTGGTTGATGACACGCCGCCTCGGATAATAACAGATTTAGTTGCTCAAATTGGTGGTACCGAGGGAGAAATCTATTTATCGTGGACTACGCCGGGCGATGATGATTCAAGCGGTATATTCCTCGGAGATTCCCAATTTGTTATACAAAAAGAATCAGTTATTCCTTTGGAATGGTCAACGGCGTCTGCTCAAATAAGTGTTTCCGCGGTCGGAACACTGCCTGATTTCCCGGCATTCCGTACTTTAACAGGATTAACCCCGGGTGAAACATACTATATGAGAATATGGTATATGGATGATTCGCACAATTGGGCTGACGTGTCAAACGGTGCAACCGCCTGGGCTCAAGTTGATGTCACTCCTCCTGCAGCAGTTACAAATTTAGCAGCTTCTAATGGAACGTTGCCGTTAGAGATAGATCTTACATGGTCAACGCCTGGCGATGATAATATAAACAATACTTTATCATCAGGATCAGAATTCAGAATACAATATTCTACGTCCAATAGCGGTTGGAATAAAGATTCAGCACAAATAATTATTTCAACTAACGGAGTTCCACCGCAAACATCGGTATCTTATACAGTAACTAATTTAACAGCGGATGTAACAATGTATTTTGTTATTTGGCATAGTGACGAGAGAAATAACTGGTCATCAATTTCAAATACTGCTTCTGAAATTCTTGTTGGATTTATAGAACCATACACTTATACTGACAGCGAACTAATAGCTAAAGGTGGGTCAGGCACTTTAGAAATCCTCCCCGAAACCGGCAAAATTGAGGCCCAAGTCGAATCAGGAACATTTGCAGAAGATGTTGTACTAACATTATCAACGGATACGGTGGCAGGCTCAAATCAAGCAAGCATACAACGTACGGCAATAGGTATCGAGATGACAAATAATAAAAATTTACAACCTGAAAAAGAAATAACAATAACGATACGTTACAGAAATGTTGATATAGCCGGCCTA
>JBHPNE010000031.1:0-9112 GCA_042562855.1 Elusimicrobiota bacterium
GCGCAGGCTGTTGTAAGCCGTACCTACGCTTTAAGAAATTATGACAGGCATTCAGAGGAAGGTTTTAATTTGTGCGATACAACACATTGTCAGATTTATGGAGGAAAAAGCGCAGAGGATGAGCGTTCAAACTCTGCAGTTGATGAAACAAAGGGCGAAATACTGGCCTATGAAGGAGAACCGATAAATGCGTTATATCATGGTTCAAGCGGTGGGCGTACGGCAAGTCCGGAAAACGTATGGGGATGGGAAGCCCCGAAATATCTCACCGTTAAAAGAATAAAGTATGCAAATCAGCGTTCAAAAGACTATTGGGAATCTACGGTTAAAGCTGATTTTATAGAAAAAAGACTTAATGCAGCAGGGTACAACGTTGGAAGGATAAAAAAAATCAAAAAATCAGGTAAAACCCGCTCCGGTAGAGCAAAGAATATTGCAATAATAACCAAAAAAAGACGAGGCAAAACTGTTATTCCCGCTGTTAAATTCCGAAAACTAATAGGTTATTGGAAGATAAAAAGTACAATGATAAAAAGAATTTCTAAAAAAGGCGACTCTTTTATTTTTTCTGGATATGGCTGGGGACACGGTGTCGGTATGTGTCAAACAAGCGCAAGGAATATGGCCAATGAAAGAAAATCTTATAAGAAAATCCTTAAATATTTTTATCCTAAAACTGATCTGGAAAATTGGAAATAAATAATTAGTGAATAAAACAACCGAACATAAACTCAAAGATTTTGATTTTTTTGTACCCAAAGAATTAATTTCCCAAAAGCCTCTGAAAAACAGAGACGCTTCAAACCTGATAGTATTAAACAAAACTACTGGAGCAATTGAGCATAAAAAGTTCTTTGATATATGCAAATATTTAAATTCCGGTGACTGTCTGGTTATTAATAGAACAAAAGTTATTCCCGTCCGTTTATATGGGAAAAAAGAAACCGGAGGTAAAGTTGAGGTTTTATTTTTAAATCCCTTTAAAAGTGTAAGGAAAAATACTTATGAAGTCTTAATAAAGCCCAGTTTAAATGTGGGGAAAAAAATAATATTCGAGGATAATTGTACCGGAACTGTTGCAGAAAAGAGAAACAATGGAGAAACTGTACTTAACTTATCCGGTAGTTCGCTATTAAAGTTTCTTCATAAGCATGGTAACATGCCCCTGCCTCCGTATATTAAGCGAAGGGATAATGACAATGTCGATACAAAAAATCTTGATAGAGAAAGATACCAGACTGTGTATTCTAAAAACAAAGGCTCAATAGCGGCTCCTACAGCGGGGCTCCATTTCACCCATGATATATTAAAAAAGTTAAAGCAAAAAGGTGTAAATATTGCCGAAATAGTTTTGCATGTCGGATGGGGAACATTTAAGCCCATAAAATCTAAAATTTTAAGTGAACATAAGATGCTCCCTGAGTATTACGAAATATCAAAAAAGAGTGCCAATACCATTAACCATACTATAGAAAAAAAAGGTAAAATAATAGCTGTCGGGACAACATCGGTCAGGGCTTTGGAATCTGCCGCAACCAATGGGGAATGCTCAAGCGGCCACTTAGTTGAGCCTGGCAAAAAACATACTTCAATATTCATTTATCCCGGATATAGGTTTAAAATTGCTGATAATATGATTACAAATCTGCATTTGCCCCAATCCACTCCGTTAATGATGGTTTGTGCTTTTGCAGGCAGGAAAAATATTTTAAATGCATATAAAAATGCAGTTGATAGAAAATACCGTTTCTTCTCATACGGTGATTCTATGGCAATAATATGAGGCAAAAATGGACAAAAAAGGCATTATACACACAATAATTAAATCTGATGAAGTGCAGGCATTTTTAAGGGCTGCAGATAATAATTTTGCTGCTATCGGATATAAAGAGCACGGATTTCGCCACGCAGAATTAACATCCAATATTGCAGGGAATGTTTTAAAATATCTTGATTACTCACAGGAAGAAATTGATCTTGCAATAATTGCAGGGTACCTGCATGATATCGGTAATGCGATATCAAGGACCGATCATGCTCAAAACGGTGCAATACTAAGCCTGGATATTATGGAAAAACTTCAAATTCCCTATGACAAGATATTTAAGATAATAAGCGCTATTGGCAGTCATGAAGATAAAGACGTTGATATTCCTTCACCTATAGTAGCGGCTGTGATTTTAGGTGACAAAACTGATGTACATCATACCCGCGTTAGGACAAAGGATGTGGCATCGCTAGATCTTCATGCAAGAGTGAATTATGCCTGCCAAAAAGCTTTCCTTCGGGTAAATAAAGAAAAAAAGATAATTTCTTTAGAGCTTGATATAGATACTAAAATTTGTCCGGTTATGGAATATTTTGAAATATTTTTATCAAGGATTAAATTTTGTAATGAAGCCAGTAAAGCATTAAAATGTGAATTTGATTTATACATAAACAAAGGCAAGTTCTTATGAAGATGGGCACATTTGAACTCTTAAAAAAATCTTCCCAATGCAGCGCCCGTTTAGGAAAACTCACCACTTCTCGAGGGATCATCAACACCCCGATTTTTATGCCCGTAGGAACTCAAGGAACAGTCAAAACAATTTCTAATAAAGAGTTAGTTGAAAGCGGGGCTGAGATCATTCTTGGGAATTCCTATCACTTATACCTTAGGCCCGGAACCGAAATAATTGAAAAAGCCGGCGGACTGCATAATTTTATGGGTTGGGAAAAGCCAATGCTTACGGATTCCGGCGGTTTTCAAATTTTTAGTTTAAAAACATTGAGGCGTATAAATTCCGACGGCGTTGAGTTCCGGTCACATATTGACGGTTCTAAGCATTTTTTCACCCCTGAAAAATCAATGGAAATACAGCAAAAAATCGGGGCTGATATAATAATGTGTTTCGATGAGTGTCCACCATACCCTTGCACTTATGATTATGCGAAGAGGTCAATGGAGTTAAGTGTTGGTTGGGCAAAAAGATGTAAGGACAAATTTGGCGAAATCAGAAAAAAATCTAAACATCAGCAGCTATTATTTGGAATAATTCAAGGGTCAGTTTATGATGATTTAAGACGGATGAGTATAAATAAGACCGTGGACATAGATTTTCCGGGGTATGCGTTTGGAGGTCTGTCTGTTGGCGAACCAAAGGATGAATTAATTACTGTGCTGGACAAAACAGCTTCACTTCTTCCAGAACAAAAGCCCAGGTATTTAATGGGAGTTGGGATGCCTGAGGACATTTGGGATGCAGTAGAGCGCGGTATAGATATGTTCGACTGTGTCTTACCAACAAGAAACGGGAGAAATGGGCAAGCATTCACATCTAATGGAAAAGTCAATATAGCCAATGCAGAATATAAGCAGGATTTTACAAAGTTGGACCCCAAATGCGATTGCCATACCTGTAAAGGGTACAGTAGGGCATATTTGAACCATCTTTTTCGTTCGCAAGAGCTCCTGGTTTTAAGACTTTTGTCTTTACATAATATTTATTTTATGATAAAATTGCTTGCAAATATAAGGAATTCTATAAAATCTGACAAGTTTTTAAACGCTAAAAAGGATTTTTTTAGAAAATACAGCAATTAGGAGAATTATATGGAAAAAATAAGTTCTAAATTAGTATTGTTTTTAGTATTTTTGTTTTCAACATCAAGCCTTTATGCTGAAGCACCGGCACAGGGAAATCCAATGGGTAGTTTTTTGCCGTTGATCGTAATATTTGTTATTTTTTACTTTTTTCTTATTCGTCCGCAGCAGAAAAAAGCCAAAGATCACCAGCAGATGCTTAATACATTGAAGAAAGACGACAAGGTTATCACATCCGGCGGGATACACGGTGTAGTAGCAGGAGTTAAGGGTGATATCATAGAGCTAAAGATTGCCGAAAATGTGAAAATTCAGGTCTCAAAATCGGCAATTGGCACTATAGTACTTCCGGAAAACAAACCTGTTAATCCTGAAGTTGTCAAACAATAATATAAATGAAAACAAAGCACAAATATTCAGGAATAAAACTTGAGGATATTAAGAAGAACCCTCTTGTTAATAGTTTTATTGAGGCTGCAAACGAGTACTTAGGCGCTGTAGGTTATACTGAACATGGCTTTCGTCATGTTGCCTTGGCAGCTTCAGTGGCACGCAATGTGCTCACGCATTTGGGCCACAAAGAACCGCTGCCTGAGTTGGCGGCCATTGCAGGATATCTGCATGATATTGGCAATGTCATAAACAGGCAGGATCACGGACAGTCGGCTGCATTGATATCTTCAAGAATTTTAGCTCAAATGGGCGCAACACCGGATGAGATTGCTCAAGTTATTTCTGCAATAGGAAATCATGAAGAAGAAGTAGGAGAACCTGTGAATCCGATTGCTGCTGCTTTAATATTGGCTGATAAATCCGATGTTCACAAAGACCGTGTCCGTAATCCCACTATGATTGGCTTAGATATTCACGACAGAGTGAATTATGCAGCTGAAAGATCTTTTCTGAAAGTTGATGGAGAGAAAAAAACAATCCTTCTTGAGCTGACCATCGATACTAAAATATCTGAGGTTATGGAATATTTTGAAATATTCATGTCTAGGATGATAATGTGCAGACGTGCGGCGGAATTCTTGAAGTGTAATTTTGAACTATCTATAAATGGAAGGAAATTGCTCTAGATGCAAATTTTTGAACAATTCCTGAGTAATAAAAGGTTCCTTTTCTTATTTGTTGCATTGGTAGCGGGTATTTCAATATTTAACTGGCTTTCAGAATCACCTCTTGCTGGGGATGATTGTTATTATTCCGGTGTTGCAAGAGAAATGGTAAGAACGGGAGATTATCTTACTCCAAGAAGTCAATTTGGCCCGGATTTTCACACCAGTAAACCTCCGATGCTCTACTGGATGAATGCGGTTTCGGGTAAGATCTTTGGATTTGACACATTCGCAATGCGTTTGCCTTCGGCAATATTGGGATTTTTATGTATATTGGCACTGTTTTTCTTCTGTGCAAAGTATTTTAATCTATATTTTGCTTTTATAGCAGCTATTACGCTAACATTTACCCAGCAGTACGTATATCACGCAAGAAGTGCTGTAACCGACGGTCCGTTTGCTGTCTTTTTCGCATTGTCGCTTTTTGCTTTTTGGATTGCCAGAACTGAAAAAAATCCTACTTTTTATTATTTAATGGGATTTTTTGCCGGTCTTGCAATAATGACAAGGCAAATTCCGGGTCTTTTTATTTTTTGTATAGTTTTTTCATATATTGTTCTTTCAAAAGAGTACGATATTTTTAAAAATATCCATTTTTATGGCGCTATTTTATTAACAGGTTTGATAATATTTCCCTGGCATATAACGATGTACATAAAGCATGGGGAATTTTTCTTGAACCAGTATTTTCGTGTAGCCTTAATGACAGGGATCAGCGGATATCCGGAGAGTTATTCATCAAATCCTTCATTAAATCCATGGTATGGGTATTTTTCAATACTGTTGTCTAATTATTGGCCATGGCTACCGTTTTTTATAGTTGGGATTTATAAACTTGTAAAAAAATATTTTACCGATGATAGGCAGAATAGAGCTCAAATACTTTTTATTCTGTTATGGGCTTTTGTTCCTTTTGTTATTTTTCAAATAGCAAAGGTAAAACAGTATCACTATTTAGTTCCTTTATATATTCCTTTTGCCATAATAACAGCTGTTACCTTTGATAGCTTTGCTCAAAAGTTAAAAATCAAAGCAGCATTTATTTTGAGCTCTCTTGTGGCAGTTTTAGCAGCAGCTTATTTATTTTTTCCCATAGTGCCTAAAACTTTAGACAGCAGTGACTATGTGAAGAATATGATGTTTTTAAGCGAGGCAAAGGAAATAAAGGGAGATATTATTGCCCTAAAGGATTGGTTTGCATACTACAGCAATTTCCTGTGGTTTTATGCGGATAAAAAAGTTGTAGAGAATACAGAAGCAGAAATCAAAGAAAAAGTAAGGGGTAAAAAAGAATATTTTTTCATAATGTCCAATGAGGTGTTCAAGGGTTTTTTCACCTCTGAAGAAAAAAAGAAGCTTAAAACAATCAAACAAACTGAAGAATCAGTATTGTTTAGCAATATATAACCGGGAGGACTATAATGTCAAAAATTCAGTGGAAAGCAATATTTACGGTGGTGCTGATTGGTCTGGCCGCATATTTTCTTTATCCAACGTTTGAGTGGTACCGCTCTCCTCAAGTAGAAAGAGATAGAATGGAAAAAATGCGAGATAAAATGGTAAACAAAGTCCTAAATCTCGGATTGGACTTAAGAGGCGGAACTCATCTTTTGCTTGAACTGGATACTACGAAAGTGGAAGAACAAATGGATGTAAAAGATGCTTTGGACAGGGCAAAAGAAATTATAAGAAATAGAATCGACCAGTTCGGGGTTGCTGAGCCTTTCATTGCAATTCAGGGAGATAAATGGATCGTAGTTCAGCTCCCCGGCATAAAAGATCCTAAAAGAGCCAAAGAGCTTATCGGAAAAACTGCTCTTTTAGAATTTCGTATAGTTGATGACAGTAGAGCCATCAATGACATTGCAGAAAAAATTCGAGAAAAAGGCGCATTGATGGATGAAATAGACAAGTATCCCGAAATAGTTAAAATGATACCGAAAGGATACGAAATATTTCCCGGAAAAGAAAAACAATACTTTTTGCTTAAATCTACTCCTGAACTTACAGGAGCATATCTTGTGGATGCAAAAGTCGAATTTGACAATCAAAGTGGGTTCGGATATCCGCATGTTTCTTTAGAATTCAATAAAGAGGGCGGAAGAATATTTTCAGAAGTTACAGAAGCTAATATCGAAAGAAATCTTGCCATAGTGTTAGACGAAGTTGTTCAGTCTGCTCCTATTATACGTTCAAGAATACCTGACGGCAGGGCAATAATAGAAGGTAATTTTACGGGGGAGGATGCAAAGTTTTTAGCTACAGTACTTCGTGCCGGTGCACTGCCTGCTCCCGTAAGGATAATTGAAGAAAGGACCGTCGGTCCTTCTTTAGGGGAGGATTCCATAAATGCAGGAGTAACGTCCATTATAATTGCTCTTCTTGCTGTGTTTGGTTTCATGATAATATACTACGGGTATTCCGGTTTGATTGCGAACACGGCACTTTTAATAAATCTT
Organism: Elusimicrobiota bacterium; assembly: GCA_042562855.1. GTDB lineage: Bacteria > Elusimicrobiota > Endomicrobiia > Endomicrobiales > JAPLKN01 > JBHPNE01. The sequence goes on from JBHPNE010000031.1 coordinate 7,164, forward strand.
TTCGTTGTGTTGGGTATTATGGCATATTTCCATGCAACATTGAGTCTTCCGGGTATAGCGGGTATGGTGCTAACTCTTGGTATGGCTGTTGATGCTAATGTGCTTATTTTAGAGCGCATAAGGGAAGAATTAAAAGCCGGAAAAACTGCAAGGCTGGCTTTAGATGCCGGATATCAAAAGGCTTTTAAAACAATATTGGATTCAAACGTAACCACGCTTATTGCTGCGGTATTTTTGCTGCAATTCGGTACAGGTCCTATTAAGGGTTTTGCGGTAACATTGATGATCGGTATTGTGGTCAGCATGTTTACGGCTATTGTGTTTACTAAAATGATTTACGACTTTTTATTCCAGGAAAAATTCATTAAAACTATAAAAATATAGCAGGAGGAAACCGTGCAACTCAAATTTTTACAAAACACTAATATTGATTTTTTGAGCAAAAGATACGCTTTTTTTATTTTCTCAGGTATCTTGATTCTTGCAGGTGCATTATCGCTTATTATAAAAGGCGGCCCAAACTACGGTATTGATTTCAGCGGAGGCCTCCTTGTTCAGGTCGGATTCGAAAAACAAGTTAATCTTGATGAAATGAGAAAGTATATGGATGAGGGCGGTATCGGAAAAGTGGAACTTCAAAGCTCAAGAGACTCTGTGGACAGGCATTCTGTCATAATACGAACCAAACAGACCGACATAGAAGAATCGGAATTCGAAAAGAAAATATCTGAAGTCTTAGAAGACAAATTTAAGGATAATCAATTCTCAATCGATAGAGCCGAATATGTAGGCCCTGCTGTAGGCAGACATTTAAGCAAACAGGCTTTTTATGCATTTCTATTCGCTTTTGTCGGTATGATAATTTATGTTGGTTTTAGATTTCATTCGAGCGTTTGGGGTATATCTGCTGTTATAGGTATAATGCATGATGTGTTTATCGTCTTCGGTATTTTCTCAATATTCAATAAGGAAATATCGTTAACTGCTATAGCAGCTTTTCTTGCCATAGCCGGTTATTCGGTTAACGATACTATCGTGATATTTGACCGTATACGCGAAAACATCAGATTTTTGGCAAAGGAAGACTTAGGCGCCATTATAAACAAAAGCATAAACCAAACTCTTTCCAGGACAATGATAACATCATTCACGTTAATAATAGTTGCTGTTGTGCTTTTTTTCTTTGGCGGTGAGGTAATCCATGATTTTGCATTTGCTATATTGATAGGAGCATTTGTCGGTACTTATTCGTCCATATATGTCTGCAGTTCTATAGTTTATGAATGGCAGCAGCAAAAAATTAAGAGAACGAAAAGAATGTTAAAAACGCCGAATGTTGTAAAATAATAATCATGAAAAAGATTAAAAATTATAAAATTAATCTAAGGCGCAAAGAAATATTGAGGGTCTTAAAAAAAACCACTCAGGTAACCGATATAACACCCGAGATCGAAGAGAGAGTCCAGACAGAGTCTTTGAGGTTGCAGGATTATGTAATGCCTTCGGCAATATATGATACGAAACCTAAAGACAAAATTCCCGACGAATTTATTAAAGATAAAGAGAATGCCAATTACATCGCGGCAACGATGTATTTTGTAACCATAGGGGATAAAATCGAACAGGAAATAAAAGCAATTCACGAGCGGGGAGATAATATTTTAGAACAAATTATTCATTCAATAGCTTTGGAGGCTACTGAACAGTCTATAAATTTTATTCAGAGACTAGTAAAGGACGAGGCAGAAAACCAAGATTGCGAAATTACAAGAGGTATTCATATTAATTCTCCCGACTCAATATCTAAACTGCTTTCAATTCTTCCTGGGGATAAAATCAATATTAATTTCGAAGAAAACAGGAATTTATATCCTTTATATTCATCCGCGGGAACTATATATTGGATGCCTCTGAAAAAACAGCGTAAGAAATAGAGTCGTTGTTTCTTA
>JBHPNE010000032.1:0-8110 GCA_042562855.1 Elusimicrobiota bacterium
CGGGAACCGAATGGCGTGTTTGTGCATCTGCGATTTTTTGGCCGGATAAAACTTTTGCTCCTTTTTCTACAACTGGTTCAAGCCTATCACCAGTCTCAGAAATAAGAGACAAAACAACTTTTTCAGGAGGAGGCATAACGTCAACCGCATATGAATAATTAATTTTGTTACTTTTTAATTTTATACCGGACTTAAATTTGAAATTCTTTTTCATTATATACCTGGCTAGCTATAAATTTGCTCGAGGAATGACTAGTACCCCAACTCTTGCGGAATAAGCACCACATAGTATTCTGTATATGACGGCTTTTTCTTTACGGTTACAAAAACATTGCAAATCCTGTCGATAGAACTGCAATCTGAACAAACACCTGTTTTTGTGCAAGGATTTTTATCAAGCCCTAGTCTTTTTGAATTCATGGGGCCCGCCTTAAACTTCACCCGATTGTAAGCTTCTGTCTCACTTTCTACAATTTTGTTTATTCCTGCTACCGCGATTACCTTGCGTGGGCCGAAAACCATAGCTGAACTTCTATTCCCAATTTTGTCCACAAATATCAGGAATCCATCTTTCGTTAAGGCATTAGGACTGGCAATATAAACATCTGACAACAATGCATTACGTCTAAGTTCAATTATCTCACTCCTGGACATTTCAGGCTTTTGAAGCATTAATTCCTGTTTGCGATCTTGAAACGCCTCAATCAATTCCAAATCTTTAACAGTTTTAGATCCTCCAAAAGCGATCTTTTCACCTTTATTGATAAGATTAAGAATTTTATTCTTTGCGTCAAGATTATTTTCGGCAATTATAGCAGAAAAATGATTTTTTTCAAGGTTTTTCGCTGTATCAGAAATTAAAGAATTATTATGCCGGAAAAGGTTTTGGTCCATAATTATAAGTTTTTGTGAGCACCGCAGGAATCTCTCACAACTATTTCGCCTATCATTTCTGTTTCCGTATGATGATGGTTTCTATTGTTAATATTTTTTATAAGGTTTCTTGCAGCAACAAATCCCAAGTTTTTAAATGGCTGTTTGTAAGTAGTTAGCGGTATATAAAAAGAAGAAGCAAAAGCAAAATCATCAAAACCGACAACAGCAATGTCCTCAGGAACTTTTATTTTTTCGTCTATTAAAGCTCTTATTGCGCCGATTGCCATAAGATCATTACTCGCAAAAATGGCTGTAAAATTATTCTTATTTATTTGCAAAAACTCCTTCATCCTTTCATATGCCAAAGTAATACTGAAATCGCAGGTAATCATTAATTTTGGGTTAAATTCTATTTTATGCTTTTCCAGAGCTCTTTTGAACCCCAAGTATCTATCAACCGTATTTTGGCTCTCATGAAAACCCCCCACAAATAAAATCTTTTCATGTCCAAGCTTAATTAGATGCTCCGTCATTGTCATTGCGCCGTGAACATTGTCCAGGTCAACCCAGCTGAGTTTTTTAGAATGGCAGTTTATCAGCATGGATTGGAATTCATTTCTCCCAACATTTTTTTCGAGCAGTCTAACAGATTCATCTTCTATATTTGGATGAAGCACAATAATACCGGCAATTTTTGATTTTTTTGAGGAAAGAATATTTGGAAAAAATTTATCTTGCTGAGATAGAAATATTTGGTATTCGCTACCTTCTAAAGCTAAATCTATTCCTTCTTTAATTTTTTTGAAGTAAAAGGATCCTACAAAATGCTTTTCCGGCCTGTTTGCAAGTATAACAGTGTCTTTTAATTCCATAAAACCTCTAGCAAAACTACTTAAACTTAAACACTAAATTAGGGGGATGTATTATATAAAATTTGCATGAAAAAGACTACATATATTCTACTATTTCTTCAATTTTCTTGCGTGGAGTAGGAGAAGGAATTTTGGTATACTTTCCGATAGGAATTAATGCCAGAAGATGACTATTTTTTTCAACGTTTAAAATCTCTTCAATATAAGTTTTTGCTATTAACGGTCCCGTCATCCAACACGTGCCGTACCCCAAAACATGAGCCATAAGTATTAAATTCTGAATTGCAGCCGCAACACTCTGTACTCCGGACCTTGATGCATCCTTTTTGTTTATATTATATCTGCTCATAATTCTTAAATTCAGCGGTTTATACGGCTTTCTTATAACCGCAACAGTAACAGGCGCCTGGCCGAAAAATTTATAATATTGGCTGTATGCTTTGTATGATTTTTTCGCTGTAGGAGAAGATATCATTTGCATTTCTTCGTGCAGTTTTTTGTCGATTGCATCCATCATGTCTTGTTTGACTTGCTTTGATCGAATAACAATAAAATGCCAATTCTGCAGATTAGTACCGGATGGAGCAAGGGAGGCTGCTTCAATTATTCGTTCAATATCCTGCCTCGGGACTTCGTCCGATAAAAATTTTCTTATGCTTCTGCGGGTTTTCAAAACATGTAAAAATTCTTTATAATCCACCAATTTTGCCTCAACTATAACTTACAACTGTGCCTGAAGTTAATTTTTTAAATTTGCCGTTATTATTCAAATACAGTTCCCCGTTTACATCAATATTATCAACTTTTCCGCTGTAAATTCTGCCATTAACATTCACTTTAATTTCTTTTCCTATCAAAATAGAACGTCTAAGGTATTCTTTGCTGATATATGCATTATTTTTTCCGTTCATATTTACATAAAGCTTATTGAAATCAATTAGTATTTCTTTAATAAGCTTATTTCTATTAACTTTATATTTTAAGATTTTCTGCAGCGAAGTCACATTTTTTCCCATTATTTTTGTAGTGGTATTGTTAACATCAAGGCCAATACCTAGTACAATCCAATCCAGCTTATTCGCTTTAAAAGAACTCTCCAAAATCATGCCTGCAGCCTTTTTATCCTTGATTATTATATCATTCGGCCATTTTATTTTTGGTTTCATCCCAAAAAGTCTTTCCAGAGTCAAGCATAATGATAAACAGGTCAGGATACTAATCTTTGATACTTGGCTTAATGAAATATCCGGACGTAAAATTACGGATAACCAGACACCACCAGCAGGCGAAATCCAGTTTCGGCCGAATCTTCCGTAACTTTTTGTTTGAGTTTCTGAAAGGATCGCAGTACCTTCAATCGATGTTTTACAAGCCAGCTCTTTTGCCAAACTTTGAGTGGAATCAATCGTTTGATAACAAACTATATTTTTCCCTATGGGATAATGTTTTTTGGATAGTTGGATAAGCCCCGCAACTAATCCGTCCGGAGATTTGGGCTGAAGAGCAATATTATGCTTTTTTATCATATTATAAAATTTTCAAACTTAGATCGAGTGACGGGGCTGAATGTGTTAGTGCCCCTACGGAAATTCTATCAACGCCGGTTTTCGCATATTTTCTTAACGTTTTTAAATTTACGCACCCGGATATTTCTATTTGTGCTTTAGAGTATTTATTTCTTTTAACAGTAGAAACTGCTTTTTTAATATTTTTTATAGACATGTTATCAAGCATCAAGATATCTACTTTTGCATCTAAACCCATTTTAACTTGTTTAATATTCTCGCATTCCAGCTCGATCTCTATTCCTTTTTGCTTGGCTTTGATTTTTGCGATCAAACGTTTTAAGTCCTTTATATTATTTAAGTGGTTATCTTTTATGAGAATCATATCTGAAAGACCCATTCTATGATTTTTACCTCCGCCGCATCGGACAGCATATTTAGCCAGCTTCCTCAACCCCGGAATTGTTTTTCTTGTATCATAAATATCGGCTTTTGTTCCGTATATTTTTTTAACGTATTTATTAGTAAGTGTCGCTATACCCGAAAGATGCTGAAGGAAATTCAGCGCTGTTCTTTCGCCGGACAAAATTGATCTGGCATTGCCCCTTATTTCGGCTAATATCTTGCCTTTTGTTACCCTACTACCGTCACTAACAAAGCTTTTTACTTTTATTCCTTTATCAAGTGTTTTAAACACGCTCTTAAAAATACTGAGTCCGCAGATCACTCCATTTTCCTTAGCCACTAACTTTGCATTAGTGTTTGCGCTCTTGGGAATAAGCAGTTGAGTTGTAATATCATTTTTTGCGCCATCTTCTGTCAGCGCCTGAGCGATTGATTTAAAATCTGTTTCCATAAATTTATCCTGTACATTTTTGTGCATTTTATCAAAATATTGTCCACATAACAACTTCTACTTTTCGTTCTTGCGTTTTGCTCTTTTATACACATCCATGTCCTTTAAGCTGAATATTTTATCTCTTAAAGCTGCGGCAGATTCAAAATCCAGATTATCTGCAGCACTTTTCATTTGAGCCTCAAGTTGTTTTATTATGCCGGGAAGATTTTTTGGTGTTATAAATTCACCTGTAGTATCATTTATGAAATTTATTAATCCTGTCTGTTTTGCCTTATACTGAAATTCATCTAGTTCATGCACTGCTTTAATGATGGTTTTAGGCGTAATATTATGCTTTTTGTTATATTCGATTTGCTTTTCTCTTCGCCTAGTCATTTCAGATAAAGCTCGGCTCATAGAACCTGTCGTCTTGTCCGCGTATAGTATAACTCTGCCATCAACATTTCTTGCGGCCCGGCCGCAAACCTGTATCAACGATGTTTCTGAACGCAAAAAACCCTCCTTATCCGCATCCAAAACTGCTACAAGAGACACCTCCGGCAAATCCAACCCTTCTCTCAGTAAATTTATGCCTACCAAAACATCAAACTTACCCAAGCGCAAGTTCTTTAAGATGTCTATTCTTTTAAGCGCATCAATTTCTGAATGAAGATACTGCACCCTTAGACCCTTCTCTTTCAAATACACTGTTAAATCCTCAGACATTCGTTTGGTCAATGTCGTCACTAACACCCTTTGCTTTTTTGAAACACAAATATTAATTTGTTCAATTAAATCTTTTATCTGATTATCAATAGGGCGAATATCAACCACGGGGTCTATCAATCCTGTAGGCCTTATCACCAAGTCTACTACTTCTTTTTTTGCCTTTTTTAGCTCGTAAGGCCCGGGAGTAGCCGACGCATAAACAACTTTTTTTACGAGATGCTCAAATTCATTAAATTTTAGAGGGCGGTTATCAAGTGCTGAAGGAAGCCTGAATCCAAAATCCACGAGCGTCTGTTTTCTGCTTCTGTCACCATGATACATACCGCCAATTTGCGGAACTGTAATATGAGACTCATCTACAATAGTTAAAAAATCTTCATCATTTCGATAAAAATAATCGATCAGGCAAAACGGCCTTGATCCTTTGGGCCTGTCTGCAATATGCCTTGAATAATTTTCAACGGAGTGGCAATACCCAGTTTCTTGGAGCATTTCCATATCGTATTTTGTCCGTTGCTCAAGTCTCTGGGCTTCCAAAAGCTTATCTTGTTTCTTTAACTCATCTAAACGTTCTTTTAATTCTTCCTTTATGCTTACTATAGCCCTTTCTAATTTTGGTTTGGTTGTGACAAAGTGCTTTGCAGGATATATATAATCAAATTCCTTTGCTGATATAGTTTTACCGGTTAATGGATTAATTTCTTTTATCGTTTCTATTTCATTACCAAAAAATTCAACTCTTAATGCTGTCTCAAGATAAGCCGGAAATATCTCAACCGTATCCCCTTTAACACGGAATTTACCTCTGGCAAAATCCATCTCATTTCGCTCATAATGAATAGCAACAAGTTCTGTTATTAACTCTTCTCTGGATTTTTTTTCTCCTTTTCTGACACTTACACAGAGTTCTCTGTATTCGTCCGGGGAACCGAGATTATAAATACAGGAAACAGAAGCAATAATTATTACATCCTTTCTTTCCAGTAAAGACGATGTTGCTTTAAGCCGTAAACGGTCTATATGATCATTAATTGACGAGTCCTTTTCTATATATGTGTCTGTCTGAGGCACATAGGCTTCAGGCTGGTAATAATCATAATATGAAATAAAATACTCTACAGCATTGGATGGAAAGAATGCTTTAAATTCTGCATACAACTGCGCTGCCAGTATTTTGTTCGGTGAGATTACTAACGTTGGTTTTTGAACATCTTGAATTAAATTAGCAATTGCAAAAGTTTTTCCCGAGCCTGTCACGCCCAACAAAACCTGATGCTTTTGGTCTTTCTTTATTGAAGAATAAAGTTTTCGGACAGCCGAAGGCTGATCGCCTGAAAGACTGAAATCAGATACTAATTTGAATTTCTTTTCCAACACTAAAGCACCCGCTTTTTAAGTTTCTTAGATTAAATCTGCCATAATTTCCTGAGGCAGGGGTTTTGGTAAAATAGGTGAATTTCCATGGCCTGAGTAATTTTTAAGATAATGTGTAATTTCAGCTGCCAATTGAGACGCTGTTAGGTCTTTTTCGAGTATCATCTTAGCTTTATTAGAGTTTACCAATACCTTTGCATTATATTCTTGATGATTAGCTGTTGCAAAGGGATAAGGAACTAAGACTGACGGCTTATTAAGTATATTCAACTCGGCAATTGTTGTTGCACCTGCCCGGCAAATAATCATGTCTGCAATTTCATACGCGTCACCTATCGACTCTATATAGGAAAATACCTTGCCCGGGATGTTATTTCTTTCATACTCACCCTTAATCCTTTCATAATCATTTTTTCCACTTATAAGTAAATACTGTACCCGGTCCTTATTTGATTCTAATAGCTTGTAACTTTCCAAAGCAAAATCGTTTATTTTTTTTGCTCCCTGGCTTCCGCCAAATACCAAAATACTGAATTTCCCCTGACTCACCCCAAGCTTTTTACAAGAATCGCTATAATCTTTGCCAAAAATATCGGTTCTCACTGGATTGCCCGTTAATACGGTCTTTTTGCGATTGAAATATTTTTTTGTATCTTCATAACTAACAGTAATTTTATCAGCAAACTTTGACACAACTTTATTTGCAAGGCCAGGAATATAATTTTGTTCATGAATAATGGTCGGAATACCATAGATTTTTGCAACAAATACTACCGGAAAAGAAACGTAACCGCCCATTCCATAAACTGCGCAAGGGTGTAGTGTTTTAAAAAGCTTCCATGTGCGAAAAATACTTAAAACCAGTAAATAAAAGAACTTTATAGTTTTAAACGAAATCGAACGGGGCATGCCCTTTACGGGAATCTCAAAATATTTTTCATCGGAAAAATACTCCTTGCAATTATCTTTTTTTCCGATAATAAATATCGGTTCAAAATTTCGCCTCTTTAGTTCTTTTGACAAAGCCAGCCCGGGATACAAATGCCCCCCAGTACCGCCAGCAGCAATTAAAACTTTTTTATTAGTTTCCATTTAGCGAAATACTCCCAATTTATTTGAAATACCTGACTGTTTAGCAATATTTAGCAGTATTCCAACGCCTGCAAGATTTAAAAATAAAGATGTCCCGCCGAAAGATACAAACGGCAAGGGCAATCCTTTGACGGGCAGAATTCCCGTTGCCACACCCATATTAAAAAATGCCTGAAAAACAATAAACCATGTTATGCCTAAAGCCAATATACTACCAAAATAGTTTTGGGTACTATTACTAATAACCCATCCTCTCCAAGCAAATCCAATAAAAAGAAGTATCAATGCGACAGCTCCAATAAATCCAAGCTCTTCGCCGATAACCGGAAAAATAAAATCCGTATGCGGTTCAGGCAGATGAAATAGCTTCATCTGGCTTTTCGCAAGCCCTTTTCCAAGCATGCCCCCTGAGCCAAAAGCCATAATAGACTGATTAATTTGATACGAGGTCGATTCAACGCTCCCCAATGATGAGAAAAAATGCTTCATCCGCTCCAACCTGTAAGGTTTTCTAATAATTTCAATAATCACCAGAGGTAAAATGGCTAAAAATGCTGCACTAAGATGAGTAATTTTAACTCCGGCCGTATACATTAAAACAAATCCGGCGGTTATCATAACAACCGGTGTGCCTAGATCAGGCTGAAACAGTATCAGAATAGCAGGCAAAAAAATTATTAAAAACAAAGGCAATAATTTTTTAAACTGCTTTATCTGCAGTCTTTTGCGGTCCAAATAATCTGCCAATGCAATTATCATTACCAGTTTTGCAAGTTCTGAAGGCTGGAATCCGAAAAACCAAAATCTTAGCCAGCGCCTCGCGC
>JBHPNE010000033.1:0-7982 GCA_042562855.1 Elusimicrobiota bacterium
TCTTTCAACTAACACCTGGTTGTATGTCGGGGTATAAATCCATACTTTTTTGCCGTTAGACACTATTATCTGTTCAACGGGTTTTTTCTGCACAATATAGAATTTGCTGGGCCTCTGAAGGGTGATTGCTCCGGAATTGGTCTGTGTTTCTCCCGTGATCTCATAAATAATATCCTGCTTGAAATCAAACCTCACACTTTCAATCTTTTCGTCGCAAAGATCCATTTCCGACATAATTTCTTCTAAAGACAATTCTGCTGAATAAAGATTAGATGTTATTGAACATAAAAAAATAAATATAAATATTTTTTTAAACATACGTAGACTATTTTTCACTATTTATAACCGCGCCTAAATATTCGTCGATTTTATCAAAATTAATTGCCCAACGATTGGTACCTTCAGGTTTTTCGATAAACCCCTTCACTTCCATAAGGCTTAGGATGTTTGTGGCCCGTGCGGAAGATCCAAAATGTGCTTTAAGTAGATCCTGGGATATTCTTTTTCTCTCTTTGACAAGATTAAGAGCTGAGGATAGCTCTTTGCTTTCCTTATCATCTTCTACAGAAATCCCGCCAATTTTAGAACTTTTACCGGAAAGATCGTCATATTGTTTAGGTATGTTTTGATGGGCAATAAAATTAACAACTTTCTCAGTTTCTTTTGCCGAAACAAAAGCACCCTGCAATCTTACATTGCGAGATTCTCCGGGAGGGATAAAAAGCATGTCTCCTTTTCCAAGTAAAGCTTCCGCTCCAATTGTATCTAAAATGACCCTTGAATCTACCTTAGAAGTTGTCTGGAAAGCTATTCTTGCAGGAAAATTTGCTTTTATAACTCCTGTAATCACATTTACTGAAGGTCTTTGAGTTGCCAAAATTAAATGTATTCCGACAGCACGAGCCATCTGGGCAAGTCTTTGTATAGAATCCTCTATTTCCTTTGAGGCAGCCACCATAAGGTCCGCTAACTCATCTATTATCACAATTATATAAAATTCTTTCTTCCCGCCGGTTTCAGCCATTTTTTCATTATAAGACTCAATGTTTCTAACAGTTTCTTTAGCGTACTTCTCATATCGCATTTCCATAATTCGCACAAGTTTTTTTAAAGCGTTGGAAGCGTCCCTGGTATTCGTAATTGTATCAGCTTGTTCCGCCGGAACGCACGGATTATAGATGTGAGGAAGTTTGCGGTAAACCGGCATCTCAACTCTTTTTGGATCTATCAGCATAAACTTGACTTCATCGGGTCTTGCCTTGTACAAAATAGAAAGAATTATTGAATGTATCCCGACACTTTTGCCTGATCCCGTAGCACCGGCTACTAAAAGATGGGGCATTTGAGTGAGCTCTGTAACATAGGGCGTACCGTCGGTCATCTTTCCGAAAGCAAGCGTAAGTAAAGATTTTGAATCCTGATAATCCTGACTGGACAAAATTCCTCGCAATCCCACTAGACTGCTCTTTGAATTCGGGACCTCCACACCAACCATTGCTTTTTCGGGGATTGGAACAACCCTGATAGAAGGGGATTTCAAAGCCAAGCCAATATTGTCGGTAAGAGAAACTACATTTGAGATTTTCACCCCCGCAGCAAGGCTGATTTCATACCTTGTTACGACAGGTCCTGTGATAACAAGCTCAACATTGGCTTCTATACCGAAATCCTTTAGAGTTTTTGTCAACAATGCGGCCCTGGATTCATGTTCTTCCTTAGATCCCGAAGAAACGTCTTTTTTATCGTCGGAAAGCAGCATTAAATCCGGTAAATTGTAATTATAGTTTATTTCAGCAGAGGTTTCCTCAGCATTTTGAGATTTCTCTTCTTTTCTTTTTTCGAGAGGTTCAACCTTCTTTGGAGGAGGAGGCGACGGAGCTTGTTTGACTATTATTTTTGGAGGATCCTTTTTTATTTCTTTAAGCGGCTCTTTTTTTATTTCCTGCACTTGAGGTCTTGCCTTTTGCTCCTCTATCCTTTGGACAGTTTTTTGAGCTTTTCTGCTTTCTATCTGTTTTTTAAATTCCCGTCTTGTAATCTGCCATTGATTATAATCTTCGATTAGTTTATGCCAGGTATTCGTTATGAGCAGTCTTATTGAAACTTTAAACAGTCTGGACAGGAAAAATAAAAATACGGCCATAGTAATAACTAAGGATACGCTATGCCCGAATAATCTTGAAAAAAACGGCTCTAGTTTTGCTCCGGTAAAGCCGCCGAAATTTATTTTGTCAAATGTAACGCTAAAAACTGAAAGAAAAGTTGTTGCAGACAATAGCAATATTAATCCGAAAAGTGTGTCTAGGCGAAGTCTTGGAAGATGTTTTAGATATGTAATTCCCACCCATACAAAAATAAGAGGGATAATGAAAGATGCATGGCCAAAAACCAGAAGAGATGCTTTTGCAACCGAATTTCCTATTACACCTGATTGTTCAGGCAAAATTAAAAAATAACCGAATGCAAAACCTAAAAGCAGAAAAAATAAGCCCTTTATTTCATAACCGTGGCTTTTTTCCTTGACCTTTTTGTGAACTTTATTTACTTTTGACTTTACACGTAAACGCATAAACTTTACCCATATTAACTACGTGAAAGAACATATTTGGAATGAACCGTCTTAAGCATTTACCGAAATGTTGTAAGTGTGGCCCGATTCGAGTATATTAATTTTCCCTTCTTTCACAAGCCATCCCAAAGCAAGACATAATAGAGTATTTGAAACGCCTAATTCCACTTTTATCTCTGATAAAGTCACAGACTGCCTTGTTGACAAAAACTGCCATACTTTGTCTGAAGTAATACTTACAAGCTCTTTCATTAAATTTTCTCTATGATAAATAAATCCTGATCCGCTGTAACAGGCTGCCCATTCTCTACCAATATTTTTGCAATTTTCATCTTTGAATCAGCCTTGATCTCATTCATAAGCTTCATTGCCTCAACAATACAAAGCGTTTTTCCCGGATTAACAACATCGCCCTCGTCCGCAAACGCAGGTGAGCTCGGAGAAGGAGATCTGTAAAATACTCCCATTATTGGAGATTTTATTGTCTCCCCTGCTACTGCACTACCAGCAGATTTTGCCGGCTCAGAGGATTGAGCAGCCGCCTTGGATATTGTAGCAGGTGAAGGCGAGACATTTGCTGAAGCTCTGCCTTTTCTCTTTAAATGAACATAGAGATCTTTTTCCTGAATCTCAATTTCTTCTAGTTTTTCATCCTGCATCAATTCATAAAGGTTCGAAACATTTTTTTTCAGTGTTGAATCTAATAAATCACTTTTTGAATGTGCCATTTTTTCTCCCCGCCTTAGGGCGCCCGCCTTACGTCGGGCAGAGGTCAGCCTTAGGCTGACCATCTTGAAGTATTTATTTTTTACAGGACTGCTTTTCTGCTTAAATTCACTCTTCCCTGTTTATCTATTTCCATAACTTTTACGGTTATTTCATCGCCTTCCGAAACCACATCCTCAACATTTTTTACATGTTCTTTCGCAAGCTGAGATACATGGACCAGGCCTTCTTTGCCGGGCAGAACTTCTACAAAAGCTCCGAAATTCATAAGTCTTGTCACCCTGCCCTTATATACTTTCCCAACTTCAACTTCCGCAGTTAGTCCCTCTACAACACTTTTTGCTTGGTCAATAGACTCCGATGAATCTCCTGAGATAGAAACTTTACCGTCGTCGTTAATGTCGATTTTAACTCCTGTATCTTCCTGGATTTTGCGAATGTTTTTTCCGCCAGGTCCAATGAGTGCTCCGATTTTTGACGGGTTTATCATCAAGGAAATCATCTTTGGAGCATATCCGGATAATTCTGCACGCGGGGATGCAAGAGCTGTTTCCATTTTATCAAGAATATGCATCCTGCCCTTTCTGGCCTGTTCTAAAGCTTCGGCCATAAGATCAGTTGTTATACCTGAAATTTTTATGTCCATCTGAAGGGCTGTAATACCATTTCTTGTTCCGGCAACCTTAAAATCCATATCGCCTAAATGATCTTCCATGCCCATTATATCTGAAAGTATTGCATACTTATTTCCTTCCTTTATCAATCCCATTGCAATGCCGGCACAGCTCGACTTCATAGGAACTCCTGCATCAAATAAGGCAAGCGAGCCTCCGCAAACAGAAGCCATCGATGAGGATCCGTTGGATTCCAGTATATCAGACACTATGCGAAGAGTATAAGGAAAATCTTCGTCCGTTGGCAGGAGAGGAAGAAGTGAACGTCTTGCTAAAGCGCCATGGCCTTGCTCTCTTCTGCTTACGCCTCTATCAGGCTTGGCCTCGCCGGTTGCAAATCCCGGGAAATTATAATGCAGCATAAACCGCTCTTTGTATTCGCCCTCCAACACATCCATAATCTGCATATCCCGCGATGAACCGAGTGTTGCAGTTACTAATGCTTGAGTTTGGCCTCTGGTAAACAAGCTTGACCCATGAGTTCTCGGCAAAACGCCGACTTTACTTGTGATCTGTCTTATTTCATCAATTTTTCTTCCGTCAGAACGTACCTTTTTATCCAAAACCAGCCTTCTTGCTTTATCATAAAAAATATTTTCTAAAACTATTTCTATGGTCTTTTCCTGTTCAGGATATAAAGCCATTAAGTTGCTTATAATTTCTTTTTTTAGTTCCTTCCAGGAAGAGTCTCTGTTTTCTTTGTCCGCAATCTGTACTATTTTTTCAACTTTTGAAGAAGCAATTTTTTCTGTTGCCTCTTTTATTCCCTCATCTATGCTGTGTTCTTCAATTTTTAATTTTTCTTTTCCTTTCAGGCCCAACTGGAACTCACAGATCAATTTTATTTCTTTATGAGCAAGATTAAGAGCTTCCAATATTTCTTTTTCTGATAACTCGGTTGCGCCTGCCTCAACCATAGAAATAGCTTCTTTGGTTCCACTCACTACTAAATCCAATTCGCTCACCTTTTGTTCTGCAATGGTTGGATTAACAACAAATTTACCATCAACCTTACCTATTCTGACTGTGGAAATAGGAGTGGCAAACGGAATATCGGAAAGCATAAGTGCTATAGACGTACCTATTACACTGATGATACTTGAATCGTTCTCGCCATCATAAGAAAGGACCAGTGCCGCAATCTGCGTGTCATGACGCCAATTCTCATTGAACATCGGCCTAATACTGCGGTCGATTATCCTGCTGATTAGAATCTCATTTTCTCTTGGGCGGCCTTCTCTTTTGAAAAAACCTCCGGGGATCTTTCCTGCAGCATATGTCCGCTCTTTGTAGTTTACGGTTAGAGGTATAAAATCACAGTCCTCTTTGGGTTCCTTACCGGAAACAACGGAAACTAGAACAGCTGTGTCACCTAAACTGACTAAACAGGCTCCGTTGGACTGTTTCGCCATTTCGCCCGACTCGACATGAAGAGTTTTTCCTTCAATCTCAATACTTTTTTTAATAACTTTCACTAAATTCTCCTCTTCCTTCCAAACACATTCAAAAACACAAAAGATCCAAAAAACAGCCAAAATGTATTGGCAATTTTCCGTATCCTTTGCATTTTTAGAAAAGTATTCTTTTCGGAATTAATACGATTTTTTGCACCAAATTAATTATTTTCTTAAATTAAGTTTGCCGATTATATCTTGATACTTATCTTTACTATGTTTCTTTAAGTAATCCAACAGCCTTCTACGCTGACTAATCATTTTTAAAAAACCTGTCTTTGATGAAAAGTCCTTTGGAGCTGTTTTGAAATGCTCTGAAAGATAGTCGATTCGCCCGCTCAAAAGAGCGATTTGCACTTCAGGCGATCCTGTATCAGTATCGTGAGTCTTAAACTTCTCAACTACTCCCTTTTTGTCAATTCCCATCTAAAATCCTCCCTATTATTTGCACTGCATTGCTTGTTTATTAAAATTCGTAGTATTTTACAATATTTATTGTGAAATGTAAACATTAATTGAAAAAATATTCTGCTCTTTTTATGTCCAAAACTATTTGTTTTTTCAATTGATTAGGCGTTTTATACTTCCTTTCGGACCTCAAGTGCTTGAGCAGATTGACTTGAAGTTTTCCCTTGGGCCATTTTTTATGAAAATCCAATAGGAAAACCTCAGGCACAATGCTCCCTTTTTTAAGAAAAGTCGGCCTATGTCCTATATTTATCAAGCCGGGGAGGTGTAAACCGTTTTTTTCAACTGAAGCAATAAATACACCATTAGGCAGCAATTTTCCCTTTTGAACTTTTATATTGATTGTTGGAAAACCCATTTTTTTCCCTACCCCCCTGCCCTTTACAGGTATCCCTTCAAAACTGTAGTTTCTCCCCAAAAGTCTATTAGCATAGCCGATTCTTCCCTGGTGTATAATGGACCTGATCCTTGATGAAGAGACTGCGTTTCCGTGAAAACAGACGAAATTCTGTACGGTGATTTTTATCCCCAAAGCAGAAGCATTCTTTTTTAGCCACTTAACATTGCCGTGTCTTGCTTGACCAAAAGTAAAGTTACTGCCAACAACCAGGTGTTTTGTTTTTAATTTTTCGACTAAAAATTTTTCTACGAAAAATTTTGCATCCTGCGATATTAAATTTTGCGACACCTTTAATACAACTACATTATCAACAGGAAACTGTTTTAATATATTAATTTTCTCGTCGGGAGTAGTCAGTATTCCGGAGACATGGCGAACGGGATTTGATAATGCAACAACAATACTTGATAGCTTTTTCTTCTTAGCAATTGTAATTAACTTAGATATTAAGGACTGGTGTCCTTTGTGTATCCCGTCAAAAGTACCTATTGCAACCACAGAACCTTTCATTGCTAAGTTTTCCATTTAGATTATTTATATCAGAATAATTGTTCCAACTCTTCAGGAGAGTACGCTTTCATTAATAGTTCATCTCTTTTTTTCTCAACTATATCATTAACCGATTTATTTATGTCAAAATTTCCTATTCGTTCTCTGCAAAGCTGAGTCATCGTGGCACCGCATTTTAAGGCTTTTCCTATGTCTTCGCAAAGTGTCCTAATGTATGTTCCTTTTGAGCAGTTGACCCTTACTTCAATTGTATTATCGTTTACTGAAATAAGCTCAATACTATATATTTTGATTTTTCTCAGTTTCCGATCAACAACTACACCTTTGCGAGCTAGCTCATATAATCTTTTTCCGTTATGTTTTAACGCGGAATACATCGGAGGGGTTTGCTCAACTTCGCCAATAAAATTTTTTAAAATGCCCTTAATTTGCGATTCACTGAACGAATCAGGAATTACTTCTGAAATAACATTTCCCGAAATGTCCCCCGTATCTGTTGTAATACCTAAAACAAATTTTGCTCTGTATGTTTTATTAAATGCCATAAACCGATCTTGAAGTTTTGTTGCAGAACCATAAAGAACAAGCAGGACTCCTTCGGCCAGTGGATCTAAAGTTCCGCAATGCCCAACTTTTTTTACATTTAAAATTTCCCTAACGTGTTTTACAACAGAAAAAGAGGTAATGCCGGCCGGCTTGTTGACGTTGATAAGTCCGCTAATTGAACAATTTATCATTTTGATTTCTCAAAGAAATTCAACAAATCCTTTTGTGAATTCTCTATTGTGCCCTGCATACTAAAACCAGCAGCATTTTTATGGCCGCCTCCGCCAAAATGTTTTGCAATGCTGCTTACATCGTTGTTGCCGCGCGATCTCATACTTACTTTTGTGAGAGTATTATCTTTTGTTTCGCTAAACATTATACTCATAGTAACTTTGGGAATTGTCATTGCGTAATTGATAATTCCTTCCGAATCGCCCGTATTTGCTCCCGTATCAGCGTACATTTTATTTGTAAGCTTCATAGTGGCAATTTTTCCGTCAGAAGATATTGTTAAGGTACTTAAAACTACGCTTAAAAGCAGTAGTGAGGACAATTTATTATTTGCATATAAATTATCGCTCATATATTGTGTTTTTACTCCTGCTTTAATGAGTTCGGCCGCCATATTTAATGCG
>JBHPNE010000034.1:0-7925 GCA_042562855.1 Elusimicrobiota bacterium
TCCAACATTTACTTCTTTTTCATCGGCCAGCTCTCTCACCCTGTTTAAATTGTTCTTATATACATTCCAATCTTCCAAACCGTACACCTTATCGTTATCTTTTTTTAAGGCAAAATATTCCACACCACTTAACAAACCTTTTTCCATCAAATTTTCTATTGTCTTTGTCTTAATCTCTTCATTGGGTATTGTATTTAAGATCGATGTGTCTAATTTTCCAGCTGGAGCCCCTTCTAGATAAATTTTGGAAACCCCGTATTTCGAATCGAATATGCTAATAATCTCATATATGTTTTTTTGTACCTGCGCATGGCAATGCAAATCCTGTATCCAAACAACTAATTTATTCGTACTTCTTAATGCACTGTCCGTTACTCTCCCATATTTATATGGTAAAACAAAATTTCCAAGCTTTGCTTTGAACTCGCCTGAGGATCGCTTCTCTTGTATTATCCCCGATGCAGCAAATATCGGCTCGCTTAATACAAATGAGAAAATGAAAGCAAAAAGTGTTATAAACGCCGTGATTTTAATCCATTTTCTCTCTTTCATAACATTACCTGCCCAATAAAAAAACTCCAACTTTTTTGCTGTTGGAGTCTAGCGAAAAACAATATCCTTTTGCTGATATATTTTATAATACTATCTTCAATACTTCCCCTTGCCAATAGACAATGAAAAAACCGCTTTTTTATCTTAAAAATGTAGCGTAGAAAAAGCATTACAAAAAATGTTGCCACACACAAACTTATTCCCATGCCAGAAACACTTGTTGTTTCTGATCCATTGGAATTTGATAGTCTTTGCTTGAAGGAGTTGTTCAAATTTAAGCCGTTCACGCCGAAGATAACATCGTTTACAGGTTTTTCATTTTCCTTTGCGGGTTTTTTGCCGTCTTTATTTTCTGCACTCGGTACCAAACCGCTAACTTCGGCTATCGCTCTAACCGTTTGGGACATGCTGTTCCCTACAACGGTTATCAAACCAGAAATTCCGCCAATATCATGCAAACCTATCTCGTTTTGAAAAATGCCGCTGTTTATTGCGGTTTGATGTGACGAAAAAATAGGCAAAACCAACCCGTTCAGCTGGGCTGCGAAAAGAAAAAAAATGATGGTAGTTTTGATTCCCATTTTCATATTTATACTTGGTCTTTCGCACCTATAGTAGTCCAATACAATTAATAGAGCCGAAATACTAATTTGTCAAGGTATTTTCAATTGTTTTTTACAAATTTACTAATTAATATTCTATAAAATCTATTTGAATTTGTTCTTCAATAATTGTAAAATATATGTAAAATATAGCTGTTTTGATATTTCGTACCTTTAGGCTAGTTTTATGTAAAATATGTTATTCTAACTGAATATTCAACGTATTTTTACAAAATGCATTTTACTCAGATGATATCAATTAATAAAATCGAACAATACGTATCTAAAAAATATGGTCATTTTGGACCAAACAAGTCTAGGGAAATAATCAGACTACTGTTTGAAATTACAAAAAGAGATAAGTGCTCGATTGCAGATATTAGGCTTTTTCCCAAAACCAGCGATTTCGCTAAAATAAAAATTGAACTTCTTAAAAAAAGATACCCGAAATACTTTAATCACAATAATTCTTCATTCTATTTGCCAAAACTTAAAGTAGAACCTGCCCTTAAAGCTCATACCAAAACACGTAAAATTTATCCTAGAGAAGTTTTCGTTGAAAAAACTGTTAGAGAATCTGAGCTTACAAAGCAAATGCAGGGCTTTTTTCCTAAAGCCAAATTTAGCTATATTGACTCGTTAAAAACTTTGCTAAAAACTCAAGGATTTTCGCTTGAAAAGTATAATTCAAGGGCCGAAAGATTTTTTGTTGCCAAAGAAACGCATGATTTTTTCAAAGCCTGCCCTTGTACAACAAATGTTTTACCGTGCGGATTCAATATTATCAATCTCGGATTTGGATGCCCCTATGAATGCAGTTATTGTTTTTTACAAGGCTATCAGAATTTCCCGGGCATAATTTTTCCGGCAAATGTTGAGGACTTTTTTAAAAACTTTAAAATCCATACCCTTAAATCTTTTATCTTTCCGTATGCAAGGATTGGAAGCGGGGAGTTTACGGATTCTCTTGTCTTTGACAACATAACTAATTTTTCAACTAGAATAATTGATTTTATGTCTGGCTATCAGGATATTTATTTTGAATTTAAAACAAAAAGTAAAAATATTGAAAATTTTCTTGACGCCAAACCTCAGAAAAATATTGTTGTTTCCTGGTCGTTGAATCCTCAAAAAATTATTAGCGAAAATGAATTTTGTACAACATCTTTAGAAGAAAGACTCATCAGTGCTTCTGAGTGCGCCAAGCTTGGGTATGGTGTGGGATTTCACTTTGATCCCATAATACACTACTCTTCATGGGAGAATGACTACAAAAATGTAGTAAATCAGATTTTTAGCAAAATTCCGGACAAATCTATCAAATGGATAAGCCTTGGCACTTTAAGAATGCCGGCTGAATTAAAAAAAGTTATCGAAAGCAGATTTCCCGACAATGAGCTTTTAGACGCCGAGCTGCTGTTAGGAAAAGACCATAAATTGAGGTATCATGAAGCGGTTAGGACCGATATATACAAAAAAATGAACTCTTGGATAAAGGAACAAAGCAAAAAACCGATAGTTTATCTATGTATGGAAACAAAGGAAATTTGGAACAGGTCACAGATGGTATACTAATAATTATAGAGCTTTTCAAAAATATTTTTAAAAAGTATTGAAAATATATACATTAATAAGTAGAATGTTCATGTTTAGGCATTAATCAGACCCAAAGCATTTTGAGGTATTATGTATACGGGCAAAAAATTATTAATTCTTGTTGGCGTTTCTATCCTTTGTTTTCTTGGTATAACCATTTCCATCAATGTGTTCACAAATAAACAGCTATCTTTAATTGAAAGATACCAGGAAAATTATGAGAGCGAAAATTTTTCCGAGTTTATTGAAATTGAAAGCGAGACGCTTTATGATTATATTGACGAGTATTCGGCCTGGGATGAGGTAATAAATTTTGCCAAAGACCCCAAAAAAGGGATTGATGAAATCGACTTTGCTTTAGCTGAATATGGAATTGATTTTGTTTGGATTTATGATTCAAAATTTAAGCCCATATTCACTGAAGGTCTTGCTGACCCCGCGGATTTTAAATACCTGCCTTTAAAGAAACGTGATCTAAAGAACGCATACTCTGAAAATTATCCGATTCACTTTTATTTTTACGATGATGAAGACCTTGTAGAAATGCACGGGGCGTCATTAATGCCGGAAAATGCAGGCCATGATTACGACCCCATAGGCTACATGTTTGTGGGACGATTCATTATCAACGAATACATTGCAAACGTTTCCCAATGGCCTACAACACATGTGTCCATATACCCGGAAGATGAAAAAATATCTGAGGAAGATGAAGAATACGTGGTTGCCGAAAAAGAACTACTGGACTGGGAAGAAGAACCGATTGCAATAATCAGATACTTTGACTACACAGTCATGGAACAAGTAGAAGACAGCCTCACGCTATTGGCTTTCATCTATATGATTTCGGTTGCAGCTGCATTTATTATTCTTTTCTTCCTTTCTCTGCACTGGATTCTAAAACACAGGGCCACAGAAAAATCCCTCGGCGAAAGTGAAGAAAGGTTCAAGCTTTTTATGGGGAATATTTCCGGTTTTGTCTTTATAAAAGACAATGAATGCAGATTTTTGCTTGCAAGTTCACAAGCAAAAAAAATATTTGATGCTCGAACTGATCAGCTAACCGGAAAAACAAATAACGATATTTGGCCCTCAGATATTGCGGGCGAAATTACCAGAAACGACGTAAAGACCCTTTCCTTGAAGAAAGGTGAACATTTAGAAACAAGAGAAACCATCGACATCGACGGAAAAATAAAACCTTTTGTAACATACAGATTTTTGATCCCGCGAAAAGACGGAAACCACCTTATTGGAGGCATCGCATTAGATATTTCAGATAAAGCGAAAGCTGAAGAACAGTATAGAAAGTTATCCTTAGTAATAGACCACGTAACTAGTGCCGTTCTTATCACAGATGCCGGAGGAGGCATTGAATACGCAAATTCCGCTTTTACCAACATGTCCGGATACTCAATGGTTGATATAGCCGGCAAAACCCCCAGGCTCTGGCAAACATCGGAAGAATTTAAGAATAAATATGCTTCACTTTGGGATGCAATTAAATCCGGGAACGAATGGAAGGGAGAGCTTGTAAACGGCAAAAAGGACGGGCAATTTTACTGGACATATACTGTCGCTTATCCTGTTAAAAACAATGAAAATGTCTTGAGTAACTATCTTTTCATTGAAGAAGATATTACCAAAACAAAAACCGTACAAGACAAGCCATTACAGGAAAGCCCCTGTGAGTTTTCGCCAAACGAAAAAGCTGAGTTTCTTGCAACGATAGGATATGAGCTAAGGGAACCTGTTCAGCTTATCATATCGACATCAGATTCTCTGCTTAATACCACTCTTGATGATAAGCAGAAAGAGTATGTTAAAAAGTTCAAAGAAACTTGTGACAGCTTGATTGATTCTTTGGATGGCATGATTAATACCGCAAAAACCGAAGCCGGCGGAACAATACTGGATTATAGGCCGATTGATGTAAAAGACATACTTGATGAAGTTGTTGAAACATTTACGGATACCGTTAAAGAAAAAAATATAGAAATTGAGCTGGACATTAAAAAAGGCCTTAACAGATCTGTAATAGGCGACGGTAACCGCTTAAGACAAGTCTTTTTTAACTTAGTTTCAAATTCCATAAAGTTTACAAAAGAGGGCAAAATATCTATTCATGCAGAAAACGAAAAAGATGAAAACGAAAATGTGTTCATACTTTTCAGCGTGACCGATACCGGAATCGGCATACAGGAAGATGAGTTAAAAACTATATTCGACAATTTCACGAGTCTAGTAATTTCCAAAAGGCTTGTGGCCTTGATGGGCGGAAAAATCTGGGCTGAAAGCACTCCCGGAAAAGGAAGCAAGTTCTTTTTCACAGCTAAGTTTAAAAAAGGCGATAAAAAATAATTTGGGAAACGATTCTCCTTGCTTTAGTTTCTTTTCATTCTAATCAAATCGATGGTTATTCAACCTCAACAATTTAAAAACATTGACATCCCAAAAGACAAAGTACTGGCAAGACTGGGATTTACCCAGAAAAAGGCATCAGCTGATACCAGTATTCAAAATATAGTTGATTCAGAAATTGTATTGGCAAAAAAACTTATCCTTCTAAAACAAGTCGTTGCATCATCAAAAATTGAATTTCTTAAACCAAACATAATTAAACTTCAGCCAAATCTTAAAATCATAAGTTCCAAGCTGTATCGGTTTTTGAACGGATACAACCTGGCCTTTGGATTTGCCGTAACTATCGGACCTGCTCTGGAAGAAAAAAGACAGCTTTACATATCAGACAAGCAGTCCACCAAAGCACTGGTATTGGATGCCGTGGGGTCTGTAATAGCGGAAGAACTGGCAGAAATTACTAATAAACAAATCAGCGAAAGATTCACCCATTCCTCTAAGCGGTTTTCCCCCGGATACGGCGACTGGGATATATCCGGACAAGCGGATTTTCTTAAATGGCTGGATGCAGAAAAAATTGGAATAAAGCTAAATAACAAGTTTATCATGACTCCTGAAAAATCTGTTTC
Organism: Elusimicrobiota bacterium; assembly: GCA_042562855.1. Taxonomy (GTDB): domain Bacteria; phylum Elusimicrobiota; class Endomicrobiia; order Endomicrobiales; family JAPLKN01; genus JBHPNE01. The sequence continues at coordinate 5,741 of JBHPNE010000034.1, forward strand.
TGCAATAATCGGAATTAAAGATGAATAAAACTGACTTTAAAAAACTAATTCTTGAAAAAATAATTATCCTTGACGGGGCAAGCGGAACCGAGCTTCAAAAAAGAGGTTTCTTGAAAGATATCGGTGCGCCCGAAGAACTCAACCTGAAATATCCCGAAAGGATGCAAGCCATATACAAAGATTATCTGGATGCAGGATCCGATGCAATCCTTACTAATACCTTCGGTGCTAACAGAATGAAGCTAAAGGATTACGGCTTAGAAAACAGGCTTGAAGAAATCAATATCAAAGGTGTTGAAATTGCCCGTGAAGTGGCAAAAAAATACAATGCTCTTGTTATAGGGGATATTTCATCTCTTGGATCATATCTCACCCCCTTGGGCCCGGTTTCATTCGATAAAGCATATGAAGCATTTGCCGAGCAGGTTAGAGCACTGGCAAAAGCAGGAGTTGATTTTATTATCATAGAAACGATGGCAGAAATAAGAGAATTAAAAGCAGCACTTCTAGCAGCGAAAGATAACTTCGACGGGCCGGTCATGACACAAATGACTTTTTCTGAAGACGGCGCCACTGTTACGGGCACAAAGATTCTGCCCTTTATTTCAGTAGCCGAAAGTATGGGAGCAGACGGCCTTGGACTCAACTGTTCGGTCGGCCCCAAAGAGCTAAGCCTCCTTGCAAAAATAATCGCAAAAAATTCAAATCTCCCAATATCATTTAAGCCTAATGCCGGTATGCCAAAGCTCATAAACCGCGAGACGGTTTTTCCCGGAACCGTTAAAGACTTCGTTTCAGCAAGCTTGGATGCCTATAATACTGGTGTTAATATGCTCGGTGGATGCTGCGGGACTACGCCCGAATTTATTAAAGAATTGTCTTCGCAATTAAAAAACAAAAAGCCAAAGACAAGAAAAATAAAAGAAAAATTTCTGTTGTCTTCGAGAACAGATGCCATCAATATTTTCGATTATAAAGATGTTGTAAAAATCGGCGAAAGAATCAACCCTACCGGAAGAAATGCATTCCAAGATGAACTATTTAACAATAATTTTTCTACCATCAGAAAGGAAGCCCAAGAGCAGGTTAAAGCTGGTGCAAATGTATTAGACATTAACTTAGGTCTTCCAGGCGGTAACGAAAAAGCGTTAATGGAAAGAGCAGTTGAAGAAATTCAAGAAACAGTAAGCGTTCCTTTATGCCTGGATTCAAGCTCATGGGAAGTCTTGGAAGCCGGCCTTAAAATGTGCACAGGGAAACCAATTATCAATTCGGTAAACGGAGATATTGAAAAATTAAATAAAATTGTGCCCTTAGCCAAAAGATACGGGGCAGCCGTTATTGCTTTAGCAGTAGATGAAACTGGAATCCCAAAAACAGTTGAAAAACGTATGCAAATTGCAAAAACAATAATGCAGAAACTCATGGAATATGCAGTTCCGGAAACCGATGTTATTTTTGACTTTTTAACACTTTCTGCAAGCACCATGCCGGAACAATCAGCCGCAACTATAGACGCTATTAAACAAGCAAAAAAACTATGGCACAAAGCAAGCTTTAGTCTTGGGGTATCCAATGTTTCATTCGGCCTTCCAAACAGACAGGCATTAAATTCAACTTTTTTAAAACTTGCAAGAAATGCAGGCCTAAATATGGCCATACTAAATCCCCACGAAGACTGGTCAATTGATGATAAGGAAGCTAAAAATCTTCTTCTTGGGAAAGACCTTGGCAGCAAAAACTATATTAATAAACATTCATCCTTTATTAAACGAACTCCTGAAACAAAAAATGAAAATTTTACACCAGAAGAAAAACTTTATAATGCAGTTATTGACGGAAACAGAGAAGAAATAGTTCAGATTACAAAAATAGTTTTAGATCTAGGAAAGTCACCTTTAGAAATTTCTAATGGAATGCTTCTTAAAGGTCTTAATGAGGTCGGAGAACGTTTTAGTAAAAAAGAATATTTCTTACCCCAAATAATCAGATCTGCAGAAGCGGCCCAAACGGCTTTTAGTTTTTTAAAACCCCTTTTAAAGAAAGATAGCTCTTCTGATGAAAATAAAAAAATTGTTCTTGCAACAGTAAAGGATGATGTTCATGATATAGGCAAAAATATCGTAGCTGCTGTTATGGAAAGTCACGGCTGGACTGTGATAGACCTTGGAAAAAATATTGACGC
>JBHPNE010000035.1:0-6967 GCA_042562855.1 Elusimicrobiota bacterium
GTGGTTAAAAGAATCAGCACAAATAGAAATATCTACGAATAGTATAAATCCTGGGACGACGGTTTATTACACAGTTACGGGGCTGCTTGCCGGAACAACACACTATTTAAGAATCTGGCATGCAGATGAATTAAACAATTGGTCAGAAATATCAAACGGGGCAACAGCCCAGACTATTTCTGATTCAACGCCTCCCGGGCCAGTAACTGATTTAACCGGATTGACAGGTGCAGTTGAAGGGGAAATAGATTTAAGATGGAGCGCTCCCGGTGATGATGCGTACGTTGAACCTTTATGGCCGGATTCAACGTTTAGGATACAATATTCAACGGATGATGCATTTGTATGGTTGGCAAGTACAGTAAACATAGTAGAGGTTTCAACAAATGGAGTAATTCCCGGAACAAGTGTAGGGCATACGCTTACTGGATTAATATCCGGTACAAGTCATTATATCAGGATATGGCATAAAGACGGAATTGGCAATTGGTCGGATGAATCAAATGGAGCGACAATTTGGGCACAGGTAGACGTATCATCACCAGCAGCTCTAACAGATTTGAGTGCAAATCCTGGTTCGGCGGCAAAGGAAATAGATTTAAGCTGGAGCGTTCCGGGTGATGACGGATGGAGTAATCCTCTTGATGAAGGCTCCAAATTTGCGGTTCAAAGATCAACTTGGGAAACACTCGATTGGTCAACATCTTCAGTAGATACAATATTTGTTTCAACTCATGGTGTAAATCAAGGCTCAAATGTAAATTACACTGTCACAGGCTTATTACCGTCAAACAGCCACTACTTTAAGATTTGGTATAGAGACGAATTAGGAAACTGGTCACAAGAATCAAATCCTGCGGCTATTGAGTTTGACACTATTTCTCCTGCTAAAGTTACAAATTTAAGCGGAGAAACACATAGGCTTGCAGGAGCAGTATTATTAAGCTGGAGTGCACCTGGAAATGATGAGTGGGAAAAAGTTCTTGGTATTGGTTCAGAATTTATAATTCAATATTCAACTTGGGAGAGTATCGAATGGTCAACCGCTTCCCCGAACATCGTTACAGTTTCTACGAACGGAATCAATCCCTATACAAATGTTCAGTATTTATTAACCGGACTCACACCGATTACAAGTTATTATTTATCAATATGGCATAAGGATGAGATAAATAATTGGTCTGTTAAGTCACCCACGATTATTGTGCAAACAGGAAATTATGCTTTTACAGATTCCGGTATAAGTTTAACAGGCATATTTGGAGGAGATGTTTTCTGGGGAGATTATGATAATGACGGAGATTTAGACTTATCAGTAATTGGAAATACTGTAGGATTCCCATCAGGGGAAGGAATAAGCAGAATTTATAGAAATGATAACGGAATTCTTAATGAAATAAATGATGGAATAGAAGAATTAGTATTCGGATTGACAGATTGGGGTGACTATGATAATGATGGTGATCTGGATCTTGTCTATTCAGGGGCTAATCAAAGTCTAACCAGTATTAAATTAAAAGTATATAGAAATGACGGTAACGATACATTCTATAGCATTGATATTGATTCAGCAGGGTTAACAACGGGAGCAATTTCATGGGTAGATTTTGATAACGATGGTGATTTGGATTTATGCATTAACGGTCATGTAAGTCAATTTGAGGTTTATTTTAGATTGTACAGGAATGATAATCTAATCTTTAATCAGGTTAATTCCGGTATTTCAGCTTTGGTAAGTTCAATGTTAACCTGGGGAGATTATGACAACGACGGAGATATGGATTTAGTGTTTGCCGGTATTGAAGGTGGCTCTCAATATGTGACGAAGGTTTACGAAAACAATGGCTCTGGAGTATTCAGTCTAAATAGCACCGCAGGTATTGATGGTGTTAGAGGCGGTGCATTAGCTTGGGCAGATTATAATAATGATGGATATCTGGATTTGGCTGTTTGTGGATATGGAGATTCAGGACGAATCTCAAAAATATACAAAAATAATCAAAATGGGACATTTACGAACATTGGTTCAGTTTTTGCCGGTGTTACCAACAGCGATATTGGTTGGGGCGATTATGATAATGACGGCGATCTGGATATTGCCATTGCCGGCGACAGTGATTCGGGAAGAATCTTAAACATTTACCGAAACGACGGTAGTGATGTGTTTGTTTTGGAAACAAATGTTACCAATTTACCGGAATTAGCGGCTTGTTCATTTGCTTGGGGAGATTATGACAGTGATAGAGACCTTGATTTCGTGATATCAGGAGAAAATGAATCAAACCAAAAAGTAACGAAAGTTTTTATAAATAATTCCCTAATCTCTAATACTGCGCCTATTGCCCCTTCTTCAGGATTTAATGCAAATTATTATTTTGACACTCATAAAATCGAATTGAAATGGGGAGACGGTTATGACGATGAAACTCCCGCAGGAGGTTTAAATTATGAAATCAGAGCAGCAACTGCGCCCATCAGCGACGGACTAACTACATGGCTTATTTCTCCAAGCACAGGCGCGGGGGCGTCTCCTTTCTTAGGCAATTACATGAATACTAAGCTAGGATCAGATTCGGGTATTGTTATAAGCTCTACGGTAGTAACTAACGAAACAACATATTATTGGCAGGTAAGAACAATTGATTCCGGTTTAAGCAAATCAGTCTGGAGTTCAACACAGTCGATATTTATTGGAGATATGTATCTCCCGTCGGCTGTAACAAGCCTTAACATAGCAGCTTATACAAATTATCAGGCAATATTGTCATGGAGTTCGCCCGGCGATGATGGCTTGTCCGGAGCTTTTGATGAAGGTTCTATGTTTAGGATACAATACTCAACCTGGAGTAATGTTGAATGGTCAACAGCATCAATTGATACAGTTTCTGTTTCTACACACAGTGTATTACCCCAAACCGCAGTTGGTTATGTCTTAACAGGTTTAAATGCAAAAGCTACATACTATATTGCATTATGGTATGCTGATGAATACCAAAATTGGTCAGAGCGTTCGAATATTGCGATGCGTTATCCTGACACAACTGCACCTGCGGTGGTTACTACTCTTACTTCGCTAAAGAGTTACGGAGAAGGCGATATTACTCTTAGTTGGATAGTACCTGGTGATGACGGCTGGGATGTATCCTTGTCTTCGGGATCAGAGTTTAGAATACAATATTCTACTGATAGCAATGAAGTTGACTGGTCAACCTCGCCTGTCACTTATACGAAAGAAGTATCAACAGAAGCTGTTTCACCATTAAGTAGTGCAGTGTATACAATAACAGGTTTTGCGCCGGGGTCAACACATTATTTCAAGATCTGGTATGCTGACGAATTAGAAAATTGGTCTGATGCATCAAACCTAGTACAAGCACAGGCAGAAAAAGATACCACTGAACCGAGCGCCGTATCTACACTACAGGCAAATAAAGGTTATTACGAAGGTGAGATTGAACTTCAGTGGAATATGCCTGGTGATGATGGTATGGACGGAACGCTATTAAGCGGATCAGAATTTGCCATACAGTATTCAACATTCGAACCAGTATGGGAAATAGCAACGGCAACAGCACAAATTAGTATATCAACAAGCGGGGGTGCTCCTTCAACTTTAATTTCATATATGGTAACAGGGCTTGACATCAACTTAACTTATTATTTCAGGATTTGGCATATGGATGAAGTTAACAATTGGTCAACAATATCAAACGGTGCAACTGTAATGCCGCAAATCGATATAGTAGCGCCTTCAGGAGTAACTGATCTTTCAGGTACAACTGGAAATATTGAAGGCGAAGTAATCCTTAACTGGTCATCTCCCGGAGATAATGATTGGAATCATATTATATCGACAGGTTCACAGTTTAAAATATTACATTCTACATATATCACGACATGGACGAGGAATCTTGCACAAATAACGGTGTCAACCAGTGGGACAGAGCCCATAACTCCTGTCTCATATATTGTTACGGGGTTAGATGCAGGAGTTACATACTATTTCAGATTATGGTATGCGGACGAAATGGAAAATTGGTCTAACCCTTCAAGTACAATCACGGTACGCACACAGACAGATTCCACCCCTCCATCAGATATTACCGATTTGACTGCTTTTACAGGATCAAATACGGGTGAAATATTATTGAATTGGAGCGCGCCCGGTGATGATGGATGGAGTAATGTGCTTTCTACAGGTTCACAGTTTAAAGTACAGCATTCAAGTTGGGACGGAAATTGGGACAGGGATTCTATCCCAGCATTATCAACATCAGGAGTAAATCCGTATGACAGTATATCTTACATAGTAACAGGACTGACCTCAGGCGATACATATTACTTCATGGTCTGGTATGCAGACGAAGCGGGCAATTGGGCGACACTTTCAAATACGGCTTCAGCCTGGGCTCAGTTTGACGATATTAGTGCACCAGCTGCAGTAACCTCACTTAATGCTCAGCCCGGAGCGGTTGACGGCTCAATTGATTTGAGCTGGATAACACCGGGTGATGATGTCTGGGCCAATACGCTTTCCACAGGCTCTCAATTTAAGATTCAGCATTCAAGCTGGGACGGAAATTGGGATAGAGATTCTGTTCCAGCATTATCAACATCAGGAGTTCCTCCGTATACCCAAGTCTTTTATAATGTTACAGGCTTAACCGGAGGCGATACTTATTATTTCATGATTTGGTATGCAGATGAATTAAGTAATTGGTCAGGAGATTCAAATGTATCCTCATCAACTGCACAGACAGACTCAACACCGCCATCAGCGGTTACTGATTTATCGGCAAGTATAGGATTTAGCGAAGGCCAAGCAAGATTAACATGGAGCATTCCTGGTGATGATAATTTAAGCGGCACATTAATGAGCGGTTCAGCATTCAAGATTCAGCGTTCAACATGGTGGGATGGTATTGAGTGGTCAACAGGGTCAGTTGATACGACTGTATCGGTTTCTACATCCGGGATAGACCCTTCAACACAGATCTATTATACGGTAACGGATTTAACCGGTGGACTAAATTATTATTTTAAAATTTGGCATGTAGACGAAGCAGGGAACTGGTCAGGTCTTTCAAATAGCGCAACTTCTCTGGCGCAATCGGATGTAGAAGCTCCGGCGAGAGTAACAGAAATTTCAGGGGTTACCGGAGTGTTGGAAGGAGAAGTAATATTAACCTGGACTGTACCCGGTGATGATGTCTGGGAAAAAACATTGTCTGTTGGTTCCGAATATAAAATATTACATTCAACAAAAATTGATACATGGCCAAGAGCCATGGCTCAAATCACGGTCTCAACTTCAGGAGTGGCACCGCATACCGAGGTGAGCTATGTGGTTACGGGCCTTGCAGGAGGGGAGACGAACTATTTAATGTTGTGGTATAAAGACGAATCAGACAACTGGTCGGAGAGATCAAGTACGGCGACGGTGTGGGCGCAGGTTGACGTGACAAAACCTGGGAAAGTGACTAATTTAACAGGATTGGTGAGTGTATTGCCGAGGGAGATATCTTTAAGTTGGAGTGTCCCCGGTGATGATCTATACAATAATGAGATAACTACAGGGTCAATACTGCAGATACAATATGATACGGATTCAGGCGTGACGTGGTCATCTGCTGCGGCGCTGGTTAATATATCTACGCAAGGTGTGGCGGTAGGGACAACAGTAACATATACGATAACCGGCCTTGCAGGAAGCACGACATATTATGCGAAGATCTGGTATACGGATGAAATAGGGAATTTGTCAGACGCATCTAATTTAGGTGAGGCAAAAACACTTGATGATTTTACAGAGCCTGCGGATGTTACTGATTTAGTTGGGACAGAAGGTGATGAAGGCGAGATAAATTTAAGCTGGAGTATACCCGGTGATGATGGATGGACAGTGCCGCTGAGCGTGGGTTCAATATATAGGATACAGTATTCGACGGTAGGTATAACATGGTCAACAGCAGCTGCACAGATAGAAGAAGCGACGTCTGGAGTTGAGCCGAACACTATACTTGGTCACACAATAACCGGATTAAGATTATCAGCGACATATTATATAAAGATATGGCATGCCGATGGTGCAGGTAACTGGTCGCAAGGGCTTTCAAACACAGCTACAATTTATGCTGAAAGCTACATGGCAATAACGACGGTAAGCCCTGATAACGGATCAAATAAAGGAACAGTAGATGTGGCGATAAATGGTGAAGGGTTCCTAAGTGGGTCGGATGTAAGATTAAAAAAGAGTACTGAAACCATAGTTGCTACAAATATTAACGTAGTAAGTGCTAATGAGATAACATGCAGGTTTGATTTAACAATGCAAACTACAGGATATTGGGATGTAGAGGTAACGAGCGGTATATATGTATTGACGAAGTCAAGCGGATTTATGGTAGAAAGTATTGCAGTGGAATCTATAACACCCAACAGCGGAGCATTTGTTGAAGCCATAGATGTGACGATTCAAGGATTAGGTTTTGAGACGGACAATATAGTTAAGTTAAAGAAAGCCGGTGAAACAGACATAACGGGAACAAACGTAGTTACACTAGATTCAGAAACTATAACGGTGTCATTCGACATAGTAGGTAAAACTAGCGGCAATTGGGATGTAGAGGTAAGCACCCAGATAGGAGGCAACTGGTACATCGGAACATTACTAGGAGGTTTTGAGATAACATTATATACATACACGGATATTGTAAATATTAGCAAGGATGCATCGGGCCTTGCAGAAATCCTCCCCGAAACCGGCAAAATAGAAGCAGAAGTTGAATCAGGAACATTTGCAGAAGATGTTGTACTAACATTATCAACGGATACGGTAGCAGGCTCAAATCAAGCCAGCATAAGGCCGACGTTGATAGGAATATCTATAACAAATAATAAAGCCTTACAGCCGGAAATTGGCATAACGATAACGATACGCTACAGGGATGCTGACATAGCAGGCTTA
>JBHPNE010000036.1:0-6178 GCA_042562855.1 Elusimicrobiota bacterium
GGCGATTGGGAAAAAGATATACGGGTTTTTCGTAATGACAAAATATCTATATTGGAAATTGAAAAAATGAATCCCGACTATATCTTGATATCACCTGGTCCCGGAACGCCAAAACAAGCAGGTATTTCAGTTAACATAGTAAAAAAGTTTGCGGGAAAAATTCCAATACTTGGTGTATGTTTGGGGCATCAGTGCATAGCAGAGGCCTATGGCGGCAAGGTTGTAAGAGCAAAAAGATTGATGCACGGGAAGGTGTCTGCGATACATAATGATGGGAAGACAATATTTAAAGGTTTATCAAATCCTTTTGAGGCAACAAGATATCATTCGCTTATTGTTGATGAAGCCACGGTCCCTGATGTTTTGGAGCTTTCAGCATGGACAAAAGAAAAGGAAATTATGGGACTAAGACACCAACAATATTTGCTGGAAGGCGTGCAGTTTCATCCGGAATCTATACTTTCTGTGGAAGGTAAAAAAATATTAAAAAACTTCCTTTATCTTAAAAGGTAAAATTTTATGATTATAAAAGAAGCAATAAGTAAAGCTGTTCAAAATCAAAATCTCATTGAAACCGAAGCATCAAGTGCCATGCAGGAAATAATGTCCGGCAAAGCATCTGCTGCGCAGATTGCATCGTTAATTACAGCGCTAAGAATGAAAGGCGAGACCGCCGAAGAGATCACCGGATTTGCAAAAGTAATGAGGCAGTTTGCCACAAAAATTCAAGTTAAAGCAGCGGTTGACGTTGATGCCGAAGACATAAATATTGACAAGGAGACCATTCTTGATACTTGCGGAACAGGCGGTGATGGTACGAACACTTTCAACGTTTCAACTGCGACAGCCCTTGTGGTTGCTGCATGCGGGCTTACGGTTGCCAAACATGGAAACAGAGCAGTTTCGAGTGCCTGTGGCAGCGCTGATGTTTTAGAAGAACTCGGTGTGAATTTAGATGTTTCCAAAGAGAAAGTTGAAAATTGTTTGTCTCAAATAGGCATAGGATTTCTTTTTGCGCCTGCTCTCCATGGCGCCATGAAACATGCCGTGGCCCCAAGAAAAGAAATAGGTATCAGAACCGTGTTTAACGTTTTAGGACCTCTTACCAATCCAGCAGGTGCAAATTCTCAAATATTGGGAGTTTATAACGAAAGTCTTTTGAAAAAAATGGCAGAAGTTTTAAAAAATTTAGGGACACAAAGAGCCTGGGTGGTAAATAGCGAGGACGGGCTTGATGAAATTTCTGTCACAGCTCCGACAAAAGTTGCTGAGCTTAAAAATGGAAAAATCAAAACCTTTACAATAAAACCGAAAGACTTTAAAATAGATAAAGCTTCTATTTCTGATATAAAAGGCGGAAATGCCAAGCAGAATGCGCAGATAATAAAAGATATTTTGAGCGGTGAGAAAGGCGCGAAAAGGGATATAGTTTTACTTAACTCTGCCGCAGGATTGCTGGTTGGAAATAAAGTTTCTACCATGCGAGAAGGAATAGAGTTGGCATCAGATTCAATAGATTCAGGTAAAGCAAGAGAAAAGCTTGCCAGGCTTGTAAGATTGACCAATGAATAGTATTTTAGAAAACATTGTTAGGACAAAAAAAGAAACTCTAGAACTGAAAATGAAAAGTGTAACAGTTCAGGATTTGAAAGTAGAAATTCAAAAGTTGTCCGATAGACGAAATTTTAAAAGTGCTCTTTCAAAGCCAGAAATTAACATAATAGCTGAAATTAAAAAAGCAAGTCCCTCTGCGGGTATTATAAAGGAATATTTTGATATTAAAAAAATTGCTAAAGATTATACCGAATCTGGGGCTGCCGCGATATCGGTTTTGACGGAGGAAAAATATTTCAAAGGTGATTTATCTTTTTTGAAAACGGTAAAGGAAAATTCATCTTTACCTATTTTAAGAAAAGATTTTGTATTTGAAGAATATCAAATATATGAATCACTTGCCTCAGGGGCCGATGCCGTGCTTTTAATTGCAGCTATTGTCGATTTTAGCAGGTTGAAGCTGTTGCTTACCACAGCCAAGACAATAGGAATCGATTGTTTAGTAGAAGTACATAACGAAGAGGATCTTGAAAAAGCTTTGAGTTCTAGTGCGGATATTATCGGCATAAATAACAGGGATTTAAATACATTTGATGTCGACTTAAATGTGGCCTTAAAAATTTACCCCAAAATTCCTAAAGGAAAAGTAGTGGTTGTAGAAAGTGGCATAAAGACACATGAAGATATAAAAAGGTATGAAAAAGTTGGCATAAAATCGTTTCTAATTGGAGAAAGTTTAATGAGAAGCGGTAATGTGAAATCTGAGCTTAAAATGTTGAGAGGAAAAAATGGCTAAAGTAAAAATATGCGGTGTGACGATTTATGATGATGCTATGCTTGTAACAAATATCGGAGCAGAATATGTGGGTTTTAATTTTTACAAGGAAAGTCCAAGAAAAATCTCAAGTAAAAACGCAAAAGATATAATTTCAAAACTACCTCCTTTTATTACGCCGGTTGGTGTATTTGTAAATGAAGACAAAGAAGTTTTAAAAAAAACCGCAAAAAAATGCGGGATTAAAATGCTGCAGCTTCACGGGGATGAGAGTCCTGAGTATTGCCTGGAAGCTGCATCTGAGACATCGCTTCCGGTAATAAAGGCATTTAGAATAAAGGATGAATCAAGTCTTGAGCAGATAAATGCTTATAAAGACGTAGTCAATTATTTTTTACTGGATACATATGTTCCAGGGGAGCCCGGGGGAACTGGGGAAGTATTTAACTGGGATTTGGCTGTAAAGGTAAAAGAATTAAATAAACCGATTTTTCTTGCGGGAGGGCTTAATCCTGATAATGTTGCTTCTGCTATTGAAAAAGTGCAGCCATATGCTGTTGATGTTTCATCCGGTGTAGAGCGCCTAACTCGCAGAAAGGATTTTGACAAGGTAAGTAAGTTTGTTCGCGGAGCAAGAGGTCTAAAATAGGTAATAAAAATGAATAAATATTTCGGAAATTATGGCGGTCAGTTCATACCGGAAACACTGGTAGCTCCGGTTAAAGAATTGGAAAAAGAATTTTTCAAGGCCTGGAAAGATAAGAAATTCCATAAGGAGTTGGATTATTATTTAACCAATTATGCAGGACGCCCCAGCAATTTATATTTTGCAGAAAAACTCACTAAAAAGTTCGGCGGCGCAAAGATTTATTTAAAAAGAGAGGATCTTTGTCATACCGGTTCACATAAAATAAATAATACTTTGGGCCAGGTTTTGCTTGCCAAAAGACTGAATAAAAAAAGAGTAATTGCTGAAACCGGAGCCGGACAGCACGGAGTTGCAACTGCAACAGCTGCTGCTCTTTTCGGCCTTAAATGTGAAGTTTATATGGGTGAAGAGGACATTCGTAGACAGGAGCTAAATGTTTTCAGGATGGAGCTCATGGGCGCAAAAGTAATCCCCGTCAAATCCGGAAGCCAGACTTTAAAAGATGCGATTAATGAAGCTCTGCGCGATTGGGTAACAAATGTTCGCGATACGTTTTATGTTATCGGATCAGTTATGGGCCCTCATCCCTATCCGATTATGGTCAGGCAATTTCAGTCAGTAATAGGAAAGGAGACAAAAAAGCAGATACTAAAACTCGAATCTAAACTTCCTGATTATTTATTGGCATGCGTCGGCGGCGGGAGTAATGCCATGGGGCTTTTCGCGCCATTTTATAATGACAAAAAGGTGAAGTTTATTGGCCTTGAAGCAGCTGGTGCTGCAACCGCGGTTAAGGGGGAGAAAGGAATTTTTCACGGGATGAAGACATATATTTTGCAGGATAAGGACGGTCAGATTTCACCAACTCATTCAATTTCTGCGGGGCTTGATTATCCCGGCATAGGCCCTGAGCACAGTTATTTTAAAGACTCAGGCAAAGCAAAATATTTAACCATAACGGATAAGGAAGCTCTACAGGCATTTAAGGTGCTTTCTGAAACTGAAGGCATAATGCCGGCACTTGAGTCATCGCATGCTTTAGCTTATTTGCCTAAGCTCGCACCAAAGCTTAAAAAAAGCAATATTATTGTTGTTTGTCTTTCAGGCCGCGGCGATAAAGATGTGGATAGTATAGAGACAATATTAAAATTAAAAAAATAATGAACAAACTAAAAATCAAAATAAATCAACTAAAACAAGAGAACAAAAAAGCATTTGTTGCCTACTTGACCGCAGGATTTCCAACTTTAAATGCAACGGCCGAAATGGTAAAAGTATTAGCGGATAATGGTGCGGACATAATTGAGCTTGGAGTACCTTTTTCTGACCCGATGGCTGATGGCCCTTCTATACAGTACAGTTCAGAATATGCAATTAAAAAAGGGGCGAATTTAAATAAAATTTTTGATTTGGTAAAAAAAATAAGACAAAAAACCGATATCCCGATTGTTCTTATGAGTTATTTCAATCCCATTTATCATATGGGTATAAAAAACGTTGTAAGAAAAGCTAAGGATGTAGGAGTAGACGGTTTTATAATCCCAGATTTGATACCAGAGGAAGGCAAAGATTTTGAAAAAAACTGTAAAGATAATAATTTGTCTGTGATTTTCATGGCTGCGCCGAATACGCCGAAAGAAAGGTTAAAATATATAGATAGCAAAAGTGATGGTTTTGTTTATGTTGTATCTCTTACAGGGGTTACAGGAAAACGCAAAAGTCTCCCCAGTCATTTGAAAGAATTTTTAAACCAAACAAAACGCTATATAAAAAAGAATAAAAGGTTCATAGGATTCGGTATATCCTCTGAAAAGCATGTGAATTTTATAAAAAAATATGTTGACGGCGTTATAGTGGGGTCTGTTTTAGTTGAAATTATTAGAAATGGAAAAACCTCTGCAAAGAATAAACAAATAGCAAGATTTGCCAGATTGATCAGAAAATCTTTGGATGGATGATAATAATTAGCCAATATATTTGGAGGTTTACCCCGTTAGAGATAGATGAATAGTATGTTTTATACATATATAATGAGATCAGAAAAGGACAATAAATGGTATACAGGCTGTACCGGAAACTTGCGGAAACGCTTTAAAGATCACAATAATAATCGTATTTTGTCGACAAAAGAAAGAGGACCATTTCAAATAATGTATTATGAGGCTTGTCAAAATCAACAGGATGCTTATGCAAGAGAGAAGTATTTAAAATCTGGGATGGGTAAACGGTATCTAAAAAATCGATTAAAGCGTTTCTTATCTCTAACGGGGAAATAAATGGCAGGAATTTTTAAAAGTAAAAAGGAAATCCCGAAAGGGCTTTGGACAAAGTGTCCAAAGTGTGAGCAGATAATATACCAGAAAGAAATGGATAAAAATGTTAAGGTATGCCCAAAGTGCGGAGCTTATCTTAGGCTTGATGCAAAAGAGAGAATTGACCAGTTAATAGAAAAAAATACGTTTAAAGAATATGATGCCGAGATGGAATCTGTGGATTATCTCGAATTTCCCGGATATCAAAAGAAGATTTCATCAGCAGTGGTAAACGATGCGATAATAACAGGCGAAGGAAAGATTGGTAAATATAATGTTGTGATTGGCGTTATGAATTTTAAATTCATGGGCGGAAGTATGGGCTCGGTTGTAGGAGAAAAAATAACAAGAGCAATTGAAAAAGCCATAGAAAAAGAATATCCCGTAATAATTGTTTCTTCATCCGGCGGGGCTCGTATGCAAGAAGGAATACTTTCTTTAATGCAGATGGGTAAAACTAGTGCTGCCCTGGCACTTTTGGGAGAACATAAGATTCCTTATATATCTCTTTTGGTAGATCCAACAACCGGCGGAGTCGCAGCCTCCTTTTCGATGCTTGGAGATATAAACATTGCAGAACCCAATGCTTTAATAGGCTTCGCAGGACCCAGGGTAATTGAGCAGACAATCAGGCAAAAACTGCCTGATGGATTCCAGATGTCTGAGTTTGTTAAAGAACACGGTATGATTGATGTAATTTCTGAAAGAAAAAATCTTAAAAGTGATTTAATTAAAATATTGAAGTTTTTTGATGCAAAGAAATAATATTAGGAAGAAAATATTAATATGCTTTTAGATCATTGGCAGAAAGATGAATATTTAAAAATGAAACCCGGACTTCTACGTATTGGTCAGTTTTTAAACAATCTGGGGAACCCCCAAAAAAAC
>JBHPNE010000037.1:0-4653 GCA_042562855.1 Elusimicrobiota bacterium
CTTGCTGGTTCAATAGCAGGAGAACTCGGACTGGACGTGAGTTTTTGTAAAAAAGCGGCACTTATGCATGATGTTGGAAAAGCTGTTGACCATGAAGTGGAGGGCACACATCATCAAATCTCTGCAGACGTTGCAAAAAAGTACGGCGAATCGCCTAAAATGCTTAATGCGATTATTTCTCACCATGAAGGAATAGAGGAACCTCAGTCGCCGGAAGCTTTTGTTATAGCTGCTGCAGATGCTATATCTGCTGCACGCCCCGGAGCAAGACGCGAATCTATTGAACATTATTTAAAACGTCTTGAAAAGTTAGAAAAACTTGCTACATCTTTCAGAGGGGTATCTTCTGCCTATGCGATTCAGGCGGGTAGGGAGATAAGAATTTTGGTTGAACCCGAAGACGTTGACGATAAAGGTTCACAGATTCTAGCTCATGATATCGCAAAAAAGGTGGAACAGGAGCTTGAATATCCGGGACAGATTAAGGTTACGGTAATTAGAGAGCTTAGAGTCCAAGAGCTTGCAAAATGATGATTAAAATACTGTTTATCAGTGATATTGTAGGAGAACCCGGCAGAAATATCCTGACCCAAAGAGTCCCTGAAATAGTGGATAAAGAGAGCCCGGATTTTATTATTGCTAATGCGGAAAATGCTGCCGGCGGGAAAGGTCTCACTGATTCAACTGCAAGAGAAATCTTTAATGCCGGTGTTGATGTTCTAACTCTGGGAAACCATGCATTTGCCCGAAAAGAAATTGAGGAAATTATTAATGATCCTTCAATAATAAGGCCTGCAAATTACCCTTCCAATGTTCAAGGTAGGGGATACGGCATTTATAACATTGATGGAAAAGGAAAAATAGCGGTCATAAATTTAATGGGCAGAGTTTATCTACCAAATATAGATTGTCCGTTTAGAAAAGCAGTGGAAGTTTTAGAAGAAATAGGCAACGAGACAAAAGTGATATTTGTAGATTTTCATGCTGAAGTAACATCCGAAAAAGTGGCAATGGGGCTGCACCTGGATGGAAAGGTTTCCGCAGTCATCGGTACGCATACCCATATACCTACAGCTGACGAGAGAATCTTGCCGAACGGTACAGCTTATCTTACTGATGCCGGCATGACAGGTCCAAGGGATGGTGTAATAGGCATGGATAAGGAAGTGGTGTTTAAGAGATTTCTTACCGGACTTCCTCATCACTATGTTATTGCAAAAGGGCAGGTTATTATGCAGGGATGCATATTGGAAATATACCCTGATACAGGCAAAGCCAAATCGATAAAAAGGTTTTCCATACTTGGATAATATTCATGATTGAAGGTCGTAAGATATATTCGGTTTCTGAATTAAATAACGAAATAAAAATTGTTCTTGAAGATACATATCCGGAAATTTGGGTAGAAGGTGAAATATCTAATTTTAAAATGTACCCGTCTGGTCATATGTATTTTTCATTAAAGGATGAAGAAAGTCAGGTTTCATCCGTAATATTTCAAGGTTTTTCGCGTTATCTGAAATTTGAATTAGAAGACGGCTTAAAGGTAATTGCTAAAGGAAAGGTTTCAACATACGTAAGAAGAGGTAACTATCAGTTTATTATTAATTATGTAGAACCGGCTGGAAAAGGTGCCCTACAGCTCGCTTTTGAGCAGTTAAAGAAAAAGTTGGAAAAAGAAGGGCTGTTTGATGCTTCAAGAAAAAAGGCTATACCGTACATGCCGAAGAGAATCGGTGTTGTTGCATCGCCAAAAGGTGCTGCGATAAGAGATATACTTTCAGTTCTATACAGACGTTTTCCTAATCTTGAAACTTTGATATATCCCGTAAAAGTTCAAGGCGACTGTGCAAAAGATGAAATATCTTATGCAATTGATTATTTAAATAAAGACTATAGCCATTTAGACGTACTTATTGTCGGCAGGGGAGGAGGGTCTTTGGAAGATTTGTGGGCTTTTAATGAAGAAATTGTTGCAAGAGCTATAGCAAATTCAAAAATTCCCGTTATTTCCTGTGTAGGCCATGAAATAGATTTTACGATAGCAGATTTTGTATCAGATTTGCGTGCCCCAACACCTTCGGCCGCAGCAGAGTTAGCAGTAAAAAACAAGGAGCATTTAGTAGAAATGGTTAATAAATTAAGTCAGCATTTATCATAGAATCCCTTGCCATATCCTATTCTAAAACCCTCTTCATCAAATACTACGCCCGGAACAAATACTAAATCTATTTTGTTTTTATCAATCTCCTTGTTCCCGGGTTTAGGCTCACGAATTCCGTAACTTCCTACAACAATATCAGAATCTATATCTTTAACTTGTACTGCGGATATTTTTCTATCACTCTTTGAAACAACTGAAGGCAAAACTACAGTTTTATTTTCCTTTAACGCCCTCCTGATTATATTTTCTGTTTTAACTTCCGATCCATGTGTCATATAAAACATCATTATCGTTGCACTCTTGTATTGTTCCATTTTAACTATTTTATCTTCTATAACAGCACTTGCTTCTTGACGAAAACTCTCGTCAGTTTCGTTTCTCTTTTCTTTCATTGCTTGTCTAAGCTTTCTTTTGTTTACGCCACTTTGACAATCTTTCACGTATCTTAACCTCATATCCCTGATCGCTAGGTTCATACAACACTTTCGGATTCGGCCAGTATTCCTGCTCCGTAAAATGTCCCGGAAAATCGTGCGGATACTTATACCCTACTCCATGTCCACGGTCTTCTTTATCCAGGTTGGCATCCTTAAGATGATTTGGAACTGCTCTTGTTTTTTCTTTAGATACTTCTCCGTAAGCTGAATCTATTGCCAGATATGCCGCATTTGACTTTGGAGCACTGGCAATATAAGCTACTGCTTGTGCTAAAGGAATTCTCCCCTCAGGCATACCGACAAATTCCACTGCTTTTAAAGCGGCTACTGCAAGCATAAGTGCATGCGGATCTGCATTCCCCACATCTTCAGACGCACAAATGACTATGCGTCTGGCGATAAACCTTGGGTCTTCCCCGGCCTTTAACATCTTGGCCATCCAATACAATGCTGCATCAGGATCCGAGCCCCTCATAGATTTTATAAAAGCTGAAATATGATCGTAATGCTCATCGCCGGATTTATCATATAAAAGAACTTTTTTCTGTAAAGATTCCTGCGCAACGCTAATACTGAAATTAATAGAACAGTTTTTATCTTCTTTAGTTGATAAAACACCGATTTCTAGTGCGGTGAGCATGCGTCTTGCATCGCCGTTTGACTGTTTTACTAGATGCTCTTTGGCTTCTTTTGAAATATCAATATTTCTAACTCCAAAACCTCTTTCTTTATCTGAAATTGAGGATTCTAAGATTTTATACAAGTCTTTTTCGGTTAAGGGTTTAAATTCAAAAAGTGTTGAACGGGAAAGGATAGCTGAATTGATATAAAAATGAGGGTTTTCAGTAGTTACACCAATTAGAGTGATTGTTCCGCTCTCAACATCCGGAAGCAAAGCATCCTGCTGCGTGCGGTTGAAATGATGTATCTCATCCAACAGCAGTATTGTTTTTGTTCCGTTAGTAGACAGCCTCAAGTTTGCTTGGCTAACTATTTTTCTTATATCACTGATTCCGATAACTACAGCGTTTGTATGCTCAAAATGCGCATTGGTTTCCGCAGCAATTATCTTGGCTAATGCACTTTTCCCTGTACCGGGAGGACCGTAAAAAATTACTGATCCCATCCTATCCGATTCAATTAAACGCCTAAGAAGTTTTCCTTCTCCTAATATCTCATTCTGGCCCACAAATTCATCAATAGATTTTGGGCTCATTCTATATGCCAGCGGCATATTTTCCGATTTCGGCTTTTTATCTGCTACAAAAAGATCGCTTTCTTTCATAAAAAAATCCCCACAATGCCGTCTCTTTATCGATTTAAGCCCGAATCATAAGTGGGTGTCTTTGAGGCTCAATGATGAACCTTCTTCGACTCCCTGATTTAAGCTTGTAGGATTAAATCCGATAAAGCATAACCAACATCGTAGGGACAAAACGCTAATATAAAAATAATCAGGCAGAAATAGAGCTATCCAGTACCTTTATTAATTCATCTGCCTTTTTATCTAAAACTCCGGAGTTTGTTTCTCTGGAATCTTTTAGTTTAAGCAATTCATCAGCGATATTTAATGCCGCTAGAACTGCAATTTTTTGAGTGTCTACGATGCCGGCTTCCTGCACCTTCTCCATCTTCTTTTCCAAATACTGTGCCACTGAATGTATAAAAAGCTCTTCAGAACCGTCAACTTCAAGTTCATATATACTACCCATTATTTTTACTTGTACTTTACTCATTCTAGCCCCTATACATTCAATGCATTAAGTTTTTTCAAAATTTTCTCAATCCTTGCACCTGCTGTCTTTTTTAGCTCACGCAAGGAGCCGTTTTCACGTATCAGATCGCCTGATTTTTTATTCTCCTCTTCCATAAATTTAATATCAGAGAGCAATTTTTTTCTTTCCTGTTTCAAAAAAATAAGCTCTTTTGCTACCTCATGGACCTTTTTATCAAGTATTTCAACTTTATTCATAGCTAAATTTTATAACAAAACTAGTCGCCTGTCAAGCTGAAAATATTGCTGTTTTACCAATGCAATATCGGCTTTCTTGC
>JBHPNE010000038.1:0-4646 GCA_042562855.1 Elusimicrobiota bacterium
CAGTATTTCCAAAAATTCGCCAATAATTACATATGGCTTAAGTCCGGACGCTAAAATCAGGGCTGAAAATATTAAAATTGGTACGACTGAAACCGAGTTTAAATTAATAAGTCCTTTTGGGAATTCTAAAGTTTGTTTAAATCACTTGGGCAAACATAATGTTTATAATGCTCTGGCAAGCATTGCTGCAGCATTATATTCCGATATCGATCTTAATGTTGCTATATCAGGCCTGGAGAAACAAAAGTCAGTTCCCGGTCGTTTAGAGAAAATAGATATAGACAGGCCCTATACGGTAGTTATAGACTATGCTCATACCGATGATGCGCTTAAAAATGTTTTGATGGCAATGCGTGAAATAAAACCTGAAAGGATAATAACCGTTTTTGGCTGCGGCGGTGACCGCGACAGGGCAAAAAGGCCATTGATGGGGGAAATCGCAACTGAATTAAGTGATTTTGTCTTTGTAACGTCTGATAATCCCAGAAGTGAGTCTCCGGAATCCATCATATTGGACGTAGAGGTGGGGATTAAAAGAAAATATAGGACTAATTATAGGAATATGATTGACAGAGAACAGGCTATTGCAGCAGCAATTAAAATGGCCCAAAAAGGTGATGTTGTGTTAATTGCGGGAAAAGGGCACGAAACATACCAGATTATTGGCGACAAAAGAATTGCTTTCAGCGATATAGAAATAGCAAAACAATATATGTCAAGGTAAAAAAGCATGGAAGATATTTATTTAAACGAATTGATAAAGGCCGTAAACGGAGAATTTTTAATAGGAAATCCGAAGATGCCTATTAATAATATTTCCATTGATTCACGAAAATTTTGTAAAGGGGATTTCTTTTTTGCCATCAAAGGGAAAAAATTCGACGGACATATCTTCTTAAATGAAGTGGCCAAAAAAAGTCCTTCCGGCTTGGTAGTGTCTTTAAAAAATTTGGACATAGGCAAGCCATTTCCGCACTTTCCGGCTATTGTGCGTGTAGCAGATACTACAAAAGCGCTCGGAGATTTGGCGTTATATTACAGAGAAAAGTTTAACACAAAACTTATTGCTGTAACGGGTTCCAACGGAAAAACTACCACGAAGCAGATGCTGTGCTCAATTCTCAAGCAAGGCGGTAAAACGCTGTCTAATGAGGGTAATTATAATAATCTGATCGGACTTCCCCTGACGTTATTAAAACTCGAACCAAAGCATAAATATGCAGTTGTTGAGGTCGGGACATCTTCCTTTGGAGAAATAAAAAGATTGTCGCAAATTTGTAAGCCTTTAATTGGTATAATAACAAACATTGGCGAGTCCCATTTGGCAGATTTTAAAAATAAGGAAGGTGTATATAAAGAAAAAAAATCGCTTCTTGAAAATATTCAAGATGGCGGTTTTGCAGTTTTGAACGGTGATGATGAATATCTTAAAGAAGAAATGCGTTTGAAAGAGAAAGAAACGGTAACTTTTGGTCTAAGTAAAAATTGCAGTGTATATGCCGATAATATAAAGCTTTATTTCGGATATTCGACTTTTAATCTGCATATAGGTGAAAACTCTGCACAAATTCATCTGCCGTTGGGGGGAAAATTCAATGTTTACAATGCGCTGGCCGCGGCATGTGCTGCATGGAAACTGGGGATTGATGTCTATATGATAAAGGAAGGATTAGAAAGTTTCAGTCCTCCTAAAATGAGAATGGAAGTTCTGAATTCAAAATCCGGGGCTATTGTGATTAATGATGCGTACAATGCAAATCCGACGTCAATGAGGGAAGTAATTGATGGTTTTGCCGATCTTTTCAAGAATAAAAATAAAATATTAGTATTAGGCGATATGCTTGAGCTCGGGGTAGATGAAGACAAATATCATATTGAACTTGGAGAGTACTTAAAGGATAAATCCGTTGACAATATACTTTTTTATGGCAATCTGATGAAAAAATCATATGAGGCAATGGAAAGCCAATCCGCAGAATATTTTAAAACAAAAGAAGACCTCTTGTTGAAATTAGAGGCGATGCTGGATAAAAATACCGCTGTGTTATTTAAGGCATCCCGCGGTATGATGCTTGAAAAGACTATTAACGGCATACTATAAAATTAAAACGAGGTGAAAACATGCTGTATCATATTTTTTATCCTTTAAGTGAATTATTTTCTCCGTTTAATGTATTTCAATACATATCTTTTCGTGCCGCCGGTGCAGTTTTGACAAGTCTTATTTTAAGTTTTATCATTGGCCCTATTCTGATAAAATATTTAAGAAAGATTAAAGCTGAACAAATTGTTCGTTCCGACGGGCCTCAAACCCATATAACTAAAATCGGCACTCCTACAATGGGGGGTTTGCTAATATTCTTGTCATTATTTATTTCTACTATTCTTTGGGCAAGACTGGACAACCGTTTTATCATTCTGCTATTAATCGGTACAGTTATTTTAGGTTTTTTAGGTTTTTTTGATGATTATCTAAAATTAATAAAAAAACACTCCAATGGAGTAAGCCCCGTGATGAAGTTGTTGGTGCAGGGAGTTTTAGCTTTTGGTGTGGCAATATATTTATTTTATTTTCCGCCAAATGCTGAATTTGCAACAGCCGTAAATATTCCGTATTTAAAAAACGTATTTATTAATTTATATGCGGGGTATGTGCTTTTCGCAGTCATTGTTATTGTAGGCAGTTCAAATGCAGTAAATTTAACCGATGGCTTAGATGGGCTTGCTATCGGAAATTTGTTGATTGCAGCGGCGACTTTAAGCCTTTTTGCCTATTTTGCCGGCCATGTTAAAATAGCCGGTTATCTTCGTATCGTACATGTAATAGGCGCAGGTGAAATTGCAATATTTTTAGCTGCTATGATCGGTTCCGGGCTTGGATTTTTGTGGTTCAATTCCTATCCGGCAGAGATATTTATGGGAGATACAGGGAGTCTTTTTCTGGGCGGCACTCTGGGTTTGGTAGCAGTATTTATTAAACAGGAGATACTTTTGGCAGTTGTTTGCGGAGTTTTTGTAATGGAAGCCCTTTCCGTTATTATTCAAGTATATACGTTTAAAAGGACGGGAAAAAGAGTTTTTAAAATGGCGCCTCTTCATCATCACTTTGAGCTATCAGGATGGTCAGAAACAAAAGTTACAATCCGGTTTTGGATAATAGGGATAATCTTAGCACTTATTGCTTTTGCTGCACTAAAAGTAAGATAAATTATGAAAAATAAGTCTTTAAAAGGTTTAAATATTACAGTTTTAGGTTTCGGCCGCTCAGGTGTTGCGGCGGCAAAACTTGTCTTTAAGTTGGGTGCACAAGTATTAATAAGCGACAGTCTACATAAAAAAAGAGAAGGAGTTAATGCTAATATCAAAACAGAGTTTGGCGGCCATTCAGATAAAGTATTAAGGTCTGATCTTATAATAAAAAGTCCGGGTATTCCTAATAATATCCCAATATTAAAAAAAGCAAGGAAAAACAAAATTCCCGTTATCGGTGAAATGGGATTTGTCTTAAATCATACTAATCCCAAAAAAGTAATAGCTGTTACGGGGACCAATGGAAAAACCACCACAACGACTCTTTTAGGAAAAATGTTTAAGGATGCAGCAATAAAGAATGTCGTTGCAGGCAATATTGGCCTGCCCCTGTCTTCCCTGACAGAAAAAATTGATAAAAAAACCAATGCAATCCTTGAGGTTTCCAGTTATCAACTGGAGGATTCTCCTAAATTCAACCCGAATATATGTGCAATTCTAAATATTACGCCTGATCACCTAGACCATCATTGTTCGATGGAAAATTACATAAAGGCAAAAAAGAAAATATTTACTAATCAGAGAAAAAATGATTTTTGCATTCTAAATTACGACGACTCAAAGTGCAGAGAGTTAGCCCGATATTGTCCTTCAAAAGTAATATTTTTCAGCACGAAAAAAGAGCTCAAAAAAGGAATTTATTATAAAAACGGAAGTTTTGTTATAAGAATCGCTAAATTCCACATCAGATTCCAGGCAAAGCTAAAAGTACCTGGAATGCATAACATTGAAAATATTTTAGCTGCAACGGCAATGGCCATAGTTTCCGGTATTCCGATAAATTCAATAAAAAAAACAATCCAATTGTTTAAAGGAATAGAGCATAGAATAGAATATGTAGCTGAAATAAACGGCATAAAATATTTTAATGACTCAAAAGCCACCAATGTAGATTCAACAAGAGTGGCGCTTGAATCTTTTCCAGGTTCTATCTGGCTCATACTTGGCGGAAAAGATAAAGGTTCATCTTATAGAGTATTACAAAAACTGATAAAAGAAAAGGTAAAAGGTGTTCTTTTGGTTGGAGAGGCGGCAAAAAAAATCAAGAAAGATCTTTTTGGCGTCGTAGATATGTACGATTGCAGGACAATCAATAATGCAGTGAAAAAGAGTTTATATATTGCCGAGAAGGGCGATATTGTTTTGTTGTCTCCGGCTTGTGCCTCATTTGATCAGTTCAAGGATTACGAAGAAAGGGGCAGGCAATTTAAAAAATCTGTAGATGGTCTGTAAAAGGAAATGAAAAATTTTTTTCAATTATCAAGAATTGATATATGGCTTATTGCGATAGTAGGTTCTCTGGTATTTATCGGAACAATAATGGTTTTATCTTCCAG
>JBHPNE010000039.1:0-4469 GCA_042562855.1 Elusimicrobiota bacterium
GTTTCTATTATTGCCGGTATAATTGGTCCGTTAATTCCGTTAGGAATTTATCAGTTAATGACGGGACAATTCGGGAATATAGCAGTTGCGGGGCTGGCATTTGGCGTTACTTCATTTATACTGACATGTGCTACGGTGATAATACTACTACTGGTTATTTTTATCAACAGAAAATACCTAGAACCTATATTTCAATCAAAAAATTTAAGCGAAGCGTCTACTTTAATGGTTGCCGGTGTAGGTAAAAACATGAATGCTTCCAGAGAGCTTGCTTCAAACACTGTATACGGAATTGTTGCATCCATCGTTAAATATTCTTTAATTTTCAGTATAGCTGCTCTTGTGTTTTCTACATTAGGCTGGATATCTGTTGTAATTGCACCTTTTATTGCATTTGCAGGGCTACTGACCGTTTTAACGGCAGTTATCGGTACGGAAATTTCGCAAAAAATTACCAAGAAAAAAATATATTCCAAAGATTATATAGTAGTGAAAACAAAATTCCAGCGTTTTACTGCGGCAATAACGGGTGGAATTCTTATAGCTTGTTTATTTATGGCAGCGCAGGCCGTTATTTTTGCAGTTTCTGCATTTACCTTCATTGCAATAATAGCTGCCATAGGTTTGGCAGTTTCAACTTTAGTTACTACTAAAAAAACAATGGGTAAATACACGCCCAAAAAGTTGATATTAGGAGGCATGCTAATCGGAGGTTTATTCCTGGTTGGTTTTATGACATTACTTAGTTTTGGAATTCTTCCTCTCACTGCTGTTTCAGGTTTGTCACTTCTTGCATTTAATTTAATTTTTGTAACCGGTGTATTTTCCCTGATTAAAAGAACAAAAACTTACGGTCGTATTATAGAACAGCATAAAAAAGCTATAGATCCTTCGAGAGCAGTGCAGGGCATAAGAGCAAAATTAATGGTTCTTAAAAATATTATTTTATCTAATATTGGAATATTTGTGTCGGGTTTTTTAGCTATGGTATCCTTGGCAATGATTATATATGTAACCGGTGGTGCCTTTGCTTTCATGGCGATGCTTGGCTCTGTTGGTATTTTAATTGCGCTTGTTATGTTTATAGTTTATCCGTTTGCTATTCATTATTGGCCTAAAGGCACAACCACGGTACTTACGGGTATGGGCACGGGTGGCGGACTTGCGAGTTTCGTTTATCAACGTACGATTGCCGATACTTCCGCGACAAATATAACTTCAAGAAATTTTGGGCTTAATGATGATGTACTAGTTGATTGGATTAACAGTTTGATACCAGAAGAATATATGTCAGACCTTGATAAAGCTAAATCGGACTTGCAGGAGGCCAGGGAAGACGGTAAGCCTCAAGAGGAAATAGATGAAAAAGAGGCGGAAGTGAAAAACCAGGAAGCCCAGCAAGGGGTTGATCAGGCCCAAAGGCGCTCTGATGGAGCAAATAGGCTTGCAGAGTTTTTTAGAAATTTGGAAGAAGGATGGGAAGGTATACCTACAACAGAACTAGGAGGACCATTTTTCGATTTTTTAGATGGTTTAGTAGAATTATTTAATGGTTCAATAGAGTCATTTTTAGATATGTTGGCGGCAAGCGCAGAGTTGGATGCTGCCGAAGCGGATCTTGCGCTTTCTTATGCAAGAATAGATGCAGCTTCCGAAGAAGATGAGGAAAATATAAGGGAACAAGAACAGGCTAATATTGATGATGCAAACAGAAGGTATTGGGAGGCAAAAAAGATTTTAGCCGAACATGAATATGCTTTTACGGAGTCAACTTTAGCAAATGCTGATATAAGAGAAGCCGAGTTAAGATTAGCGGAAATGCAATTAGAGGAAGATAAAGCAGATACAAGTACAGATATAGGGGCAGCTTCAGCAGAAAGAGATCAGAAACAAGCAGACTATGACGCTGAACAAGCAGAATTGGATAGACTAAGAGAAGAAGGCGCTTCGCCAGAAGAGATAGCCGCCCAGCAGGTGAGGGTAGATGCTGCTCGAGCGGAGCTTACTACAGCTCAAGAAGATTATAATGCACAGTTGGCTATAGACCAGGTAGCTGTAGACGATGCACAAGAAGCTTATGATACAGCGGTAATAGACGCAGCAGAAGAAGCAATAGCAGAAGGTGAAAGAGAATTACAAGTTGCTGGATTCAGGCTTCTCCTTGCAAATCTTAAGGCGGACATATTATTAGGGTTATCGGAAGCATTTGATATTCCGATTTTAGCGGATATCGCTGCAGATGCAGAAATAGAAGCTAATAATGCAGAAATTGCAGTAGCCAATGCAGAAATTAAAATCGCTAATGCGGAATTAGCGTCGGCAAATAACGACTTGGAAGTAGCAAGTGAAGACTATTGGGATACACTAACAGAAGCCGAAAAAGAAGCGTTTATAGCCGAGCATCCGGAATTTGCTGGTGTGGATCCTGGTAGTTCTTATGCTGATTTAACCGAAACACAAAAGCAAATATGCCGTGATGAAGCCATCGCTTTAGATTCAACATTAGAAGAAGCTATACTATTGGCTCAACAGAAAAAAGCTGAAGCAGAATTGGCAATAGTGCAGGCACAATACGATTCTGCATATGCATTGCTTGATAGAACCGGATTACAGGAGGATAGAGATGCGCTGACCATGGCAAGGCTGAGATTAACAGTGGCAGAAGAAAATTTAGATCTAGCTAACGAAAAATTAGCATTACAACAGGGAACCGGCTCGGAGTTAGATGTTGCAACTGAAGAAGTTCAACTATTGGAAGCACGTCTTGCTCTTGCAAATGAACAAATTAAAAACGAGGAAATACCAAGTTACACATCTATTATTCTAGGGTGGCAGTTATCTTTAGCACAAAATAGATTGAGCACACTAACAGCTGAACCAGAAGCAGATATAAGAGTAGCGGGAGAAGAGGTTGTAGAAGAGGAAGAGGAAGAGGTTGAGGAAGAATTGGATTTAGAGGATGAAGAAGAATTGGCAGAAACGCGGACTGAGGCACCTTCAGCTGAAACTGAAGCGGCTGCTCCGGCACCGCCACCTCCATCCCCGCCTGAGGATGTAGAGCTTCAAGCTCCTGATTATATACTGGAACAACCTCCTGCTTATATACCGGAAATAGAGGCAGAAGAGGAGGAAAAGGAAAAGGAAGAGGAAGAGGAAGAGGAAAAAGAAATAACACCTTTGGATGCTGCAACACTTCAAGCGTTAGACTCTGCTCCTACAAGCGATGCGGTAGTTTTGTTGGCGGATCAGTCGGCATCTTTTACAGCGGAGGAGCCGGAAACCAGGGAAGTTACGGTAACGCAGACACCGCAAGAAGAAATGACAGATCTTTATATGGCACAAACTGATGATGGGCAGTTGTTCAGGAGTTACGTTGATTATATAAGGAATGAGCTGGGTCTTTCCCTTTTTGAAACTTTAGATTATCTCGCAACGGATGAATACAGTATTGAGAACGTAATGGCACAAGCAGAATTCTATGCACTGTACAACGTTGAGAGCCCAACGAATGATCCTCAATTGACTATTTATGTTGACTACCTGATTTCTGAAGGCACTTTTGAAAATTTTATTGCTTTGGCAAGGGATGTAGCAAGCGAAGACCCCGAGACATACACTCTATCACAATTACAAAGTGAAGCCGCGGCATTTGCTGCTCCCGAAGAAGAAGCTCCTGAACCTGTTACTTTTGAAGTGCCTGAAGCTGAAGCGCCACTTGCAGCTACGGAAGCAGAAATATTAGCTGCTGCGGAAGCTTTTTGGGACGAATTAGGAGCTAACCCTGTTGCATATGCTTTCTTTCAGACATATCAGCCATTACTTGCCGGTGTACCACCCGGTACTGCGTTTGCTGATTTATCTTTACAACAACAAGAAGTATTTTTTGGCATGATGATACAAGATGCAATAGTGGCAACAACACCGACATCATATTGGGCTGGAGTAATTGCTGGGTCCCAAGCGGAAATTGATCAATTTGTTATAGACAATGGTTTAACAACACCGGGTATAACAAACGCAACGCAATTTGCTGATCTAAATGCAGGGGATCAAGCCATAGTGACAGCATTAGCGATACCAATAGGGGCGACAGAATATTGGGATGGACTAATTGCATTTGATCAATGGGCTCAATTTGTTATAGACAATGGTTTAACAACACCGGGTATAACAGAATCAACGCTATTTACTGATCTAAATGCAGGTGATCAAGCTATAGTGATAGCAGTATTTACCGCAGATCCTGTATTGCTTGATCTATCGACAGCATATACTGATCCAGTTACCGTGGTTGAAGATATAGAAAGTGCAAGTTATTTATGGAATGCTATCTTGAATGAACCGGATGCTTTAAATGCTTTTAATAACCTTAATGGAACCAGTGGCGGCGGGCCGGATCCTACGCCTGCTCAAGTTCAAGCATTAATAAACTTTTTATATCCTGCCGGTCAGCCTCGTATAATTTATAA
>JBHPNE010000004.1:0-72638 GCA_042562855.1 Elusimicrobiota bacterium
TTCTACAAGCACCGGTATTTATAATTATAGTGATAACGGTTGAAAAGGTTTTTTATTTTTGACATAATTTAAACATGCAAGTTCGAAGCCACATCATCGCATCTTCTATAATCAGTTTTTCTGTATTCATATGGACACGATCAGCAATGATTGCAATATCATCTTTTGTAATTGGTATTCTATTGGACTTGGACCATGTTTCGGATTATTGGCGCGAACACCCTTTTAAAATGGATTTAATCCATTTTTTTGAAACGTGCCAGGAATCAAAGCTTAAAAAAATCTACCTATGGCTGCACTCTATTGAACTTATTATTCCGCTTGTAATAATAGTGTATTTTACAAGAAGTGAGCTATTTTTAGGGATGTTTATAGGATTTATGCAGCATTTAATATTCGACCAGTTTTTCAACCCTATTTATCCACAGACCTATTCGCTATTTTACAGATTTAAGGTTAAATTTGAAAATAAAAAGGTTTTCAATTTTAAAGAAAAAACATCATGGCAAAACCAAAAAAACATTCTAAGGTAAAACTTTTTATCGGACTTATCGCAAACTCGGATAAAGTTATGACGAAAACAGAATCTATATTCGAAAAGAAGTTTGGAAAGATAAATTGCTGGAAAAGTACGAAAAGATTGATATTTGAAAGTAGTATTGTTCCGTTTAATTTCACTGGCTACTACGCAAAAGAGATGGGCAACGCCCTTTTAAGAAAATGGGTAAGTTTTGAAAAGCTGATAGACCCGTCTAATCTTTCAGACATAAAACTTTTTTCTAATAAGACAGAAGATCATTTGGCCTCATCGGGTTTAAGACAGATAAACATAGATCCCGGCTATGTTGATACGGCAAAAATAGTGCTTGCTTCCACCAAAGATTTCAGCCATAGGATATTTTTGTCAAAGGATATTTACGGCGAGATTACTTCCATCTACAAACATGATAACTACGTGGCATTGCCGTGGACCTATCCGGACTACAAGTCGGAAACAGCGTTAAATTTTTTTAAAAAAATCCGCGAAGGATACCATTCTCAAGTAAAAAAGGGTTGATTTTTTAGCTGTTGTTTTTCTTGCGTAAAAGCAGAGCCCAGCCAATACCTAAAATAGACAAAACAGGCACCATTAAAGGCAGGAGTGTTTCGTTGCCTTGGATTCTTAAAGAGAGAATAAAATAATAGACAGCCATAAAAAAGAGTATGCCTGGAATAATAAAACGCAATTTTAGTAAAAATCTGTATGTAGAAAAAATTAATCCTACCCAAAACAGCCAGCCAATAAGCTGAAATATATTTATACTGCTAAAATAATAGAAAGCTGCAAAAAACGGTTCAAAAACATAACGTAAGGTGCTTCGAATTTCATTTCTTCTATAAACCATTACGCGGGATTTCGGACGGGTTTTTAAATATTCAAAGATATTTTGATCCGGTTTTTCAACTACTGTCCAGACATTGCTCACAGAACCCCAGCCATGCCAGTCTGTGGCGCTTGTCATAAACAAATTCTTGTTAAGGCAAAAATCTATTATTTCCCTTCGTTCTTTTTCCGTAATATCTCTGTACCCTGGGTTATATATTTCAAACCCGTCTACCCCAGCCTCATACAATTCTTCTAGTTCTGGAACCTTCCACTTCCACCAATGCGGACAAATTACAAAAAACCCTTTTGAATGGGCCAGAGATATCATCTCCTTATTTGTTTTACCCTTAAATTCTTTTCCTATAAAATATTTGTCCGCCAGGATTAGTAAGGCATTTCCCTCAATTGATCTCATCTGCATACCCGGGAAAACTTTTACAAACCTTTCTTCTTTTGGAAAATATTTGAAGCTATCCGCATGCTGCTGTTCTGTAATAAAAAAGTAATCATACTTCATTCTATTATGAAACCTTAAGTTATTCTTAGGACTTCCCGCTCCATCGTAGGAATGAAAAGTGTGAGAGTGAAAATCCAGCAACACATGATCTTTTGGTGTCGTAAGCGTAGAAGAAGGTAAGGGAGTAAGTAAAACAAATATTAGCAGTGTGAAAGCAGAAACCAAGGATAAAGAATATTTTTTTAGTATCGAAAGTATGTTGAATTTGTTTTTGATAATTTGAATTACTGCCGCAAAAACCAGCAACCATAACATCCAAGATATAAGCTGCGGCATATATTCAACAAAGGATAAAATATACTCTTCCAAGCCGACAAAAGGCTCAAGCAAATATCTCCAAAAGGACCAGGATATTTTAAATCCTTCTATCGAATTACCCGATATAATATCATAGAGTTTCGGCTTGGGACCCGGGATAAAATAAAAAATTAAAAATATTACTGATAATATACCGATTGGCTTAACCTTAAATAAAATTCTAAAATAACCCGGGAAATGTTAAACTAAAAAAAGGTATTTTTAATGTCGCTAAAAGACAAAATAGTGGTTGTAACTGGCGGTACTCGCGGTATAGGAAAATCGATTGTAAAGGCTTTTGCGCTTGAAGGTGCAAAGGTTATTTTTACGTATACCACCAGTGAATCTGAAGCAAACGAGCTAAAATCTGAGATTGAAAAGTCCGGCGGTTATGCTCAACCCTACAAAATAGACATAAGAGAATACGAAAAAATTGAAGAATGGAAAGATAAATTGCTGGAAAAGTACGAAAAGATTGATATTTTAATCAATAATGCCGGAATCACTAATGACAAACCGCTAGCTATGATGCCTAAAGAGGACTGGCTTGATGTTATAAATACTAATCTTAACGGCGTTTATAACGTAACGAAAAATTTTGTATTTACTTTTATCAAGCAAAAAGAAGGAAATATTATAAATATCAGTTCAGTCAGCGGTATTACGGGAATAGCATGCCAAACTAATTATTCTGCTTCTAAAGGCGGTATAATAGCATTTACAAAATCGTTAGCAAAAGAAATAGCGCAGTTTAACATTAGGGTCAATGCCATTGCCCCGGGATATATAGAAACCGACATGACAAAACAGATGAAAGAAGATTTTATCCAGAGAGCAAAAGAGCAAATTCCCTTAAAGAGATTCGGCAAAGCCGATGAAGTGGCTAAGGCGGCTCTTTTTCTTGGGAGCGAAGATGCGGCATATCTTACCGGAAACGTTCTAGTTGTTGACGGCGGAGTGGGAATGTAATGAGCAAAAAAAGAGTGGTCATTACCGGCCTAGGGGTTGTCTCTCCGATAGGTATAGGAAAAGACGCTTTTTGGGGAAATTTAAAAGCTGGAAAATCCGGAATAAAACCAATAACACTTTTTGATACAAAGGATGTTAAAGTAAAGCTTGCCGGCGAAGTAACCGACTTTGAGCCAAAAGAAATATTAGGCAAAAAAGGTTTAGTGGATTTTGATAGGACCACCAAGCTTCTTTTATCGGCCGGAAAGTTCGCATTAGACGACACATCATTTGAAATTAACGAAGAGAACACTTATTCAACGGGGATTTCCGTAGGCTCAACTTTTGGAAATCTCCAGAGTATGTCGGACTTTGACAGAGAGTCCTTGGTGGACGGGCCCCATTTGGTAAACCCTTCCAAATTTCCAAATACGGTTATGAATGCACCCGCAGGAAGACTTGCGATAAGATTTGGAATAAAGGGACATAATTGCACAACTTCAACAGGAATGACAGCCTCTCTGGATTCATTGGATTATGCAATAAATTCAATTAATTTTAATAGGATAGACAGGGCATTGGTGGGCGGTGTTAAGGAATTGGCTGTACAGGTTTTTTTGGGCTTTTACAATTTAGGGTATATGTCAGGAACAAATAATTCGCACGGCCCTTTATCGTGCCCGTTTGACAAGAGAAGAGACGGCGTGCTTTTTTCAGAAGGCGCATCGGTTTTTATGGTAGAAAGCCTGGACTCTGCAGAGAGGAGAAACGCAAAAATTTATGCAGAAGTTTTATCAGTCTCTTCAAACTTTGATCCTTTTAGATTTTATAAGTACAATCCAAAAGGTTTAGGCATGGTAAACGCTATGAATTCTGCATTAAAAGAAGCGGACATAAACGCAGAAAACATCGACTGCATATTTGCCAATGCCAACTCAACCAAAGACGCTGACTTAACTGAAACAAATGCTATTAAAGAAGTGTTTAAGGACTATTCCAAATCGGTTTCAATTACATCAGTTAAGTCTATGATTGGCGAATCCTTGAGTGCATCGGGTGCGATGTCTGTTGCGGCAGCTTTGGGCAGTATGGAAGAGGGTTTCGTTCCGCCGACAATAAATTATGAACAAAAAGATGAGCAGTGTGATTTAGACTATACCGTGAATAAGTCGGCGGAAAAGAAAATAAACATTGCGATGATAAATTCGTTTTCACCAAATGGGTCAAATACAGTTGCGATTCTTGGAAAATATAAAAACTAGAGGTAAGATTATGCTTGATATAAAGCAGATTGAAGAATCCATATCCCAGAGGTTTCCTCTTGCAATGGTTGATAAGATCATTGAAATCGATGAAGGTAAAAAAGTTGTCGGAATTAAAAATGTATCAATAAACGAAGAGGTTTTTCTAGGGCACTTTCCGGATGAGGCGGTGTTTCCCGGTACGATGATAATAGAAGCTGCCGCCCAAATTTCCACCTTTCTTTTTTACGATTCTAAAAGCCCTTCCAAAAGATTAGATTTTTATCTAGGCGTTGTAAAAGATGTCCGGTTTTATAACCCAGTGTTTCCGGGAGATCAGCTGAAAGTTGAAGCAACATCGGTGAGGCTTGTTGAAAATAGCGCCGTTGTCGATATAAAAGTTTTTGTGAGAGATGAGAAGGTTGCTACAGGAGAGTTGATTTTTGTCCGCAGAAAAAAATAATATGGAAGATAGAATAGTTGTAACAGGCATTGGGATAGTAAGCCCTATAGGTATCGGGAAAGACATTTTTTGGGACAGTCTAAAAAATGGAAAATCCGGAATATCAGAGGTTAGCGCTTTTGATACATCGCAGCATCAAACACATGTCGGCGGCGAAGTAAAAGATTTTGATCCGCAAAAATTCCCGAATAACAGAAGAAACAAATATTTCGGGAGAGCTTCGCAGATGGCTTTGGCTTCCGCATATTTGGCTCTGGAAGATTCTAAAATAAAAAAAGAGGAATTAGAGAATATAAATGCCAGTGTTTTCATGGGAACAACGATGGGCGAAATACAAAGCATGGAAAAGCTGGACCAGGAGTGGATTAAGAGTGGGGAAAGCGAGATAAACAATTTTTCAGTTTATCAGACATTCGCATACAACATATCTTCCTCAATTGCCCTGGAATTCAACTTGTCGGGCGAAAATAGAATTTATACTACGGCATGTTCCTCTGGAAATTATGCGATTGCTTATGGATGCGACTTGTTAAAATCCGGCAAGACCGACTTAGTTTTTGCCGGAGGATCGGATGCGATGTCTTGGATATCATTTACAGGATTTAATAAAGTTAATGCCGCGGCTCCTGAAAAGTGCCAACCTTTTGATAAGAATAGAAAAGGCATGATTCCGGCGGAAGGTGCCGCTGTTTTAATTTTAGAAACAGTGGAACGCGCGACAAAAAGAGGCGCAAAAATTTATGCCGAGATTTTAGGCAGCGGTTTCAGTTGTGATGCGCATCATATGACCCAGCCGAATGCAGAAGGTATTACAAAATGTATGAGTAACGCTTTGAAAAGTTCAAGGATATCTCCCGATGAGGTTGATTATATTTGTGCCCACGGTACAGGAACACCCTTGAATGACAAGGCAGAATCTTTATCCATAAAAAATGTTTTCGGGGATAGAAAAGTGCCCACAAGTTCAATAAAATCAATGATCGGACACACAATGGGGGCAGCTTCCGCAATAGCTGCAGCAGGATGCTGCCTGGCTTTAGGTGAGGGCATTATGCCTCCGACAATTAATTTTGAACAAGCCGATCCGGAATGTGATATTGACTGCATTCCGAATGAAGCAAGGAAAAAAGATTTGAATATTGTTTTAAATAATGGCTTAGCTTTCGGCGGAAATAACGCAAGTTTAGTTTTAAAAAAATACTAATAATACGGAGGAGCATTAATGGATATTGCGAATGAAATGAAACAAATTTTATCAAAGATGACGGGGATGGAGGTCGAAGAGATTAACGAAGACGACAACTTGATCGATGATCTTGGTATTGATTCTTTAAAAGTTATTGAAATCGCAACACAGCTGGAAAAGACATATAGGGTTAAAGTAAAAGAAAGCCAAATGGCACAAATTAAAACCGTAAGAGATACGATAAATGTTTTAGGCGAGCTCTTAGAGGCGGCAAATGCCCCGAAATAAACGGGTAGTCATTACAGGGATTGGTCCCATAACTTCAATAGGAACGGGAAAAGATGAGCTTTGGTCAAAGCTCGTTTCAAAAAAAACAAATATAAAAGCGGAAAAAACATATCTTGAAAAAGAACTTTGGGAAGAATTTAAATATCACAAGGTAGAAAATTTCAACCTTTCAAAGTTCGGAATAAAAAAAGATTCACTAGAATGGATAAAAGACTGGAAGCAAGGCGAAGAAAATCTTGACTTGTCCTTTATGATTGCTTCCATAAAACTGGCATTAGATGACAGTAATTTAAGTTTTGAGGACACAGAAAATAACGGGCTTGGACTTGTAGTAACGCATGAAAATATGTCCCTAATGCCTCTTTTCGATAAACTGCTGGACAAATCCTTTTCAATCCTTACAGACAAAACCAAAGAAGTTAAAAAGAAAGAGTATTACAAACAGATATACGAACAGTGTTTAAAGGTTGCCTATGATGTCCAGCCTTTTATGACATTATTTCATGTGGCAAAAGTTTTTAATATACACAAGCATTCACTTTTTATTTGCAATGCATGCGCATCAGGTTTATATGCAATAGAAACTGCCTATCAGATGATAAACAGCGACCAAAATTCTAAAGTCATTGTTTCTGCGTCAGACCATTCAGATATTTATAAATTTGTCTGGTTCAGAGATCTTGGAATTTATTCACAAGACGCATTAATAAAACCTTTTTCAAAAGGTAGTAATGGTTTTATAATTGGAGACGCCGGGATATCTTTAGTTCTAGAAGATTACGACAGCGCGAAAAAGAGAAATGCACATATCTATGGAGAGTATTTGGGGGGGAGGTTTTAATCTTGAAGGCTGGCAGGTTACAATGCCTAAAGTAGGGAGTGATAGTTATCAGAATGCAATTAAAGATGCTTTGTTTTTGAGCAAAACGGATAAAAAAGATATAAATTTAATATGTCCGCACGGCGTGGGTTCTCATGTTACAGACTATTACGAATCGAAAGCAATTAATGATGTTTTTGGCAATTCACTCCCAAGCATAACGGCTTTTAAGCCTTATATCGGCCATACGCTAGGAGCAAGCGCCTTGCTTGAAACAGCAATCCTTCTTTTGTGCTTAGATAAGCAGACAATACTTCCTACCTTAAATTGCGATAACCCTAACCCTGAATATAAAATACAACCTGTAAAAGAAATAACAGAAACAAAATTGGACAAAGTAATCAAAGTTTCCGCTGCATTTGCAGGCTACAATGGAGCGGCGGTTTTTGGAAAAAATGAATAAGGCAAATAAAAAGTATGATTACGATGCAATCATAATTGGAGCTGGTATCGGCGGTCTAGTGTGCGGCTGCTATCTTGCCAAGGCTGGCTTAAAAACTCTTATAATTGAAAAAAATAGTCAAGCTGGAGGATACTGTACTTCATTTACTCGTGGTGGATTCACCTTTGATGCGTGCGTTCATTCCCTTGGCAGTCTTGAAAAAGAGGGAATTATTGGATTAACCTTAAAAGATCTGGGTATAGAAAATAATATGGTTAGATTCAATCCTTCAGATATTATCATTACGCCTGATTACAAAGCAATCTTTCATGCTGATTTGAATAAAACTATTGATTCAATATGCAGCTCATTTCCAGAAGAAAAAAAAGGGGTTAAGGATTTTTTTGAATTTTGCAAAAATGAGAATGCAATATCTCACGCACACCTCAGAAACAAGAAATTAAAAGACCTTTTAGACTTATATATAAAAGAAAAAAAAATAAAAGCAATAATATCATTACTTGCTTTAGGAAATATTGGCTTATCTCCCAGCAAATTATCTGCTTTCTCGGCCGCAAAATTTTATAAACAGTTTATTATTAACGGCGGATATTATCCTGGGAAAAACATTCAAGAGTTTCCCGATTCTTTAGAGTCTAGATTTAAATACTATGGTGGCGAAATAATTAAAGGTAAATTAGTTAGTGAAATAGAAATAGAAGATGGTTGTGCAAATTCAGTGAAAACAAAAGAAGGAAAAAGCATTTCATCGAAACATATAATTTCCGATTGTGATGCAAGGGAAACATTTTTAAATATGATTGATAGTTCTTTTGTTAAAGAGGAAAATAAGAAAAAGCTGAAAGAATTAGTTCCTTCTCCATCGATGTTCATTGTTTATTTAGGAATAGACGGTCACTTTAATGGAATGCCAGACCCGGGAGTAAATTTATGGTATTTGGAAGACTATGATATTGATAATTTTTGTGATGTATATAAGGAAAATAATCCAAAAAAAATCAAATGGTTTATGGTTAGGGTAATGCCCGGTGGTAGGAGTATTTTGGCGTTTGCAAATGCAGAATTTATGGATAACGATTTTTGGCAAAAAAATAAGGCAAATTTTAGAGACAAATTTATAGAAAAGATAGAAAAAGTAGTGCCAAATTTATCAAAACATATCGTATATAAAGATGCTTCAACGCCGAACACGTTACAAAAATGGACTTTAAATTATAAAGGCGCTTGTTATGGCTGGGCTGGTATGCCATCTCAGCTTGCCGTCCCGGGCTTGTCTCAAATTACTTTTGTTAAAAATCTTTATCTGACAGGACATTGGTCAACGCTTGCGCAAGGCGTTCCCGGGGTAGTATACATGGGAAGAAATACTGCATCCATAATAAAGCGCAAAGAGAAAATTAAATTATGAATCTGTTTACTGTTGCAGGATTAACTTGTGGAGTTTCTGTTTCTATACTAGCAATTATAGCTTTCATCTATGGGAAAACTCCTGTACAAAGAGCATTAGCATTATTTAATACTTCTGTTGCTATTTGGGGTTTCGGATGCTTTTTTGTTGGAAAATCTTTAAGCGAGGAGTCAGCATTATTAGCATGGAGGCTTGGGCAAACGGGGGGCATTTTTATCGCTGTATTCTTCTATCATATGATTCATATTTTTTGTCATTTAAAAAATACAACTTTACTAAAAATAATATATGTCTGGGGGATAGTCTTTTTATTTTTCTGCTTTTTTACTGATTTACTGTTCGCACGAACTTATTTTATTTATGGTGTTCACTATAATGAAGCTACTTTGCTATATGGGTTGCTTGTTTTTTCTTGGTTAAGCGTAGTTATATTGAGTTTTGCAAGATTAGTATTATTTTTGCCTAGCGCAAAAGGAGCTGCACGGATACAAACAATTTATATTATATTTGGTTTTTTAACAGGATTTGTTGGAGGGGCCTCGACATTAATCCCTATGTTTGGATTGCAAATACCCCCTTATGGAAATTTTACAATCGTTATTTATTCTGTTATTGCTACCTATGCGATATTGAAATTAAGAATTTTAGATTTTAATATTGCAATCACTCGAGCAGGAATATTTTTAATTCTTTATACAGCAATATTAGGTGTTCCATTTTATATAGGGTATAGGTCAAGTTCTTGGATTTTATCAACAGGTATAGCTGTCATTCTTGCAAGTATTGGTCCGATCGTATATAGAATTTTGCAGGAGAAAGCCGAAGCTCTAATTCTTGCAGAGCAAAGAAGATATCAGAAGGTTCTTGTGCAAGCTGCTGAAGGTATGGCAAGAGAACATGATTTAGAAAGATTACTTAAGCTTATAGCTCATATAGTTAAAAGAATTGTAAAAATACATTACGTTGCAATATTTCTTTATGATAAAGAAAAAGAGTGTTATGACTTAAGGGCAATGAGGGATTATGGCAAAGAATATAATATTTCTTCATTCAAAAAAAACAATCCGTTAAGTCTGTATTTACAAAAACATCATGAACCATTTTTAATTGAAGAGTTGTCATCTGATGTAAGAAATGAGCTTGAAAAGAAAATGCATTCGAGTCTAATTGTCCCCTCTTTTTATGAAAAAACACCTATTGGCTTTATGGTTTTGGGAGAAAAGATTAACAAAAAAATGTATACAGGCGATGATATAAATGTTTTTAAAATATTGTCACAGCAGACTGCTCTGGCTATAGAGAACTGTTTGTTTGTTGACGAGTTCAAAAAAGCTCAAGAAAGGCTTTTTGCGGCGGAAAAGCTTGCGTCAATCGGGGGAATGGCAGACGGTGTTGCCCATCAGATAAGAAACAGGCTTAATCATTTCTCCCTTGCTTCCGGGGAACAAAAAATAGAGATTGAATCTTTTATGGAAGACAATAAAGACCTTGTGGGAAAGAATGAAGTTCTTAAAGAGTCTTTAACATATCTTAAAGAGACTGCGGAATCAATCCTTTCCAACGTAGACAAAACAAAGAGTATTGTAAATGGAATTTTAAACTTTGCCCGCGTGGAGGATAAGGATACTTCGTTTACCAATTTTTCATTTAAAGAAGTTCTCCACACTGTAATTGAAGCGGTAAGAACCAAGCACGAAATAGAAGAATTTCCAATTAAAATTAATGCACCATCTGATGATACTGTTTACGGAGTGAAAGTCCAAATAAGAGAAAGCCTGTTTAACGTTATAGACAATGGGTTCGAAGCAACGAAAGAAAAGATGGAGTTTTATCTAAAAGATGATAAGGATAAGAAAGAATATAAGCCTGAAATAATGGTAGATTTCAAACAGGAAATTGCTTCTGCCGTGGTAAGAATTCGAGACAATGGTATAGGCATAAAGGATGAAAATAAGCATAAGATATTCGCTCCGTTTTTTACAACCAAGTCTTCTTATAAATCCGGCACCGGAATAGGCATGTATGTTGTCAAAAGGATGATTGAAGAAAACCATAAAGGAAGCGTAACTTTTGACTCAAAATACGGACACGGAACCACCATAACAATCAAACTGCCGAAACGGGACAAAAAATCCTAATACACATTGAAAATACAGGCATATTTCCCTAAAATGATGGGTACATGCCGGTTTTCGCTTTCAATAAAACCCATAAAAATATACAAAATTGTTGACATTTTATGCTTATACAAGTATAATAATCAACCTTTAGAACAACAAATGATTACTATTAAAAGCGGAGGTAGATAAGACAATGACAGTGCGTTTGAGGTTACAGCGAAAAGGCAAGAAAAAGAGACCGTTTTATGATGTAGTAGCGATTGATAAAAGAGCTGCAAGAGATGCAAAACCTATTGAGGTTTTAGGGCGTTATGATGCTGTGCCTAATGAGAAAGTGATAAAGATCAATGAAGAACGTGTAAATTACTGGATCAAGAATGGCGCTGAAGTTTCAAAAACAGTATCATCAATCATAAAAGCCGCATCTAAGGCAAATTCTTAAAAATTGCGAGGTAAATCCTACGCTGCGCTCTGGACAAACCATATTTAATTGCTCAATGGAGGTTTAGTAATGAAAGATTTAGTATTATATATAACAAAAGCTTTAGTTGATAACCCGGAGAATGTTGAAGTATCTGAAGTATCCGGAGAAAAATCTACAGTGATCGAAATCAAAGTTTCCGACGGAGATCGTGGAAAAGTAATAGGGAAAGAAGGGCGAATCATAAAAGCAATTAGGCTTTTAGTAAATTCTGCATCTGCAAAAATGGAAAAACGTGCAGCTGTAGAAATAGTTGAGTAACGG
The DNA here is from genome assembly GCA_042562855.1 of Elusimicrobiota bacterium. GTDB lineage: Bacteria > Elusimicrobiota > Endomicrobiia > Endomicrobiales > JAPLKN01 > JBHPNE01. The sequence continues at coordinate 11,863 of JBHPNE010000004.1, forward strand.
AATATGCCAAAGCAGTGGAAAGTATCGGAAATAGAAGGGTTTGAGGTTTTTGATACAGCAGAAAAAAAGCTTGGTGTTTTGAAAGATGTACTTCGGACTGGAAGTAATGATGTATGGGCAGTAGAAACATCCTTGCCGAATGCACCGGAAATCCTTATTCCTGCTTTAAATTCCGTTATAATTGACGTAAATATAGATGCAAAAAAAATAACAGTGGATTTGCCTCAAGGTCTGAAAGAGGTTTATGAAGTTAAAGTAAAGGGAAGCAAATGAGAATTGATATTCTCTCGCTTTTTCCAGACATGTTTAAAGGACCTTTAACAGAAAGCTTACTGAAAAGAGCTCGAGAAAAGAAAATCCTTAAAATAAATATAGTGGATATTCGATCTTTCACAAAAGACAAAAACCACACAGCTGACGATAGGCCTTTCGGAGGCGGTGCCGGCATGGTAATGAAGCCAGAGCCGATATATGATGCCTTGAGAAGTGTTGGTGTTAAAACGAAAGTGTCAAAGTCTGCCAGAAAGAAAGGGCCGATTGTTGTTTTTCTTTCACCCCAAGGCAAGGCATTAAGCCAGAAGGTTGTGACGGGTTTGTCAAAAAACAAACACATAGTTCTAATTTGTGGACATTACGAAGGGATAGATGAAAGGGTTATGGATTTAGTCGATGTTGAGATTTCAATCGGAGACTATGTGTTGACCGGCGGCGAACTGCCGGCAATGGTATTGGTAGATTCCATCGCGCGTTTTCTTCCCGGAGTCGTAAAGGAAAGAGCCTCCGTTGAAAAGGACTCTTTTTATAACGGTCTTTTGGATTATCCTCACTACACAAGACCCGCAAATTTTAAAGGCAAAGAAGTCCCTAACGTTCTTCTTTCCGGCAATCATGCAGAAATTGAGAATTGGCGAAAAGAACAAAGTATAAAAAAAACTCAGGAGAAGCGTCCGGATCTTTTAAAGAAAATAAATTTGAGCAAAGACGAGAAAACAGTATTAAATAAAATAATCCACAGGATAGATTTTACAAAAAAAAATAAAAGGAAATCTTAAGGAAATCTAAATAGTTCAAGGAGTAATGAAATGTCATTAATTAATCTGGCTGAAAAAGCTCACAAAAAACAGGAACCCCCAAAGTTTAAATCCGGAGATCAAGTAAAAGTTCATTTCAAAGTTATTGAAGGCGGTAATGAGCGTATACAGATTTTTGAAGGTGTTGTTATTCGCCATAGAGGCACAGGAACAGGCGAAACATTCACGGTCAGAAAAGTATCTTTTGGTATTGGCGTAGAAAGAGTTTTTCCTATTAATTCGCCAAGAATTGAAAAGGTAGAAGTTGTCCGAAGTGGTAAGGTGCGCAGATCAAGACTCTATTATTTAAGAAATCTTCGCGGTAAGGCAGCACGTATAGAAGACGACAATAAATAAGATAAATGGACTTAAATTTTTTTGATAACGGATACCGTAATAAAGGTTACGGTGTTATTGCAGGTGTCGATGAGGCCGGGCGCGGCCCCTGGGCCGGGCCGGTTGTAGCAGCAGCAGTAGTCCTTCCGAAAGATCTAGCCATTGAAGGCTTAAACGATTCCAAAAAACTGTCCCCCAAAAAAAGAGAAATTATTTACAATCAAATATGTGTCGGAGCAGCATGTGCTGGTATTGGCATCATAGAATGTAGTGTTATTGATAATGTTAATATACTTCAGGCTACATATCTGGCCATGAAGAAAGCCGTAAGCAAACTATCCAAAACACCACAGATTGTGCTGGTTGACGGTTCTAACAAAATTCCGGATTTAAATATTAAGCAGGAAAGAGTTATTGAAGGGGATTCAAAGAGCGCATCGATTGCGGCTGCATCAATAATTGCAAAAGTTACGCGTGACAAAATAATGCAGAAAATGTCTGAAAAATATCCACAGTACGGATTTGAAAAACATAAAGGCTATGGAACAAGGCAGCATCATGATGCCCTGTTGAAATTCGGACCTTGTGAAATACACAGGAAAAGCTTTGCTCCGGTTAGAAAGTTTATCGAGGCCATTGATGATAAATTCTAAAAGTATCGGAAATGAAGCCGAAAGGATAGGCTCTGAATTTTTAAAGAAAAAAGGGTATAAAATATTAAACATGAATTTTAGGACTTCTTATGGAGAGATCGATATAATAGCTAAAAATGAGTCCGATTTGGTTTTTGTCGAAGTCAAATTTCGCAAATCGTCAGAGTTCGGGCATCCTAAGGAGGCTGTAGGGAAGCATAAGCAGAAAAGGATTGTTAAGGCGGCCATACAGTATTTAAAAGAAGAAAAACTCACTAAAAATAACATAAGATTTGATGTTTTATCCATTGGTCCGAGTTTTAATGAGATAGAGCTGGTCAAATCAGCGTTTGATGCGCCTTCCTCGTACAATTACTAGTATTCATTAATCCCAGAAAACCATCGTATTTATAGCTATATTTTCAATTGACAATTTTGGGTTTTAATGTTATATACTAATGGTGCAGTGAGGCGAATTGAACGTCGAAATTTTGAGCGCCGAAGTGGTGGAATGGCAGACACGCAAGCTTCAGGAGCTTGTCCGCGCAAGTGGGTGCGGGTTCAAGTCCCGCCTTCGGCATAATAATTTTGAGAAGCCAATCCCTTGGAAAAAAAAGTTGTAGCAACCAACAGAAAAGCAAGATTTAATTATACGATACTCGAAACCTTTGAAGCAGGAATAATTTTTTCCGGATATGAGGTGAAATCTTTGCGTAAAGGGCAAGCTAATCTAACCGATGGTTTTATAACTTTTAGTAATAATGGAGCATATCTAAACAATATACACATTGCTCCGTATTCTCATCAATCTTCGCATGTTATAGACTACAATCCGACCCGTTCAAGAAAAATCCTTCTTCATAAAAGAGAAATTACCCAACTTCATAGCAAAGTAAGAGAAAAAGGCTTGTCTTTGGTGCCTCTTGAATTATACTTTTCTAAAAGAGGCCTGGCGAAAGTCCTTCTTGGGCTTGCAAAAGGAAAAACAGCGCCCGACAAAAGAGAAACACTGCGTAAAAAAGCGGCCAAACGGGAAATAGAAAGAGAAATGAAGCAGTAAGGGAAATATATGTCAGATTTGCAGAATAAAAAATTGACTTTTAGAAATAATTAGTGTAGAATCCTTTGCAGTTAAAGATCTCTAAATAAAAAATAATAACTGAAGGAAGTTCCGTTAAATTCGGATACTGCCCCGCAACGGTAAAGCCTAACTTTTAGGTTAGTCCGGTCTACAGTTTATATTTATTTCGACGATGCAAAGGTCACGAAATCTTCCGAGGGGAAGGCAATTGAAAACTGTTGTATTATACGCAGTTCTTTTACCTCATTTCCCTCAGGAAGTGAGGTTTTTTATTTATACGTAAAGGAGATTTATCCTACGCTATGCTCTGGATCATTCTTACTAAATTACTTAATCCACAGGATAGATTATATTTAAAAAAACCAAAAGAAAATCTTAAGGAGAATTGAAAATGAAAAGAATTGGATTGTTGAGTATGATCATGTTTTTGAGTACGTCGTTGTCTGCTGAAGGTGTGTTCTTAAGTTTAACGCGAAAGGCGAGGCCGATGCTATCGATGCCGACCAATGTCTCTGTGATAACTTCGGATCAGATCAAAAAAAAAGGAGCAAAAGATCTTGGCGAAGCAATCGATGATCTTATCGGTGCAAACAGAAGCATAACAGGAACTTTTGGCGCAAGTAGTACGGTAATGTTTAGAGGATCAACACAGGGGCAAACTTTGATAATGGTCGACGGGATAAAGGTAAATGATGTTTCATCTGGGGGGACTGATCTTAGCACGATTTCTGTTGGCAACATTGAAAGAATAGAAATTATTCGCGGATCAGCTTCTGCAATTTATGGTGCCGATGCGTTTGGCGGTGTAATAAACATAATAACGAAGAAACCCGCAAGCATAAAGCCGAAAATTGATGTAGGTTTGTTTTCGGGAAGTTACGGCCAGTTAAATTCGAGCCTGAAGGTTGGTGTCAAAAAAAATAGATATTATGGCTTGGTTATGGGTTCAATAGATTTGAGTAATGGTTGGCGTAAAAATTCCAGCTATGACGGCCAAAACATTTTTACTCGTTTAGGATATATAAGTGAATCTTTCGGCACATTTGATGTTTCTGTATCAGGTTTTTCTAGCATGCTGGGTGTTCCCGGGCAAGCAACTGATTTGTTGGGAAATCCTCTCATACCGGATTCTTACGACGGAGTTTTGGAAACAAATGCATCAGCTTTGAATGCAAATCAAAAGTTTGCCAGAAATATAATGCGAGTCGAAAATTCACTTGACATTAAAGACAGTAAACTAAAAACAGAGTTGTTTTTGGTGGATTCAAAATTTAATTTTAAGGATCCTGATAACTCTAATTGGTTTACTGGCCTCCCGGACCCAATTGATACCGAGAATAAATCTGATTCTTTGGGAGCAAGAGTTGAATTAAATACAGTTTTCGAAATTGTAACCGGCGCAGAATTACTTCAGGAAAAAAATAAACAAACAGATAAAACGGACCAAACCGTTACGATTGACGAAACAAAAACTAACAGCGCTGTTTTTATTCAAAAGAGTTTAAGTGTAAACAAATTAAGCATTATTCCCAGTTTAAGATCTGATAATAATTCTGTGTTTGGCACTATGTTTGCGCCAAGTATTGCATTTGTTTACAGTGCAAATACGAATCTTAAACTGTCTTTAAATTCGGGAAAGGGATGGAGAGCGCCAACATTTAATGACTTGTATTGGCCGCAATCCGGAAATCCTGATCTTAAACCTGAAGAAGCAATTACTTCTGATATAGGTGTTCAGTTTTCGAAAAATGGGTTTAAAACAAGTTTAACATCGTTTTTGACAGAAACAAAAAATCTTATTGATTGGGCACCATTAGATCCATCTGATCCTTTTAGTGTTTGGGTGCCAAAAAACTTAAATAAGACTATTCAAACAGGCACAGAATTTGAATTAAATCAAAAAATAACACAGAGATTGTCTCATAAACTTAATCATACCTATTTATGGGCTGAAAACAGTGATACTAATACGGAGCTTAATTACAGGCCGAGAAACATGGTAAATTATAGTTTATCTTACCTGGATGTTTCCGGTGTTAAACTTGATGCAAATGTTCGGTATATCAGTAAACAAAAAACGGAAAATGCTGTAATCCCAGAATTGGATGCATATACTACAGTAGGTTTCGGAGCTTCTCAAGAGTTTGCAGATATAAAAGTGTGGTTAAAGGTTGATAATATAACGAATGTGAAATATCAAGCACGACTAGGCTTTCCATTGCCCGGAACTATCTATTCTCTCGGTGTAGATGCAAGGTTCAAATAATAGTACAAAAATAATCAAGCTCTTTTGAGGCTTGATTATTTTTGTTTAATATGTTAGACTAGACTAACAATGTAAGGTAGACCTTATTAGGAGAAAGCAGTGAATAATATAAAAAAACTCAGTTCCAATATGGAAGATTATCTGGAAGCTATATCTTTCTTGAAATCGGATAACAAGGTTGCAAGAGTCAGAGATATTAGCGCTATGCTTAAAGTGAAAAATCCAAGTGTAATAGCGGCACTTAGCACTTTGTCAAAAAACGGATACATAATACACGAAAGATACGGTTATATCGATCTTACACAAAAGGGGCAGAAAAAAGCCGACGACATTAAAAAGAAACACGCAATTCTGTTTGAATTCTTACAGAGAGTGTTAAAACTGGATAAAGATACAGCAAAAGAAGATGCATGCAAAATGGAACATGCTATAAGTCCGGCGACGTATCAAAAACTAGCAAAATTTGTAGGGAAATATGATAAGTAATCGTTTTATTAAAACATTCTTTATATTTGTTTTTTCAGTTTTGTTTTTTGCATGTTCCGGAGAAAAAGGACCAAGGTATACGCTAAAAAAAGTCGAACTGCAAAAAGGAGACACCCTAAGTGTTACCATGCACGACATGGGTGTATCGTATAATACGATTAATGAGATCAGTGAGAATTTAAAAAAAGTATTTAATCCAAAAAAAATTCGCGCTAATGATTCTTATGAAATTATGGTAGATACGTCCTCAAACTGGAAATATTTTAAATATTTCCCGGGAGGGCTGGAGTACTATGAGGTGGAGAAATCAACAACAGGAATAATTAAATCTGCTAAGAAGAAAAGAAAAATAGAAAATAAAATTGTAAGAAAAAAAGGCTATATTAGTAACTCCTTGTGGGAATCCATGCGTAAGCAGGGTATTGAACCCGATGTGATACTGGATTTTGCTGATATCTTTGCATGGCAGATCGACTTTTTAACAGAGCCGAGAGAAGGGGATATTTATAAAGTTATATATGAGATGGAAGTTATGGATAATGGGGAACCCATAAGGAAAACCATTTTGGGAGCACAGTATCAAGCAAAAAAAGAAGATCATGTAGCAATGCTTTTCACTCATGAAAACGGTAAGAAAGGCTATTACAGCCCAAACGGCAAATCTATGATGAAGGCCTTCCTAAGAGCCCCTTTGCAATTTAGAAGAATAAGTTCGTATTTTTCTAACAGAAGGTTCCATCCGATACTCAAATACTACAGGGCTCATCACGGTATAGATTATGCTGCTCCTACCGGAACCCCTGTATCCTCAATCGGGGATGGTGTGGTTATTTGGAAAGGATGGAAAAACGGATATGGAAATTTTATAGAAATCAAGCATAATAATGGCTATTCTTCTTATTATGGACATCTTTCAAGATACGCCAAGGGTTTAAAAAAAGGCAAATGGGTTAAGCAGGGCCAAATTGTGGGATATGTCGGTTCAACCGGGGTTTCCACGGGTCCGCATTTAGATTTTAGAATCAAGAAAAACGGCAAATTTAAGAATTTTTTAAGGTTAAAAATTCCTCCCTCAAAAAGCTTAACTAAAAAAGAAAGAATCGAATTTAAAAAGATAAAAAAGGCAATATACACGCAATTTGCTGAACTTAATTGGCAAAAGGATAATATTGCCGAGGATTAAAATGAAATATCTTACAGAGCTTAAAAAAGATCAAACAGCCGAAATATCCAAAATCGAAGGCGGTTCAAGCGTACATAGAAAAATGGAATTGCTTGGGGTAAGACCAGGTTTAAAAATAAAAAGAGAAAACTCAAATACTTTGCACGGGCCTGTTGTAATATCGGTGGGGCAATCTTTTAACCATGTAGCGATTGGTTATGGTATGGCGCAGAAAATAATGGTAAAAATATGAAAATATTTTTAGTAGGAAATCCTAATGTAGGCAAAAGCGTACTTTTTTCAAGGCTTACCGGACTCGATGTAATGGTTTGTAATTATTCAGGCTCAACGGTTGAGTTTTGCAAAGGCGAAGTAAAGTTCTGGGAGCACAAGTCGGAGTTAATAGACATTCCCGGGTTATATTCACTGCGCCCTGCGAATAAAGCGGAAGAAGTTGCTGCGGATATCTTGAAAGATTTTAAAGACGGTGATATTTTAATAAATGTTATTGATGCGATAAACCTCGAAAGAAATCTTTTCCTGACTTTAGAGTTATTAGAGAAAAAAATTCCGACCATCATTGTTCTAAACAGGTGGGATCTTACAAAGTCTCATGGAATCGAGATTAATTATTCAAAACTTATCCAAAAGCTCGGCGTTCCCGTTCTGCCTGTCGTGGGGGTGAGCGGCGAGGGAATAAAAGAACTTGTAGAAACAATGGATAAATGTCTACACAATCCGTTTCTTTCGAATACAAATATACCGGAGCATAAAGAAGACAAATGGAAACTTATAGGCGAAATTGTTTCCCAGTGTCAGAAGCTGTACCATCATCATCCGACTTTATTGGAAAAGTTGCAGGAATTAAGCATTACCATGCCTTATGCTATATTTATTGCCGCAGGTGTTTTAATAGGATCATTCGTTATTGTTAGAACAATAGGCGAATCTCTAGTTAATTACGTATTAGATCCTTTGTTCTCAAAAATATATTTACCAAATTTGCAGGCTTTAATAAACGTTATTGGTCTGCCCGCCTGGTTAAATTCACTTCTTATGGGAGCAAAACCTGAACCTATGGCGGCGTTTGGGCTTTTAACAACCGGTCTATATGTACCTTTTGTAATTTTACTTCCCTATATTTTTGCGTTCTACTTGATTCTCTCTTTTATTGAGGATTCCGGATACTTGGTTAGAATAGCCATTGTTATGGACAAAGTGCTCCACAAAATAGGACTGCATGGTTACGCTTCCATTCCTGTGCTTTTGGGGCTTGGATGCAAAGTACCGGCGATAATGTCTACAAGAATATTGGAAAGCAAAAAAGAAAGGATAATAGCATTGGCATTAATACTTTTATTGTTTCCCTGTATACCTCAGACTGTTATGGTTTATTCTGTTCTTACTAAATATGGTGTTACTGTGGTAGTGTCTGTTTTTGCTTTTGTTTTTTTGTTAGGATTGGGGGTGAGTTTTGCTTTGAATAAATTTTTAAAAGGCGAAACACCTGAACTTTTTGTAGAAGTTCCTATTTATCAAATCCCGCGTTTTAAACAATTAGCAAAAAAAGTATTTATCAGGCTCAAAGAATTTATAATGGAAACGGTCCCATTAATTATTGTAGGTATTGCTTTGGTAAGCATCTTGGATATGATAGGCGTTATAAAAATCATCGCCAATGTTTTAGGTCCGATTGTAACAGGGCTTTTAGGATTACCTAAAGAGCTAAGCATAGTGATGATATCGGGATTTTTAAGAAAGGACGTTTCTATAGCATTACTAATACCTTTTGATCTGACTTTAAAACAAATGGTTATAGCTTCTGTTTTTCTTATAATGTATTTACCCTGCATAGCGACTTTTTTTATAATGGTAAAGGAATTTTCAGCCAAAACAGCCGTGAAAGTATCTGTTCTTACTTTACTTTTTTCAATTATTGTCGGAAGCGCCTTGAATTTAATTCTTTAAGGTTCATTGACATAAAGTTATAGATTTTTTATAATAATTTCACATGAGGTTCTTTTAAGGAGGAAGTAATATGACTCACAAAATTGAGGAAGGATGTACGAATTGCGGTGCTTGCGATGAGACCTGTCCGGTAGAAGCTATCGCTGAAAAAGACGGTGTTCGCGTAATAGATCCGGAAAAATGCATAGATTGCGGCGCTTGCATTTCAGCATGTCCGGTAGAAGTTATTAAACCTGAATAATCGCTTACATATTTAAGTGCAGAGATTTTACACACGGTAAAGTCTCTGCACTTTTCATTTTATATGAAAAAGAAAATACATTATAAAATCTGGACAGATAAAAACCTTGTAGAAAACTCTGTGTTACAGCAGATAGACAATCTATGCTCACTTCCTTTTGCTTTTCATCATATAGCCGTTATGCCGGACTGTCATACCGGATACGGCATGCCTATCGGAGGAGTTCTTGCCGCAAAAAACACAATAGTACCGAATGCAGTAGGCGTCGATATCGGCTGCGGCATGCACGCTGTACAAACTTCTCTTCAAAAACTTGATACGGATAGTTTAAAAAAAATCATAAGCGGAATAAAATACAGGGTTCCGGTAGGATTCGAGCATAATAAATTTAAAAATAAAAATGTTATGCCCAAAGGATTTAAAATATATGAGCTTCCGGTAGTTGAAAGAGAGTATGAGTCAGCGTCATATCAGGTTGGGACATTAGGCGGCGGAAACCATTTTATTGAAATTCAAAAAGACGAAAAAGACTTTATCTGGTTTATGGTCCATTCCGGAAGCAGAAATTTAGGTAAACAAGTAGCAGATTATTATAATCGTCTTGCAAAAAAACTAAATAAAACATATCCGGATAAAATCCCCGAGAGCTTTGATCTCGCCTTTTTGCATTGGGACTCAAATGAGGCACAAAGTTATTTCAAGGAAATGAGTTTTTGTTTAGAATTTGCAAAATGCAACAGGCAGGCGGTCAGCAATGCTATCAAAGATATATTTCAGGAATATACATCCTGTTCTTTTATGAATGAGCACGATATTCATCATAATTACGCTGCACAAGAAAATCATTTTGGCGAAGATGTTATTTTACATAGAAAGGGGGCAACTTCTGCCAGGAAAGGTGAAACTGGTATTATTCCCGGTTCACAAGGGTCTGAAAGCTTTGTTGTCAAAGGTTTAGGGAACCCTGACAGTTTTATGTCCTGCTCGCATGGAGCGGGAAGAAAAATGAGCAGGACAAAGGCAAAAAAAGAGCTTGATCTGGCGGAAGAAAGAAATAAGCTGGAAAAGAAAGGAATTTTACATGCGCTAAGGAGCAGAAACGACTTGGATGAAGCGTCAGGGGCGTATAAAGATATTAACGAGATCATTAGATTGCAGAAAGATTTGGTTGAAGTTGTAACAACCTTAAGTCCCTTGGCAGTAATAAAAGGGTAGCATTAAAGTTCTTCAAGCACTGCAGTGGTTTTTATCTTTCTGTTGTCTCTCAAAAATTCTATTTCTACCTTATCTCCGGCCTTGTAATTCTTTTCTATATTCTTTATTAAATCATCATTAGAACTTATTTTTTTCCCGTCAATAGAAATAATAATATCGCCTATTTCAATTTCTCCAAGAAAAGTCCTCGAAGAGGCCTCAAGGCCCGCTCTTTGTGCGGGGCCGTCTTTCAAAGTTTTTAAGATTGGTGCACCCTCAATTGCGAACATTTTCCTTATTTTGTCGGGAACCAGAATGATCCCGAGACCGACTTGTTTTATCTCTCCATGTTCGATAAGTTCCGGAACAATACGGTTTATAATATCTATTGGAATTGCAAAGCCGACCCCTGCATAAGCACCTGACGGGCTGTATATGGCTGTTGCCATTCCTACAGCTTCTCCGGATGAATTTAATAAAGGTCCGCCAGAGTTTCCCGGGTTAATTGCGGCATCTGTCTGTATCATATCGTAGATATTTCTGTCAGTTAATGATTTTATAGATCTTCCCAAGGCGCTTATTATACCTGTGGTTAGGGTGTGGTCAAGGCCGAATGGATTACCTATGGCCAGAATTTTCTGCCCTACTAAAAGATTTTCTGAAATTCCGGTTGTAATGGGGAATAATTCTTCTTCTTTAGCATCAATTTTCAAAACTGCCAAATCATGGTTTGGAGAAATCCCGACAATTTTCGCAGAATACCCCTTTTTACTGCTTAAGATAACTTTTATTTTATCGCTTTTATATACTACATGAAAATTGGTAACAATATGGCCTTTTTTGTCCCAGACAAAACCCGACCCTTCACCTTGAGGAACTTCGTATATATTAAGCGAGAAAAAGTCTCTTGCCAAAGCGGCATTTTTGATAAAACAAACTGAAGGAGAAACTTTTTTAAATATCTCTATATTTGTTTTTTCTTCTTTGTTGATTTTTAGAGGGGGCAATAATTTTTCCGAAGATTCTACAGGAAACTTCTGTTTTTGAGACTTTTGAAGCATATTTACGAATAAAAGCGATATGGCCGCTATTAATAGTATAATAAGCAAAAGAAGTCTAAGGCTAGTGATTCTCATATTCGCCTCCCGTTTAATTCTGATATCGAAATTATACAATTTTTTTAATGTTCTTGTCTCCTATTTACCAATTTTGTATACTCTTTTATCAGAAAACAAAAAAAGGATCATATTGGGGACTTCAATGGCAAGAAACATATTGATATTATTACTACTTTTCGCTTTTATAATCCCGTCTTTCGCATCAGATGATGATATTAAAGTATATAATATCAGTGTTTCTGAAATCGAACCCCTTCCAAAGCAAATAGACCTGGAAGGCGAAAAATTCGATATTGATTATTCTCTTTATCTTGCGGACGAAAAAGATGTCAAATTTTATTACGTGGATGAGGGATTGCCTCCAATATCTGATTTTGAAATTAATTTTCTTCAGGTTCGAATTATTGCTCCGGCGGGCGGTATAAAAGATAAAAATATTTTACTTAACAAATTGCGTAAAATTGCTTTCGATAGCAATGCTACCTATGTACGCGATATCGAAATATTTAAGTACGGCGAATCAGAAAGATATTCGGATATTTATGGGATATGTTCGTTTGGAATTAACTACAGCGATGTGATTGTTGAAAATATCGGAAGAGCGGTTTATAAACTTGATATGTCGACATTCTCAAAGAATGTTCATGATAAAGTTCAGGATTATTATATTGAAAATGATACAGATACCATCGGACCTTTAGTTTATGAAAATATCAAAAAAGAAATTGTGGACATCAATGAAAAGGCATACCAGGACTATATAGAGATATATTCGGAATATAAAAAATGCGAGCTATTATTTGAAGTGTTTGTTGATACTACCATATATCAAAGAGAAGATTTTTACCAGCTGCCAGAGGTGTTTCCATTACAATTTGATAACGGTAAAAGACTGGAAAATATACCCAGAGATCCCGAATATGCAAAAGTAAAAATCAAAATATCAATAGATGATAAAGGAAAGGCTCTAACGAAGAAAGAGGTCGAGCCAAAAAAAGAAAAAAAATCAAAAAAAGAAAGAAAGCAAAAAAAGGAAAAAAAATCAAAAAAAGAAAAAAAGCAGAAAAAAGAAAAGCTCAAAATTAAAACCGGCGATAGAGATAAAGATATATCAACTTCCGCAATTAAGGTTTCTGATGTAGTAATATCATCAATGTCTGAGTAAAGGCCAATCAATATGATTCTACTCATATCAAGACCGGCCATGTATAGTATTATTTAGAAACGAAGGAGTATTCATGAAAGCATTCAAAAGTTTATTTATTTTTATATTTGCGATCTTGTTAATAAACCCTGCAGCTATTTTTGCTCATCCTGCAAGTAGTATTGAGATGGAGCTTGACCTACAAAGCAGGATATTGGATATAGAAATAAGCCACGGCGTTAAAGATAGAAAGACTCATTACATAGAAAAAGTTGAAGTTTATTTAAATAATGAACTATACATTACACAGACATTTAAAAGCCAGACCAATATAATGAACCAAAAGCTCATGTATATTCTAATGGATGCAGAAGCAGGCGATGTAATAATGGTTAAAACTAAATGCAGTTCATTCGGCTCTAAAGCTCAAAAAATTATTATTGAGAACACTAATTACTGATGGAGGAGAAGGCATGGTTAAAGGCAAATATAAAGAAACAAAAGGCTCTCTTATAACTTATAGACCGGACATTAAAATTATCGATTGTACGGTACGAGACGGCGGCTTGATGAATAACCATCAGTTTGATGACGATTTTGTAAAAAGGATTTATGATACTTGTGTTGAATCGGGTGTCAATTACATGGAGTTCGGGTATAAGGGTTCAAAAAAGATGTTTCCTAGAGAAAAATTCGGCGCATGGAAGCATTCTGACGAAGAGGATATCAAGCGTATTATAGGCGACAAAAAAACTTCACTAAAACTATCTGTAATGGCAGATGCAGAAAGAACGGATTATCATACGGATATACTCCCGAAAGAAAAAAGTGTTCTCGACTGTATACGTGTTGCAACATACATTCATCAGATTCCAACGGCATTGGAAATGGTAAAAGATGCTCACGATAAAGGATATGAAACCACCCTCAACCTTATGGCCGTTTCAGTGGTGCCGGAAAGCGAACTTTTTGAAGCGCTAGAGCTTTTTGCAAAAAGCCCGGTTGATGTGGTGTACATTGTAGATAGTTTCGGGTCGTTTTATCCGGAGCAAATAAGAATGCTTATGAATAATTTCAAAAAAATACTAAAAGGCAGTGGGAAAGATATTGGTATACACGCGCACAACAACCAACAGCTTGCGTTTGCAAACACAATAGAAGCTTTAGTATGCGGTGCCAGCCGTGTCGATGCAACCATGCACGGGTTTGGTCGCGGCGCAGGCAATTGCCCGCTCGAAATGCTGCTGGGTTTTTTAAAAAATCCTGCTTACGATCTGCGTCCGGTTTTAAAATGTGTGGAAGAAGTTTTTGTGCCTTTGCGCAAAGAAATCGACTGGGGATACAGCATTCCTTACATGATCACCGGACAGCATAATGAACATCCAAGGTCTGCCATGGCTTTAAGAGATGGCGAGACGCCCGATGAGTATCTCGATTTTTACGATAAGACGATGGAATAAGCTTGGGAAATAGGATAGATGATTGTAAGATATATCAAGAAGAAAATAAACAGAATAAAATTGTTGCATTCGAAGGGCGGTTTTCGCAATGTTGTCAATGAAATAGTTAGCTTATCTCCATTTGCATACTATAGTAGTGTAATGCCAAGGAAATCAAAAACCTTTCGTCTTCGCGAAAACACATACAAGTATTGTTTTCATCGTTACAATAATTCCTGGTACAATGAAAGGACAGTTGAAGTGCCGATTATTATGAATGATGTTGATAAGAACAAAGATAAAAATATCTTAGAAGTTGGCAATGTTCTTTCTCATTACTATTCATTCAAACATGACATTGTTGATAAGTATGAAAAAGGGGCCAATGTGATAAATCAAGATATAGTCGATTATAGCCCGGAAAAAAAATATGACCTTATCATTAGTATTTCAACTTTTGAACATGTAGGCTGGGATGAGGAAGAAAAAAACCCGAATAAGATATACAATACGGTGAATCATCTTAAAACCTTATTGAGTGATAATGGAAAATTACTATTTACTGTTCCCGTAGGCTACAATCCTGTCTTAGATGAACAGTTGTTTGCCAAAAAGCTAGATTCCGTTGATATTTATTTTCTTAAAAGAATTTCAAAAGACAACCTTTGGCAGGAAACCAACCTTAAAGAAGTTCAAAGTACTAAATTCAACGATCCTTATCCAAATGGAAATGCTATAGTAGTAGGTATTTTTAAAAAATAATTTGTAACAGATTTTGTTGAGCAGGAGAGCTCGTGAGATACAAAATAGCAGTTCTTTCAGTTTGTTTCCTCATGTTCGGATGTACAACCGGCTATCATCAATACAAGTCGAAAGACGGATTCTCCGAAAAGACCATTAACAAAAATACTTTCAGCATAAAATTTGTGGGCAATGTTTATACAAGTCTTGAAAAAGTAGAGGATTTTGCTCTTTTAAGGTCAGCAGAAATCGCTTCTAAAAACGGTTTTAACTATTTTTCGGTAACAGACAAAAAAATCTTTGAAGATACCAAATCTTATGTTACTATGAGCGGGGCAACAGCTTATAACGGCGGATACCGCCCGGGTGGTTCAGTGGATTCAAATTTTTTCGGCAGGCAGAGACACAAATTTAAAAGACCCACTGCGGAAAAAACAATTAAGTGCTTCGTGAATAAACCTCAAAAATCAAATTTAAAGATATATAAAGCTGAAGAAGTAATTAAAACAATAAGTGCTAAATATAAATTAGGAAGGATTTCGCAGTAGTGGACGTGTCCTCCGAAGCTTTAGCGTAGGAGGAGAGGTGGCCGAGTGGGCCGCAGTGCGAGGAGTAACGAGCACTTGTATTGCGGCGGGTTCGAGTTGGTGAGAACCCAGGCAACCAACTCCTGGACAGCTCGGAACGAAGAGGAGAGGTGGCCGAGTGGTTGAAGGCGCCGCTCTCGAAAAGCGGTATCCGCCTTTGGCGGATCGTGAGTTCGAATCTCACCCTCTCCGTATTCTTCCATGATAGAGATTCGAAGCCGACCCGAGCGCACCGGAGTAGCGGTGATGAAGCGAGGGCGGCCGACTTTGAGGGAGGAGCGAAAGCGACGGGTGAAAAGGAATCTCACCCTCTCCGTATGTAATTAAAGTAATTGAAAAAGGGAGCATTAAAATGAGCGGAATATTTGGAGTTATCTCCAGAAGCAACTGTATGGAAACACTTTTTTACGGCACAGATTATCATTCTCATTTAGGGACAGGATACGGAGGCATTGCCGTTCATAATAAAGAATTCATAAGACAAATTCACAGTATTGCCCAGAATCAGTTTAAATCAAAATTTATTGATATGCTCAATAATATAAATGGCGATAAAGGTATAGGTGTTATCAGTGCGGGTGACGAACAGCCTATTTATTTAAACTCGAAACTCGGACCTTTCTGCATAGTGACGAATGGACGCATAGAAAACGACGAAGCGCTTGCACGCAAACTTCATAAAAATGGTATTTCATTTACCGAGGTCAGTAAAAAAGGTGTAAATAATACGGAACTGATAGGCAAGATGATAACGATGGGCAAAAATATACCTGATGGAATAGAAAAAATGTTTAAAGAAATAAAGGGATCGTGCTCTCTTTTAATTCTAACCAAAAACGGCATATATGCTGCAAGGGACAATTCAGGGCACACTCCTTTAATTATCGGAAAAAGAAATAGAGATTGGGCCGTTACCACAGAAACTACCGCATTTCATAATATCGGGTTTTCTGTAAAAAAAGAGCTTGAACCGGGAGAAATAGTTTTTGTCAGCAACAAAGGAACAAAAGTGATAAGAAAAGGAAACAGTTGTAACCAAATATGTTCGTTTTTATGGATTTATACCGGGTTTCCCGCATCAAACTACGAGGGCATAAATGCGGAGGTCGTAAGAGAGCGCTGCGGCCGTGCGTTGGCAAGAAGAGACAGAGACTTAAAGGCCGACATTGTCTCCGGGGTCCCCGATTCAGGCATGGCCCATGCTATTGGATATGCAATGGAATCAGGCAAGCCTTTACGCAGAACCCTTGTTAAATATACCCCCGGATACGGCAGAAGCTATGTTCCACCCTCACAAAAGACCCGCGACCTTGTAGCAAAAATGAAACTGGTGGCAATTAAAGATATTATCAAAGGAAACAGAGTTGTGCTTTGCGAAGATTCCATCGTTCGAGGCACACAGCTCAAAAATTTCACCGTCAAAAAACTTCGCGAAGCGGGGGCAAAAGAGGTGCATGTGCGTCCGGCATGTCCTCCGCTGATGTTTCCGTGCAAATATAATTTGTCAACAAGAAGCATAAATGAGCTTGTAGCCCGCAAAGCCATACGCTCAATTGAAGGCAAAGATATAGGCAGTGTTTCAGAGTATCTTCACCATAAGTCCAAAAAATACAGAAAAATGATTGATTGGATAGCATCAAGCCTCAATGTAGATTCACTAAAATATCAGGTTCTTGATGATATGGTAAAAGCGATAGGACTTCCAAAAGATAAAATTTGTCTTTACTGCTGGATGGGGGAAAGTCCCGGAGTTAGTAAAATTAAAAAAGCTGGTAAGAAAAGAAAATAATGCTTTCGCGTATAAAGTCTTCTTCAGTTTTAGGAATAGATTCTCATTTAATAGAAGTTGAGGTATACATTGCTTCAGGCCTGCCCGTTTTTTCTGTTGTCGGCTTACCCGACGCTACGGTTAAAGAATCAAAGGACAGGGTAATTGCAGCAATTAGAAACTCGGGCTTTGATTTTCCTACCAGAAAAATTACCGTAAATTTGGCCCCCGCTGATACTAAAAAAGAAGGGGCTGCATTCGATTTACCAATAGCCGTAGGAATTCTCACCGCTTTAGAAAAAATAAAATCAAAAACTGTTAATGATTATTGCATGGTAGGCGAACTTGCTTTGGACGGGTCTTTGCGGTCCATCAAGGGAATTTTACCGATAGTCTTGGGCTTGAAAAAAAACGGGATAAGCAAAATAATTGTTCCGCAAGAAAACGCAAAAGAAGCATCTGTCGTAAAAGACATAGAGGTCTATCCGGTTAAAAACCTCATACAAACTGCTAGGTTCATAAACAACCAGGAAATAATTGATCCTTTCAAGTATGCAGGCGAAGAAAAGGAAGAAAATAAAGATTCCTTTGAAATTGATTTTTCAGAAATAAAGGGTCAGCATTTTGCAAAAAGAGCTTTAGAGATTGCCGCCGCCGGCGCTCATAATGTTTTAATGGTGGGCCCTCCGGGCTCAGGCAAAACTATGCTTGCAAAAAGGCTTCCGACAATTTTACCTCCTTTCGAATTTGACGAAGCTCTAGACACCACAAAAGTTCATTCTGTTGCGGGTTTAACCTCAAGTTCTGGTTTAGTGCGAAACCGCCCTTTTAGATCCCCGCATCATACAATTTCAAATATCGCGTTAATTGGAGGCGGAACTTATCCGAAGCCGGGAGAGGTGAGCCTTGCTCATAATGGCGTATTATTTTTAGATGAACTCACGGAGTTTCATAGAGATGTACTGGAAGTTTTACGCCAGCCCTTGGAAGACAAGGTTGTTTCTATTTCAAGGGCAAAAAGTTCGTTAAAATTTCCCGCATCCTTCATGCTGGTGGGCGCAATGAATCCCTGCCCTTGCGGAAATTTGGGACATCCGAATAAGGAATGCATTTGCAATCCCTATCAGGTAATGAAATATAGAGGCAAAATATCTTCTCCTTTAATGGATCGTATTGATATGCAGCTGGAAGTTCCGGCACTTCAAACCCAGGAATTGACCCAAAGTACAGAATCTACCGGGCTGTCATCCCAAATACGGGAACGCGTTATTAATGCCAGAAAAAAACAATACGAAAGATTCAAAGGAACAAAAATCTATAACAACAGCCAGATGAATTCAAAACACATTAAAAAATACTGCAAAATAGATAAAGAAAGCAAAGATCTGCTTGTTAATGCTATTGACCGTTTGAGTCTTTCTGCAAGAGCCTATGACCGAATTTTAAAAGTTTCCCGTACTATTGCCGATTTGGAGCAAAGAGAAAATATTTCTTCATCAGACATAGCAGAGGCTATTCAGTACAGAAACATGGATAAACTTCAATGAATGAAAAATTAGATTTCAACGTAATATTGAGCGCAATTAAAAAATTGATAATGTTCAATTCAATTTTTTTAGCGATCATGACTTTATACAGAATAATCTTCTTTGTTAAGTTTGCAAATTTTGCTGAATTGGAAGGATTGTCGAAATATATTATTGAAGCATTTATTCTAGGAGTTCGCTTTGATCTTAGGATAGTCGCTTACGTAAATATCTTAGTAGTACTATCCATTCTTTTTATCTGGGCAACTAGAAAAGAAAAAGTGTTTCTTGTCTGGGCAAGCGTGCTGAAATATTACTATTTCGTGCTGTACTCATTTGTGTTTGTAGTTTTATTTATAGATTTCGGTTTTTATTGGTATTTTAAGGAGCACATCAATATTTTAGTTTTTGGTCTGATTGAGGACGATACTATGGCAGTGGTAAAGTCCGGCGTGCAAAATCCCCTATTTCCAATTGCGCTTACAATACTTGTGTCTGTTTTTGCATTAACTTTTTGGAGTACAAGTAAAATCTCAAAGTCTGTTGCAAAAAGCGTAGAAGCGCCTAAAAGAAATATCAATATATGGGTAAAAATAATATTTGTGGTCCTGCTTATAGTCGTAGAAAGCTATTTTGCAAGAGGCTCATTAAAAATGTTTCCCTTAAATCCCATAGATGCTGAGATCTGCACCAACGATTTTATAAATAAGTTAAGCTTAAACGGAGTTATTACTTTAAGAAAAGCAACAAAGTTTTATTTAAAAAATAAAAAACAAAAAATGGATCTGGTGAAAAAATGCGGATATGAAAATAATATTGAGAAAGCATTTGCCGACTACCTAAGAACAGATATAGAAAAACTAAATAAAAAAGACTTGCTTTCCAATTTAATGAGAAAAACTCCTTATAATCAGGCAATCGAACAGACAAAACCGCATGTAGTGCTTATTGCAATGGAAAGTTTCGGGTCCAACCTCTACAAATATTCTACCGACACTTTTGATATGCTGGGGGAGTTTAAAAAACACATCGATTCAGATTATTTTTTTAGAAAGTTTTTGCCTTCCGGTATTATAACAATCCATGCTTTTGAGTCCATGGTGCTAAACTTGCCCCCAAGGCCGTATGCTCCTGCTATAACACAGTCGGAGTATGCCTTTATAGATTATCCGACAACCTCAACAATCCCTTACAAAGAACAAGGATATGAGATTATTTTTGTGTCCGGCAGCGGTCTAAATTGGAGAGGTTTCAACAGTTTTTTTCCGGCCCAAGGCTATGACAAGCTTATAGGCGGCGGCTCCATGGCAAAGAGTTCAGAGTCAAACGAATGGGGTGTTTATGATGAATATTTGTTTAATACTTTATATAAAGAATTGACTACTAATAAAGACAAGCCGAAATTCATTTTGGCAAAAACTGCAGGCAATCACCCCCCCTACTCTGTTCCGGACTCATATAAACCCAAACCAATGATAATGTCTGAAAATTTTAGAAAAGTTGTCAGAGGCGACGAAGAATTCGCCATGAAAAGATTTACTACTTATCAATATGCAAACCAGAAGCTCGGGGAATTTATAACTAAGGTCAAAAATTCCGACCTTGCCGACAGCACGATTATTGCCGTAACCGGCGACCACAATTTCTGGGATGTTTTCGATTACAGTGCGGACGATCAGTTTTATAGATACAGTGTACCGTTTTATATCTACGTTCCCGATGCCCTTAAACCAAAAAATGTCGATACAGAAGTTTGGGGTTCCCATTTAGATATTATGCCGACCCTCTATAATGTTTCCCTTTCAAATAAACAGTATTTGGCTATGGGAAGAAACATGCTTGATAAAAATGAATATCATATTTCATACAATATAGACGGTTTGATTCTTACCGAAAAAGGTGTTGTAAAACATAATTTTATCAAGAATAAAAATACATGTTTCACCGTCCCGCAGGATTTTAATGACAAGCTCATACCCTGCGATGAGGATGCATCTTTTGCCGAGCAGGTGCAGTTTTACAAAGCATCAATCGCTGTTACGGACTATCTCATAAAGCGTACCTATGAATTGTCAAAACAGAATGAAAAGTGAACAAGATTTCACTAAAAATATATGCTATACTTTGTTGTATAGTTAGAAAAAGCAGAAAATAAAAAATTATGTTCATGCATATCGGTTTGCTTATCATGTTGTCATTTACTTTGGGATTTATTACTTCTATTCCTATCGGCGCCTGCCAGATTGAGGTTGCAAAAAGGTCTCTTCATAATCATCTTCTTTCGGCATTTATGGTGATTTTAGGGGCCTGCGCCGCCGATATCGTTTACGGTATTATAGCTTTATTCGGTCTCACTCCCTTTCTGCGCGACAAAATGACAATAGCTATTTTTGAACTTGCCTGCGTGGTTGTCTTGTTGACGCTTGCATTTTTTACATTAAAACAAAGCGCAAAACCCCATATAACTCATATGGAAGTAATTATCTTAAAAAGTAAAAGGGTAGGGTTTGTCACGGGGTTTTTATTGGCTTTAGCTAACCCGCTAATGATATTTTGGTGGCTTGTCGGAGCAAACATAATAAGAGATCTTGGAATTATAAAAATGTTTAATACAACTTATTCTGTTATTTTTATCAGCTCTGCAGTTTTAGGACTGATGACTTATCTTACAACGCTGGCCTTTATATTAAACTGGGCACACAAATTTATCTCACATAAAACTATTCAAAGGGTTAATTTCGGTCTGGGAACAATATTGGTAGGTTTGTCAATTTATTTCTTAATATCGTCGCTAAAAGTATTGTTGGGTTACTAGGAGGAAAAATGCTTAGAAAAAGTATTACAAGTTTTATAGTAATAATGTTTTTGGCTTCATGTTTAATTCCCAAAGAAGTACAAGCAAGAAAATTTTTCGGTGCAAGACCCGAAGGGACTCCTTCAATATTAAATTATGCCATGGAAGGTTTGTGGCTTGGTTTAGGCGTTGGTGTCACATGCGGATATTTAGAATATAGAAGAAATAACAACGATAAAGCTCCTTACAACAGCGCAGGTATCGGAGCTCTAATTGGTATGGGTGTTGGCATGGGTCTTGGTTTTCACGATGTTGGTTTGGGGCACAAAGGTATTGGTGCTATTGTTTTACGCGACATGCGTATGGGCGGAAAGCTCGGGATTGTGGCCGGAACAATATACGGTTTAATCAGAGTTGCAAATGTAGAAAATTCTACTGACGAAGAAAAAATGGATCTTCTTGTAGATAATGTTGCATGGGGATATCTGGGCGGCGTTGCCGTTGGGCTTCTTATCGGCATATATGAAGGGCCAACAATTGCCGATGAATATAGCAAAGATCCTTCCATGAAACTAGCAACTGGTTTTTTGAGAGATTCTAAAAGAAATGCTGTACCATCTTTGAATTTAAGTTATAAATTCTAAATATTCATATCATTCATCCAGCCGGTTAATTCATGGTAGATCAAAATGTTAAATCATCCAGCCAGGGCATAACTGCCGTAGAAGCCTCTGCCGGCACGGGAAAAACATATACACTTTCACAATACTACCTCAAGCTTCTTCTGAATTCAGAAGAGACCTCTTTAAAAAACATTATTGCCATTACATTCACCAAAAAAGCCACCAAAGAAATGAAGGAAAGAATCATCCAGTTCATTAAAGAGGCGGCTTTCGGCACAATTGAGGCCCAAAAAATCCTTGGAAAAGACAATATCCCCGCTTCGGTCAAGAAAAAAGCTTCTCATATAATGGACTTCCTCATAAAAAACTACAATTTTTTCCAAGTCCAAACCATAGACAGTTTCGTAAACACTATCCTTCAAAGCTGTGCGATAAAACTAAATCTTTCTTCCAAATACGAAACAAAAACGGATAACAAAGATTATCTAACCTATGGCCTAGAATCCGTATTGGATAAGGCTCTAACAGACAGATCAAAAAAAGATCTATTTGATGAATTTTTAAATAAATTCATGAAAGCCGAAAACAAGATCAGCTGGTTTCCGAAGCAAAAAATACTGGAAGTCATGGAAACCCTGAATAATAATGCCAACAATTTCGGAAAAGACTTTATTAAGCTAGACTCAGGAAACTCCGGCGAAATAATTGAGCTAAAAAATTCAATACATCAGGATTTTGATGAGTTATTAAAAATTCTTCCAAAAGACACTAACGGTACGTTTAAAAACAGTTTTACAAGGTTCATGCAGAAAATCAGGCATTTATTTCCGACAGAAGACATCCCGAACGGTTTCGGCAAAGAATCATTCCCTGTAAATAAGGGCGGCGCTGTTTCGCAAAAGGTCAGCGCGCTGTGGGATACGTTGAGGCATAAAATAAACAATCTATGCAAAAAGGAAGCTTATTCTTACTTCAACTGCTACATAGATATTTTCAGCTTTGTGCATGAGGAATTCCGTAAAGTAACCGATAAGGAAGACATACTTTTTTTAAACGAATTTAATAAACGCGCAAGCAAACTGTTTAAGTCAGAACTTAATATTCTGCCAGAGCTTTATTACCGTCTTGCCACAAGATTTAAGCATTTCCTTATAGATGAGTTCCAGGATACAAGCCGCCTTCAATGGGAAAATCTTAAACAAATAGTTACAGAAATCTTATCAAGCGGTGGAAACCTTTTTTATGTAGGAGATAAAAAACAGGCAATTTATAGTTTTAGGGGCGGCGATGCCGAGCTTTTCGATGAGGTTATCAATAGATTCCATAATATAGATTCGAAGACAGAAAAGCTCACCCTAAACTATAGAAGTCAAAAAGAGATAGTAGAATTTAACAACGCAATATTTTCACAAGATAATTTAAATGTTTTTTTAAATTTCGATAAAAAGATAGAACTAAGCGATGAGTATAAAGAAAGTATACTTCATGTGTTTTCCGATGCCAAACAGGAGCATTTAGATAAAAATACAAAAGGTTATGTAAAAACTGAATTTATAGATTCAGAAACTGAAGATACGGACGATATTGTTAAAGACAAAACCTTAAAAATAATCAAAGACTGTCTAAAAAGAGGTTACGAAAAGAAAGACTTGGCCGTTCTCTGTAGAACAAACAGCGATGTAGAGATTGTTACAAACTGGTTGTTAGAACACAAATACGCAGTAGAATCGGAAAAGACATTGTCTTTAAGGGAAAACACTGTTATTAAAGAGCTCGTGTCTTTTTTAATGTATTTAAATTCGCCTATAGATAATACTTCGTTTGCATCTTTTATTTTGGGCGAAGTATTTTTAAAAGCTTCCAAGATCCCTAAGGAAGAAATAGAAAATTTCATTTTTCATTCAAACGATAAGATATCAAAGCTTAAAAATTTCAATATATACAAATCATTCAGGGATAAATACCCTGAAATTTGGGAAAAATATTTCAGCCCCTTTTTTGCAAGCGTTGGTATGCTTCCCTTCTATGAGCTTGTAATAAGCGTTATTGCAAAGTTCAATATTTTGGGAAACTTCAAAGAGCATCAAATATTTCTTTCAAAATTTTTAGAGCTTATAAAAGAGCGGTCAAAAGAAACTACCGGCCTTCAGCATTTTATTGAATACTTTGTAGAGGCAGAAGAAAAAGACCTTTTTATAGAGTCTTCCAAAACGGATGCAATAAATGTTTTAACAATGCATGGTTCAAAAGGACTGGAGTACCCGGTAGTTATCATTCCGTATTTGGAAGTTAGCGTTAAAAGGGATTCGGAATTTTATGGAAGCACCGCAAACGGTATGGTAATGGTTAAGCTTAAAGAAAAGTATGATAACTTGGCAGAAGAACTAAAAGTTTACAGCATGAAAAACAGAAAAGAAAATCTTATCAATGAATTAAACACGGCTTATGTTGCGCTTACAAGAGCAGAGCATGAGCTCTATATTATGCATTCCAAAAAAGCTGGCAGTCATAATAACTTGGCTAAAGTGCTAATAGGCGAAAAAGATATTGAAGCCGGCAAAAAGGAAAGATTCGAAAAGAAATCTGAAAAAAAGGAACCGGAAATAGATATCACTGTTCCAAAATATTCAAGCGTCATTGAGACCCTAAAGGATGAATATGTAGACAAAGACGAGTTAGATAAAAGGGAAGAGTTTTTATACGGCAGGGCTATACATTTGGCATTGTCTTTTATAGGCAATATAGAAGAAAAAGACATTGAAAATTCAATCAAAAATGCCATAACAAAGACCGAAGCGGTGTATGGAAACAAACTTTCGCAGGTTTTGGAGAAAAAGATACAAAGTATCTTAAATAATAATGACTTAAAACCCTACTTCTTTAGTGGGGATTCGCAAATTTCTTGCGAAAAAGATATCGTTACCAAAAATGGTGAAACAAGAGTAATAGATAGACTTATAGTAAGTTCTAAAGAAGCGGTGATAATAGATTTCAAAAGCACAAAGAATAAACCTCAAGAACATATTAAGCAAGTTCAGGAATATAAAACAATAGTTTCAGAAATTTATCCCGAAAAGCAAGTTAAAGGATATGTGCTTTATTTGGATTCAGAAACAATAATAAATATCTGAAAAACCGGGACTGACACGCTTTTTAGTGTCTGTCTCCAATAAAACGGTTAGTGACTGTCCCAGGTTTTAAAAATTGATCCGAAAAGCAGTGACAGGCAAAAACAGAGTGCCAGTCCCGGTTTTTCGGAAAGAGGAAAAAATTATGATACAAAACATGCAGATCAAAAAGTGGTTTCAAAAAAACAAACATCTTCAAGAGCGCAATATTGTTAAAATACTAAACGTTGAATATGCCCATATAAAAATGGAAGATGGCGGAGATCTTTATATCGTAGAAAAAGGCCTTCCATTTATAGATAATCTTATGCCGGAGAATTATTATACAGACAAGAAATGGTTTAGAGCAAATTCAATAAGTTTGTCAGGGACAAGTTCTATCTACAAAGTAAAAACAAAAACGATAAACGGCCGATATAAAGATATCGTTCTGAAATGGAACCGAATGGGCGAAGATGTTCCCGGTGCTCGTCAAGATCAAGGGTTAATGAATGCTGATTTTAACAGTCCGTTTGAAGAATTCTATCTGGTACAAGAGTTGATCGATACTATCAAAGCATCTTCCGTTGACATCAATATCCAAAAACCCCTTGCTATATACGTACCAAAAGAACCTGCGGAATTATGGAAAACCGGCAGAAAGAAATATAAGATGCAGTTAAAGATAAAATCGCACGAAGAAATTGTTCTGGACATGTTTCGCTCATACGCTGTTATTTATGAATGGATAGAGGGTCTGGATGCAGTGCAGGCTAGCGAACAGAACTTACTTGAAAAAAAATATCTCGAGGTGTTTACACGGGACGCAGAAAAAAAGTTAAAGGAACAAGGGTTTTTAGTCAGGGACAATAAGCCTCATCATATTATTTCAAATTTTGATAAGAACAATTATGAATTATTGGTTACTAAAAATGAAACAGTTCCTTATTCTTTAATAGATTTTGAGCTGCTTGAAATGACGCCCGAGCGCAAAGAAACAGCAAAGAAAGACACAAGAACAGATTATTTAAAACGGCAGGAAAGCAGATTTAAAATAGAAATACCTAAGAGATTTCACCCGCATTTAAGCCATATGAATATTTTCGGGATCGATTATATTTATGGCCATGCGGAAAGTACTAAAGGAAGATTATGGGTTGTCGGACATGATCCGTATTTGTTCGATTATTTCCTTCCGGACAGGTGGGAAAAAATGCAGAGAAAGCATATATCCGTATTTAACGATATGTATTATACGGTCAGCAAAGATAACATCCATCTTGCATGGAAAGTATCCAAAGTGGGAATGCAGCCCGATATGGACCCATTTATAGAAAAGGAAAAGAAAATTTTGGAACATGGATACAACAGCCCGTTTGAGGAATTTGCTTTAGCAGTAGAGCTCGGCAAAGTCGGGGTTCAGACTATTTATCCGAGAGCAATATACATGACCGAAAGCAAGACAGATATTTCCGAAATGTTTCTAGATAATTCCAGGTATGAAACACATAAAGATATTATATCGCCCGACAAAGTTCCTGTTCTGCAAAAGGAGTATGATTACGTTCTTATCTGGGGGTATTGGAACGGCCCGGATGAAAAATTAGCGGTAAAAGACGGCGACTACTACGAAGGTATAGATATACTTAGGGCTTATAGGGATCAAATAATTACCAAAGAACAGTATTTTGAATTATTACAAATTGCAAAAGACAAGTTGTCAGCTGTAAATATTGAGGATCTTAATCTCAGAGGAAATCATATTCTGATATCGTTTGACAGCAAAGGAGAGATCGTTAAGGATTCCAATGGCAATACAGAAATAAGAATATGCAGTTTTGAATTTTTGAAAAAACTGGATAATTAGGGACTGACAGGCGTGGGGTTCCGCCCCAAACCCGGCTTCAACTTTTCTTTGGGTGTACAAAGAAAAGTTGCAAAAGAAATACACCCTCGGGAGTCACTCGTTCGTATTTTTCAGGCGGTTTTGGAACTCCTTACCTTCGGCGCGTCAAACATGCAAAACCGAAGACCACTGAAAAATACTTACTCGTAAGCGACTCAAAGGGGAATAAAAGACAAAAAGATCTTTTAATAAAGAGTAGTTCGTTTTTAAGACCCCCATCGAGCTGTTTATGAGCGAAATGTTTTTCGGGGTAGTCGGCGAGGACTGTTTGCAGCCGAAAGGCAAGTTCCGCAGGCGCCGAAAAAAGTTGAGCGAATAGCTCACAGGGGCGTGCTTCTTTTGGTTCGTTTTCTTTTCGCGTAAAAAGAAAATGAACACTAGGGTGCAGGGACAGGTATAGTCCCGCTTAGTTAAATAGTTTGTAATTAATGGAGAATCAATGGCCCAAGTAATCAATCTAGCGATCAACGAAAACAGTATTCAATCGATCGCTAATTACATCAATGACCAATACATCAAAAAAGATGCTGACCTTAGCAAAATCGCTTTTGTCTTCGGCGGCAAACGTCCGTCTATTTTCTTGAAAAGAGAACTCGCCAGAAAGGCCGGAAAAAGCTTCATCTCTCCCAAGTTCTTTTCTATGAACGAGTTTATCAGACATATTGTCCAAAAGCACGACAACATTTCATCCGTTTCAAACATAGATAGCTCATACAGTATATACAGATACGTTAAGGAGCTTGCCCCGGACATGATAAAAGACCGCACGGATTTCGTAAAATTCCTGCCCTGGGCCAATGAGATACGTGCATTCATAGACCATCTGGATATGGAATGCGTAGATAACGAAAAGCTAAAAAGTGTCCAAAGCAGTGCCTCAATCGGCTACGATGTCCCTAAAGAAATAAACATGATGCTTTCATATATCTCAGAGATCAGAGATAAGTTTCACACAGAGCTTCGCGCCAAAAAAGCATATTCCGAAGGTTTGTGGTATTTGGAGGCCTCAAAATTAATAGAAAGCACACAAGACCTTGGCTTTGAAAAAATATATTTCTGCAATTTCCTTTATCTTCATGAAACGGAACTAAGGATTCTTAAAAATCTTAAGGAAAAAGGAACGGCCCGCTTTTTCTTCCAAGGCGACAAAGCCGAATGGCCGATACTTGAAAGTACTGCTAAGTATCTGTCCTTAGATATCACTACCCCAAAAGCAAAAACAAATTACAATTTAAATCTTTATTCCGGTTTCGATACCCATTCCCAAAGCTCAATTGTCAAAGAGATCACCAAAACCATAAAAGTTAAGGACAACGCTGTCTTAGTTGTCCCGGATGAGGAAGCTATCATACCCGTACTTGCCGAGATCACACAAGAGGTAGAAAGTTTCAATGTTTCACTTGGCTATCCGTTAAGGAAAACCCCTGTTTTCTCACTTTTAGAAGACATCTTAAATTCTCAAAACACTAAAAAAGAAGATTCGTATTATGTTAAAGACTATATACAGGTCTTAAAACACCCATTCGTTAAAAACCTCACACTTTCCAAAGGTGCAGATACCACAAGGGTGATAATACACAAAATTGAGGAAGCATTATCAGGCGCTCACATCAAGTCACACTTTGCAGGCAACCTTTTTGTGAACCCCGAAGATATCGAAAAAGATAAAAGTTTAATAACTTCTACCATAGAAACATTACAGCATATGGATATACTCGCATCAAATGATGATGTAGGAAAAGTTATCCGCGAGCTTCACGAAACGTTATTTGCAAAATGGACAGATATCAAGTCTTTCAGCGATCTGTTATCTGCACTTTCAAACCTTATCAGTATTATTATACCTGGTTATGCATCCGCATATTCTCTTAATGTTAAATCTTTTGAGAAAATCTTAACCATCATTGAAGATTTTAAATCCAGCACATTTATCACGCAAGAATTCTCAAAAGAAGATATCTTAAAGCTTTTTAAAGAATATATTTTAGATGAAAAGATCACTTTTGCTGGATCCCCCTTGAAAGGTTTTCAAATATTAGGAAGTTTGGAATCAAGGTCCCTAAACTTTGACGATGTTATCATAATGGATATGAATGAATCTGTTATGCCTTCCCTTCGCATGCAGGAACCCTTAATACCAAGGGACATTATGTTGGGGCTGGGCTTAAGCCGTGTAGAAAAGGAAGAAGAGATACAGAGGTATCATTTTAAACGGCTTATATCTTCTGCAAAAAATGTGCATTTGGTGTATTCAGAAAACGACAAGAATGAGAAAAGCCGTTTTATAGAAGAACTGGTTTGGGAAAACCAAAAAAAAGAGAATTCCATCAAAGGTCCGGATATAAAAAGAGCCAAATACAATATTACAATACCGCAAGAAAGGGGCGAACAACCCAAAACAGAAGAAGTTTGCAATTACTTAAAAAGTCTAAAATTTTCACCAAGTAGCGTAGACACTTATCTCAAGTGCCCAAAGAGTTTTTATTTCAAATATGTGTTGGGGCTAAAAGAAAAAGAAGGTATCGCAAAAGATGTAGAAGGCCGAGATGTCGGAAACTTTATCCATGGATTTTTAGAAGATATTTTTAAGGAGTTTGTTGGTACAGAGTTTAAAATAGACAAAGCTTTCAAAGACCGCTTTTTCTTGAAATTAGAATCAAGTTTTGAAGCAGAGTTTTCAAACCGTATGAGATCAGACATATTCTTGCTAAAAGATGTGGTCAACTATGCTTTAAAGAAATTTGTAGATGCCGAAGAAAGAAGATCACATGATGTTGCAAATATCGTTAGCTTAGAAGAAAGGATAGTGGATTCATTAGAGTTCGGAAAAGAAAAATATAACTTTGTTACCAAAGTAGACAGAATAGACCTTCTAAGAGACGGCTCAATACTTATTCTGGATTATAAAACCGGCGCTATCCACAAAACACAAGGACTTAAAAGTTTGAGTTCCCTGGCTTTCGACATGGATAGAAAGACCATTAAGAAAAAGATCCAGTCTTTTCAACTCCCTATCTATATGCATTTTGTATCAAAAAACAAAGAGAATAGCAGAATAGACGCAGGTCTGTACGGCTTAAAAGAGACAACCATAGAGCATTTTTTTAAGAAAGATGATAATGATATTGAAAGAGACAGTAAAATGGATATATGTATGAAGGCACTGGAGTTTATGCTTTCGGAGATCATTAATCCTGATACTCCGTTTGTTGCGGATGTTGGGGAGCAATGTAAGAATTGCCCATTCTTTTTTAATTGCAGGTAGAAAAACCGTGGGACTGTCACTATTTGCGAAGCAAATCGTGGCTGTCCTAGGTTTTGGACGGGGCTCCACCCCAAACCCGGTTTAAACTTTTCTTTGGACATACAAAGAAAAGTTACAAAAGAAATATGCCCCATGAGCCATTCGATTCGCATTTTTGAAAAGTAGGGACAGCGCCCATTTTTTAAAAAATAATAAATCCGTGTCAGGCCCTCCTACGCATGAAGCTTCGGAAGGGCAAAGCTTCACTAACTTAAATCAAAAATAAAAGTCGTTGGCAGTTTTTCTGATATTTAGTATAATGCTCACATGAAAAAACATGCCGTTTCTTTCCTATGGAATACCTTTTTATTGTTTGCAGGTTGCTCGTTGTGCGCGTTTAGCGTCTGCGGCATTATTTTACCGCAAAAATTCATAATCGGCGGGCTTACCGGTGTATCCCTTGTCATATATTATCACTTTCCATCGTTTCCTCTCGGTCTTATCTACTGGGCATTGAACATTCCTATTTTTATCATAGGATGGCGTTTTGTCGGTAAACGCTTTGTATTATATTCTGCCTGGGGAATGGCTATATACGGCATCCTTTTAAGTATTTTCCCATGGCGCCTTGACATCAAAGACCCTTTGCTCAGCGTTATTGTTGCCGCAGTGATTTCAGGGATCGGATTCGCGATCATTCTTCGCTCGTACGGATCAACAGGCGGGGCTGATATCTTGTGCGTTATTATGAACAAGATGTTGTCGATACCGCTCGGCACCGGTGCGTTTCTAATTAACGCGGTTGTCGTAGTGATCGCGGCACGCTTTTTTTCTTTAGAAAAAGTTCTCTATGCGGCTGTGTTTATACTAATCAGCACATTGGTAACTAATAAGGTTTTCCATGGTTTATCACAACGAAGAGCAGTCCTTATCATATCTGACCGTTGGAAAGAGATAGCAGATGAGTTTACCAGAAGCTGCAGAACCGGCATGACTTTTATTAATGGGAAAGGGTGTTATAAGGGTGCAGATAAGACAATATTATACTCGGTGGTGAACCGTTCAATGGTTTCGGAGGTCAAACGGATCGCCAAGGAAAAAGATCCGCATGCTTTCGTATCCATTATGGAAGCAGTTGATGTAACCAGTGTTGAAGTGGGCAATCAACCGCACTGGTAACGAATTCCGGGAAATACAAAAATCCGTGTACCCGCCGGGCGGACAAGGATAAAAAGAGGTAATCATGCCAATAGTTAGAATTGAAACATGGCCGTTGGAAAAGAAGGAATTGAAAAAAAAGATTGCAAAAGAAGTAACGGACATAATGATGAACAATATCGGTTGTCCGGCACAAGCTGTAACTGTTTTGTTTGATGAAAGGCCACAAGAGAACTGGGCTTCTGCAGGCGAGCTGCATTGCGATTTGTTTAAGAAATAAAAAAGGAGAAAATCATGGATTCTATCTACGGTTTAGGTGTTTTTGGTGCAGCGGTTTATTTTATTTTGCGTGCAAGCGGTTTTTGGATGGCTATGCTGGGCATATTGAAGGCAATAGTCTGGCCGGCATTTATGGTTTACAGCTTGTTTGAAGTTCTGCAAAAAAAAGAAGTTAAAGATTCAGCGAAAAAGGGAAACAAGAAAAGAAGGTAATCCTACGCTTCGCTTCAGGACCTGCGGTCCTACGCTTCGCTCCAGGACCTACGGTCCTGTGGATGAACATTATTTAATTACATAAAGGCGGTTAAAAAAAGGAGGAAAAATGACAATTAATAAACTTAAACAAATTTGCCTTTTAAGTATTAGTATTACTTTTTTGCTTACATCTTTGGGATTTACCATGGACATAAGGGAACTTAGAAAAATTGCGAAAGCTAGAGATGAACAAGCGAGAAGGGAAATAAAAGATAGTCTAGTTATTACGGATATATCATTTTTTGTTGATAATGATAATAATATGAAATCAAAAACCATTTGGTATACAAAGGGCATAAAGAGCAGAATGGAAACTGAAATGATTTTTACTATTCCATCTAAAATGGTACAAAAACAGACATATATTTATAATGGTGAAAAACATTGGATGATTACTTCAGATGGAAAGACGTTGTTAAATAATCCTCAAGTGTACAAAGATACCCAGTTTTTGGGTTTTTGGATTAATTTGTCGAAATCAGCAAGACTTGTTGGTAGTGAAATAATAAATGGCCGTGACTGTTATGTGCTATTTTTTCCTAGTGGTTATGGTGAAGCAGGTTCAGATACGTACAATTGGCTAGATAAAAATACCTTTACATGTGTAAAGATTGAAGATAAGAAAGAAAAAATAGTTAGCATTATGAGTGATTTCAAAAAAATCAACAATAAATGGGAGATACCTCTTAAAACAGAAATATTTCAAGAGGGTGAACTAATAACTGTTATGACAGTAAATAAATGTGACGTGAATAAAGGTTTGTCAGATAGTCTTTTTGAGGTTAATAATATAAAAGATGCTTCTTCAAATAATGTGTCTGGCATGGATCAAAAAGCAATGCAGGAATATATGCGCAGAGTACAAGGGCAACAGGTAAAAAAGGCTAGTAAAAATATAATAGCAAATGAAATTGAGGAAAAAAAATCCGAACAAAAATCAAAAATACTTAAAAGTATGTTTAAAAGTAAAATTGGATTTTAAACAGTTGAAGATTCAGTCCTACGCTTCGCTCAGGATTTTAATATGGATAACAAACGACATGAAAATTATCCTGCTTGGATAGTAATAATTTCAAATTTTGTTTCTTTAGCTATTTATGCTATTGGCGCTTTTATAATTTACAAACTTGGGCTAATCTGGTTAGCATTATATTTACTTTATATCTTATTTTTGGAAATAAGACTTTTAAGAAAAAGCTGTATTTATTGTTATTACTACGGAAAAATATGTGCTTTCGGAAAAGGGAAAATAAGTAGTTTACTTTTTAGGAGGGGAAATGCTCAACAATTTAGTGAGATTAAAATAACATGGAAAGATATTCTTCCTGATTTTTTAGTTTCAATAATTCCTTTAATAATAGGAATTATACTCTTAATAATTAATTTTGACTTACTGCTTTTATTTTTATTAGTTTTATTATTGATTCTATCTTCATTTGGAAATGCAAAAGTACGAGGCAGTCTTGCATGCAAATATTGTAAACAACGGGATTTAGGATGTCCCGCCGCTCAATTATTCAACAAAAATCAGGAAAACCGTGTCAGGTCCTAGGCAGGTATCAATGACCAATATTAAAAGAAAAATACTTTTCACAACTTATATCTTGTTAGGTATTGTGATCTTTTTCGCGTTCATGCTTCGCAAATCAATATGGGTAGCCGATTCGATTGTTTTAGGGTTTTTACTATTTATTATCTATTTGGCGCGCAAACAGCTGAATCTGACCGATTTTTTGTTTTTGTTGCTTTCATCTTTAGTTCTGATGCATTGCTTTGCCGTTTTCGGCTTGTTCAAAATTAAAATATTCGGCAACGAATATGACACATATATTCATTTTTATGCGGGAGTTGTTTTAGTTTTGGTTTCTTTCAATTATGCGATGAAGTTTAAAATTTCAATTGTTGAAACTGTCCTTCTGACTCTATTTATCGCTCTCGGAATAGGGCTCTTCAACGAAATTATTGAATTTTTAGGGTATAGACTGTTTGGCGAGGGGGGAAGGTTTGTTTCTATTGGGCCCTGGAGATGTTGGCGCAACAAACGCTTTTGAAAACCTGATGACCGACTTTCTTAATAATTTTTATGGAAATATTACGGGAATAATATTATTTGTGATATATAATTTCAGGATTAAGCAAAAATTTGTTCATCAAGGCTGAAAAAATATTTTAGAAAAGTAAATCCTTGTCTACGATAGCAAGGACTTCGAAGTTGAAGATTCGATGAAGCAAAGAAATTCGTACATGGAACTGTAAATGGAGGAGTTCATATGGTTAAGCCTAAAGGAAAAAACACACCTGGAGATAAGTATTGTCGTAAATGTAAAGCCATTTGTTGTCATAATTTAGCAATGGCTATTGGTAAGCCGGTAAATAGAAAGGAAATAGAAGATCTGAAATGGCAGCTACATTTTGACACTGTTAAAGTATATATTCACGAACATCACTGGTATCAATGGGTTAAGGGAAAATGTATGTATCTATCTAAAGACAACAGATGTACAATATACGATAAAAGGCCTATTACATGCAGGAGGCATAACCCGCCAAATTGTGAGTATTTTGGTGACTTCTATGATGTAATGCTAAATACACCAGAAGAACTTGAAGAATATTTAATTTCTAAAAAACCTAAAAAAAAGAGGACCAAGTCTTTTCGGAAAAGTAAAAAGAGTTAGGAAAACGAGGGTAGGGGTCAGATAAATGATACGAATAATACTAGTTGGCTTTTTGCTTGGGATCGGGATCTATCTCGGATTACTTTTTGTAAGAATGATAATCATATGGCTCAAAAGTGGAAAAAAGTGAAAGAGTATAAATCAAAAGATCCGCTTCATGGCGTTACATTAGAAATGATTCTTAATCGCCTGGTTGAGGTCTATGGATGGGAAAAGATGGGCAGGACAATAAAAATAAAATGCTTCACCTCTTATCCAAGCATAAAGTCTAGTTTAGTTTTTTTAAGAAATACTCCTTGGGCAAGAAAAAGAGTAGAAGAGCTCTACATACGTAGTTTAGATGAATAGGCAGGCACCATTTATCCATCGGCACTCGCCCCATCCGAGTCGGGTAAAGACGGAAAAGAAGTAAAAGTTGTAAACGTAGCGAGAAAAATATAAAATGTTCAAAATTGTTTTGGAGAGGAATGTTATGAAAAACAATGTATTTTTGAAAAAAGTAATTTACCAAGTAGGAATGGCAGTACTCGTAGTGCAATTTTTTTCTGTTTTTTGTTCGGCGCAGTTAAGCGGCGATAGGGGTTTAATCCAGAGTATTTTAGAAAACCAGATTGTTGTTGATGTTGTTGAGGGAGATCTCAATGATGACGGAAATAAGGAGTATGCCGTTTTCAGCTATAAGAAAGGGACAGAAGCAACGGGAGGAAGCTCAGCGGATGCTGTTCAATGTTATTATCAGTTATCCATTTTTGCGAAACAAGGGTCAGAAATGGAATTATTATGGACAGATGAGGGTTCTTACGGCTATTACGAGGGGCTTTTGAGTCCTCAACACATATTATTGGGGATTGGTGAAATACTTAATGATGGAACAAAATATTTAGTTGTTAGATACGAAAATGATGATTCTTACGATTTATTGCTATGGGAAGATGGGGAATTAGTGATTGATCAGGAAATTAGCTTAACAAACGGAAAAGTAAAAGAATATGACGAAAAGAAAAAAAAGCCTGCGGATGAATTTATGTACGGAGAATTTTCGATTGTTGAAGAACGTGACGGAACCAAATTAAAGATGCTAGTATCAAATGTAGATGAGAAGGTAATAAAAATCGACGGGGACACATATATAATTGAATAATAAATAGGGACTAGTTCCGCCCAATCCCACGCTTTGCCCCGGACCAAGGGCGGACATGTCCGTAAGTTTTGGCAGAATATGTATATAAAATCTTGACACAGTACAGGGTTTTGGTATAAAGCACATGGATAAATTCAATAATATTTGCAGAGTTGCAGATAGAGGCAAGGGCGCCTATATAAAGCAATGCAGCTTTATTTAGCCGTCTTTTTTTATTAGTAGTTTTTTTTAAAAAAATAATCAGAAGGAGAGAATAATTTTATGGTACAAACTATTGGTTTTAGCGAAGAAAAATATCTTGAACTTCAGTCCAGGGCAATTCTT
The DNA here is from genome assembly GCA_042562855.1 of Elusimicrobiota bacterium. Classification (GTDB taxonomy): domain Bacteria; phylum Elusimicrobiota; class Endomicrobiia; order Endomicrobiales; family JAPLKN01; genus JBHPNE01. The sequence goes on from JBHPNE010000004.1 coordinate 48,131, forward strand.
GAACGAATGGAAAAATTCAACAATAAGCTTTACCTCGAATTTGGCGGCAAGCTTATATACGATTTGCACGCTGCCCGTGTTCTTCCGGGTTTCGATCCAAATGTAAAAATAAAACTCCTGCAGAAGCTCAAAGATAATGCGAGTATAATCCTCTGTATTTATGCAGGCGACATTGAACGCAAAAAAGTCCGCGCAGATTTCGGCATAACATATGATTCCGATGCGCTTAAGCTAATAGACGATCTAAAGGATTGGGGCATTGATATCCATGCTGTCGTCATCACCCGTTTTGAACATCAACCTGCAGCAGTAGTTTTTAAGAATAAACTTGAAAGACGGGGTATATCTGTTTTTAAACATTATCCTATTGCCGGTTACCCTGCAAATGTAGACAAAATAATTAGCGAAGAAGGATACGGAAAAAATGAATATATCCCCACAGATAAGCCTCTTGTTGTTATTACGGCTCCTGGCCCAAACAGCGGGAAACTTTCAACCTGTCTGTCGCAGATGTATCACGAAAATCGTCGCGGCATCCAGGCGGGATATGCAAAATTTGAAACTTTCCCTATCTGGAACGTTCCGCTTAAGCATCCAGTTAATATAGCTTATGAGGCTGCCACGGTTGATATCCGCGACTTTAATGAGATAGACCATTTCCATCTGGAAGCCTACGGGAAAAAATCTGTCAATTACAACCGGGACTTAGAAATCTTTCCGGTGTTAAAAAACATTCTTGAAAAGATAACAGGCAAGGAGTCTGTTTATAAATCGCCAACGGATATGGGCGTAAACATGGCCGGTTTTGCAATAACCAATGACAATGCCGTGAAAGAAGCGTCAAAAAATGAGGTAATCCGCCGTTATTTCAAGATCAAATGTGAGTACGCTCTCGGTCTCGCAGATGAAGAATCTGTTAATCGAGCTGAGATAATCTTGAAAGGATTGAATCTAAAGCCTGAAAATCGTTCGGTGGTCACTCCTGCCCGCAAGACAGCTGTCGAGGGTCAGGAGTCCGGCAAGGGAAACGAAGGGATTTTTTGCGGCGGCGCGCTTGAGCTTCAAAACGGCGAGATCATTACCGGTAAAAACTCACCTCTAATGCACGTTGCCTCTTCCGTTATATTGAATGCCATAAAACATCTTTCGAAAGTGCCCGACGAGATACATCTTTTGGCTCCTAATATTACAGAATCCATTACCGACCTTAAGAAAAGTATTCTAATCAGCAAATCAGCCAGCCTTGATCTTGAAGAGACCCTGATAGCTCTAAGCATTGGTGCCGCATCAAACACCACCAGCCAGCTTGCGATGGAAAATCTCAAAAAATTGCGCGGCTGCGAAATGCATATGACGCATATCCCAACACCCGGCGACGAAGCAGGTCTTAGGCGTCTTGGTATAAATTTAACAAGCGACCCCAACTTCCCGAGCCGAGATTTGTTGATGTATTAATAATACCCTAATGGTATTTGTTGAGTTGAAGATTTTATTAAAAAGGAGTAAAATTAGCCGTAAAGTCAATAACAGAGAAAGGAGGCGGTAAATGGCTATGAAGTTGAAGACACAGAAGGTAATTGCAAGAGAAGGGTTGATCCTTATTTCTTTATGCGTCTTTTGGTTTCTGGTTTCACTTGTTCTTTATCTTGCCGGTAATGGAAGTTCGTCCAGCCTAAGCGGCAGCTCGATGGGAACTTCTTCGGCAGGTTTGGGAGCTCTTTGGTACTTCTTTATATTTATTCTTCTTCAGTATCTTTTTTACTGGACAATAAGATTTATCATTTGGGCAATTAAAACCTTAAGGATAAAAGAAGTCGGATCTGTAATTAAAGCCAAGAAGAAGTGAAAATAGTCCTGAGTAAAATATGCCGTCAAAAAAACTGGTGATGCTTTTTTTAATCATCGGCTCAGTAGTCGGGGCCTATGTTCCCGTTCTTTTGGGAGCCAATACATTCGGTTTTGCGTCTTTGCTCGGAGGCGGTGCCGGGGCGATTTTTGGTATATGGCTCGCCCACCGGATTTATTAGTGAAAATAAATAAGGGTATTGCATGAAAAATTCGATAATAAAATTGGTAGTGAGTATTTTGATTTGCCAGACTGCAGGTTTTACGGGGTCTATCTTTACGCAGATGTCGGTTAATACCTGGTATCAGACCATCAATAAGCCGGCATTTAATCCTCCGAATTCTATTTTTCCTATCGTTTGGACAACTCTGTTTATTTTAATGGGGATATCCTTGTTTCTGGTATGGAATGAAAAATTTGATGACACCGAAAAGAAAAAAGCATACTACTTATTCGGGCTGCAATTGTTTGTAAATGTATTGTGGTCTTTGTCTTTTTTTGGGCTAAGAGCGCCTTTTTTAGCTTTAATTGTACTTATAGGTCTGTGGTTTCTGATACTTTTGAATATTACGAGTTTTTACAAAATCAATAAAATATCCGGATATTTACTTATACCGTATATCCTTTGGGTGAGTTTTGCAGGTGTTCTGAATACATATTTATGGATACTCAATGTATAGGAAATTTTTATTTACATTGATTGTCATGTGTATGTTTGTCGGAGTGCTTAATAGCGAAGAAAAAAGCGATATAACTGTAAGGGCAGTAGATTTTAAAAACAATAAAGGGGTGGCTAGGTTTGGATTGTTCAATTCAAAAAAAGGATTTCCGGCGAAAAGTAAAAAAGCATATATGTTGGCTGTAAGCCCCATAGTTAATAACAAGGCAAGTGTTGTTTTTGAAAATGTTTTAAATGATGAATATGCAGTAAATGTCTGGCACGACGAAAACAACAACAATAAGATAGATTCTAATTTTATAGGCATGCCGAAGGAAGGCGTCGGGGTATCGAACAATGCCAAAGGCAAGTTTGGCCCGCCGCCGTATAAAAAGTCGAAGTTCAAGGTAAATACGAGTACTACAATTTCGGAAATTAAGATAAATTATTTGGGCAAAAGGGAGGGGTAAATGGGCAATAACTTTGATAAAGACGAATGTTGTCCGAAGTTCGATCCCGTCCCTTGGGATGGAAAAGTTTTTGAATGGAACAATAAAAAATTCATCAAAGATAAGGTATTCACACTTTTTCATATTCCCATAAATTTTGCAAAAGTAGTTATAAGAATGAATGACAAAATTGAAAAATCTGGCGCAAAAATTCCAGATAATTTGTGTTTATCGGACCATACTTCAAAATGGAATATGGATTTGTATGTAGCGGTTGATAAAGAAATACCTGGCACAAACAACGTTGTTTTAAGCGGGAAATATTTATCCAAAGTTTATGAGGGTCCATACAGCGACACGGGAAAATGGTGCAAAGACTTTGAAGAATATGCGAAGTCTAAAAACATGGCGATAAAAAAATGGTATATGTGGTATACTACTTGCCCTAAATGTGCAAAAAAGTTTGGCAAGAACTATGTAGCAATTATTTCTGAAGTCAAATAAACAATTAACAAGGAGTTTAAAATGAAAACAGGGGCCTTTTACTGCGTAGGATTCTTGGGCGCTTTAGTTTATTTTATTTCGAACGCTGGCGGTTTTTGGATGGGCGTGCTTGGTGTGCTAAAAGCAATTATCTGGCCGGCTTTTATGGTTTATAGGTTGTTAGAGTTTTTAAAATGATAATAGATAAAATATCAAATTCTAAGCAATACGAGAAACTGCATTCCGGATTTAGGGAAGCGTTTGAATTTTTAAAGAAATCAAACCTTGCCTCTATCCCCGATGGCCGGCATGAGATTGACGGCGACGTAGTTTATGCAACTATCGCAAGCCAAAAAGGCGTGGGAAGGGAAAGCACCTATCTTGAAAAGCACAGCGAATATATTGATATCCATTTTGTTCTTAAAGGCGAAGATGATATCGGTTGGCGGTCTCATGCAGACTGCCAGAGGCAGATAGAAAAGCCAGAACCGGGAAAAGATGCCGAAAGGTTTAGTGATGAGCCTGCGCTATGGCTGAAACTCAAAACCAGTGATTTCGCGATATTTTTTCCCGAAGATTGCCACGCCCCTTTAGGAAACGAAACCGCACTCCGTAAGGGTGTAATCAAAGTCGCCATTTGATGGGCCAAATACCACTAATTCCTTGATTTTTCAATAAGAAAAGCTTCCAGTCATGTCCAATATTAGCTAAAACTCTCCTAAAATGCTACAATAACATCAGAACACATAGAAAAATACAGTTCATGCCCCAAAAGACCTAAAAATAGAAAATATTAATAAAAACGTAAGGAGAGTGTCAATGAAAAAACCGAATTACGGATATAAAAAATTCCAAAGGGAAATGAAGAAGCAAAAAAAGCAGGAAGAAAAAAGAAATCGGAAACTGAACAAAAATGCACAACAGCCCGGCGAAAATGTTGAGAATCCCTCAGCAGTTGAAAACGAAAGTTCACCAGAAGTTAAGTAGTAGCTAAAACTGTCCAAAAATGCTATAATTAACCAAGATAAACCTATAAAATCCTTTCAAACCTAAAGAACAGATCTTATAACTTATCTTACGCTCACAATAACAAAAATCTGTAAAAACTATTAAGGGGACAAAATGGATATTACCGTTAGGCAAGCGTTATATACAGACCGCGCCCGTATCGAAAAGTTAAATAAATCGGCCGTGAAAAACAAAAAAAAGCTTATTAAGGCACTTCAAGGCACCAGGGAATATGTAAAAGAATTATTCTTGGTTGCGGAAGTCGATAATGTGATAGTAGGGTATTTAATGTTTTATCCCGTATATATAAAAAGTCGTAAAACAAAGTATAAAACACTGTCCTTAATTGAAATGACTATCCACCCAGACTACAAAAAAGAGGGTATAGGCAAAAAACTTATTGAAGAAGGGATTAAATGTTCCCAAACAATGGGCTTTTTTTCCATCGTTACTTCGAAAACATCCGAATATTACGAGCAGTTTGGTTTTAAACCCGCAAGCAGGTACTCCATAAGACAAACCTCCAGTTCAGCAAGCGCCTCATTTATGGTTCTTGAGCTCGTTGCCGGAGCTTTAGATGACATCCCCGGAAAAGTAGAATATCCCGAAGCGTATCACAAAGCATCTTAAGTTTAATGTTTTTTTGAATGGCCGGAATGTCTGGCTGTTTTAGAAAATCTGTGATGGGAACTGCCGCCCGAATTGCTTTTTCTTTTCGGCTGTGTTCCAAAATAGCGGCGTCCTTTGAATACTGGTTTGGGAGTAGAATGTTTGGAGAAAACCTCAACTGGAATTGACGGATGGCTGGATAAAGGAATAGTTTTTCTTATAAGCTTTTCAATGGTTCGGACATCACTTCCCTGGTCCGGTGTCGCAAATGAAATAGCATGGCCTGTTTGGCCCGCTCTCCCGGTGCGACCTATCCGGTGAACATATTGTTCAGGATCATCAGGAAGATCGTAGTTTAAAACAAGCTCAATACCTTTTACATCAATACCCCTTGCTGCAATATCGGTTGCCACAAGTATCCTAAACCTTCCAGATTTAAAACCTGTTAAAGCTTCCTTTCTTTGATTGAGAGAGCGGTTCGAGTGGATCTCGGTCGCGGATAAGCGTTTAGCCCGAAGCGTCCTTGTAACTTTTGATGCGCCTCTTTTAGTACGTGTAAACACCAAAACCGAACCGTTATATTTTTTCAGCATCTCGCTCAAGAGGCTGCCTTTTTTGTCTGAATTTACAACAAAAATTTCATGCGAAACTCCTTCCGCAGATGTTCCCGTAGGTGCGATTTCGGTGCGAACAGGGAGCTTCATATGTGCAGAAGCTATCTCAACAATTCTTGCCGGCATAGTAGCAGAAAAAAGCATTGTCTGGCGTTCTTTAGGAATAAGACGAAGTATTCGGTCTATTTGAGGAGCAAAGCCCATATCAAGCATGCGGTCTGCCTCATCAAGCACAAGAGTTACCACATCATCCAGGCGTATTCTGTGCTGGCCTACATGGTCAAGCAGGCGTCCCGGAGTTGCAATAATTATCCGCGGATTTTTTCTTAAAGCGATTGCCTGAAGCGAGATCGATTCCCCGCCGATCAATACAGCTGTGGGCATTGCGAACGCAGAAGTAAATTGTTTAAGGGAATCATTTACTTGAATTGCAAGCTCGCGTGTTGGGACCAAGACCAGCCCCCGCCCTTTGATATTTGAGAGTTGTTGGATCATAGGAATTCCGAAAGCAATTGTTTTTCCCGTGCCGGTTTGTGCAATACCGATAACATCTTTGCCTTCTATTGCAATGGGGATAGCCTTGTGCTGTATAGGTGTGGGCGTAACAAAACCTAATTTGGAGATTAAGTCCAAAATTCCCGGCGCAATGCCGAGCCCGTAGAAATTAGTGTTTGAATTTTCACTCATAGAAGTAGTATACGTAAATTGTCGACTAAAGTAAAGGAATTATAATTTAAGCTTTTAATTAATTTAAAAATTATGTATAAACTTTACAAGTGAGGTATAAATATGAAATACAATTATGACTTGATCTGCATAGGGCTCGGACCAGCCGGGCTTGCAGTAAGTGTTATGGGATCGGAAATGGGGCTGAAGGTCTGTGCTGTGGAAGATAAATATGTTGGCGGCGAATGCATGAATGTAGGGTGTATCCCGAGCAAAGGGTTATTACAGATCGCGCATATTCGGGGTTTTATTTTAAAATTTGCCGAACACAAACTTGGCGATACACCTTTGCCGAAAGTCGGCCCGGTTTTTGAGAAGTTGCGCGAGGATGTTAAATTTATAAATGAAAAGAAAATCCTTAATATGCTGAAAAAAACGGATATTATCATACATAAAGACGGCGCGAAGTTTATTGATCCTCATACAATTGAAGCCGACGGCAAGCGAATAACCGCAAAAAGAATATTTATATGTACAGGAGAAAGCCCTGCAATTCCGGATATTAAAGGCATAAAAGATGTGCCCATACTGACTAATGAAAATGTTTTTAACCTTAATGAGATCCCTGAAAGTCTAGTCATTTTAGGCGGAGGAGCGGTTGGAACAGAGCTGGCTCAAGCCTTTGCAAAACTTGGAAGTAAAGTTTCTATAGTTCATAAGGACGATTTTCTTGTTCCTACAGGTGACAGCCAGGCAGGGAAGTTTATCGAGGAGGTTTTTAACAAGGAAGGAATAAAAGTACTAAACGGCAGAAATATTGACCGTGTTGAAAAAACTGAAAACGGTATTAAGCTTTTTACGCAGGAAGGCGATGTTTTGGAAGGCAAACACTTGTTAGTTGCGGCAGGAAAAAGCTTTACGCCAAATAAGCTTAACTTGGACGCAGCGGGAATAAAATATACGAAAAGCGGTATTACCGTAAATTCATATCTTCAGACAAATAAGAAAAATATTTATGCAGTCGGTGACTGTAATGCTTATTTACAGCTTTCGCATGCGGCGATGCACCAGGGTATGGTTGCTATAATGAACAGCATGATACCGTGGCCTTTTAAGATAAATTTTAAAAAATATACCGTACCATGGACAATATTTACCAGACCTCAGGTTTCTTTTGTTGGAATGTCTGAATCCGAGCTAAAGAAAAAGAAAATAAAATACGAAGAGATCACGGCAAACTACAGCGATTACGGGCCTGCGATAGCAGAAAACATATCAGAAGGCTATGTACGTGTTTTTGCAAGCAAAGCAGGTAAAATCTACGGAGCCACTATAATAGGCGAGGGTTCGGGCGAGATGATAAACGAATGGGCTCTTGCAATACAGAAAAAAATGCGGCTTGCCGATATAATGATGCTTGCACATTCATTCCCTACAATGGGTTTCATGTCAAAACGCATCGGTGAAAAATGGATGATGCAAAGAATAAAGCCCGCTTTCATTCAAAAAATGATTCAGTTTTTTTTCCGGATATAATAAAATATGATAAACGCATATAAACAAAGAAGGATAGCTGTCGTAGGCGTGTCCGAAAACCCTGAAAAATACGGACATAAGATATTTGTCGACCTTTTAAAAGAGGGATTCAATGTTTCCGGCGTCAACCTAAAAGGCGGGAAGGTTGAAGGCAAAAAACTTTTTGCTATTATTAAGGAGATTTCGCCTTTGCCTGATATGGTGGTTACAGCAGTCAAACCGGAAGTAACTGAAAAAATAATTGAGGAGATTAGAAATTTAGGAATGACACGAATATGGATGCAGCCTGGTTCTGAATCCGAAAAAGCGATTGCTAAAGCAAAGGATTACGGAATGCTTGTTACACACAATAAATGTTTTATGGTGGCTAACGGAATCTGGCAGAAGAAAGCACAATACTAGGGTATTTTTTTATCTATTATTTATGCTATAATCAACTAAAGTTTATGAAGGAGGTATAAAATGTTTATTTTTCCGGTTGTAGTTGCAGCAGCAGTACTTGTAACACTTGGCTATCTTGCACTTTGGAGTTCGGCACATGAAAAAACTTCAAAAGGATTAGCGGGTTTTGGCAGAGTGATGGCAATAATCCTTTTTGTCCTGGCAGGCTTAGCTTTTTTAATGGGAACAACTTACTGTGTTTCGGGCAAGGGCAAAGGTATGTGCGGCAAAATGATGATGCATCATAAGATGGATAGCAAAGACAAAATGGGAGTGATGAAAAAGAAAATGATGAAGTGGCAAAAGGAAAGCCCGAAAGAATTTGGCATGTGCATGAAAGATATGAATATAAAATAGTTTGCTAATATAGAAAGCCAGTCTGTTATTTTTTATAATAGGCTGGCTTTTTTATTTTGTCTGTTAAGAAAAAACTTACTTTTTGTTTGCCGGTTCAATGGCTATTTTTCTGCCTTTAATCTGCTTTCCGGGCATTACCGACAGAACTTGTGAAGCATTTTCTTCAGGGACCTCCACAAACGAAAAAGTATCATATATATCAATGTCTCCGATAGAGCTTCCCTTAATACCGGTTTCTCCTGCAATGGCACCGAGGATGTCGCCGGCTCCAACTTTGTCTTTTCTTCCGACAGTAATAAATAATCTTACCATTCCCCTTTCAGCACCGGTTTCGCCAAAACTCACCTTTTTTTCTACTTTGGCAGTTGTTGTCTGTTGTTCAATGTTCATTTTAAGCAGTGCGCCGGCAACTTCCAAGGATGTGTGGTCATCTCCAATAAGGTGCTCAATCATGTTTGTATATTTTGTAATATCTTCATTTTCTAAAACATTTCGTGTTTTTTCAAAAAACTGGGTTATTTTTACCTGTTCAACATCCTTTAGGGAAGGAACATGTTTTCTTTGAATTTGGATTTTAGCATATCTTTGAATATCTCTTAATTTATAAATATCTTTTCCGGAAGCAAAAGAAAAAGCCCGGCCGGATTTTCCGGCACGTCCGGTTCTTCCGATACGGTGGACATAGTACTCCTCGTCATTTGGAATGTCGTAGTTAAAAACCGCCTCAATATTTTCCACATCTATACCGCGGGCTGCAACATCCGTTGCAATTAGTATTTCGACTTTGCCGTTTCTGAACTTTGTCATTACCCTGTCTCTTTGAGATTGGTTCATGTCGCCATGAATGGCGTCGGCGAAATATCCGCGCGCTTGAAGATGTTCGGCAACCTCGTCCACTTTTCTTTTTGTATTGCAGAAAACAAGTGTAAGCTTAAGATCGTTGGCATCAATTATACGTGCAAGCGTTTCCAATTTTGAATGTTCTCTAACTTCAAAATAAAATTGCTCAATTTTTGGTACAGAAACTTTACCATGGACAACTTTTACCATATGCGGGTTTTTCTGGTATTTTTTAGTTAGGTTCATAAAAGCTTTCGGCATTGTAGCAGAGAAAAAAACTGTCTGACGCTGCTGGGGAACATTCTTTAAAATTATCTCAATATCATCTCTAAAACCCATATCCAGCATCTCGTCGGCTTCATCAAGAACAATCATTCGTGCAGCATCAAGAAGCAGGGTCTTTCTTTCCAGGTGGTCCATGATGCGTCCCGGAGTACCGATAACTATGTGGGCACCTTTCCTTAAGGCAGCGATTTGCCTGCCAATCGGCTGTCCCCCGTACACAGGAATAATAGAAATACCTTTTTTAAATTTCGCAAGATGGTTTAGCTCTTCAGCTACCTGAATGGCAAGTTCGCGGGTTGGACATAAGACTAAGGCTTGTGTTTTTTTACTTTTTATATCCAATGTTTCTAATATTGGTATTCCAAAAGCAGCTGTTTTTCCGGTACCGGTTTCGGCTTGGCCTATTACATCTTTTCCCTGAAGTATAGCCGGAATGGATAAGGACTGTATGGGGGTAGCTTCCTCAAATCCCATGGCCTCAACCGCCTTGAGCACTTCCGGGGACAGTTTTAATTCACTAAACAATAATTTTTTCACATTACCTCCAAATAGTGCGAACAATTAAACAGAAAAATAGGTTAGAAAAGCTCAGTTTTTTATTAGCCATATTGGGTCTATGGCTTGGCCTTGGGCATAAATCCCAAAATGCAGATGCGGCCCTGTGGACCAACCGGTATTGCCGCTTTCTGCAACCACTTGGCCTTTATAAACAACGTCGCCTTTTTGTTTTAAAATCTTTCTAAGATGAAAATATACGCTTGTTATGCCTTGTCCATGGTCTATTATTAAAGCATTCCCATAAATATTTAAACCTTTTTTTGCAAAAACCACTCGTCCGGTATTCGTTGCTTTTACCAGGGTGCCTTCTTTTGCGGCAATATCAATACCCATATGATAATAAGAATATTTTTTACCTTTTCTTAAAATCGAAAACTTTGTAGTGATCTCGCCCTTTAAAGGAAGCTCAAAGCCTTTTTCCCATAATCGTTTTTTAGTTCTTACCGCCTTCTTTTTGTTTATTCGCTTTTTCTGTTTTGGGATTGAAGCCTGTTTATCCCTTATGGCTTCGCTTTTTTTTGAGAGACGGAACACTTCTATTTTTCGTTTGTTTATATCGATATCTAATGATTTTTTGTTTAAGGTGAAAAAAAGAAATTTTTCCTTAACTGTTAATTTCTTGGTGCCTTCGGTTCCAATATTAAGGGGAATAAGTACAGCTTTTTTGTGTTCATTAATTTTGTATGCACCATACTTGTTACGGCCAAAATATACTTTATATGAAAGGCTGTTTTTGCCTTCAATAGTTACCCAAAAAGCTTCTCCGCCTTTCGGGTTTTCAGGGGATAGTTCGACTTCGAATGCAAAAACATTGCAAGTAATTGTTGCAAAAAGCGCTATAGTAAAAAATATCTTCTTATTACTGAATATTCTAATCATAAATTTTCCTGATATTATAAGATATATTTACCAAAAATGAAAATGCAAATACTGTTCGGTGTATATCTTGAACAAATCTTCCTTATTTAGTAAAACTAACATGTCATGTATTTACTTATAATTTTTATCGCAGGCCTAATAATAGGCTGTATAATTACCTGGATCTTCTGGCGTTACCGCTTTAAAGTGGAAAAGGGCGTCCCGCATGAAGAAATACTGGAAAAGTATGTGCCTAAACAGGATGTTGAAAAAAAGTATGAAGATTTAAGGGAGTATTATGAGCAGTATAAACTTGAGATTGAAAATGTGATGCATAAGATATTTGAAGAAAAAAGCGAGAAGCTGACCAGCCTTAACAAAACCAGCCTCGATAGCGTATTAAACCCTTTAAAAGAAAAGATTGAAGAATTCAAAAATAAAGTTGAACAAACACACAACGAAGACATTAAGGAAACCGTAAGCTTAAAAACCGAGATAGGAAACCTTATTAAACTAAACAAAGATTTGAGCGAAGACGCCAATAACCTTGCAAATGCCCTGAAGGGCGACAATAAGGTGATGGGAAATTGGGGGGAGTTTCAGCTTGAGGTTATTTTAAAAAAGGCAGGGCTTGTAGAAAATATTAACTACAAAAAACAGGCTTCTTTGACTGATAGAGACGGCGCTGACAAAAAGCCGGATTACATCATAATGCTCCCTGATGACAAAGATGTAATAATAGATTCCAAAGTATCTTTGGTAGGGTATGAGAAATATTATAATGAACAAGATTCTGATAAAAAGAGGATATTCCTAAAAGAACATTTAAAAAGTATTCAGGACCATATAAAGAATTTAAGTTCCAAAAACTATCAATCGCTTTACGGGATAAACCCGCCGGATTATGTTTTGCTTTTTATGCCGATCGAGCCGGCGCTGGGCATTGCCATTAATGAGGAGCCAAAACTTTTTGAAACCGCCTTGGAAAATAATATTGTGATAGTGTCTGTTTCTACACTTCTTGCAACGCTTCGTACCATAGCATACATTTGGAAACAGGAAAACCAGCGCAAAAATGTTATGGAGATAGCAAGGCAGGCCGGCGCTATGTATGACAAATTTGTGGATTTCGTTGCAGACCTTGATAAAGTAGGCGAAAAAATAGATGATGCTAATGATTCCTACCTAAGTGCGATGAATAAATTGAAAGACTCAAAGAAAAAAGGCGATACGCTTATCGGCCGGGCAGAAAAAATCAAAGAGCTCGGCGCAAATACTAGCAAATTCCTAGTGCATGATTAAAAAAATCTACAACGATACTCTTAATATGGTAGTTTCTCCTAGGGCATATTTTTCCTCAATGGTTTTGGAAGGAGGGATGACATATCCATTGGTGAAAGTAGTTTTGTATGCGCTCTTCGGCTCACTTTTTGCAATACTTCCAAAGTTTTTCTACACAGGGTCAACACTTCCTTTTTTTGGGCTTATTATTGCGCCGATAGTAGGCATTATCGGGCTTTTTATCGGCACATGCGTAGCAATTATAATTTCATCGCTGGCAAAAGGGAATTCGGAGTTTGAGCCGAATTTAAGGGTAGTTGCATCGCTATTTTTCATAAGCGCCATAGGCTCAATTTTGTCTGCAATTTTTATGTTTGTGTGGATGATCCCTTTGGTGTTTGATCTTATAATAGAAATAGCTTTTTTGATATACGGGATTTATCTTACCTATACGGCTTTTACGCATGCTTTGTCTGCAAATAAAAATACAATAAAGGTGATTTTGGGGATATTGGGAAGTGTGGTAATTTTGGTAGCTATCATAAGCATAACAGTGGTCAATTTTGTTGCACCTATTATGCATACGCAAAAAGGATATGATGTCAAAAAAGCCGCAAAGAACTGGGAAAAAATCCTGAATATTGAAACTATGATTAAAAAAAAGACCGATAGATATAAAACTAAACCCAAACCGCAAGCGTTATCCAAACCTTTGGTGAAAAAGGAAACCCCCGTAGAAGTTATTCTAAACAGCATCAAATCCCTAGTCGACCAACGCATGAAGGAAAATTTAAAAGGGACAGACACTATTTATTGACAAATCCGCGCTTAAATAATATAATTTTGCCATGGTAAGAATAGCCAGGCTTGTGGGTGAAGGGCTCCCACATCATGTGACTCAAAGGGGGAACAATAAACAGAAAATCTTCTTTGATGATTATGACAGGCAACGCTATCTTTCCTTAGTTCAAGAATACAGTAAAAAATATGATCTAACGATCCTGTCTTATTGCCTGATGCCGAACCACGTACACTTCATAATAGTACCGCACCAACAGGAAGCTCTAGCCAAATTTTTTGCTTCAGTTCACACCAGATATTCCCAATACTTTAACAAGAAAAGAACCGGTTCCGGACATTTGTTTCAGGGCAGGTTTTTTTCGTGCATATTGGACCATATTCACCTGCTCGCGGCTGCACGATACATTGAAAGAAATCCCGTGAGAGAAAGGCTTGTGGAAAAACCATGGGATTGGGAATGGTCTAGCGCAAGGTATCATATTGGCAAAGGTAAGCCGGCGGTACCGCTTGGGGATCTGTTTGAGCTGATAGACATGAACAGGAATAATTGGAAAAGTTTCACTGATTCTTTTGATGATGAAAATGTAATAGATGCAATAAGAAACAATACTATGAATGGACGGCCTTTGGGGGTTGACGCATTTTTAGAGAAATTGGAAAACGTATTTGGCGTAAACTTAAGGAATATTACTAAAGGAAGGCCTTTTAAGGAATAAATGGTGTCTGTCCCTATTTATGAAAATAATTGTTTTGTTATTGTTTGTTTTGACTTATACGCTGATTGTACTTAAAAGAGACAAATCTTTAAGAATTCTTTTAGGTTCAATTGCTGTTCTTTTTATTTCAGGCATTATGTCGCCGGCCCAAATATGGGAAAGTATGAACTTAAACGTACTTGGGATTTTCTTAGGTACCATGATAATCTCAGGACTGTTCATTTATTCAGGCGTACCGGCATATATTACAGACCTAATAGTCCGCCATACTAAACGGGCAGACATCGCTTTTTTAAGTATATGTGTTTTCGCAAGCTTTATATCTTCCTTCACCGAAAATATTGCAACGGTTATGATAGTTGCCCCTCTTGCGCTTGAGCTTGCAAGAAGGTTGAAGATAAACCCCGCACTGCTTCTTATCGGAATATCAGTTTCAAGCAACCTTCAAGGAACAGCAACTCTTATAGGGGATGCCCCGAGTATACTTCTTGCTACAAAAGCGAATATGACATTTAACGATTTTTTCTTTATGCAGGGAAAACTCGGTATATTTTTTGCTGTACAAGTTGGAGCTCTAGGGTCATTTATAGTTCTGTATTTAATGTATAAAAAGTTTGCGGTTAAACTGCCAAAAATTGAAAGTATGGCTCAAGTGAAAAGCTGGGTGCCGACAATTTTGACCGGATGCATGGTGCTCAATCTTATTTTGCTGTCAGTTATAAAGGTGAGAGTGCCATATGCGCTCGCGATTGTTTGTATGTTTTGGGCAGCAGTCGGGCTCATCTGGCATGAGTTTGCTCATAAAGAAAGCATTTCTATTGTAAAAGATCTGGACTGGTATAGCCTGGCATTTCTTGCAGGGATTTTTATTGTAATCGGATCGTTAAATGTTTCAGGGCTTATTGATGATCTCGCCAATATTTTGATCGGATTTTCCGGCGGGAGCGTTTTAAATGCGTACATAATGATCATCGTTATTTCAGTTTTTGTATCAGCTTTTGTGGATAATATCCCTTATACAATTGCCATGATGCCTCTAGCAATAAAAATTGCTGAATCATTTAATGTGTCAATATATTTGTTTTTGTTCGGCCTTCTTATTGCAACATGTTTGGGAGGAAATATAACGCCGTTTGGTTCTGCAAGTAACATTGTGACAATGGGATTGTTGAAAAAAAACGGATACCCTGTGAAGTTAACGGAATTTGTAAAACTTGGATTTCCGTTTACAATAACCGCAGTTTCTTTGGGGTCAATTTTTGTTTGGATGGTTTGGAGGTAATGGATGCACATTGAGTATATCCTTGCCGGTATATCAATACTCCTAATTGTGAGCATTCTTGCAAGCAAGATTTCTTACAGGCTGGGCGTTCCTGCTCTGCTTTTGTTTTTATTTATTGGAATGCTTGCAGGGTCTGAAGGAATCGGCGGGATAGTTTTTAAAAGTTTTTGGTTTGCACAGTTTATCGGAATAGGAGCGCTGATATTTATTCTTTTTTCAGGCGGCCTTGAAACAGATTGGGAAAAAGTAAAGCCGACTTTAAGCAAAGGTATAGCATTATCCACAATAGGAGTGTTGATAACGGCCGGACTTGTCGGATGGTTTGCTATTTACATTTTAGGATTTTCGCTTTTACAAGGTTTGCTCCTTGGCGCTATTGTATCTTCAACTGATGCTGCAGCAGTGTTTTCCGTATTGAGATCAAAAAAGGTAAGCCTGGCCGGGCAGTTAAAGCCATTATTGGAATTAGAATCCGGGAGTAATGACCCAATGGCAGTATTTCTTACGCTTGGTTTCATCGGTCTTATCATAAACCCCCAGGCTACAGTAGTCAATATGGCATTAATGTTTATCTTGCAGATGTCTATAGGTGCTATTGTAGGATTTGGAATGGGCAAAGCGATAGTTTTTGTTTTGAACAAATTAAAACTGGAATATGATGGATTATATCCTGTTTTAACAATTGGTTTAATTGTTTTTACATACTCAATAGCAACAGTATTGCAGGGTAATGGATTTTTGGCTGTTTACATTACTGGGTTAATTTTAGGCAACACAAATTTTGTAAACAAAAAAAGTCTGGTGCATTTTCACGGCGGCCTTGCCTGGCTTATGCAGATAACGATGTTTTTATCGCTTGGTTTATTAGTTGTGCCTTCTCATATCGTTCCCGTAGTAGGTGTTGGGCTGTTGGTTTCAATGTTTCTAATGTTTATAGCAAGACCGGTAAGCGTATTTTTCACACTATTCCCTGCAAAAATTAGTTTCAAACAAAAAGTTTTAATTTCCTGGGTGGGTTTAAGAGGGTCAGTCCCCATTATTCTTGCGACTTTTCCGCTTATTGCAGGGATTAAAGGCTCAGAAATAATATTTAATATGGTGTTTTTTATCGTTTTAACCTCTGCATTATTGCAGGGTTCCACAATACCTTTTGTTGCAAAATTATTAAAAGTGGATGCGCCGTTTAAAAAGAAACAGAAATATCCGATTGAGTTTGATGATATGCAGGGCACCGGTACACGTTTGGAAGATTTTACCGTGGGCTTTAGTTCAAAAGTTGTGGGTAAATCTGTTTTGGAAATCGGCTTGCCGGATGACAGCCTTATTACACTAATAGCGCGTAATGATGATTTCGTTGTCCCGGGCGGGAAAACCATAATTGAGGAAGGCGATGTTTTATTGGTCTTAGTAAACGATGATAATTTAGCTTTAGTTCAACAAATTCTTTTTGCACAAAAAAAATAATATGCAAACCAAACATAAAAAAATTATTTTATTAACCGGATCAGTTGCGATTTTTGCCATTTTAATCGGTATAGTTTCTGATATTATTCTCTATGGACACCCAATAAGCGGAGCACAGTTTATTAATTCGGGGCTTCCTAATCTGCTGAATGTAGGGCCTCAAAGATTGTTTGTTGGTGGGATGCTGGGAATGGTGTTCATAGCATTGGGGCTTAGCGGGTTCTGGCAGTTGTATCTTGCAATAAAACCTGCCGGAGGTTTTTTGCCATTAATATTCTGGTTTTTGGAAATATATGTTGTTACAATGGGCGCCAGTATGCATTTAAGCTATACCTTTTATGGGGAGGTATCTAGAGCAATGCTTTCCGTAGATCCTGAAATTTCAAAATATTTTATTCAATTATTTATGAGAGCTGAAAATTATATGAACATATTTACTGTGACGCTTTTTGTTACAAGCGGCATAGCTAGTATTATTTTCATTTTTGTTGTACTTACAAAAGTGACCAATTATCCAAAATGGATAGTGTTTGTTGCACCCGGAATACCAGTTGTTGCCGTTATGCTTATTGGAAAGATTCTTCCTGCGCCATTTGGCGGATATGTATCCGCGTCTTATGCATATCTGGGTTTTTTAGTTACAGCTATTATTTCGACAGTTGTGCTGTATAGACGAGAAAAACTGATAGTATGATCCAAGGGGGTGATTGAAGTGACAAAAGACCCTTTACAAAAAATTGATGAGATGTCTAAGGTTTTGGTGAGGCTCAAGGAGTTGGAAAAGGAAGGGCGCAGTTTAATAGAAAAAATGTCAAGCCTGCAAATGGAGTTTGAAAATATAAACTTAAAGCCCTATGCCGATAAAGCCGGCGAGATATTTTCCAACGATTCGAAGAACCAGGATTTACTAAAAGCCATGATCCATGATCTAGAAATTGAAATAAACCAGATTAAAAACACATTACCGAAACAAAAACCGCCTGAAAAATAATTGCAATATTGTTATTGAAAATGCATTGAAGAAGAGATATAATACTTGAGCAATAGACAATTCGAATGGAGCTTTAACGGGAAAAAGATGGGCAGGGAAAACAAAAAAAGGAGGTAGCAAATGTTTGATTACAAAGTGCTTATAGTTAAACCTGTTTTAGAAATGCTGGAAAAGATTGCAGCATATTTGCCGACATTGTTGGGTGCTTTAGTTATTTTAGTAATTGGCTGGATAGTGGCTAAGATAATAAAAGCCGCAGTTGACAAATTTTTGGATTTGATCAAATTTGAAAAAGTAACCCAGGTGTCCGGGATAACAGATGCATTAAATAAGGGCCATATTAAAATCACACCCAGCAACCTGATAAGTGCATTGGTTTATTGGTTGGTTATGATAATGGTTTTAGTTATGACGGTTAATGCTCTTGGTTTAACAGTGGCTTCACAGCTTCTTGAAGGACTTCTTGGGTATTTACCGATGGTTATTGCGGCAGTGTTTGTTCTGGTTTTGGGTTTATTTTTAGGAAATATTGTTTCTGGAATAGTCAAAGTTGCTGCAGTCAATGCTGATTTGCCGGAACCCCATTTAATTGCAAGTATCAGTAAATGGGCTATAGTAGTTTTTGCAGTAGCTGCAGCATTGAAACAACTTGGAATTGCTCCGGTCCTTGTAAGTTCGACCTTTAATATTTTCTTCGGCGCGGTATGTCTTGCACTAGCTTTAGCTTTTGGCTTAGGTGGTACAGATGCGGCTAAAAAGTTTTTAGAAGAACTAACAAATAAGGCTAAAAAAAAGAAATAAACGTTTTTCCAGCACAATAAAAGAGGTTCTAGAAGAAACTAGAACCTCTTTTATTATTTAAAACGTTGTGTCTTATAACATTGAAAATTTATTGAATAATAAGTATAATACACGTCCAATGGAGAGGTCGCATAGTGGCTTAGTGCGGTGGTTTGCTAAACCGCTGTAGGGTTGTAAAGCCCTACCGAGGGTTCGAATCCCTCCCTCTCCGTATTTTTATAGCCAAGTTCTTATGGAACTTGGTGTTTTTATTAGGGACGGTCATGACGATAGAAAATTTGCCGAACTTAGCTTTTTTAGATGTCGAGACAACGGGGCTCATGCCTCATGTTGGCGACAGAGTCTGTGAAATAGCAATCTTGCGACGTAACAGTGATGGGGAAATTATCAGATGGAACACATTGGTTAATCCTTGCAGAGATATATCTCAAGAAGTAAGCAATATAAATCAGATAACTAATGAAATGGTTTCTAGTGCTCCTGAATTTTTTAGTATTTCTCAAAAGGTTTTAGAAATGTTGGATAATGCTTACCTGGTAGCCCACAACGCCGGTTTTGATATAAGTTTTTTAAACAAAGAATTAGAAATATGTGGATTGTCGTTACCGAAGTCTCAAGTAATTGATACGCTGCAAATTGCGCGTAAGTTTTTCAAATTTCCATCGAATTCATTACAAAATATTGCAAAATACATTGATCTGGAAGTTGAACAAAAGCATAGAGCGATGGCAGATGTTGATACAATGTATAAAGTATTCCATTATTTGCTAAATTCCTTGAAAAAACAAGGCATTTCTGATATAAGCAAGATTATATCGTCATATGTTTAATTTTTATTGTTTTTTCAAGGTTTATTAACAAACCTATTGACTTTAAATCATAAATTGTTTATAATTAACGACTTAAATTAACGATGAGGTGTTATTAATGAACAGCAAAACGTATTTACCTAAAGACAAAATCCAGAGAAATTGGCATATAATTGATGCTAGCGGTAAAGTATTGGGGCGTTTATCAACAGAAGTTGCTGATAAACTAAGAGGCAAAAGGAAGTCTATTTTTACTCCGCACATAGACTGCGGTGATTTTGTAATTGTAACAAATGCGAGTAAAATTGTTTTGACCGGCAAGAAGCTTGAACAAAAAACCGCTTTCAGGCATTCTCATCAGCCGGGAGGAGCGACATTTACTTCGTATTCGAAGATAATGGCAGAAACTCCGGAAAAGGCAGTCCAAAAAGCCGTAAAGGGTATGCTTCCAAAAAATAAACTTGCATCAAGACAGATTACCAGGCTAAAAGTATATAGGGACTCAAATCATCCGCATTCAGCGCAGTTCGGTAGTGCTAAAAAGCAGACTGAAAAATAATTTATTAGAAATAAAGGTTAGGAGAAAAAATGAGTCAAAAAAGTACAAGCCAGGCTATTCAAGGTACTGGGCGCAGAAAAAATGCAGTAGCAAGAGTTGAGATGCATGAAGGCACCGGTAAAGTATTTATTAATAGAAAAACTATTGATGATTATTTCGGCGGATTGGACAGACAAAAAAAGCAGGCATTAAAGCCTATAACTTTGTTGTCTTCCGGAAACGGATATGATTTTTTTGTAAATGTAAGTGGTGGTGGAATTACCGGACAAGCCGGAGCAATAAGCCATGGAATCGCTCGTGCTATATTGAAGTCAGATCCGTCCCTAAAACAGAATCTGCGTAAAGAAGGGTTGTTGACCCGCGACTCGAGAATGGTTGAAAGGAAAAAACCGGGAAGACCAAAAGCCCGTAAGAGATTCCAGTATTCTAAGAGATAATCTAAACGGATACTGCTCTTTTAATATAGATGCAAAGAACAAAAGCGTTCTCGGTGGGCAACTCATCTTTAACTCAAATGAAGTTTTACAGCGATAAATTCTTCGCGAATTTATAGTATCTAAAACTTACGGAAGCAGTGTTTTAACCGTTTTTGTATATCTTCGTTGTGTTTCCTCGCGGTATTAAGGATCTTCAATAATCCTATTAAAGGCTAAAAATAAAACGTCCATAATATAAAGCTGGACTGATGAAAGGAGAAAAAGAAATGGCTAAGTATGTGTATTCGTTCGGTGGCGGAAAAGGTGACGGCAATGAGAGCATGAAAAATCTGCTTGGCGGCAAAGGTGCTAACCTTGCCGAAATGGCAGGAAATAAAAATTTAAAACTTCCTGTACCTCCGGGATTTACGGTTACGACTGAAGTATGTACTTATTATTATGCAAACGGCAAAAAATATCCTAAAGGGCTTGAGCCCCAAGTTCTTGAAGCAATGAAAAAAATCGAAAAGCTTATGGGGAAAAAATTCGGTGATGCTGAAAATCCTCTTTTAGTATCTGTTCGCTCCGGCGCAAGAAAATCTATGCCTGGAATGATGGAAACGGTTCTGAATGTGGGTTTGACCAGCAAAACTATACCCGGCTTGATAAAAGAATCGGAAAATGAAAGATTTGTTTATGATGCATATAGAAGGCTAATAACAATGTATTCTGATGTTGTTATGGAAAAAGCTGCCGGTATTGAGCCTGAAGGCGAAGAAGGTGTCCGCAAGCAGTTGGAAAAGCTTATGGATAAAATGAAAAATGAAAAGGGTGTGAAACTCGACACTGATCTTGACGTTGATGACTTAAAAAAACTTTGCGCACAATATAAAGAAAAGGTGAAAGAAGTTTTAGGCAAAAGCTTTCCCGATGATCCATATGAACAAGTATGGGGCGGAATAGGCGCAGTGTTTTCGTCTTGGAACGGCAAAAGAGCTATTTCATACAGAAACATTGAAAATATCCCTCATGAATGGGGAACAGCTGTCAATGTGCAGACCATGGTGTTTGGAAATTTGGGAGACACTTCAGCAACGGGTGTTGCTTTTACAAGAAATCCGGGAAATGGCGAGAATAAGTTTTACGGTGAATATTTGGTTAATGCGCAAGGTGAGGATGTTGTTGCCGGTACTCGTACACCTCAACCGATAAATGAAAATTCAAGATCCGGTCAAAGCGGAAAAGATGTAACCTTACAAAAAATTATGCCCAAAATGTATAAAGAGTTGCATGATATCCAGCAAAGATTAGAGAAACATTATAAGGATATGCAGGATATTGAATTTACAATTGAAAAAGGCCGTTTGTTTATGCTTCAGTGCCGCGTTGGAAAAAGAAATGGCCCTGCAGCTGTTAGAATGGCTTTAGACATGGCAAAAGAAGGAGTTATAAGTAAAGAAGAAGCAATTGCTAGAGTGACTCCTGAGCAATTGGATGAACTTCTGCATCCTGTTATAGATCCAAAAGCAGAAAAAGACAACAAGCCTATTGCGAAGGGTTTGCCTGCAGGGCCAGGCGGTGCAAACGGCATGATTGTTTTCTCATCCGAAGAAGCTGTTAAATGGCATAAAGAAGGGAAAAAAGTAATTTTGGTACGTGAAGAAACCAATCCTGAAGATGTAGAAGGTATGCGTGCATCAGAAGCAATTCTAACAGCACGTGGCGGGATGACATCTCACGCAGCGCTTGTTGCCCGAGGTTGGGGTAAATGCTGTATAGTAGGTTGTTCGGGGTTGAATATTGACCATAAAAATAAAACAGTGAGCACAGCTTCTCATACACTTGGTGAAGGCGACTGGATTACGTTAAACGGCACTAAAGGGCTTGTTTACAGCGGACAGCTTAAAATGGTGGATGTAACCGAAGAAGGCGGAATCTTATTTGATTTTTTAAAACTTTGTGATCCTATTAAAAAGCTTAAAATAAGGACTAACGGTGATACACCGGAAGATGCAAAAAAAGCAAGAATGTTCGGCGCTGAAGGTATAGGGCTTTTTAGAACAGAACATATGTTTTATGGAGCAAATTCAGAACAGCCCTTGTTTTTGCTTCGTAAAATGATTATGTCAAAAGATCTCGAAGAAAGAAAAAAGGCTTTGGAAGAATTGTTTCCATTTGTTAAAGCTGATATGAAAGGAACGATGGAAGCAATGGATGGTTTCCCTGTAACGATAAGACTTCTTGATCCTCCTCTTCATGAATTCGTCCCAAGAGAAATAAAACAGCAGGAAGAAATCTCAAAAAGTCTTAATATAAATGTTGAAGAATTTGCAAAAAGAGCCGATGCTTTGCATGAAAACAACCCTATGATGGGCCACCGCGGCGTTCGTTTGGGAGTGACATATCCTGAAGTTACCGAAATGCAGGTAAGAGCAATTTTAGAAGCCGCAGCAGAACTCATAAAAGCAGGCAAGAAAGCGTTGCCTGAAATAATGATACCGGTTGTTTGCACAAGAAGAGAATTGCAGGATCAGAAGGAAATCGTGAACAAAGTTTATGGTGAAGTAATAAGTAAATTCGGGCTTAAAAAGATAAATTATTCTTTCGGCACAATGATAGAAATTCCAAGGGCTGCACTTGTTGCAGACAGACTTGCGCAGGTTGCCGAATTTTTCTCGTTCGGAACAAACGATTTAACTCAGATGAGTTTCGGTTTTTCACGTGACGATATGGGCGGATTTTTGCCGGAGTATTTAAAGAAGGGAATACTTGCAGATGATCCGTTCCAGACAATAGATCCTGACGGAGTAGGGCATTTGGTGAAATATGGAATCATAGCCGGAAGAAGCACACGTAAAGATATGAAAATCGGTATTTGCGGTGAACACGGCGGAGATCCTAAATCTGTGGAGTTCTGTCATGAAGCCGGCATGGATTATGTTTCTTGTTCACCGTTTAGGGTGCCTATTGCAAGGCTTGCTGCGGCACAAGCTGTTTTGAACGGAAAAAAAGTCGTTAAATCGTCAAAGTCAATAAAAGCTGTTTCTAAAAAACCTAAAAAAACAGTAAAAAAGAAAAAGTAAGTAAAGCATTTTGTCGGATGAAATCCTACGCTTCGCTCTGGATAAAATCCTATAAAGGGATTTAAGGGAGATTTCATCCCAAGGGACAAAATAAATAAGCCACTTAAAGGAGATTTTAGTGAAAAAGATAGTGCTGCTAAGGCACGGCGAAAGTACTTGGAATAAAGAAAATAAATTTACCGGTTGGACAGATGTTGATTTGTCCGAGAAAGGACTGAAAGAAGCAAAAAAAGCCGGCGAAACTTTAAAAAAAGAAGGATATACTTTTGATGTTGCTTTTACATCTGTTTTAAAGCGAGCGATCAGAACGCTTTGGCTGACTCTTGATGAAATGGATTTGATGTGGATACCGGTATATCGCTCCTGGAGACTCAATGAAAGGCATTACGGAGTCCTTCAAGGGCTAAACAAGGCAGAAACAGCTAAAAAATACGGTGACGATCAGGTAAAAATATGGAGGAGAAGCTATGATATACCTCCAAGTCCTTTGACCGAAAACGACGAACGTTATCCGGGAAACGATCCAATATATAAAGATTTGGATAAAAAAGATTTACCTTTGACAGAATGCTTAAAAGACACTGTTGCAAGATTCCTGCCCTATTGGCATGAGGAGATAGCACCTGTAGTAAAATCGGGTAAAAAAGTTTTGATTGCTGCGCATGGAAACAGCTTGAGAGCTTTGGTAAAATATTTGGACAATGTTTCTGAAAAAGATATAGTGTCTTTAAACATTCCTACGGGAATGCCTTTGGTGTATGAGCTGGATGATAATCTAAAGCCCATTAAACATTATTATCTCGGCGATCCTGAGGAAGTAAAAAAAGCAATGGAAGCAGTTGCAAGCCAGGGCAAAGCGAAATAGAAATTTAGGATAAACTGATATAAAAAAAGAGACACCCATTTTGATTGGGCGCCTCTTTTTTATTTGTCTTACTATAACCCCCATAGTAAGACAATCTATTTAAAACAGCCACATATGTTCGAATAAAAGTCGGGGATCCCCCTAAATGGGATAAACATTTTTACCCCTTGACAAATACCTTTGCCATATTTCGCCCATATCCCCTTTACAGAAACACGTTCTTTAAAGACAT
>JBHPNE010000041.1:0-3867 GCA_042562855.1 Elusimicrobiota bacterium
TGTCAATGTACCTCTCTTTTCTTTAGTAGAAAGAATATAGCAAAAAAAACTCAAAAATGAAACTATTTATTGTTTTCCGTATATCTGGCTATTTTATTCATCATATCTACGCATTGAACGGGATATTTCCCCACAGCTGTTTCTGCAGAAAGCATAACATAATCAGTGCCGTCAAGTATAGCATTTGCAACATCAGAAACTTCTGCCCGCGTTGGCAAATGGTTTTCTGTCATGCTTTCAAGCATTTGTGTTGCAGTAAAGGCAATTTTTTTTGCTTTATTGCACTTTTTGATAATACTTTTTTGAACCAACGGTACCTTGTATATAGGAATTGAGATTCCCATATCTCCTCTAGCAATTAGAATTCCTTCGCAAGTCTTAATTATTTCATCAATATTCCTTATACCTTCATTATTTTCAATTTTTGCTACTAATTTTAAACTTTTAAAACGGTCTCCAATATAATCTTTCAATGCAAGTACGTCGTTTTTATTTCTTACAAAAGATTGTGCTAAAAAATCAATTTTATTTTCTATACAGAAATCTATATCATTTCTATCTTTATCAGTTATACCCTTAAATTTCAATTTAGCATCAGGTATGTTAATCCCTTTACGAGGTTTAATTAGCCCCGGAATAAGAACCCTTGTACGGAGAGATTGTTTTTCATGAGATTCAACTTTTAAAGCAATATTTCCGTCATCAATAAAAATGTGTTGACCTTTTTTTATATCTTGCAGGGATCCCTGATAATCAAAAGGAATTATTTTTCCCTTTCCTGCGATGTCTTTTGTGGTTAAATGTATAATTTGTCTTTTTTTGAGCTCAATAGGCTTATTATTTATGAGTTTTCCTACTCGTATACGGTAACCTCTCAAATCACCAAGAATTCTAATGCGTCTTCTGTATTTTTTGTTAATTTCTCTTACTAACTCAATAACTTTTAAATGTTCTTCATGGGTTCCGTGAGAAAAATTCAGGCGTATTGCATCCATTCCTGCTACCATCATCTTACGCAATACCGATGTATTGGATGAAGATGGGCCGATGGTGCATATAATTTTGGTTTTTGGCGACGATTTCATTTTGGCAGTATCCTTTACATATTCATCCAGTTCCATTGCTTGCTTTCGTCTTCTTGCATCCAATCACCGGGAGCTGTAATATATGTATATACGTTTTGAAGAGCTTCCAAATGAAGCATCTCTTCTTTCATTAGTTGTGTAAAAAAAAGCTTTTCATTTTCACTCTGTGAACGATCACGAAGTTTCTTATAAACTTCGTAACTTTCTTTTTCCATTTTCATTGCAGTTTTGTATCCGGATATATTGTCAGCATCTTTCTTTAAGTCTGATTTTTTAGTATTCATAAAATAAGTTTTTATTTCTGATTCAATATCTTGGAATTGTTCGGATTTCAAACCCTCTTGTCCTTTTTCATTGTCGATTTGAGTAAATATTTCCTCGAATCGTTCAGCATGGTCAATTTCCTGTTTTGCTAAAGAATAAAACAACTTTTTTGCAAGTAGATTTTTTGTTTTCTTCGCGAGATCAAGGTAAAGATTTGTCCCCTTTATCTCGAAATTAATTGCAGACTTTATTGAACTGTCATTTGAATTAATCATAGTGCCCTCCTACTTCTTTTCTTTATTTTTGAAAAGAAACAGATATTTTTCATATCCTTCCTTTTTCATGTCATTTTTCGGTACAAAACGTAACGAGGCAGAATTTATGCAGTATCTCATACCAGTTGGCTTTGGCCCATCGTTAAATATATGTCCAAGATGAGAATCGGCAGACTTGCTTCTAACTTCCAACCTTTTCATTCCATAACTTACATCGTTCACTTCAACTATTTCTTTCTCGTCAACGGGTTTTGTAAAAGACGGCCAGCCGCATCCAGAATCATATTTATCAAGAGAACTGAAAAGCACATCTCCGGAAACTACATCAACGTAGATTCCCTCTTCCTTATTATCCCAATATTCATTGTCAAAGGGTTTTTCGGTAGCATTTTCCTGGGTGACCTTATACTGAATATCTGTCAATCTATTTTTAAGGTCTTTTTTTGACAGTGCGTCTTCTTTCCAATTTTTATTAATAAAATCTTCCCTTCCCGAGTACTTTTTGTAGGATTTATAGCGTTCTGGATTTTTAATGTGATAGTCCTGGTGATATTCTTCTGCTTTAAAAAATTCAGATGCTTTTAATATTTTGGTTTTAATAGGTTTTTTAAACTTGCCGGATCTTTCCAAAGCTTTTTTTGAATTTTGGGCAATGTTTTTTTGATTATCATCGTGATAAAATATTGCGGTCTGATATTGAGATCCTTTATCAGCGAATTGGCCGAATCCATCTGTAGGGTCAATGTTTCGCCAAAACGTTTCAACGAGTGTTTCATAGCCAACATCTGAGGGATCAAAAAGTATCTGTATAGCTTCGTAGTGGCCGGTTTTGCCTGTGGAAATATCTTCATAATCAGGATTATCGGTTTTTCCGCCCGTGTATCCTGATAATATTTCTTTAACGCCATTGATTTTTTCAAAAGGCGGGACCATACACCAAAAACATCCGCCTGCAAAAGTAGCTGTCTTGTATTCCACTGCGGCCTCTCCATTTACGGAAAAGATGAAAAGCATTAAAAAAACATGCAAAAGTTTTCGCATAGCCGTATTCTACATTTTTTTGAAAGACTAAGCTAGGGCTACTTAATTCCTTTTTTAAAATTAAATTTTATCGTGTTTTCAGGATTTTCAAATTTATTGTAACCATCAAAAATCGCTTTCCAAAGGTTTTTGTCAGGCTTAGTAAAGGTTAAATCTACACCGAAATTCTCTATTCGGCATTCTTTAAGCTTTTTTCTGGCTGTAAAAATACTCAGAGGTTGGTTTGGAATAAGAACAGTCATATCAGATTCAAAAACGGGCATAAAAGAAGAAGGCTTGTCTTTTCCTTGGGCTTCAGGCGCTTTGTCCTTTATTTGCACATTATCAAGCATTTCTCTTGTAAGAATTCGTGATCTTACCACAGGTATACGGCCATACAAATACACTAACAGGAATTTTCCAAGACCTGGACTGCACATTTTCCTAATGTTAAGAAATTCATCCTCCCATGAGGCAGTAAAATACTTTGTACCTAGATCAGTTAGAAATGCAGCTGTGTATGCATTCCATGTGTAAAGGAATTGCCCGGCAGTAAGCACGCAATCGGAATTTTTGAAAAAACCATACTGCGATACATTGTTTAGCACCCAATTAGTAATTCCCTTAGATATTAGTTTATCAATGTGGTTTTTAAAAATTGGTATATCTCGCTGGCTTATAAAGGGCGGTAGTTCAAATGCTATGTTTTTCATTAAGCTTTCAGTATTCTCAATATAATGCAAGGTGTCTTTTTTCAAATAAAAGACATGTTTCAGATTACTATCAGGTTTTGGAAGCAAAGCTCTCCACTTAATATCATCGTATCTTATCCATAAAGTATCGTTTAAATTTTGTTCATCCGTACTCATTTTTATTTCTTTCCATTTGTTTGATATTAGCGAAGTATAGGTTTGTGAAACCTGTATTTTACCCCATTTTTTTCGTCTTTTATGAGAATATTTTTTATAAATTGAATCCAGATCAGCCTCAATGTTTTTTTGGTCGTATGCCGCATCAACTGTTTTGAACACGGGATTACCGCACTTAAAATCTGTGCTTTTGTTGAACGGTATGCTATAGACCGAGCCGTTTTTAGAAAAATCTTTTATTTTAAAAGCTATGGTTTTATCGGTTGAAGGATTTGATAAACGCAGTCTGTCTCCTTCGGCAATTTGAATGTTTGGGTCAGGCACTTCGATTGAAATACTGCTTTCAGAAATATC
>JBHPNE010000040.1:0-3962 GCA_042562855.1 Elusimicrobiota bacterium
CCAAAAAAGTCTTAAATAGTATATCTATAGAATATTTTAAATTATCAAAAAAATATAAATTAACTTTTTTTGAGTTTTTGACCAGTATTGCCTTTAAATATTTTTCTGATAAAGATGTTGATTTTGCTGTAATAGAAACGGGGCTGGGCGGAAGGTTTGATTCAACCAATATAGTAGAGCATCCTCTGGCAACTGTGATTACAAGCATAGATTATGACCATCAGGATGTTTTGGGTGAGAAGTTATCGCAAATAGCATATGAAAAAACAGGAATAATTAAAAAAGGATGCTATGTTATTAGCGGAGCTGAAACAAATAGTATTAAAAAAATTATATTCAATAGAGCAAAAAATAAAAAGGCGAAAGTGCTTCAAATCGGCAGGGATTTTAAATATCAATTTAACGGATACGATTGGAAGAGAAAGTTACAGAAGTTATGCTATTTCGGGGATTTTTTAAAGCTAAAGACACACATGTCGCTGCTTGGAAAACATCAGGCAAAAAACTGTGCTTTGGCATTAGCTTCAATTGAGGCAATTGTAAAGCAAGGATATGAAATAAACTTGAATATAATACCGTCTGTTTTAAAAAAGTTAAATTGGCCCGGGAGATTTGATATAAGAGAATTAAATATAGATGGGAAAAAAACAACGATAATTCTTGATGGCGCCCACAATTGTTCCGGCATGGACTCATTAATTAAAACTATTAAATCGAGCCCCTGGAGCAATAAAAAGAAAACGGTTGTTTTCGGAATACTGCAAGAAAAAAAATATTTAAATATTATTAAAAAATTGGCAGATATTGTTAAAAATGTGGTTTTAATTCCCTTTGAGTCAAAAAGAAAATTAGATGCAAATATTTTAAAAAAGATGTGGGGTAAATATTTAGGTCCTGGTAATGTGCAAGTCGCACAATCTTTTATAAAAATAGTTAAAAATCTAGAGAAAAATAGCGTGATTATTGTTACGGGATCACTGTATATGCTAGGGAAAATTGCAAAAACGATTGATAATCTGGAGAAAGTATAATGTCAAAGTACTATTTGGGAATTGATCTTGGCGGTACGGAAGTCAAAATTGCTATTGTAGACGGCAATGGGTTAATTCAGGAAGAAACTTCTGTCGCCAATAACAAAAAATTGGACCATAAAAAATTAATACGGAAAATTATTGCTCGCGTAAAAGCTTTGAAATATTTTCAATATGTTTCAGGTGCAGGTGTTGGTGTTGCGGGAGATATTGACCAAGTAAACGGAGTGGTTAGGTTTTCTCCAAATCTGCCTTTGTGGAAAAAAGTGCCTTTAGAGAAAATCTTAAAAAAACATCTTTCATGCCCGGTTGTTATAGATAATGATGCGAATGTGGCGGCACTTGGAGCATATTTCTTGGATGCAAAATCCAAGGTTAATAACCTTATTTGCGTTACTCTTGGCACAGGGGTTGGCGGTGGGATAATACTAGATGGCAAGGTTTACAGGGGTTCAACCGGCTCGGCCGGTGAGATAGGACATATGCCTTATGATCCCGAAGGGCTTTTGTGCAGCTGCGGCAGTTATGGCTGTATTGAAAAATACATTGGGGCATCATCTTTAAGTGAATATGCAAAAAACCTCATTAAGGCAAAGGGAAGTAAGATAATTACAAAACTTGTAAATGGTTCATTAAATGAAGTAACACCTAAGGTTTTAGCAAAAGCGGCCGAAATGGGAGATGTTTTAGCGAAAACTATATGGAAGGAGGCCGGCTCAAAATTGGGTATTGTTCTTGCAGGAGTTATTAATCTTTTAAATCCGGAAATAATTGTCATTTCCGGAGGAATTAGTAATGCAAATAATTTTCTGCTGAAACATATTAGGGACGAAATACGCAAAAGAGCTTTTAAAACGTCTTCTTCGGCTTGTAAAGTAATAGTATCTAAATATACACATAAATTAGGGGTAGTGGGCGCCGCGCTTTTAGCTAAATAATTATAATATTTTCTCTTCTATACTGTCAGCCTGAGGCTGACCCGCCTTTGGAGGAAGTTGTAATCCGAAATTACTATGAAAAAAAACCACAAAAAAGCGATAATTCTTGCAATATTCTTATTAACAACATGTGCCACAAAGGCTTTTTCGGAAGATATTGATATGAAGGCTGATTACATGGAATATGATGAAGTCTCAAAATATATGGTAGCAGAAGGCAGTGTAACGATAAACTGGAAGGGCAATACGCTTAAAGCTGGGAAGATAAAATTAGACAATAAAAGCAAAAATATTTATGCAGAAAAAAACATATGTTTAGAGGATAAATCAAATCTGATTTACGGTGACAAGATGGATTATGATTACGATTCAGAAGTAGGGACAGTGTACAATGCGCATGGCGTTCTTGATACATGGAACTTTTCGGCGAAAAAAATGAAAAAAGTGGGCGAAAAAAAATATAAGATGCGCGGGATTAATATGACAAGCTGTGACCATGATAGAGGGCATTATAACATCAGGGCTACCGGAGCGGGTGTGAAAGTCGGCAGGAGAATCGTTACATATAATCCTGTATTCTTTTTTAGAGGGGTTCCATTTTTTTATTTTCCGATATACCTTCATGCAATGGGCCCTCACAAAGACAGTCTTGAAATTGAACCGGGATATAATAATGAAGACGGATTCATTGCAAAAGTTATATGGGGATATCCGTTAAGCCGTGTTTCTTACGGGAAATTGTATTTAGATTACTACGGACGCAGAGGTATGGGAACAGGCGCAAGATATCTGTATAATGAACCCAATAAGGTCAGTGCAGATATTTACGGGTACACTATTGAAGATAAGAAAGCTTTGACAGAGCGATATACTTTCATGGTGTCTTATTGGCAGAGACTTAACCCTCTATGGACGGCCCAGGCTCAAGCCGATTTTGTGAGCGATTCAAGTTTTTCAAATGATTATTTTCAAGATTCGTGGAATAACAGCAACCAGAGAATCCATTCATTTCTTTCTTTTACAAGACAGACTTCGAGAAATAATATTCGAGTTCTTACCGAACGATATGACCAATATCAGCCTCTACTTGGTGATTTTGACCCAACTTCAATAACCATTCCAAGAATAGAATATCTCATGTATCCAAAAAAAGGAAAATCTTTTTATACCAATATGTCTTGGTCACTGCAGAATCAATATCTTTCTAGTAATGATTATTATGCAGTCAGCGGCAATGTGGATTACAATATTACGACGAATTACCGCTTAAACAGAAAACTTACTCTAAAGCCCAAAATTGGTGTCAGGGAAAGCTGGCAGGACAGGACTTCTAAATGGGACCTGACAGATCTCTTTGTAACAAGATACTACTCCGATTTGAATTTCAGGTACCGCTTTTTAAGATGGATTGACTGGGATTGGGGACATAGCTATCAAGTGCGTACAAAAGAGAACGCTCTTTATCCCGATTATGATGCAAACGATTATGGAACAGAAACTAATGCTTTATCATTTGCTAATGCGATGTACATCAGAAGGGTAACCATACGAAACTCTATAGGTTATAGTCTTAAGACCGACAGAAATGAAGTTGTTAATGATTGGAGAGAAAAATTCACCCCTTTAGTTAATGAATTCACATGGGCTCCTCCGGCCAGTTATTATTTGTATGTTAGGGAAGAAAACGATATTTATCCTTTTAATCTAAACTCAGCGCAAGCCTACATTAACATTGGCCGTATTGAAAAAAAATACTTAAATTTTGGTGTCTTTTATTATTCCGGACGTCCGGACGATTTGGATTTTAGTACCGGTTTTGGGTTCTGGCCTACAAGGAAATGGAGATTAGATTACACGGTTAGAATGACCAGTCTTGAAAAATTAAGATCAATGAGAATAAATGATGAAGAAATAAAGCTTTTTAGAAATATACATTGCTGGGAATTTCGAATAAAATACAGACGTCGTTTAGATAATGAACAAATATATTTTA
>JBHPNE010000042.1:0-3783 GCA_042562855.1 Elusimicrobiota bacterium
CTTGAAGAAATGAATATATCCGTTCTTGGAACATCCGATTACTACACTTCGTATTTCTGGAGGGGTCAAACACTGGATATGGATCCCGTACTGCAGAATGGAATAACATTGTATCGTGAGGGTATAACGGCTTATTTTTGGAGCAGTATGCCGGTTTCGGACAAAGACTCCTTAGGGGCTACCAATGAAGTTGATTTTACGCTAAGCTATACAAAAAATTACGGTTATTCAGAGTTGATATTGGGCCAT
Organism: Elusimicrobiota bacterium; assembly: GCA_042562855.1. Taxonomy (GTDB): domain Bacteria; phylum Elusimicrobiota; class Endomicrobiia; order Endomicrobiales; family JAPLKN01; genus JBHPNE01. Next base: position 250 of record JBHPNE010000042.1, read on the forward strand.
ATTACTTATCAATTTCCTTTTGGTTCATCAACAAATGAAATTTTTGTAACATACGGAATAAATGACTTGCCGGTATTGGTTCAGATTTCATATTACAACGATTACAGTAATCATGACGGAATAAATGGAATGTACTATTGTTTTGATATCGGCAAAAGTTTCCCCCTGCAAGAAAATATAATGTTAAATGTAGTAAGTCAAATTGGATCATACAGCGGATATGGAGCATTTGATTCGGGTACCGTTTTAACTTTAGGATTCAGCACAAGATTTAATCTAACTGAAAAACTTTCAGTCAAACCGTTGATTAATTATGTCTCCACAGCTGGTAATTTAGCGGATGCTTCAATTGGTAATAATCAAGGCGGCTTGTACGGCGGTTTTAGTGTAGAATTCTAATCGATTTATTCTTCTTCAAAAGCGAATACTGTGAATAAATATAGGTCTGTTTTTGGGTCCTTCCAGGACTGTGGGTCTAAACCGGCTTTTTGCCAGCATAGTTCGTTCATAAAATCTTCTTTTGTTTTAAAATGTTCCCATACTTGAGGCAAGAAAAGCCCGCCGTTTGGACCACGTTGCACCAAAACTCCATGTTTATTCTGTTCTATATCTTCATGACTCTTTGCTTTTCTCATAGGAGACAATGCGGATATTTCAATTTTAATATTTTTCAACTCTTCCTTTGTGACTTTAGAAAACCTTGGATCTTCAAATGCAGCTGAAATAGCCATATGCGATACAGCTTCGTATAGAGGCTGTCTGGGTTCAGTGTTTCCAATACACCCACGCAGACGGGCATCCTTATTAAGGGTTACAAAGACTGCTGTTGGTGTGGTGAGCTCAGGGTCAGAAACATTAAATTTAGGGATTTTTTTTGTAAGTAAATATTCTTCAATGGATTGTCTTGCGATTTTAAGAAGCTCTAGTTGATTTTTTCTGCTGATACTAAAACCTCCTTTATCAGCAACTAAGTTTTCAAGCCTAATGAACGCTGCGCATCCATAGCCTACGACCCTAGAGCTGTCTCCTGAAATCTGCCCGGAATTAGAATAATTTAGAATTTCTACCCTATTGGCTCCAAGGCTTTTGGCTGCATACATTGTCGCATAAAGCGCTTCCTCTCCACACAAAACACATGCAAGATTACGCGTTTTTTGCGACATCAATTTGTCGCTCTTGTTCTTTAAAAAAACAGGATCAAAATTTTTCAAACTTTCAAGAGCCTGGTTGTCAATATTCTCTGAATCTTTTTGTGTGGGGAAATGTGACATGTCCGTTGAAACTATGATTATGGTATTTTCTGTCAGCTTTAACTCCTTTAAAGCTTCTGCTATAGCGTCACCGATTTTTTTACACTTTTCCAAAGACATATGGCTTAAAAGAATGGGCACAATCTGAAAATCGTTCAAGGTCTTCTGTAAAAAAGGGATCTGCACTTCCAGGGAATGTTCGGGGATGTGAGGAATAGGATTATCTTCAAACAAGTCTTTATTTTTTAGAAGTTTTTGAGCAATAATAGTATTTATTTTTACATTTCCCAGAGGGGTCTGGAATCCGCCTTTACTGTATACCGCACCCTTATTAAGCGGATAGTTATGACTGTTTCCTATCAGAACAATATTTTTGGCCTTATAAGCGGATAGTATTTTATATGCATAAGCCGCAGTTTGTGCAGAATACACATATCCGGCATGAGGAACCATAAAAGCGACAGGTTTTCCGGACAAATCTTTTCTCGGGATATTTTTAAGGTAAGTATCGATTTCTTTTGATAGTTCTTGCTTGTTGCCGGGGTAAAATTGCCCTGCGACTGCGGGTTTTCTTAAGTCATAGGAATGAGAACTTCCAGACATTGAAAATATACTCATAAAAATAATTCCCCCGTAAAATATTTTTTTCATTTTAATTTTGAGCAGGTCTCATTTCCCAGGAATCTGGGCCGATGATTTGTTCTATTTCTTGAAAAAATTTATCGCTGTATTTTGCTTTCATGTCTGTTTTCACCAGATATTCGTCGCCGGGGGTGGAAATATCTAAAACAACGGGAGACTTTCCGGGATGTTCGCTGATTATGCTTTTTAATTTATCTAAAGTTTCTTCTTCAAGGCCAGCTGAGGTGAGTTTTAAATGTATGGTTTTTGAATAGGGAATGAGTGTTTTTTTCGCCTCATCAATGGAGAGTATCTCCTCAGCTAGAAGTTCGTTGCCGTCATCTCGCCCTGAGAGCCTGCCCTTTACCACTACAAACTCATTAATGTTAATATATTTTGAAAGGCCGTTTTTGTAGCTTTTAGGAAAAACTACAACTTCTATCTGTCCATGTAGATCTTCAAGTTTGAATCTTGCATATTGCTCTTTTTTCGCCTTTGTTATAAGTTTTTTGGCGTTAGTTATCATGCCGGCGACGCGTATTAGGGGTCCGGATCTTGGATCGGTTGAACCTGGGGGGAGGTTGTCAAGCCGGTATTGGGAATATGCTATCAAGTCTCTCTGGTGCTGTGCTAAAGGATGCCCTGATAAATAAAAGCCCAAAACTTCCTTTTCAAATAGTAATGCATCATGTTCACTCCAGGGCTCAAATTTAATAAATCCATTTGTATTATCACTCATTTCCGAAGCCTGAAATAATAATCCTTGACCTCTGTCTGCATCGCTTTTGCGGCTTCCCGCAGAGCTTAAGGATTTATCAAGCTTAGTCATGAGTTCAGCTCTAATGGAAGTATAACTTTCGCCAAAACTATCAAATGCGCCGGCCTTTATCAGAGATTCTAAAGTTTTTCTGTTGGTTGTACGCGGGTCGATTTTATTAATCAAATCGTCCCATGAAGCAAAGGAGCCATCTTTTTTTCGCGTAGCCACAATATTTTCTGCGGCAACTCCGCCAACATTTTTTACGGCAGTCAAGCCGAATCTGATGCTTTTTCCCTCTATTGAAAATATTTCCATAGATTTTTGTACATCAGGCGGCAATATTTTGATACCCATTTTTTCGGAATCCTGAATATATCCGACAAGCTTGCTTTCTTCATCTTCTTTTCCTATTACAGAGTGGCCTATTTCAGAGTTTAATAAAGCTGTCATGTATTGTAGAGGATAGTTCGCCTTAAGATAAGCTGTTCGATATGAAACCATAGCATAAGCGCCGGCATGAGATTTATTAAATCCGTATCCGCCAAAATGAGCTATATTTTCAAAAGTTTTTTCTGCCAAGTATTTATCAATATGCTTTGCTTTTGCACCGTTTATGAAATTTTCACGCAGTTTTTCTATTTCTTCCGGAATCTTTTTACCCATAGCTTTTCTTAATCCGTCGGCTTGCCCTGCGCTAAAACCCACCAAATCGGTTGCGATACGCATCACCTGCTCCTGATACAGTATAACTCCATATGTATCTTTTAAAATGGGTTCAAGAAGAGGATGATCGTATGAAACTTTTGTTTTTCCGTGTTTTCTGGAAACGAAATCATCTAACATTCCGGAGCCCATGGGGCCGGGGCGATAAAGCGCGATAAGCGCAATAATGTCTTCTATGTT
>JBHPNE010000043.1:0-3773 GCA_042562855.1 Elusimicrobiota bacterium
GTTATGTTTTTAGCAAGATATTCGAGAACAGGGAAAACAACAGGTGAAATTCAAAAAATATATAGACAAGCTAGACCAATTTTAGATGAAGTCGGTATAGATAATGCAATAAAAATTATCGATATATACGCTAATTTTGCAAAAAATACAGATAGTCCATTAGCTTTCATCGTACTTTCAAATATTGTTTCTAAATACTATATTGAAAAAATAGAATCCGGATTCCTCAGTGTTGATAAATTAACAAACATAATGGGTGAGATTTCTGGAGGAACAGCAGCAAATATTAAAGGATTTGGAAGGAATTTAATGATGAATGAACAAATACTGGGATATCTTATAGAATTTTATAATTTAGACAAAGCTTTACCAGAACTTAAAAATACGATACCAAAAAACTTTAAGGATATGATAAAAAAAATATTTAGTTTATTGGCTAGAGAAATTGCAAGAAACGCAGTTAAAGATTTTAATGCCTCTATTGCAAATATCAAAGATATCTCTATTGAAAAACTCAATGAAGCACTTTTTACCGTTCGTGATAAATACAAAGAAATGCCTTTAGAATCAAGACAAGAAGTGTATAGAAGTCTGGCGAAGAGCTATCTAGGGCAGAGAAAAGATTTAGAATCCTTAATCGATATCGGCAAAGTATTGCGGGGAGATATAGAAAATTTGATTGTTGCTATGATTTGGATGCATGGAGAAGAGGTGAAGTCAAGAGATAACAGAGTGTTCAGTCTTTCTGTTGATGTTGTTCCCAATGTGACAAAAAATAAAATTTTATTACGCGGACGACTAATTGATGATAGAGAGCATGTTTCAAGGGTTGTGTTAAATGTAAACAACCTAAATGACGTTATTATATGGTTGCAATCAGTAAAGTTTACATCTCCTGTGGGCGAGGAGAGTAGAACGGAAGATCTTACAAGGGTGGAAATAGGTCCAAATTTATTAGATAAAATAATTCGTTATATGCCAAAGTCAACAACATTTAATTTTAGGATTATAAATGAACATACGAGAAACCAAACTACAAATATTTCAAATACTTTAAAAAAGCAAGGAATTTTTACTCTCGAGCAAATGCAGGAGGCTTTTAAGGGAACGGATTTGGGAAAAGTGTTCAAAAGGGTTAATATGAATTATATTTTCAGGGTAGCAGGAGCTGATGATTATACTGTAAGCAGCAATGGGATTGGTGTTTTTGCGAGTATGATTCCCGTCAACGGTGCAATATTTGCCGAAGCGAGAATATCTCCTTACACAGAATCTGATTTTATTAATGACTATGCGAAAATCTCTGCCACCTCAAAAAACCCCGCACGTGCCCTTGTAAAAGTACTTGATTCTTATTATGCGTGGAACTATAAGAAGCTTAATAAAAAAGACGAGGAAAAAGTATCAAAACACTTAAACACAATTATAGGCGATCTGGAAATTAGTAAAGAAACATTTGAAAGTTTTGTAGATGCTTATAAATCATCTATTCTTTCTGAAAATATTAAAGAAAAAATAGAATACGTAATAATCGAACTGATAACCAATATTTCAAGGCTTTCCGGTGTAATTGTCGGGGAGGAGGATAGGGAAAAAAGGAATGAATTAGTGATGGATCTGCTTGAAAAAATGCAATTGATACATAATACCTTTAAAGGGGTCCGGGCATTTGAAGAAACAATATTGGCCATGTTTTCCGAAAGCATATTGAACACAATAACCGAACAGATAACCAATATTTCAAGGCTTTCCGGCGTAATTGTTGGAGAGGTGGATAAGGAAAAAAGGAATGAATTAGTTGTGGATTTACTTGAAGAAGTACAATTGATGTATAACATCCTTAAAGGTATTCCGGTATTTAAAAAAATAGTAAAGGCACTTGATGAAGTTAGCAACGAGTTGAACAAAGCAGAAATAGATTTTGTACAGCTAAAAACAAATTTTACAAATTTAGCGAATGAATTAACAGTAATAACGAAAAGCATATCCTTTATACAGCCCAAAGCCGCAATGTCATTCTGGAACAGGATCGGGATGGTATTTGCCAGCATTGCCGGATGGATTGCTACAAACTATGTTAAGGCGATAATAGGTTCAATTGCCCCAGTTATTGCTTTGCTTAGTGGTTTTTTTGTGTTTGCTGCTATATTTTATGTTACAGAAGCATTAGGGGTCTTACTATCTTCTGTAATTTCCAGAGAAATACCATTAAAAAACCAGCCAGGTGATCTTGACAAAGTAAAAGCCTCAATGTCCGTGAAACAGCAGAAAAAACTAAATGACTTAGGGGTTGTTATTAAGAGCTCAGATAATCCTGAAAAGCTTGATTTAGGTAATTTTAAAAAGGCTAATAAGGAAGAAAAGCTTGATTTAGGTAATTTTAAAAAGGCTAATAAGGAAATAGTAGTCAATGCTCCCAGGTTGCTAAGGTTGCTCGATTCAAGATACTGGAGATGGTTGGCTAAAGTTGCCATAGCGCATGAAATAAGACATGCAAAACACCCTATGCTTTCGAGGGTGCCAATACTTGGAGAAATACTTGTTTCAATTGCGGATATTTGGACGTTGGTTACATTACCGATAGGATCAATGATAAACCGCGCAAGGGCGAGGAAAATAGCTACTGACATAAAAATATCAAGCTCTCTTAGTTACATCTCAAGAGAGTTAGAAGACATTGAGCAGAAAATTTTAGAACGCCCATGGGAAATTGCTGACTCAAAAATTGAAGACATAGGGGAGATTAAAAGAAGATCCACAGCAATAATTGATATATTAAATGCTTTTACGAATATTCAATCTGAACTGGATACAATCTCTCTGCGCATTAAAAATAATCCTGTGCATTTGACAAAAGTTCTAAATCTATCTAACAAAAAAGCAAGAAATTTATATGAGTTATTAGCTCAAATGGATGAAAAGTATTTAACAGATTCGGCCAAAACAAGCTTAAAACCTTTTATGGACAAATTTAATAGGGTTTTAGAAGATGCTCTTACAATCCCAACACTTAGGCATATGGATCAATTCAGTAATGGTGTTTATGGAGAAGCAAGGCAACAATTACTGGCGCTTCTGAAAAAAGATAAAAAATATTTGAATATGTTTTACGATATGACTGACCACTCTGAGCTTTTAAATATTGACCTTGATTATAAAGAACAAATAAAATCAATGGAAGAGTTCATAAATGAAAATATTCCAAAAGTTAATCCTGCACAATCCTTAGAGTCAACAATAGAAATAGTCTCCTCAATGTTTATACTATTAACATCAATAATGGGGAATATGAATACGGTTCTGCTAATGTCGTTCATTAGAGATCCGCTTATTGAAAGACTCGAAACAAATATTGAAATCTTATTCCCGTATTCTAAAGAAGAAAATGTTATGCAATCAATCAATGTTTTAAAGGAAGCAATTGAATATTTTAAAAATATGGATAGCCAGGAGTTAGCAATTGATCGGGATATGCTGCCTGAATTCCGGAAACTTTTTGAATTAAGTAAACCAAAAGCTTTTGATCTTGGTGATATGATTCTATCGCTTAAACCATCACAACAGGAAGCTATCATCGCACTAATGGATGTGAAGCTTGCCATAAAGATGGCTACGAATCCACTCAAATTAATAAGGGGTATTGAAAGCTTGTCCACTAAAACCTGATCAATTAATGTTTACAATAAGCAAAAAGCCAAATTATACTGAGTCAATGTACAAAAACCGAATTGACGGGATTACACATGTTGATTTAACGCTAAGCAATGAGGGTA
>JBHPNE010000044.1:0-3644 GCA_042562855.1 Elusimicrobiota bacterium
AAGATCGTCATCTGATGATCTATCTTCATAATTGGATATTTTGTCATAAACATGTTTTTTGGTCTCATCATCACATTTCTCGATGTTTTTTTCTAGAGCCGTCAATATTGATACTGCATTTTCATTAGGCATGGTTATTCTCAACTGGTTTAATAAACTATTTAGCAAATACATGAACAGGACATTGTCTTTTGTATAAGTATTTATCATTTGACTGATATATTCAATATTCTTGTTTATAACATCTTTATCCAATTCTTGATAATTCCCAAATACTTCTGATACAACAGGATCATTAGCCTCTAACCCGTATGTAATCCAGTACATTAATCGGCTTTTCAGCACATTATCGCCAGAAATATTGTTTGATATCCTGAAAGCAAGATTAAGCGCTTCTCTGGAGTTTTCTAGAATGTCCCCCTTTTTTTCCTGATTTTTTTCTATTTTAGCAGCTTGACGAAGGACTGCATGTGCCACTTTCGCGTACAATACTTTTGAAACATCGCTTCTTTTCTCTTCATTCACATATTCCATATATTGTTTCCCCATATTTCTGAGTACCGTTGACGAAAATACCTTTGTGTTCGTTTTAGTTATTAAGTCATATACCAGTTGGGACATGCTTAATAATTCACCTTCTCCTATATTGTTGGATAAACTTTCTAAAAGATACGTAATTGAGAATGAAACATCTAAAGACACTTTCAGCTTATTATTTAGTATTTCATAATATATTTCAAGATCTTTTTGCTCCCCAAATACTTCGCTAATTCCTATCATTATCTCATTTATTATTTTTATAGTAGCTTCACTAATTTCTCCGGTTACATTCCCATAATATCCATATCTAATTCCGTCAAAAATAGCAGCAAATGACTTTTTAAGATCTTTTTCTTCTATTGCTGTCTTTAGTGACTTTACTGAGCTTTCAAACAAGTAAGGCATTATTGATTCAAACATTAAATTTAGTTGCCAAACAGAAACATCTATAACATTTATTATAGGTTCTTTCTTTTTAACTCGTTGCAGCAATCTGCTTATTTTATCCTTATAATCAGCAGTAACACTACTTTTTCTATTTTCAACAGTTCTATATAATCTTGCTGACATTACTTCTAAAAACCTTAGCTCAACTCCTTCCATTCCCACTCTTAATAAAGCCATTCCTACAAATAATTCCATCGTTTTTCCAACATAGACTTCATTATATGGACTCTTATATATATATCCTTCAATTGATTCTATAATCACTTCTCCAATAACTGCCAATTTGGCTGCATTTTCATCGCTTATATTGTTTAGCAGTATTTCTAAAATATCAATTACCTTTTCAATCCTTCCGTCATTAATTAATTCAGCTATAAATGCGCTAACTATTTTTGTATCAATATTTTTTTCGCCTGTTATCGCAAGCACAATTTCTTGAACAAATTTTGCTCCTTTTTCCTGATCCACTAATCTTACTGACGATTTCTTTCCTTTAACTATGTAATAATTCTCCGCTTTTTTAAGATATTCCAGCAATTCTTTTTCTAATCTTTCTGCGATTACTTGTTCTTTTTCTGCCTTCAGTTTTTCTGCGGCTATTGCCTTCAATTCATTTTTATATGCCGCTTTTGCTTGTTCAATACGACTCATAGTATCATTGTAAATTTCATTATATATAGGATTTGTTCTAAATTTCTCAAACTCATCAGATTTTACCGCCTTAGTATCAGCTCCTTGCACTATTGCCTTAAAACTGTCACCGAGTGTTTGATAAAATGCCCTTAAGAAAACTGGAGCCCCCTTAACTTCGTTTAGATAAGTAACTGCTCCTTTGGCATAGCCAGCAAGCACACTTGCAGGATTATCGGATCCTATTTTGTTTAATGACTCAGTAACTTTATCTTTTATATTATTGTCTATTTTATTTCGATATTCTTCCGCTTTTACCTTTACTTGCAATTTAATAAATTTACCTATACGTGAAGCTGGATTAAGATATAATTCCGTATCAGTTAGTACTCTTGCGTTTGTAATAAGCGGTTCTATTTTTGAATCTGTTTGCTTAATTATTTCATAAGCTCTATTTAAAGCACTTACTAACACATTTAAGCTTATATCACCGCTCCTTGTATTCGCAAACTGAATAATAACATAAGCCACAGTATTTGCTGCCAGATATTCACCATTTTTAAAGGCTCTTGTAGCCATTTCAATATAACTACTAATCTTACTTGCCTTTAAAGATCTGACAAATCCCAATACGCTTTTATCTATATCTTCTGATACAGTTTTATATTTCTCATCTTTTAAGTTGTATTGTTCACCATCTAACTTTGATAATATTTCATGAATATATTTTACTAGACCGTTTACTTCCTCATCTTCGTACTCGTTTCTACTAATATGCTTATATAAAGCATGATAACCTTTAAGACTTGAATCAAGAGTTATATATTCCATTAATGTTTTTTGTGTTTCCGCATGAGTTTTACCTATTTCCAGCATCCTTTTCACAATTTTTATTCTTAGACCAGCCTGAACATTCTGATTAAATGTTCCAAATTCATCTGTTTTAAAATATCCCTGCATTACTTGGACTAAATTTTTTGCCTTATTCTCAGTATCAACATTTTGAAAATACTCCTCAATATTCTTCATTTTGTTATTAATTAATATATTATCAACTTTCGCTTTTTCAGCTCGTTTATTTTTATCAATTTTTTCACGAATTTCATTTAGTGTTTCCATATATATCGGCAATATTCGTACTTGCAGATCTGTATTTTCAGGTCTCAGAAAATACTCAGGAGCCACTACGGTCATCATTCCAAGGATTTTATCTTCATCTTTATTAAGCAATAAAGCCAATACATTATAAATGCTTCTTGTTAGATCCCCAATTTTAGTTTCGTTTTCTGGTTTCGATAATTCTGCAGAAATCAGAATTTTTTCCACTACGCCTTCAGCTATTTTATTTATGTCATCTCGGTATTCAAGAAATTCAAGAATGCTTTCATTAATTGTATTCCTTGCTTGTACATCCAATTTTGTGGTATTTTCAATAAGAGCTGCTATTATTACTGACGCATTTTCTACAGTGATTTCACTTGTCAATTGATTTAAGAGTGTATTTGCAATATTTTCAACAAACTTAGTTTCATAATTGACATTTTTCATCAGTGTATTACATAAATTATATACATATTGCACATTCAATACTTTTTTCCCTGCTTTCTCTATTGCTTCATCTAGTATTTCTTCGTAAATACCAATCAAGTCTGGAACGTTTTGCAATGGACTATATTCACCATTTAAAAACGCAAATTTCTCTAACATCTCTGTATTATTCTCTTCTATATATTCTTCATCTTTTGCAATATACTCTGATATAATATTTTTAGCCATATTTTTACGTATTGTTTCTATTTTGTCTCCAGTTTTATTGAACATCATTAATAATGCACTGAACTTTATTTGATCTCTAGTTTCATTATTTTCTACATTTTTATCAACAAATTCCAGGAACATATTTATTACCTTTTCTACTTTTTCTAGCTTCGTCTCTTCCTTGATATTGTTGACAATTGATACGAACATTGTCATTAAATCATTTTCACTGATAATTTTTAAAGTCTCTTCAGTCACACTTTCAATTT
>JBHPNE010000045.1:0-3364 GCA_042562855.1 Elusimicrobiota bacterium
TTCTAGTAGTTCCTTTCTTTTTTGTTTTAGCTTATAATGCTCTGCATTTGCCATTTAGATTATGGGGGCTGACGATGAGCTATAATTTGAGCGACACGATAGTAGAAAAAATTGCAAACATTAATTTTCAAAGAACTGTTAATACATTAAAAATATTTTCGATAATTACACTGGCAATCGCAACAGTATTTTATTTTTGGGCATTTGCAGTAAATATGTACTGGGTCATAGCTTTTGTTGGGTCAATAATATTTGCAGTTTTGTGGGCGTGTGCCAAAAAATCGAATGTTATATTATTCTATATAGTAATATTTTTGTGTGTTGGTTTCACGGTGTTTTACAAATAATTTAGCAATGATGAGAGTATAAATGATTGAAAAACAAATAGAAATAAGAAATAAGCTTGGACTGCATGCAAGACCTGCAGCTGTAATGGTGCAGACAGCTTCTAAGTTTAAGGCTAAAATAAAAATAAGAAAAGATTCCTCAGAAGTGGATGCAAAAAGCATTATGGGCATAATGACTTTGGCTGCAAATGCAGGATCTAAAATTATTTTGGTTGCCGACGGCGAAGATGAACAAGAAGCAATTAGTGAACTTGGGAAGTTAATTGAAGCAGGATTTGATGAATGAGATAAGTTTGTTAGGAGATGGAGGATAGAATGGCTAAAAATAATAAGAATATTACGATAAGAGGAGTTGCTGCGTCTTCAGGTATTGCTATAGGAAAAGTTTTTCTTCTGGAAGACGATGAATTCTGCCTCATCCAAAGGCAAATCTCCAAACATGAAATCAGAGCTGAATTATCCAGGTTTAAAGAGGCTATAACAAAAACCAGAATGCAGATGTTGACGACAAAGGAAAAGATGGTTAAAAGCCTTGGTAAGGCATATTCCAGGCTTGGTGATGCATACTTACTTATCCTTGACGATCCAATAATTTCAAGAGAGGCGGTGAAGAAAATCCACGAAGGTATTAATGCAGAGTATGCGCTTTTCAAAGTTATAGAAAAGGTATCTCACTCTTTCGATATGATTGAAGACGAATATTTCAAAGAACGTAAACATGATGTTCAGGATGTCGGTAAAAAAATACTGCGTAATTTACTGGGGAAAGACAGAAGGTCACTCGCTGAAATTAAATCTGATTCAATTGTAGTGGCACACAATTTGGCACCTTCAGACACCGTGCTTATGAGAGATCATTTGGTGAGCGGGTTTGCAACAGACATAGGCGGCAGGACATCGCATACCGCAATTGTAGCACAGGGTCTTGAAATACCTGCTGTTGTTGGCATGAGAAATATAACATCTTATGTTAGCGAGGGCGAGACCATTATATTGGATGGGGACAATGGAATTGTAATTATCAATCCAACATCCGATACGATAAACGACTACAAAAAACAGCAGAAGAAGCAGGCAGAGCAAATTCGTGAACTTGAGAAGCTTAAAGATTTGCCCGCAGAAACAACTGATGGCCAAAAAGTGGTTATTGCATCAAATATTGATGATCCGAGTGAAATTAAGTCTGTTGTGAATCATGGTGCAGAGGGTATAGGGTTATATAGAACCGAATTTTTATATTTTAATAGAACAGGTTTGCCGACCGAAGAAGAGCATTACAGACATTATGTAGATGTTGCAAAGAAAGTGTCTCCTCATAGCGTTATTGTTAGAACCATGGATATAGGGGGAGATAAAGTCGCTTCACTGGGATTAGAAGGCGTAACATCAGAGGTAAATCCGTTTATGGGTCTAAGGGCGATACGTTTATGCTTGAAATATCCTTCTATTTTTAAAACGCAACTAAGAGCAATATTAAGGGCATCAGCCGAGGAAAATATTAAAATAATGTATCCGATGATTTCAGGTGTTGGAGAGCTAAGGGAAGCAAACAAGATTCTGGATGAAGCAAAGCAGGAGTTAAAAAGAGAGAAAATAAAGTTTGATGAAAATATTAAAGTTGGAGTCATGATTGAAGTGCCTTCGGCTGCACTAACGGCTGACATAATTGCTAAAGAGGTTGACTTTTTATCAATTGGCACAAATGATCTCATACAATACACACTGGCTGTTGATAGAGTAAATGAAAATGTAGCTTCGCTTTATCAGCCGGTGCATCTTTCCGTTTTAAGGCTATTGAAAAGTATTATTATTGCTGGACATAATGCAGGTAGATGGGTAGGGATGTGCGGCGAGATGGCCGGAGACCCCTGTTTTACTATGATTTTGGCTGGGTTGGGTCTAGATGAATTCAGTGTATCTCCTGCGCAGGTCCCAAAGATTAAAAAAATCATACGCAGTATCTCTTGGGATGAAGCAAAGAAATTATCAGGTGAAATTTTGGATGCAAAGGATACAGACGCTGTGATTGAAAAAATAAGGGTGTGTGAACAGAAGGGCATAATGCCGAAAATTAATTAAATATGGAAATAAAAAACTTTTGCATCATTGCACACATCGATCATGGAAAGAGCACGCTTGCAGACCGTCTTTTAGAGTATACCGGGACCATTTCTAAGAGGGAGATGAAAGAGCAGATATTGGATGGAATGGAGCTTGAAAGAGAGCGTGGCATAACTATAAAGGCAAAGGCGATAAGAATGAAATACACTGACTCTACGGGCAAAAAATATATCCTGAATTTAATTGATACTCCCGGACATGTTGATTTTACTTATGAGGTTTCACGGGCCCTTGCTGCCTGCGAAGGCGCTTTACTGGTTGTTGATGCCGCACAAGGAGTACAGGCGCAGACATTAGCAAATACTTTTCTTGCAAGACAAGCAAATCTTAAAATAATACCAATAATAAACAAAATCGATCTTCCTACCGCAGATGTGGAGAATACTTATATAGAAATGGAGGAGGGCTTGGACATTTCTGATGAGCCGATTCTTGTAAGCGCTAAAGAGGGAAAGGGGATTGATGAGGTAATTAAGTCTATTATTGAAAATGTACCTTCACCTAAGGGTGATGCAAAAAATCCCGTGTCCGTATTAATATTCGATTCATTTTACGATTCATTTAGAGGCGTAATAATAATAATCCGTGTACTGGAAGGTGAAATTCGCCCAGGCATGAAGATAAAGTTTTTGTCTTCAGGTGCGCAGCACGAAATAATAGAGCTGGGATATATGAAGATAAAAATGGTTGCAACAAATAGTCTTTCTGCCGGTGATGTAGGTTATATTGTTGCCGGTATAAAAGATATACATGATGTTAAAATAGGAGATACAATAACAGAAGCTTCAAGGCCGACAAATTCTCCTCATCCGGGATACAAGGAAGTAAAACCTTTTGTTTTTGCAGGGTTATATCCCATGAGCGCTTCTGATTACAATGATCTAAAAACTGCAATT
>JBHPNE010000046.1:0-3351 GCA_042562855.1 Elusimicrobiota bacterium
AGGACTGACATTCTCCGCATCAGATGTCCTAAATATCCTTCTATATGTACCTTTTCAGCAACAGTCTTTATAAAAGTATTTATCGCTTCACTTGTAAGTGTAGTCGGAATCACAAGTTGAGATTCGCGCTTAAACCCTTCGTTTATTTTTTCCATTACTATTAAAACATTTTGTTCTAGTTTTCCCTTTTCCCTTGTTAAACGCTTCATTACATTTTCGAATTTGCGCGCTTCCTTACTCTTTTTTACAGTTTCAGTTGCATGAACCCGATTTTTGGGATTGGATCTTTTTAAATGCAACAAAATATCAGCCCCTATAATTCGGTCTTCATATCCGCTGAAATGTCTGTAAAACCATGCTCGAATTCCTTTTCCTTTTTTGATTCTATTAAATTCAAAATGTCTTAGTTCATGCGTAACAATACGTTCGGCAACATCATTTCCCGAATATTCGTCTTCTAATTTAATTACTAAAAGAAGATTAGCATGTATCTTACCGTCTTTTATATTATACTTCATAGCAACTTTTGAATCCGAATCTTCATTTGAAGTCGGTTCTATATCAAAAATAATTGCTTCCTGTATTATTTGTTCATCACTATAGTTTTTTATCTTTTCTATAAGCCCTTCATCATCTCCTGCCAGATAAATCAGAAGATTTCTTAAACCTGTAATGGTTTTTTCAGAAAAGCCCTCTGATATTTCTTCCCATCTCTTATAATCATTCGCAGTTTTTTCTCTATATTTTATTTCACTTTGAATTTTATCTATCTTCGAAGATTGTTTACCATAAGATCTTGCTCCTATTGCTCCAATAAGTAATGGGGCTATTATTCCAAAAAGAATAAAGGCTAAAAATGCCTGGATAATAATTAACGAAATGCCTGATACTGCAGAAGGTAATATAGAAAGCATAAATGTCTGTCTGGCTACTTCCATACTGCTTGCTACAGAAAGTTCTTTCGCTTTTTCTTTTTGTATTACAAAATTATCTTCCCAAGATTCTATGTTTGACTTCTTTTCGTCATCGGTATAGGCAACATCAATAAAATGCTCAAATTCATATGCCTCCCCATCTCTTGCATCACCTATAAAAAGAGCTCCAGGTGGAATAAAAGCAGGTTTATCTATAACGAATGATTTTTCTCCTGTGTTATCTATCGCACCCTCGACTTCTCCAGTAAACTTGCCTTCATCCATAAGCATCGTATTAGTTTTAAATTCAACTATGTTAATACCTTGCTCAAATAATTGCTGTCTTGCAGCCTGAAAAAGCTGAGTTACACCTCTACCAACTATTACAACCTCAATTTCATCAATCCCAAGACTCGTTTTTAATTGTTTCAATAGATCGATGTATTGCGTATTAACTAAGAAGGTTTCTGCAACTTCTTGGAAATGTTGCGGTTTGAGATATTTTGCAAAAAGCCTGTACAATTCTCTGTATTTTTTTTCCTGTACCTCCTTGGGAAATTTTCGAATCCTTATAAATTCTTGACTAAACTTCTCCTTTTCGGCTGGATCTTCAATTGATCGCTCTATTACTTTATCTAAAGTGAGTTCTTGTTTATCGTAGGGGAGTGTTATTGTTTCTTCAAAATCTGAATAAACGGTAAGCGTCCTTTTTCCTGTTTTCAGATCTTGTTTGATATATGGATTTGAGACAATTTCTATTTTTTCACCTTCCGCGGTAAACAAAGCTTGTTCAATCATTTTTCCTTTTTCTTGAAATTCAAATTTATAGTTTCCTTCAATCTTGGATACTTCAACTTCAACACCTGTACCTTCAAATACTTTTTCATTCAACACCTTTTGTATCGCATCCTCCGGAGTTATATTCCTTTTTACCAAATCTAAAACTGCGCTTACTATTTCAATTTTTTGTTGTTCCGATAAAGTGGAAAGAATCGGTAATTGAAAAGCCTGGAACATTATTTTGGCTTGTTCTTTTGCAAGTTTTTCGTATGTTTTAAGAGCAAGTGCTGTATCCTGCGTCACGTTCGGGGTTATTACAATGTATGAAATATTTCGTTTTTCAAGAATCTGGGTAATACCTTCAGTATGGAATCCTCCGGTTACAACAACTTTAACTTCTTTTGAATCATTCAATGACTGTACCACTCTATCAGCATCATCTACATACGGATTAGTACTCGTGCTCTTTGGTTCATATATCGATTTTCCTATTATATTTTCAACAAAAGCTTCATTTCTTTTTATATTTGCACTGTAATATTCGCTTAATAAATCAAAATAAGGATCAAGCAGTGATAATTTGTAGTTATTTATATATTTTGCCCACATGAACCTGAAATCATCAATATTGGCATTGAAATATTCAAGATCTTCCGCTGATATTTTGTTGCCAAAATAATCTTCAAAATATTTGAAGAAATTGACCGCAAAGCCAACCTCTTTTTCAGCTACATTATCTGATAATCTGTATTGAAGCTCAGATATAAGCCTTTTTTCTTCTTTTACGAGAATTAGAGGATTTATGCTTTTGCTGGCAGTAATATAATCAAAGAATTTGCTAAGGTCAGGAAAACTGCGTGAAAGGTTAAGATTGTATTCTTTTGAGACTTTAATAAGATAGGAATAAAGGTTATCTATTTTTGTAAAATTATCTGTTTTTTCAATAAGATATTTGTATGCTCCATACGGGAGTCTTTGCTTTAAAACCGCAACAAACTGCTGCAGTTGTCTCGCAACACGTTGATAATTTATTTCCCTTTCTTTGCCCATTAAAGCAATGTATGAGGATACATTTCTGTAGCCGTATATGTCCACCCCAAGTTTATCGGCATACCTGCTAATTAATCGGTAATATTTTTTAGCGTCAATATCTCCTGATTTATACCTTGATACGATTTTTTCTAATTTTTTTTGTCTCTTGTTGTAGTAGGTATTTTTAAGATACCTAATATCAAACCCCATATTTGTCAATACGTCATCAATTGATCTCTGATTTTCAATGATTTTGCTCAGTCTTTTAAAATTAGCTTCATACAAAGGCTGATCTTCAATACCCAGTATCACCTTTGATCTTCCGGATATAATTGAGTAATATTCCGTTCCGGTTAGTCTTCCTTTCTCAACCAATGCATCAGTAATTTGTCTTTGTATCGGTTTGTCTTTAATAGAGCCCAGCCACGAGGTATCTACTTGCCCGCTAGCACCTTCTAAGTAGATGTTTTGAAGTTTATATTTTTCATCCAAAATTTGAAGAATTCTGCCGATATTTTTCTGCACCTCTGCGTGGCAATGGAGGTCCTGAATATTTATAACCACCTGCGGGCTTCCAAAATATTTAGCCTGGGTAATCCTTCCTGTTGTATGCGGGATATCCAGC
>JBHPNE010000047.1:0-3188 GCA_042562855.1 Elusimicrobiota bacterium
GGAAATTGATAATCCTGCAAAATTTCCTTTATATTCAGAGATTCTTGAAATACAAGAACCTTATGTCGCAGCTACAATAATATGTCCCTCAGATTATATGGGTCCGGTGCTTGATTTGTGCCAGAAAAAAAGAGGCACACAAAAGAGCATGAAATATATAACCGAAAAAATAGTAGTCCTGAAATATGAAATACCTTAGCCCGAAGTAATAGTAGGTTTTTATGATTCATTAAAATCTGTATCTAAAGGTTATGCTTCTTTTGACTACGATCACATAGGAACACGGCCTGGGGATCTGGTGCAGCTTGAGATACTCATAAACAATGAGGTTATAGATGCATTTTCCGTCATTGCGCATAAAGATAAAGTCCAGACGATGGCCCACTTTTTGGCTGAAAAATTAAAAAAAATAATACCGCGACAGATGTTTCAAATACCGATCCAGGCAAAGGTGAGAAATAAAATAATTGCCAGAGAAAACATTTCTGCAATGAGGAAAGATGTATTGGCAAAATGCTACGGTGGAGATATAACACGCAAAAGAAAGCTTCTTGAAAAACAAAAAGAAGGAAAGAAAAAAATGAGACAATTTGGACGTGTGGAAATTCCGCCAGAGGCTTTTGTTGCAGTGCTAAAAGTTGAAGAATAAAATATAAGGGTGTAAATATGGAATTCAAATTACTAATTGCCGGGATGGTCCTTTTTATGGTAGCTTTTGTAATGAAAAAGCTTCAGTTTAAAATAGTAAATGAAAAACCAAAAAAAATATATGCCGAAATCCTTGACTGGCTTGAGACTGGCTGGTCTGCTGTTTTATTGGCAGCATTTATAATGTATTTTTTCATTCAGGCTTTTAAAATACCGTCAGGAAGTATGAGGGAAACATTTTTGGAAGGTGACCATCTTTTCGTTAATAAATTTGTCTACGGATTTCGAATTCCGTTTACAGACGGGAAAAAATTCTGGACAATGTGTAATGCAAAACACGGTGATATTTTGGTATTTGATTGCCCTCCTCCTGCACTATCAGATGAAGAAAAGCAAAAAAGAATAAAGAAGGATTTTGTGAAAAGATGTATTGCATTGGGCGGGGACAAAGTAGAAATAAAAAACAAGAAGGTCTATGTCAATGACAGTTTTATTGAGGAGCCTTATATTCAGCACGTAGACAGGGGTATTTATCCTGTGGTTAAGATTATAGAATCACAAAATGAATATCAAAATGCCTGGGAACAAGGAAGGTTTAATATTTTTTCTCAAAATGTCGTCAGGGATAATTTTGGCCCGATTATTGTTCCTGAAAACCATTATTTTGTAATGGGGGATAATCGAGACAGGTCTTTTGATTCAAGATTTTGGGGCCCTTTACCGAAAAATAAGATTAAGGGAAGTCCATTGATAATTTATTGGCCGCCAAAACGTATAGGGCTGACCAAAGGAAAATAGGGAGGTAGTATGTATTGGTATTATTGGATAATTGCTTGCATTATATTTTTCGTTATTGAAATTACAACGCCGGGAACGTTCTTTTTTGCTTGCCTAGGAATGGGAGCGCTGATTGCGGGGCTGATATCATTGCTGAATTTGCCAATCTGGATTCAGTGGGTTACGTTTCCTATTGTATCTTTGATAACCATATACCTGGTTCGTCCTTTTGCAAAAAGAATGTTTGAAGGACAGGGAAGAAAATCTAATGTAGATGCCTTGTTTGGAAAAGAAGCTGTAGTAACAGAATCGATAGAGCCGCCGAATTCCGGAATGATTAAAATTAACGGCGAGATATGGAGAGCGGAGGCTGAGGAGATTATAATAAAAGACAGCTTGGTTCAAGTGTTATCCGTTAACGGAACAAAACTGAAAGTTAAGAAAAAATCTTAAAAAATTGGGAGGCTATATGCCAGTAGGTTTAATAGTATTTCTAGTACTTCTAGCCGTGATTTATGTTTTTAGATCTGTCAGAATAATTTTGCAGTATGAAAAAGCATTGCTTGAAACTTTGGGCCAATATACAAAAACTTTAGTCAGTTTGATGTTTTCGCCGTCTTTTTCCAATAGCAGCTCAGATATAAACCGTTCTATTGGCTTTGAATACTTATCATATATTTCAGGTTTTATATTAACTCCGGATCTACATCTTAAACCCAGCATAATTTCATCGGATATTTTTCTGTTCAAATCTATATTTTCCTCTTCTACGATTTTTTTATTTGAACGGAGATAGTGGTTTAAATCGTTTGTATTCTTGTAGCGCAGGCCGTTTAGATAAGACGCCGCTGATACTCCCAAGCCGATATATTCCATATTGCGCCAATATATCAAATTATGTTTACAATAGTGCTTGGTCAGGGCCCAATTAGAGATTTCATAATGTTCATATCCTCTTTTCTCTAAATGCTCCATAGACCATTCATACATATTGCCTTGAGAATCCTCCTTAATTTCTACACTGTTAATATGAAAAACTGTGCTGGGTTCAATCGTTAAGGGATATAATGAGATATGTTCAGACTGTAAAAGCAATGCTTCTCTTAAATTGTTCTGCCATAATCTTTCCGTCTGATAGGGTAGTCCATAAATTAAATCAATATTGATATTATCAAAACCCGCTTTCCTCGCTTTTTTAAACGCTGCAATAACGTCATTCGCCGTATGAATACGGCCCAAAAATTTTAGTTCATCATCTATAAGCGACTGAACTCCAATGCTAAGCCTGTTGACACCAAGATGTTTTAGCGTTTTGAGTTTCGATTCGGTTATTGATTCTGGATTGGTTTCAAATGTTATTTCTGAAAGGTTTTCAATATTAAAATTTTTGTAGATGTTAACAAATAGATTATCTAAATGCTTTTCTGAAAGGATGCTAGGAGTTCCCCCGCCGATATAGATGGTGGATATTTTGAGGTCGGCATATTTCTTTGATTCTTTATTTAAGGCCTTAATGTACTTGGAAAATATTTTTTCTTGCTCGGGCTGCGAAATAAAATCGCAGTAATTACACTTTTTTCGGCAGAATGGTATGTGAACATAAAGACCATACATAAAGCTTATTCCAAATTGCTATTTTTTATTTGCTTTTTCTTTGTCTTTAAAAAGCTCTGCGACTCCGGCAATTGAGCCCATTACTCCGCTTGTTTCCAGAGGCAAAAATATCTTTGAAGCCTGTCCATTCGCCACCTTCTCTAATGCTT
>JBHPNE010000048.1:0-3076 GCA_042562855.1 Elusimicrobiota bacterium
AGGCGGGAAGGTGCTAGAGATAATATCAGAAGTATCAAAACCGGTTCAAATCGAAGGTGTGGCAGAACAGATTACAAAAAAATCGGCCAAGGAAATAGCTGAGCTTGAAATTCAAGAGACTATAAAGAAATATACAAACGATCAAATTAGGGCTATTATTGAAATAGCCGGGAAAGACTTTATGGAGTATTTTGAAGATCAATCGGCAGAGTATTTTAAAAAACTACGGGTTGAGCAAATCACAAAGCTAGGTGCTGATGCAATGGATGTAGTATGGACAACTTTGAGAATATTCGAATTGCAGTCTGACAATAAAGCGGTTAAAAGTTATTTGGTAGGGCTTGGAAAAAGCATAAGAAATGCAGAAATTTTAAAACGCGATTTGAGAGATAATGCAGATGTTCTCAAACGAGAAGAAAAACAAGCACTATTTTCGGGAGCATTGCCTGATAAGGAGCACCTAAGAGAAGTAGAAAATATAGAAAGAGTATATAATACAAGAATTGATAAAGCAGAGGGGACATATGAAAATGATGTTCAATCGGAAATAATGAAGGCAATTGATTCTATGTTTAAATACCTTGGCATAAGGGCTGAAGTTTCCCTAACTGGGACATTCCGAATTCCATTTGAAGAAGCTTATTATGGTTTTGCAGACTCTCTATTGGAAAAAGCTGTTGGTAAAGTAACACAAGCAGCACAAGCAAAAGAGATCAAAAAGGAAGAACCTAGAAGAAAACAAGAACCTTCCGTACAAAAACTAGCTATACAGAATGCGATAAGAGCATCTGCTAAACTGTTCCTACAGGGGAAGAAAAAAGTTGTTAAAAAAGCAAAACCAGAGGTTTTGTCTGAGGAAGAAGAAGAATTTGAAGTAGAAAGAATGCAGAAATTATGGGAAGAAGAAAGAGACAAATTGGCTCGTGAAAAAGCTATAGCAGCAAAAATTGCAAAACATATTACTTTCAAAGATAACAAAGTGTCAAAGATTGATTTGGTTAAAATAAAAAATGAATTTTATCCAAAGGAAAAAGGATCATTCTATTTTAAATATTTGTTTGAAACCCATGGTAATAGGAAGGTAATAACAGGCAGTGAGATTACGTTTACTGAGCTATTCAAGGAATTAGTGATGAGCTTGTTACCAGCAAACCAAAATAAGAATGGCGACTTAGTTGTTACAGAAGATGTAAGTAAGGCATTAGGACTTCATGAGGCATACAAAAAAAATCAAAGGGACCCAATGACAACACTTAGGTCGCTGGGAAAAGCATTTACAGGAATTGAAAGTAAAAAAATTATCAAGGACACCGCAGCAGAACGTGCTAGAAAAGCAGCTGCAAAAGCTGTCAAAGTTGCGCCTGTTGCACCAGTAGTCTCAAAAAAACCTGCTGGGAAAGCTCAAGTAACACCGGTTCCGGTTCCACAGGTGCCTATTCCAGAAGTGACTGTTGCGGCTCTTGAAGCTAAAGCAGAGGAAAAAGTGACAATAGTTGAATATTTGGAAACACTAAATGGTGTTGCGGAGAAAATTGTGAATACGGATGCGGCAAAATTAGTAGAACTATTTGAGCCAGTTGGAATTATAGATGCAAATCTCTCACAAAACAATCTAGGATCTGAAGAAAATGCAGAAAAAGCGCAAGAAATATTAACTAAAATGTTAAATACTTTAAAAGCAATTGTGACGGATGACAAAAAAGTAAAATCGATATTACAACAAATAAGAATGCATAGAAGTACAATTATCAATTATATTATACCGTCACTTCAAAAAATTGAAGAGAGTGGAGAAGAAATAGAGGAAGCAGGGTTTCTAATAAAAAAAGCACCGAAGGTCATCGAGAGAAAAATTGAGGGAATCAAGCTTGGCGAAGTCAAAACAATTCGCGATTTTTTTGATAAATACCTTCCTGGAAGATTCATGCAGGGATTTTTTGATCAGACTAAATCTGAAGGCCAAATAAGACTTGGTGAGGAAAATATCTATAAGTATAAAAAGAAAGATCAATTAGAAGCTCTGATGTATCTTGTGAAATTGGATGATGTAGAAAAAAATCCCGTAGTTTTAAATAGTATAAAAAATCTTATTGGATCTCTAACCAAAAAACCGGATGGTACGGCTGGTGAAGAAGTAGAAGTAATGGCAAAATTAATTGGACAGAAGGAAATAGTTTTGGAAGAAAAATCAAAAGATGAAGTAAAACCGGATGAATTAAAAACAGTTGAGAAAATAGTTTTTACTGATCTGGAGACAGCATTCAAAAACAATACTGTTACATTTGAATTGTTATTGAAATATATACCTAAAGTAAAGGGAGCTAAAGAAGAGGTAGCTTTTAGTACTAATAATCTTGCTTTAAAAGAGATTTTGTTTGCTAAAGAAAACTATGAACACTTTCAGAAAATATTGCTGGAAAGATTTGCATCTACAAAGAAAGACGAAGAAGTAGAAAAGATATTAAACAGATTTGTTTTATATTACGGAGAATCAATTGTACCATTTATTGAAAAAGATATTCAGAAAGTGAATGGCATATATTCAAAGGCAAACCAGGATCACTATGAAATGATATATAAGATGTTAATAGAAGAACACATTTGGGGAGGTGGAGGTTTAGGTGAAATAAAAGAAGTTGTCAAAGATGCCAGAAAAGATTCGCTTATTACCGTTTTAGAACTGAAGCGATTGAAGGATACACAATCGAAAATATCAAAATTATATAACGGTAATCATGAGTCGATTAAAAGTGCGGCAGACGACGCTTTAAAAGATAAAGATTTTTTCTCTGGCATGTTGCTTTTAAGCACAGCGGTCTTAGCAGCGATAACAAAAAATGCCTATGAATCAGCTGAAGATTACTACGAAAAGTTAAGTAAACTGATTACAGATTTTAGTAATGCCAGATCAGTTGCAAGCGATACAATAAAGGAATATCAAGTAAGGTTTGTATTTAAGCATGATAAAACCAGGGCATATATGATAAAAGCAGGGAACATATCTTTTATTGCAATCAATGAAGCGAAACTCCTGTTGAACAAAAATGATAAAGAAGCAAAAGAAGCTTTGATGGAA
>JBHPNE010000049.1:0-2974 GCA_042562855.1 Elusimicrobiota bacterium
AGAAAAAAGCAAAAGCCGGCGCAGTATTTTTCCAGACACAAACAGTTTTTGATGTGAAACAATATAAACAATTTGCACAAAAAGTGAAGCATTTGAATGTTAAGGTTCTTCCAGGCGTAATGCTCTTAAAATCTACAAAATTTATTGAGTTTTTACAGAAACTGCCCGGTGTAAATATTCCGCAGGAAGTGATCAAAAGAATTGAGTCTGCAAAAGATCCTCTAAAAGAAGGTATAAAAATCTGTGCTGAAACCATAAAGGAATTAAAATCGTTTGCTGACGGCGTACATATTATGGCTATAGGTATGGAGGAATATATCCCTCAAATCCTAGAAGAAGTAAACAAATAATGGGGTTTCCGTGCTAGAAATAAGTTTGTTGGCTATTGTTGTTCTTGTCTTGATTTTACCGCTTACAATCCATTCCGTCGAAAAAAATCTTGAGGCATTTCTTTTTATAATGGGTGTTTTTGCGGTAAGCTTTTCTCATTTTATCGGGCAAATTCATATGTGGTCTTGGCATCTTGTTGAGGAAGCGTTGGTGGAGCCTATTATGATATCTGCAGCTGTTATTGTAGTTGGTGTAATTGTTTTTGGATATAAGAGAATAATAGAAAAATATATTTTAAAAATTGAAAACATTCTTGGTACACGATTATTTGTTTTTTTACTTATTGCAGGGCTCGGTCTTTGTTCAAGCATTATTACAGCGATTATGGCTGCAATACTGCTTGTCGAGGCAATAAGCGTTTTAAAATATAAGAAGGAATTTGAAATAAAAATAGTTGTTTTAGGATGCTTTGCGATCGGCCTAGGCGCTGCCTTGACACCTATAGGAGAACCTCTTTCCACCATTGCAATAGCAAAACTAAAAGCTCCTCCTTATAATGCTGATTTCTTCTTTCTCTTGAGAAACATCGGTGTATATGTAATTCCGGGAGTTGTTCTTTTTGCGGTTTTGGGAGCAGTGCTTAAATCTCATGGCAAAAGGGAACCTTATGAGCACGGATTACATGAAAAAGGCAAAGAAAAGTTTGCGGATGTCATTGTAAGAGGTGGAAAAGTATACCTTTTTATTATGGCATTGGTCCTTTTAGGCGCAGGCTTAAAGCCTATGATAGACGCTTACGTAATCAAACTTCCAAGCTGGGCACTGTATTGGATCAATACGATATCAGCGGTATTGGATAATGCCACCCTAGCGGCAGCAGAAATAAGTCCGAAAATGTCTTTGCCTCAGCTAAAATATGTTCTAATGGGCCTTCTAGTTTCAGGCGGCATGTTGATCCCGGGCAATATACCCAATATTATTTCGGCTGGCCGGCTTGGTATAACAAGCAAACAATGGGCAAAAATAGGATTACCGCTGGGATTTGTTATATTATTGGTTTATTTTGGTATTTTTCAGTTTTTGCATTAATTAATGACTCCTCTTTACAAACGCATTGAAATTTAGTAGCATTAATCAATCCTAAGGTGAATTTCGCCTGGGATTTTTTGTTTTTAAAGGACTAAAATATGGCAAAAAATTTACTTTCAATTTATGATTTATCACAAAAGCAGATTTGGGAAATCCTGAAGCTTGCTTTGGACTTGAAGAAAAACAAGAAAGCGCCTAAGCTTTTGGAAGGCAAAACTCTGGGTATGATATTTGAGAAACCTTCGACCAGGACAACGGTATCATTTGCTGTTGCAATGCATCAGCTGGGAGGGTTTCCTTTGCTTTTAAATGCACAGAATCTTCAGACTAAAAGAGGAGAAAGTCTGCATGATACTTCTCTTACAATGTCAAGATATGTGGACGGAGTGGTATTCAGGACATTTAAACACGCTGATGTGGAAGAATATATCAAATGGTCTTCTATCCCTGTAGTGAATGGCCTTACAGATTTGGAGCATCCTTGCCAAGTATTAGCAGATATCTTAACTGTTATAGAAAAGAAAAAGATAAGAAATCCGGCAGATTTGAAGAAAATACACGTTGCATTTGTTGGCGACGGTAACAATATCGCAAATTCGTGGTTAGGAGCGGCCGGACTTCTAGGTTTTAAGTTCACGCTTGCAAGGCCCAGTGGTTACGGCCCCGATAAGAAGATACTTATTAAGGCATACTATCATGCAAAAAAGACTGGTGCAAAAATTGAGGTTTTAACCGATCCAAAGCAGGCAGTAAAAGATGCAGACATAGTATACACAGACGTTTGGATATCCATGGGCGATGAATCACAAAAGAAAAAGAGAAAAAATGCGTTTAAAAAATATCAGATAAATCAAAAGCTGCTTTGTTTGGCGAAAAAAGACTGTTATGTAATGCATTGTTTGCCGGCAAACAGAGGCGAGGAAATCACTGCGGATGTAATGGACGGCAAACAATCCATAGTTTTTGACCAGGCTGAAAACAGGCTCCATCTTCAAAAAGCTGTTTTAGCATATCTTTTGAAGTAACCTGCATTATAGAACCATGATAATAAAATATTTAGACTATAAGCCTGAAATTCACCCTTCTGTTTACATAGCTGAAAATACCGCAATAATAGGTAGTGTAAAAGTAGAAGCAAATTCTTCTATCTTTCCCGGGAGTGTCCTAAGGGCTGATGTTTGCCATATACATATCGGAGAAGATACAAATGTTCAGGATGGATCTTTAATACACGTAAATTATGATATGCCGACATTGATTGGCAAAGGTGTAACCATTGGCCATGGAGTAATTTTACACGGATGTAAAATAGGAGACAACTGTCTTATCGGTATGGGCGCCATAATTTTAGATGGTGCTGTAATTGAAAACAACTGTATAGTTGGGGCAGGAGCTTTGATAGCAGAAAATACACATATACCTAAAGGAAACTTAGTTCTTGGATTACCGGGAAAAATAATACGCCCATTAAACAAAGAAGAAATTCTCAAGAATGAAAAAAGTGCCAATGAATATAAAGAATTTGTCGCTCAATATAAGAAATCAACAAAATGAG
>JBHPNE010000005.1:0-64451 GCA_042562855.1 Elusimicrobiota bacterium
TGCATAGCAGAGTAGCAAAATCAAATATATGGGGTTTGACAAAGTTCGGCGCTGAGGTAAGAGTTGTCGGGCCTCCGACACTAATTCCGCCTAAGATAGACCAGATGGGAGTTAAGGTTTTTTATAACCTTGATGAAGCTTTGAAGGGTGTAGATGTTGTCAATATTTTAAGAATCCAGCTGGAACGCCAGCAAAACAATCTTTTTCCATCTGTCCATGAATATGTTGAACTTTATCAGGTAACAAAGGATAGGTTGGGTGCAGCAAAGTCAGATGTTTTAATAATGCATCCTGGCCCGATGAATAGAGGGATAGAAATTTCTTCTGAAGTTGCTGACAGCCCGTCTGCTGTCATAAATGAACAGGTCACAAACGGTATTGCTGTTAGAATGGCTGTTTTGTATTTGTTGGCGGGGGACGGAAAAAGCAGAGGTAAATTAAAAACGGGTAAATAATATGAACATAATAATTAAAAACGGAAGAGTTGTCGATCCGTCTCAAAACATTGATAAAGAAATGGATGTTCTTGTTTCGGGAAACAAGATTTCGGACATAAGTAATTCCATTACCGATAAACATGGTGTTGTAATAGATGCAAAAAACAAGGTTGTAGTTCCGGGTCTCATAGATGCTCACACGCATTTAAGGGAACCCGGCCACGAAGAGGAAGAGACAATTGCAACCGGTACTCGTGCAGCTGCACATGGCGGTATTACAACTGTGATGTGTATGCCTAATACTCATCCTGCATTAGACAATGCTCCGGCTGTTGAATTTGTAATGTTAAAGGCTCAGAAGGAAGGGCTTGTGAATGTATTTCCTGTAGGGTGTATTACGAAGGATTCTAAAGGCGAAGAGTTGGCAGAGATTGGAGTTTTAAAGAATGCTGGTATTGTCGCGATTTCTGATGATGGAAATCCAGCAAAAAACTCTAAAATTATGCGTCACGCCCTTGAGTACACTAAAATGTTTAATATTCCTGTAATATCTCATTGTGAAGACAAAGATTTATCAAAAGATGGTTCGATGAATGAAGGCCATATGTCAATGGTTCTGGGGCTTAGGGGAATACCAAAACAAAGTGAAGAAATTATTGTGAGCAGAGACATTATGCTTGCTGAGCTTACCGGCGGGCATTTGCACATTGCGCACGTTTCAACAGCAGGTTCGGTTGAGCTCATAAGGCAGGCAAAGAAAAGAAAAATCAGTGTGACCGCAGAAACATGTCCGCATTATTTTACTTTAACCGATGAAGCCGTTAAAGGATACGACACAAATACAAAAATGCATCCGCCATTAAGGGAAAAGGTGGATGTGGAAGAAATAAAAAAAGGTTTAGCGGATGGAACAATAGATTGTATCGCAACTGATCATGCTCCGCATTCAGAAGAAGAAAAAAATAAAGAATATGATCTTGCGCCTTTTGGAATAATAGGGCTTGAAACAATGCTTGGTTTAGTCATTAGCGAGCTTGTGAATAAAAAGGTCTTGAGTTTATCTGATGCGATATCCAAAATGACCATTAATCCTGCAAAAATATTCGCCATAGCAAATCGCGGGACTCTCAAAAAAGGGAGTTTTGCAGATATAACAATAATAGATTTGAACAAAAAAGGCATTGTAAAGAGCGAAGACTTTTTTTCGAAAAGTAAAAATTCTCCATTTATAGGAACTGAGTTAACAGGATTTCCTGAAACTACAATAGTGGGAGGAGAAATAGTCTGGTCATCAAAAGAAGGGATAAAACCTTAACTATAAGAGAAAATGCTTGTGTGCAGCCGGGCTATTACAGGATTGTTTTTCGAGACGAATATTTAGCTCGGTTTTCTTATTCCGGGCAATTCTGTCTGCTGACACTGCCAGGTGTATTTTTGCGCAGGCCGTTCAGTATTTATGCTACTAGAAAAGGAAGTGTTGAGTTTTTATATAAAGTTTTAGGAAAAGGGACAAAAGAATTATCTCAACTGAAACCCGGTGAAAAATTAAAAGTTTTGGGTCCTTTGGGCACAAGTTATGATACAAAGAGTAAAAACTCAGTTCCTTTATTGGTCGGTGGTGGTACAGGTATTGCTTCGTTAAACTTTTTAGCACAACAGTTAAAAATAAAAGGTGTTCTTTTTTACGGAGCAAAAAGTAAAAGCGATATTGTTACTTTGAATGGCTTTAACAAATGGAAAGTAATTAAAATAACCGAGGATGGTTCAATTGGCCAAAAAGGGCTTGTAACCAGAGCTTTTGAGGAATTTGTTAAGAAAAATAAAGAAAAACATTTTGTTGTATATGCGTGCGGCCCGAACATGATGCTCAAAAAAGTTTCAGATATATGCAGTAAAAATGGAATTAAAGGATTTATTTCTTTAGAAGAGATGATGGCTTGCGGGGTAGGAAATTGCCAGGGTTGTGCAATAAAGGCTGGAGAAACTTATAAAATGGTATGTAAGGACGGACCGGTTTTTAATATTGGTGACGTAGAGTTATGAAAATTAATAACAACTTTGCAGTAAACATAGCAGGAATAAAATTTGCTAATCCGGTATTGGTCGCCTCAGGTACATTCGGCTACGGAGATGAAATACAGGATTTAGTACAGGTAAAAAAATTAGGCGGAATCATTACAAAAACTGTTACATTAAAACCTAAAGAAGGAAATCCTTCTCCAAGAATTGCTGAAGTTGCAAGCGGAATGATAAACACTATTGGTTTGCAGAATATGGGGGTAGAAAATTTTATTAAAGAAAAACTCCCGCAGTTAAGGCGACTTGCTGTTCCTGTGATAGTAAGCATTGCCGGGGAGGCATCAAGCGATTATATTCATGTTGTTAAGATGCTAAGTAATGAAGATGGAATTTCTGCAATAGAGCTGAACCTATCTTGCCCTAACTTAAAAAAGAAAATAATTTGCCAGGATAAACGTTTGGCTGAAGAAATAGTACAGCAGACATCGGAAATAAGCAAAGTGCCGATCTTTGCAAAATTGTCTCCACAGGTAGAAGATTTGGTTGATCTTTCTATCCTTATGGAGAGAAGCGGTGCAAAAGCTTTGTCCTTGGTTAACACTTATCCAGGAATGGTAATAGATGTCAAAACCCGCAAGCCCAAACTGTCTACAGTAACCGGTGGTGTTTCAGGCCCGGCGATAAAACCTCTTGCTTTAAAATGCGTCTGGGATGTTTCAAAAAGTGTGAGTATTCCTATAATTGGCGGCGGCGGAATAATGAATGCAGGTGATGCCATAGAATTTATTATAGCGGGAGCAAGTGCCGTAAGTATCGGTACAGCAAACTTTATTAATGCTAAGATCCCCACAGATGTTGTTAGGGGAATAGGTGAGTATTTTTCTAAAAATAAGATTAAAAGCATTGATGAAATAAGAGGAAAGCTTGAGGTATGACAAAGGGTAGCTTCTTTCCTTTAGTATTAGATATAGTAAAAAAATATGTTCTTTTAAATTTCATATTTTTGTTTTTGATGTCGGTGCATAGATTTATCTTTTGTTTTTACTATTCCGATTTAGGAGATTTTAAAGGACTTTTTTGGCATGTAATAAAAGCTTTTATTTTAGGTTTAAGGTTTGATTTAGTAGTTATTGCTTATTTAAATGCTGTAATAGTGCTGACATTACTTATAACATGGGCATTCAGAAATAAAATATTATTTAAACTCTGGGTAGTATTTTCCAAATATTATTATATATTTGTTTACGCGTTAGTTTTTATTCTGCTCATATTTGATTTTGGTTTTTATTCGTATTTTCAAAATCATATTAATGTTGTGATTTTTGGGATATTTGAGGACGATACGAAAGCTCTTTGGTCCACCTTGGTTGAGAATTACAATATGTGGCTGGTGTTTCTGGGGTTTTTTGCTCTGTTTGTGATTATATATCTATTGGTCAGTTACTTTGTAAAATCCATAGATATCAGAGAGTTTAACCCGGCAAAAAAATCTTACCCCGTTTTTTTAAAAAGTTCTTTTATAGCAGTATTGATTATTGTAAATATTGTTACAGCAAGAGGTTCTTTGGGCTTGTTTCCCTTGGGGACATATGATGCTGCGATATCTCCGAATGTATTTATTAATAAATTGGCCTTGAATGGAATTAATACATTGCAGGAAACGCTGGAATTTAGACTAAATGAAGACAGAAATTATGATCTTATCAAAAAAGTCGGATACGAAAATAATATTGAAGCGGCTTTTTCTACATTTTTAAAAAAATCAGTAAGTGAACTTGATAATGATTTAATAAAAGATATCACATTCAGAACCAAAAAAAATTACGGACTTGAAAAAAATCGGCCGAATGTAGTTGTTATAATGATGGAAGGTTTTGGAAGTGATTTACTTCGTTATCAGTCAAAACATTTTAACGTATTAGGTGAGTTGGAAAAACATTTCAAATCAGATTTGCTCTTTCTCAGCTTTTTATCCGGTGATGTCGGTACGATCGGGAGTTTTGAAGTTGTGAACTTAAACATTGCAAAGCGCCCCAAAGCCAGACATGTGAGCCAGTCAAAATACGCGTATAACGACAGAATTTCAGGAGCCGCCATTCCGTACAAAAATGCGGGATATGAAACTATCCTTATGTATGGCGGAAACATTGCATGGAGAAATCTTGAAACATATGCGTCCAAGCTTGGCTATGACCATTCTCAAGGCGAAGAGTCAATGGAACGTGGCTGGGAAAGAAACCAGTGGGGAGTCTATGATGAATATTTGTATAGGCAAATATACAAAAGACTTGCCGATAATAACACGAAACCTAAATTTATATTTGCTTTAACAACAAGTAATCATCCCCCGTATTCACTGCCCGATTCATATAAGCCTTTACCCTTAGAAGTAAATGGGAGTCTTGAGGCTGACATAACCGGGGACAGGAAACTGGCGAATTTAAGATTTCAAACATATCAGTATTCCAATCACAAATTGGGAGAGCTGATAACTAGAATAAAAAATTCAAAATACGGGGATAATACTATAATTGCCGTAACGGGGGACCATAATTTTTGGGGAGTTTTTAATTATACGCAAGAAAAAACTCCATATAGATATGCTGTTCCTCTATATTTATATATCCCGGATCATTTAAAGCCGAAAAATGTAGACCTGAAGACTCCGGGGTCGCATTTGGACATAATGCCGACGCTCTATAATTTGTCTTTATCCGAAGCAGAATATATTTCGCTTGGACAAGACATGTTGGATCCAAAAATTAAGCACATCGGTTTTAACGTAGACGGCATTATTTTGACAAAAAAAGAGTCTGTCAGATATTATCTGGGTACGGATTCGCATTTTAACTTTTTATGGGATCCCAAGAGAGAAGGGATGTGGAAAAGTGCGGAAGAAAACGGTAAGAGCGGTGAGCTAATAAAATACTATAAGGCTGTGCTGGCTTTGTCCGAATATATAGTAAAATATTAAAAAACTAATCAGGGAGAGATCCTAATGACCAAAAAGATGATGTTGATACGGATAAAATCCAGGAATTAGGTACTTGAGGAATTATGAAAAAGTTAATAGTAGCATTAGATGTCAATGAAAAGCCCAAGGCTTTAAGCTTGATAGATAAACTCTCTCCTTGGGTGGATATTTTTAAAATTGGACCTGTGCTTTTTTTAAATGACGGGCAAGAAATAGTGAAAAAAATTAAAAACATAGGAAAGGAAGTCTTCTTAGATTTAAAATTTCATGATATACCTGCTACTGTTCAAAGATCGGTTGAATCTGCTCAAAAAATGGGAGTATACAGTTTAACGCTTCATTCAAGTGGCGGTGAGGAAATGCTTAAAGCAGCGGCATCTGTTAATCCAAGACCAAAACTTTGGGCAGTAACAGTTTTAACAAGCCAGGAAAGCTCTGTTGAAGAAGTAGTTAAGAGAGCAAAGCTGGCTAAGGCGTGTGGTTTAGACGGAGTAATATCTTCGCCGTTAGAAGCTGAAATTATTAAAAAAGAGTGCGGAAAAGATTTCTCCGTTGTTACACCCGGCGTAAGGCTTGAAAAAACTAACGATGATCAAAAAAGAACTGCAACGCCCAAAGCAGCGATTAAAGCCGGCGCGGATTTCATAGTTGTTGGCCGCCCAGTTATTGAGGCAGATAATCCGGTTGATATTGCACAAAGAATAAATAAGGAGATTGAATGAAATCCGAGGAAGTAAAAGAACTATTTGAAAAGAATAAAGCTTTATTAACGGGCCATTTTTTATTATCCTCAGGCCTGCATTCAGATACATATTTTCAATCTGCTATTGTTCTCCAGTATCCTGAAATTGCCGAAAAGCTGGGAAAGGCGATTGCCCAAAAGGCTATAAAAGCTGTCTCAAAGATAAATGTTGTGGTTTCGCCTGCACTTGGCGGGCTCATAATAGGTCAGGAAGTAGCAAGAGCTCTTGGCTGCAGGGCGATCTTTGTAGAAAAAGTCGACGGTAAGTTAACAATGAGACGAGGGTTTGCAGTTGAGCCTAATGAAAAATGTTTGGTCGTTGAAGACGTTATAACGACCGGGCTTTCTACTAATGAAGTTATTAGAGTTTTAAAATCAATGAACGCGGATGTGGTCGCGGTGGCATCATTAGTTGATAGAAGCGGCGGAAAGGCAGATTTTAGTGCGCCAAAGATATCTTTGTTAGACTTGGACATAAAAAGCTATAAATCTGAAGAATGCCCTTTATGCAAAGAGGGATTAAAAATTGTTAAACCAGGAAGCAGAGACATAAAAAAATAGAGGAAGATAATGGTTATCACATATAAAAAAGCAGGAGTAAATATAGACGCAGGCAATAAACTGGTTAAGAGAATTAAAAAAATGGTTCCATCGCTTGGTGGATTTTCAGGGCTTTTTCCTTTGGAAAAAACAAAATATAACTTAGTAAGTTCAACAGACGGTGTCGGAACAAAATTAAAACTAGCATTTATATTGAATAAGCATGATACAGTCGGCATAGATCTTGTAGCCATGAATGTTAACGACCTTGTATGCTGCGGGGCCAAGCCTTTGTTTTTCTTGGACTATTTTGCATGCGGTAAACTCGATGTGGGTTTGGCAGAAAAAGTTGTTAAAGGAATCATTGCAGGCTGCAGGCAGGCAGGAGCCTCGCTTTTGGGCGGAGAAACTGCGGAGATGCCCGGATTTTATAAGCAGGGAGAATATGATTTGGCGGGCTTTGCCGTAGGCGTAGTTGAAAAAGGCAAAGAGATTTCTGGTAAAGATATTAAACCAAAAGATGTTTTAATCGGCCTGCCTTCAAGCGGCCCTCATTCAAACGGATACTCATTAATTAGGAAAGTATTTACAAAAAATGAACTGAAGAAATATGGCCGGCAGCTTATTATGCCTACTAAAATATATGTAAAAGAAATTTTGGCTCTACTAAAAAAATTCAATGTTAAAACAAAAAATGTTGTTGCGTTATCTCATATTACCGGCGGTGGATTCTACGATAACATAGAAAGACTCCTTCCCGATAATTGTAAGGCAGTAATAAAGAAAAATTCATGGAAAGTCCCTGAAATATTTAAAACCATTCAGCAAAAAGGAAAAATGACCGATAAGGAGATTTATAGAACATTAAACATGGGTATTGGTATGGTGATAGCAGTGCGGCCGAAGTATGCTGCCAGGATAAAACAGTCCATAAAAAGTTCCAAATTAATCGGATATATTGATAAGGGCAAAAAATCTGTCGAGATAATATGATGGAAAAAATAAAAATAGGTGTGCTTGCTTCGGGCGGTGGAACAAATCTTCAGTCTATAATAGATGCGTGTGAATCGGGGCTTTTAAAAAACTTAGCAGAAGTATCCATAGTGCTTTCCAATAATGAAAATGCATTTGCTTTACAGAGAGCAAAAAAGCACGGTATAAAAGCTGTTTTTGTTGATAAAAAAAGTTTAAAAGATATGGATTCGTTTTGTGATGAACTAATTAATTTGCTAAATGAGAATAAGGTAGCATTAGTTTGTCTTGCCGGATATCTTTTAAAGCTTTCAAGAATTTTCGTACAAAAATTTAAAGGCAGAATTATGAACATACATCCGGCACTTTTACCAAAGTATGGCGGAAAAGGGATGTATGGTCATCATGTACATGAGGCAGTAATAGCTTCTGGGGACAAAGAGTCGGGGGTAACGGTTCATTGGGTGGATGAAGAGTATGATCATGGCAATATAATAGTTCAGGAAAAAGTTCCGGTTGATCCCAATGACACCCCAGAAACTCTTGCAAAGAAAGTTTTAAAAGTAGAACATAAAATATATATTGAGGCAATAGAAGGATTTATAAAAGAAATAAATCGCTGTTGTTAATATTTTAGGAGGATGAGATGATTTTGCGTTACAGCCGCCCAGAAATGGCGAGAATATGGTCTGATGAAAACAGGTTTAAAAAAATGCTCGAAATAGAAATATTGGCAGCAGAAGCAATGTCTAAAATGGGCATTGTCCCAAAATCTGCAATAGGACCCATACGAAAAAAAGCAAAAATTAATATTGAAAGGATTAATGAAATTGAGGAGACCGTAAAGCATGATGTTATAGCTTTTTTAACTCAAGTCGGCGAGACAATAGGTCTTGAGGCAAGATTCTTGCATTTGGGGATGACATCTTCCGATGTATTAGATACCGCTCTTTCAATCCAGATGAAAGAATCATGTGCACTTATTGTTGACGGATTGGAAAAGCTGGCCGATATCTTGAAGAAATTGGCAATCAAATACAAAGATACTCCTATGATGGGGAGATCCCACGGTGTTCACGCTGAGCCAACGACTTTTGGTCTTAAATGCCTGGGTTGGTACAGTGAGATAAAAAGGGGATCACACATGATCGAGGCGACGCGTATCAATTCAGCATACGGGAATATTTCAGGTGCAGTTGGTACTTATGCGCACTTGAGCCCTAGAGTGGAAGAATATGTCTGCAAAAAGCTTGGCCTTCAGCCGGAGCCTGTATCGACACAGATTATTCCAAGAGACAGACATTCCGTATATTTATGCAGATTTGCGATTGTTGCAGGATCCTTGGAGAGAATTGCTACCGAGATTAGGCATCTTCAACGTACAGAAGTACAAGAAGCAGAAGAACCTTTTTCAAAAGGACAGAAAGGCTCCTCAGCCATGCCGCATAAAAGAAACCCAGTCCTATCAGAGAATATTAGCGGTCTTGCAAGAATTTTAAGAGGAAATGCTGTAGCGGGCTTGGAAAATATTGCTTTATGGCATGAGAGAGACATTAGTCACTCATCTGCTGAAAGAGTGGCTCTTCCGGATTCATCAATACTGTTGGATTTTATGATTGCAAGATTAAGCTATGTAATGTCAGGTTTAAGAGTATATCCTGAAAATATGCTTGCAAATATGTCAAAGTCTCAAAGCACAATATTTTCAGGCACTCTCCTTCTTTATTTAGTGGATAAAGGATTGAAAAGGGAAGATGCTTACGCTTTAACGCAGAAAGCAGCATTTGCTGCGAGGGAAAAACAAATCAGTCTTGAAAAGGCTGTGTTAGAAGATTCTGAAATAACAAAACATTTATCATTAAAAGAAATCAAGATGGCGTTTAATATAAAAACGCATTTTGCAAATATCCCATACATATATAAGCGGGCCCTTAAAAAATAGGGGACGGGGCTTGTAATTACTTTTTAAATATGTAGAATAGTGTGCACAAATCGCACTTAGAGGTAAAGATGGGCAAGAAAAATATATCGGATCAAAATCAGTCAAATTATAGATTGCTCGATGACGGCTCTTTTGTTATTGAAGACTATAATCAGGCTAAGTCATTTTCCAGTTTTTTCCCCGGTATTGCGGGCTTAAACGGAATACCAATGTGGGCTTTTTATGTAAACCGCAATCAGGGAATTGCTTCTTTTGGAATACGTAATAAAAACTACCCCATAATGGAGTTTTATCCTGCAAATACTTCATATGCTCTAACTGCAAATTTGGGATTCCGCACCTTTATTAAAATAAAGAAAAACAGCAAAGTAGAATTTTATGAGCCATTTAGGGATAATTCAACGAGTACAAAACATAAAATTAGACAAAGGATGTTCGTAAGGTTTTACGAAGTTATATTTGAAGATATTAATGAAACTCTGGGCCTTAAAACTTTAGTTAGATATTTCACGATACCAAACGAACCCAGGGCAGCCATGGCCAGAATGGTAGAATTTACTAATTTGTCAGCGGAGAAACTCTCAATCGAAGTTATTGACGGTCTGCCGAAAATAATTCCCTATTGGATGGAGCAGTGGATTTTAAAATTTATGGGACATACGGCCCAAGCCTGGACAACAGTAACAAACTTAGACAAGGCCGCACCCTTTTATAAATTAAAAGTTGAAATAAACGATAGCCCCGAGGTTAAAAATCTTGATCACGGGAATTTTTATTTTGGATTTGAAGGTGCTGGCAAAAAGTATAAAAAAATAAAGCCGATTGTTGATCCAGAGATAATTTTTAAGCAGGACTTAAGCTATTCAACGCCGGCCAACTTTGTTCTGGAAGACAATTTTTCTGTACCCAAAAAACAATTTGGCGACAACAAGTATCCTTCAGCTATGGGCTGGTTTAAGGCAGATATTTTACCTTCCGAAAAACATAATGTAAATTCAGTTATAGGATATATTGAAAGCGAAAAAAAGCTCAATGAATTCTGTAAAAAAGCCTCAAATATTCATTATTTCAGTGATAAAGCTCTTGAAAATCAGAATTTAATTAATGGTCTTCTTAGTTCTGTAGAGACGAATTCTTCAGCAAAGATTTTTGACATGTATTGTAAACAGACATATTTGGATAATTTGCTGCGCGGCGGGATGCCGATTGTGATTCCAGGCAAAAGCAAGAAAACTGTTTTTTATGTTTATTCACGCAAGCACGGTGATTTGGAGCGCGATTACAATAATTTCGAGTTATCACCAATGTATTTTTCTCAAGGAAACGGAAACTACCGTGACGTGAATCAGAACAAAAGATCCGATGTATTTATAAACCCCAATATAGAAGATTTTAATGTTCTATCATTCTATAATTTAATACAGCTTGATGGGTATAATCCTTTGCTTATAAAAGGGCAGAGATTTCATTTTAATGCCCTTAGTAAAATCGGCGAACAAATCCTTAAAAAGCTTGTGAAGGGCAAACACAGGCCAATGATGAAGGAATTTTTCAAAAAAACTTTTGAGCCTGGCAGTCTTTTATTGTTTTTGGAGAAGAATAACATCGGTCTTTCTGTTTCAAAAGAAAAATTTTTGGCCAATATGCTTGAGAGCTCAAATAGTATAAATAGCGCTGATCATTGCGAGGGGTTCTGGACTGACCACTGGACATACAACATAGATTTATTGGAAAGTTATCTGTCTATTTATCCGGAAAAAAAGCATGAGATATTACTCGAAAAAAACGAATTCACTTTTTATGACAATCCGCACTATGTAGTTCCGAGAAGCGACAAGTACGTGAATTTCAATGGCAAAATTAGACAATTCGATGCTGTTATAAAAAGCAAAGAAAAAGAAAAACTTATTATAGGAAGACAGTCCGATATAAATACAATGCGGACAAATTATGGCAAGGGAAGTATTTACAGGACAACGCTCTTGGTAAAAATGTTATGCCTTGTCCTAAATAAATTCGCAACCTTAGATTCTGGGGGAATTGGTATTGAAATGGAGGCAGGTAAACCAAGCTGGTATGATGCCTTAAACGGTCTGCCGGGTGTATTCGGATCCAGTGTGCCGGAAACATTTGAGCTTAAACGTAATATGCAGTTTATTCATGATTATTTGTCTTCAAGCAGTGTTTCGCCTATTTATGAAATAGGTGTGGCGGAAGAAATATATGAGTTCTTTCATGATTTAGAAGGTATTTTGAAGAAGTCATCTAAATATTCTCCTTTTAGTTTTTGGGATAATGCAACATCAGCGAAGGAAAAATACAGGAAAAGGACATTGTTTGGGGTCAGCGGCAGGGAGAAAAATCTCACCTTAGATCACGTGCTCAGCTTTATGAACATGGCGATCAAGAAAATCGATAAGGGCTTAAAAAAAGCAATTGAGAGAAAAACAGGGTTGTATTACACGTATTATACTCATGAGGCAAAAAAAATATATTCCAAGTGAAAAAACAAGCAAAAGGGGATTTGCGTGTGTCAAAGTAAGCAGTTTCGCAAAACACCCTCTTCCCTTATTTCTTGAAGCGGAAGTCCATTATATTAAAACTGAAAAAAGAAATGAAAAAATTAAGAAGCATCTCAAATCATTGAAAAAAAGCGAACTTTATGATAGAAATCTTAATATGTATAAAGTGAATGCGTCTTTAAAAAATGAATCCACTGATATTGGTCGCTGCACCGTGTTTACTCCAGGCTGGCTTGAAAATGAGTCCATATGGCTTCATATGGAATATAAGTATATTCTTGAGCTTTTAAAAGCAGGTTTGTATAAAGAGTTTTTCGAAGAATTTAAAAAAACATGTGTATGTTTCCAGGATCCTAAAGTTTACGGAAGAAGTTTGCTTGAAAACTCCTCGTTTATTGCATCAAGCGCTTTTCCCGACAAAAGTATGTGGGGAAGAGGTTTCGTTGCGAGATTGAGCGGTTCAACGGCAGAGTTTATGCAGATGTGGCTTTCCATGACATGCGGAGAGAAACCATTTGCAATAGATGAAAATAAAGAACTTGTTTTGGAGTTTAAGCCTATACTTCCCAAAGAATATTTTAATGAAGACAGGGAATTTAGCTTTAGATTTTTAGGAAATACGCAGGTTATTTACAAAAATTCGCAGAAGATAGATACTTTTTCAAATAAAATGGCCATAAATAAGGTTGTTATTAGATGGCACGACGGAACAATGGATTATATCGATGGAGCTAAGATCATTGGGCCTAAAGCAAAAAGGATCAGAGCCCAGGAAGCAAAAGAAATAGAAGTATTTTTCTAATAAACAGCGGGGAACCTAAAATGAAAAAAGTACTATTGCTCTTAGTTTTAATGTCTGTAATGTATATTAATGTGCACGCTGGATTATCAAAAATAAAATCTGTTAAAATCATTACTACAGCTAAAAAATCAGAATTCATTAAGCAAGAAGAAATTGATAATCAGGTAATAAAATCATTTGCAAACAAACTTCCTCAAATTAAGGTTGGCAAAAGCGGTAAAATTACCTGTGAAGTCAGATATTCTGACGGGTATTTTAAAATAGAAGATGATATATTCGGAAGTTATTATTTGGGAGTGGCAATGAAGTCCGATTTCAAAAAATATGATAAAATTTCACCTAGCAGAAAAACCTATTGGGAAAGAGGTTTTTTTATGCCGAGTATAAACAGTAAGGATTTAGGCGAATCGGTAAAAAACAACATTGATAGTATAATTGATGCGTTTGTAGTTGAATGGTATAAAGATAAGGAAAAAGAAAAAAAATAATATGCTTCATTCTTTACAGGTCGGTTTCAACTTCGGTATAACTTCCGGTATAATCACCACTCTTGGATTAATGATTGGCTTAAATTCGATTGCTGAATCTAAGATGGTAGTCATTGGAGGAATACTTACCATAGCGATAGCGGATGCATTTTCCGATGCATTAGGTATACATATTTCTGAGGAATCAGAAAATGTCCACACAACAAAACAAATCTGGGCATCCACCATTTCCACTTTTGTATGCAAGTTTGTCACCGCGCTCACATTTATTATACCTGTTTTAGTCTTTGATCTTGCAGTTGCTGTAAGAATAGGCATTATTTGGGGAGTTTTGATACTTTCTTTCCTCAGTTATACAATGGCGCGCAGACAAAAAATCAATCCTTGGTCTATAATAGCCGAGCATTTGGTAATAACATTAATCGTAATAGTTGCTGCTCATTATGTTGGGACTTGGATATCAACAAGTTTTAAATAAAAATTATGCAAGAACGAGTGTGATGGAGAGGTGTCTGTGTGGGCCGCAGTGCGAGGAATAACGAGCACAAGTATTGCGGCGGGCGCGAGATGGTGAGCGCCCCGGAAACCAACTCCTGGGCAGCTCGTAATGAACGAAGTGAATGGAGAGGTGTCCGAGTGGGCCGCAGTGCGAGGAATAACGAGCACAAGTATTGCGGCGGGCGCGAGATGGTGAGCGCCCCGGAAACCAACTCCTGGGCAGCTCGTAATGAACGAAGTGAATGGAGAGGTGTCCGAGTGGTTTAAGGAGCACGCCTGGAAAGTGTGTGTACCAGCAATGGTACCGAGGGTTCGAATCCCTCCCTCTCCGTTTGAGTTTGGCTGAAAGGTTCTTAATTCTATTCCGAAATCAATATTTTGGCTGCAACTTCGGAATCCTCATTTCATGTAGCGCTGAGGCTACACATCAATTCTGATTCCTTCGTTTCGCTCAAAACTTTGTTTTCTCATAACGAATTAGAACCATTCAGGCAAACTCTATAAAAGTGTTTATTGGGAGGAGATTAATGAAAGATATTTTAAAGGAGACAGAAAAAA
The DNA here is from genome assembly GCA_042562855.1 of Elusimicrobiota bacterium. Lineage (GTDB taxonomy): Bacteria > Elusimicrobiota > Endomicrobiia > Endomicrobiales > JAPLKN01 > JBHPNE01. The sequence continues at coordinate 14,495 of JBHPNE010000005.1, forward strand.
TATTTAGGTATATTTTATCAGGAGTGTTTGGTTTGGGATTACTATATTTAATGATACTTGATCCTAAAATAAAACTTATTCCTGATGGTATAATTTTGCCTGAATCAGTCAATAGTATTAGTTTTATGCTAAGGATTGATGTTATGTTGGTATTGGCTATTGTAATAGGAATGACGCTGTATTTGATTCAAAGATATGTAATTATTAGTTTGATTGATCTTATCTTATTTATATGTGGGCTGAATTGTTTTGCTGAAAAGAAAGTCAAATATTCTGATGCCCTTTCAGAATACCTTAAAAAAAGATTTGATCCAAAAAAAGCAAACATAGAGCTTTCTGGTCATCTTTTGTCTAGACATGCGCATATTCATGCATTGATGTTGATTTCCTTAATAACATTATTGGGCAATATATTTATACTAAATAATTGGATTATAGGAATTGCTCTTACAATAATGTTTGTGATTATCTTTGCTCATATTATCAACTTAGAAAAAATAGAACGTAAAATATTTTATGGAAAAGCATTAGAAAATGAGAAGTATAGATGGGTAGTTATTGGTCTTCCTTCGTTATTGATAATACTAGTACATTGGTTTTTTTAATACTATTACTCATGAAAAAATATTTGCTATGGGCTTCGCTCGTAATAATCCTTATTTTGGACTGGCTTGCTCTTGATGATATTACAACAAGGAATGAGCCTAACTATGCGGGTGAGTGGGGTATATTAGCAGCAAGTATAGTTATAATTCCTTTCTTAGTATTCCTAATTTCAAAAAAGAAATAGTATTGTTTTATATTACAACTGAAAATCGTCTATAAGTTTTAGGAGTGTCTTAGAGGATTTTTGAACGATTTGTCTCATTTTGGTTGAATTTTCTTTGCTAAATGCCTCATAGTATGGTTTCGTTCCTATAATATCAGTCACGAAAAGAGCAGCTGCAGCTTTCTTTCCTATATTCTGAGCGGCAGCTAGAACAGCAGAAGTTTCCATATCAATAACATCTATGTCGTTAATGTCTAAACTCTTTAAATACTTTTCTTCTAGTTTCAGAGAACTTACGGTAAGGCAATTACCTTTATGCATACCATCTGAATGACTTAGTAGTTTTTCAGTTAAGGCATTATCAGAAGCAAAAGTATCGTTAATCTCCTTTCCTGAAAGCGTATTGGTAAAACTATCTTGTGAGTAAGCTTTCTTTATTAAGAAAATACCACCTATTTTTGTTTGCCCTTTGTCTACTGCTCCGCAGGAACCGAAGAATATTATTTTTTCGCATGGAGTATCTTTTAAGTAAAGAACAGCATCTCCTGTAAAAGCGCTTCCCATACGGGTAATGATGAGAGTAATATTTTCATCATTGCCGGCAGAGTAGAGCAAACCCCTGCTGATGTTTTTGATATTCAGAATAGAAATTATGTCTTTAGAGTAAAATGGAATTACTATGCAGGTTTTCTTTAATTGTGATGGGAATATCCCAAATAGTGTTTTGAAAATCTCATTATTATTTTGCATATTTGTTCTCAAAGTATGATTTTCTTCCGTGAATATAAATGTCAGATCTGATTTTACAAAATTTTGATTCAATTTGTATATCTTCTTTTATTTGTCTCCAGGTCTCATTATAAAATCCATTGTTATTCAGCAGTTTGTCATATTTTTCCTTTAGTTCTGGGTATACAGTGGTGATTTTTGCTACAACATTTTCGATATTTCCAAGATTAAAATTTAATCCTTCAAAATCCAATTCTTCAATATTTGTAATGAGATTAAATGCTCCTTTTATATCGGATACAAAAGGTAAAACAGGGGAAAAATATGGAGTAACGTTTATTCCATTTTCTTTTAATTTTTTCACTGTTTCTATTCGTGATTGGAATGATGGGCTTTTAGGTTCAAGTAAATCCTTTAATTTTTGATCATAAGAGTTTATAGTGAAGTAAATCGATTCGCACATTCCTTGTTTAAGGAGGTCGATGTAGTCTAAAACCAATGGTGAGCGGGTAAGTATAGAAAACTTTATCTTATACAAGTTTAATACTTCCAGGCATTTTTTAGTAATTTTGTATTTTGCTTCCAATGGCTGAAAGCATTCTGTAATAGAGCCAAGAAGTACATTTTTAGGTTTATTATAAAGAACCTCTTTTTCTAAAAGCAGTGGTGCATTAATTCGTGCATCAACATAGCTGCCCCAAGGCCGGCCGTCTTTTTGCGCAACCTTGTTAAATTGGGCATAGCAGTATAGACATGAGTATTCGCATCCCTTAAAGGGGTTTATTACGTATTCGCCAAGATCAATTGATGTTGGATTAAGTATTTGTCTCAAGAAAACTTCTTTAACTTCCATTAATGTTCCACCAGGTTGTTTATAAATGATTTTGAATATGTATATCCGTTCGCCTTAATTGTGTTAATTAGCTCATCAACCCTTGTCCCGGATACACTATTTAACTTATAGTCAAATGATCTGTCAAGCTCAGTTCCTTCATAGTAAACATAAGGATTAATCTGCTCTATCTTTTTTATTAAACTCCTGTTGTTAACAAGAAAGCTGAGTGTTTCCTTGAAATCCTGCTCGGATTCGTTTGGAAAGCCTACTATCATACTTATTCCGAATTGAAGATCATGGCTTTTAAGTTTTTTAAAAAACTCTAATGCCTCATTTGATGTAAAGCCTTTATTCATTATTTTTAGAGTACTATCCGATCCGGATTCTAGACCAACGAATAAATTGTAGCAGCCGCTTTGTTTCATTTTCTCAAATAATTTAATGGGCATGTCAGAGCGGACTGCAATTTGCGCCTCCCAGGGGATGGACACGAAGTTTTTGATGATTTCATCGAGCAATGTTTCAAAAGCAGCTAAATCCGCATTTACCATTGAGTCATTGAAAACAAAGTTTTTTATACCTTCAGCTTTTAAATCTCTTATTTGCAAGATCATCTTTTCGATAGACATTGTTTTAAAGTTTTTGTAAAGGAGTTTTTCAGAGCAAAATGTACAATGTCTTATACACCCCCGTGAAAACATAAGCTGAATTGTATTTTTTCTTGGGTACTTGGATAGGTCAAGGCCTGAGTAGTCCGGAATTGGTAAGTCGCTTGAGTTTTTTATTTCATTGAATAAAACAAGTTTGGTATCATTGCTTTTGTCTTGGATAAAATTGAGTAACGGTATTTCGCCTTCGCCGACGACAATTTGGTCGACAAAGCTTGAGTACTTATCAATAATTGAGTCTCCATGCTTAAAATACTGCCATGTTATTTCTGGTCCGCCTATGATAATTTTAATCTTGCTGTTTTTACCTTTGAGAAGTTTTGAGAATTTTAGAACACTATTAAAATTGCTTTTATAACAAGACATGGCAATGGTATCGTAATTGGCAAGCTTATCGGTTATTTTTTCGAATTCCTTTGTTTTGGAAATTATGCCGAAAGCTTCGTCCTCTATCTTTTTATTGCAGCTGATGAGCCATTCTTTCTTGAGATCGGGACCAGCCAAATTATAAAATAAATTATTCAAATCGAATGTATCAATGCTTATATTTCGGCTTTTTAAATATCCTTTAAGCGATGCTAAGCTAATTGGCGCAAGAAGCGGCCAAAAAACAGGTAGTAATACAAGGGCATTTTTATTCATTTGTTTATTTTACTATTTTTGGTACAATTATAACAGTAATCAGAATTACAGACTAAAAACATTAAACAGAAAACTAAAATGAAATTAAAAGAACTAGGATTTGACAGCTGGTTTGAGAAAAAATTAGGCGATATTCCGATTAAGGACTGTAGTATTGCAAGAGTTTCGGCAGTTGAAAAGGATTCGTGCAGTGTTTTGGGTGAATTTGGAGAGGTAATTGCAAGTATCTTGGGAAAACTTCGTTATACTGCTGAGTCAAAAGAAGATTTTCCGGCAGTCGGTGATTGGGTGTTTGTACAGTATGTAGATAATAATACTCAAGGTGTAATTCATGGAATATTGCCTAGAAGATCGGTTTTAAAAAGGAAAAAACCGGGACAAAAATCTGAGTACCAGCTGATTTCCTCCAACATCGATACAGCATTTATTATGCAGTCTTTGACAGAAGATTTCAATATAAGAAGACTTGAAAGATATCTTATTGCAGTAACTGAAGGCGGGATCGAGCCTGTAATATTATTAAGCAAATGTGACCTTATATCAAATAAAGAAATAGACAATAAAATTCAAAGTATCAGTGATTATAATAAGTACAAGATCATTTCGTTTAGCAATAAGACGGGAGATGGGATAGGTAACATTGCAGACGTTATTAAACCCGAAAAGACATACTGTATCGTAGGGTCCTCCGGCGTTGGTAAAACCACTTTGTTAAACAAGCTAATAGGCGAAGATAGATTTAAGACCGGCGAAATAAGGGAAAGTGATGGAAAGGGAAGGCATATAACAAGCAGAAAAGAGTTTGTAGTTCTTCAAAACGGAGGATTGATAATAGATACCCCGGGTCTTCGGGAATTTGGAAATATAGAAGCAGATGCAGGCCTGATAAATACTTTTCCCGATATAATTGAACATGCATCGGATTGTAAGTATGTTGATTGCACTCATTCAAACGAACCCGGCTGTGCGGTAGTTAAAGCCATAGCTGAGGGAAAAATATCTGAAAGCAGGTTCAAGAGCTATTTAAAATTGAAAAAGGAATCGGATTATAATAAACTCACTTATCTCGAAAAAAGGAGAAAAGATAAAAAGTTCGGAAAGTTTGTTAAAAAAGCGTTGAAACATCATTGGAAGAGAAGAGGCTAAGAATAGGAAAATGCGATATTAGTTGATATTTTTTTACAAAATTGGTATCTTCTTGGCGTAAAACTAAAATTGGAGGGTTAACAACATGGCAGAGATTCTTGCAGTAGTAAGCAAAGTTAAGAAGATGGTAAAAGATGCAGGTTTAAGAACAGGAGCTGATTATATAGCTTCTCTTTCAATTAAAATTGAGGAAATTGTAAAAGCCTCTATCGAAAAAGCAAAAGCAGACGGAACAAAGAAGACGTTAGGTTCAGAAGATATCTAAATATCTGGTGTCAAAAGAAAAAATTACTTTTGAAGAGTTTGAAACAATTATTGAGAATTCTGTTAACGCTCTTCCTAAAAAGTTCAAAGATATACTGGATAAAAACCATATCAAGCTTATTCCCCGCGATGACTTGCCGGAGTCGATTAGAAGTAAATACCCCGGGAAAGTAGTATTCGGCATATTTATCGGTGTGCCTTATGGCCGATTTTTCCATGTGGCCACTGAGCCGACCCGGATAGAGCTTTATAAAAAAAGCTTTGAAAAGGTTTTTGACGATCCTGATGAGATAAGGGAACAAATAATCAAGACCGTTATTCATGAAATAGGGCACTACTTCGGGTTTTCGGAAGAAGCGATACGAAAGTTAGGTTATTGAAAAGATTTTAAAAATTGCTTTAAAAATAATTCTCAAATTTGTATAATCCGACCACAAATCTTTAGTAAAAATACAAAAGGGATTCACACCATGAAGATCTATCTTGCCGGATATAATGTCGATACCGTTGTGCTCAGCGAGCTAAAAGAAAAGTATGGTGATCGTACAGATATTACTCCTGAAGTAATATCTGCTGCTTATGCAAGAATAAGCCGCGATCCAAGATCGATTAATGAAATAAGAAAAGACGCCCGCCTGGAAGTTGAACGTACAAGAAAATCGAATGAAACTATAATATTTAAAATGGGACATCATTCGGTTGCTGAACATGCGGTATTCAATCTTGATATTGTTGGCCTTTCAAGACTTGCGATGGAAGAGCTCGAAAAATTCCGACTTTCTTCATTTACAGAAAAATCTCAAAGATACATTACTTTAGATAAAGATTTTGTTATTCCTGAAGAAATTAAAAATACTCCTTTAGAAAAAGAATTCGTCGATATAGTACATCTGCAAAACAATGCCTACCATGAGTATTACGGAATCTTAAAAAGTTATGTATTCAAAAAATATTCCGAACTCGCTTCTGACCCTAAAAAGCATAATTTACTTGAAGGCTGGGCAAAAGAGGATGCCAGGTATATAACAGCGCTTGCAACCGAATCTCAGGTTGGACTTACCGTAAATGCCAGAAATCTTGAGCTTATGCTAAGGCGGTTTGCGTCAAGCTCTTTGTCGGAAATTCGGGAGCTTGGAAGCCAGATTTACAGCCAGATTTCTGAGGTCGCTCCTTCAGTGGTTCTTTTCCATCAGGCAAACGACAAAGACGTTAAAACTTACCCGGAATTGAAAAAACTGCTGTCTGGAAAAACTAAACAAAAAAGCCAAACAAAATTTTCTGAAGTAAAACTTGTTGATTACACCAAAATGGGGGATGACGTTATTGCAGCATCTCTCATGCATACCTCGTCAAATATGCCTTTCGATGCATGTTTATCCAGCTTAAAAAAAATGTCTAATAAAGCAAAAGCAGATATATTTAAAACATCTTTCTCAAATATGCAATTTTATGATTCTGCATTAAGAGAATTTGAATATGCAAATCTCACCTATAATGTAGTATTATCATCCGCATGTTTCGGGCAGCTGAAGAGACATAGAATGTCTACAATCACAAGCCAACCTTATGATATTTCGCTTGGTATTACTATCCCTGAGTCTATTAAAGAGATCGGCAAAGAAAAACACTTTAAAGAAATTATTCTTAAAACAGAAAAAATATATGCAAAAATGTTAAAAGATGTGCCTTTGATTGCGCCATATATCCTTACTAATGCGCACAGAAAACGGGTTCTTATACGCCTGAATGCCCGGGAGATGTGCCATATATCCCGTCTTAGAGAAGATGCGCATGCTCAATGGGATATAAGAAATATTTCTTCAAAAATGAGTGTGCTGGCAAAAAAAGCAATGCCTCTAACATTTATGATGTTGTGCGGAAAAGATAAATACAACGAAACTTATCAAAAAGTCTTCAGTAAATCGCCCAAAATTATTGAGGCAGTTTTACCGGGGGCAAGAAAAATAAAGGAAGGTGTGAAGTCATGAAGATTCTTAAATGGATTTTAACCGCTTTGGCAGTTGCTGCTACAGGTCTGATGGTATTTCTCTGGTATATGGACATGTTTTCAAAGCCCGTAATAAGCGAAAGAGTTATCGGGCCTTATACAATTGCATATGAGGATTACATGGGGCCGTACAAAAATACAGGAAAAGTATTTGAAACGGTATACAACAATTTAATGGCAGATGGAATTGAAACAACAAAGGGATTAGGGATTTATTATGATGACCCGCAGAAAGTTCCGGCAGAAAAATTAAGAAGCCGCTGCGGTTCAGTTGTTGAGGAAAATGATATTCCCAAGCTTATGTTGATGGAGAAAAAATATAATATAGCTACTATAAATCAGGCGCAAAGCGTGGTTATTGAATTTCCTATAAAAAATAACCTTTCATATATGATGGGGCCTATGAAAAACTACCCCGTACTTACGAAATATGCAAAAGCAAGAGAATATCAACTAAATTCCCTGGCTTATGAGCTTTATGATATACCAAATAAAAAGATTTATTTTATAATGGAAATAAAAAAAGAGAACCTAGAAGATTAGATATTAATGAAAACAACAGTCTTTGAAGTGTCTCAAAGAATCGCTGGTACAAATCGTGAAAATGTAAGACGTGTATTAAGCAGCTTTAAAAAAGCCGGAGTTAAAGAAAAAGACATAGCTTCCATTGAAATTGATGACGCAAAGATATTCGCATATTATACGGAAAGTTTAAAAACCGCAAAATCTATAAAACAAAAGTTTCTTAAAAATAAGCTACCCGAAGCAACTCTTGCAATTAAAAAGCTAAATAAATCAGACTGGCTCACAAGGTGGGAAAAAGAATCCAGACCTTTTTATATTAAGAAACATTTCAGAATAGTTCCCCAAAATATTCGATCAAAATTTAAAGCTACAAAAAAAGACATATATATAGATGCAACCAGGGCTTTCGGCCTGGGCGAGCATCCGACTACTATGTTTATGGCAGAATTTGTTATTGAAAAGGCAAAAAAATGCAGAAGCCTTCTTGATGTTGGTACGGGCAGCGGGATTCTTTCGATAGTTGCAAATAAATGCGGGATAAAGGATGTCTGGGCGACAGATATTTCGCCGGATGCTTTAGAAACAGCCGATAGCAATTTTATAAGAAATAAGACCCAGGCCGATTTATTCTATGGCGGAGATTTTAGGAAAGCCGAATTAAGAAGAAAATTCGATTTTATATGTGCGAATCTTTTTTCTAATGTTTTAATCGGGATGAAAAAGAAATTTCTAAATCATTTATCAGATAATGGATATTTGGCAGTATCAGGAATATGGAAAGATGAGATTGAGAGGTTTAAAGAAAGGTTTAACTCAAAAAGACTAAAAATAGAAAAAGTTGCTGCCAAAAAGGGATGGTACGCAATACTTTACAAGCTGAAATAGGAGGAATTGTATGGAACTTCATGAATTAATTAAGCCGTTGGGAATATTGACATACGTTTTTGCTGCAATTACTTTTTTAAGCGGACTATTTAGAATGAAAATTAAAAAGCATATGACCTTAGCCATAATTACAATACTGTTTGCAAGTGCGCATGCTTTTCTTGTTATCACTCATTGATAAGAGTATTTTTATTTTGATACAATGAATACGGACGGATTTTAATTTTTCCAAGAAATATCACATAAACAAGGAGGAGGTGACATTCATGAAGAGAGCATTAACTGTATTGTTTGCTATCTGTTTTATTTTTAGCGCAAACATTCTTTACGCTGGTAAGGGTCAATGTCCTGCTGGCTCAGGAGCTGGACAAGGGAAGGGTATTGGAAAAGCCAGTGCGCCTGGACAAAAAATGAAAAAGGCTAAAATGCAGCAAGGAAAAATGAACAAAAAGCAAGTGAAGCAGAAGCAAATGAACAAAAAAATGACAAAAAAACAAACTAAGCTTGAGAAAAAGCAAGCTAAAAAAGCAGGAAAGACTGCTAAAGTGAAAAAGAGCAATAAAAAGCAGAAAACGAAAAAAGCTGCAAAAATGAAGACTCAAGATCAAAAGTAGCCGAATGTGATAAACCTCTTATGAAGCAATTTAGCTGAATAGGAGGTTTATTATTTTAAAGAATCAAATAGTTTTGTATAATATTAAAAGTGGGTCGTTAGTTTCCGCCAGAGGCGGGCCCGCCCTGGGTGGGCAGTTGGGTCTTTAAGATTTTTTACTAAGCAGTAATTACTGTGCCAATGGGGCCATAGTACAACGGGCGAGTTTTTGGACCAGCCCGAATAGGGTTGGACGTACACATCGTTCGCAACGATGGGATATTGATTAAAGATGGGCCGGTAGTTCAGTTGGGTAATGTCACTGGGCCAACTGGATTTATAAAAAAACTAAAGCTTTCAAATATAAATGAAAAGTTGATATAGAATATAATATGGGCCGGTAGTTCAGTTGGGAGAACGCTTCGTTCGCAACGAAGAGGTCGCCGGTTCGACTCCGGTCCGGTCCATTTGTTAAGAATTACCTCCCTGTATTTTGGAATTTACACTTTCCTCTTTTTTTTGTATCATACATAACCTAAATCTAATAATTATTAAGGAAATTCTATGTCTTATCAGGTATTAGCTAGAAAATATAGGCCTCAGAATCTTGAAGAAGTTGTAGGGCAGGACCATATATCAAGGACCTTGAGAAACGCCCTGATAGAAAACAGGGTTGCTCATGCGTATCTTTTTTCAGGTCCCAGGGGTGTAGGAAAAACTACGATGGCCCGAATCCTTGCAAAGGCCTTAAATTGTAAGGATTTGAAAAATAATGAACCATGCGGAGAGTGTCCTAATTGTGTAGAAATTGCAAACAGTACCAGCGTTGATGTCCAGGAAATTGACGGAGCTTCCAACCGCGGAATAGACGAGATAAGGGCACTAAGAGAAAATGTTAAGTTTGCTCCTGCGACTTCAAAATACAAGATTTACATTATAGATGAAGCGCACCAGATAACCGACCAAGCCTTTAATGCATTGTTAAAAACATTGGAAGAGCCTCCATCGCATGTTGTTTTTATTCTTGCAACCACAGAAGTTCACAAAATCCCGATTACCATACTTTCACGCTGCCAAAGATACAGGTTCAGACTTCTCTCACCCAAAGAAATAATGGGACATCTTGAGGACTTGGTCCGCAAGGAAAATTTCCAAATTGATACACAAGCCTTACAAATAATTACAACTGCATCCGGCGGATCGGTAAGAGATTCTTTAAGTTTACTGGACCAGGCGGTTTCTTTTGTTTCGGAAAAAGTTACAGCTGATGATATGCAGAACCTCCTCGGTTTTTTGCCTAAGGAAATAATATCTTCCGTAGCGGATTACCTGGGTCGTGAAGACTTATCGGGAGTACTTACAAGTATTAAAGAAGTTAATGATCAGGGGTATAACTTACTACAGTTCGGCAGAGATTTGAGGGAATATTTTCGAAATATTTTACTTCTCAGGGTAAGCCCGGATTTGCTTAACACGACCCCTGAAGAACAAAAACTTCTTGTTACGCACAGAGATCTTTTTAGCGATGCATGGCTTATAAGATCAGGTCACCTAATCTCGCGTGCTTTAAATGAAATGAAATGGCATGATAACCCAAGAATCATTTTAGAACTTTATCTTTTAAGAATGGCCCAGCCTTATGTAAACGGCAGGGAACTTATTGAAAAAATTGAACAATTAGAAAAAAACTCATCATATAAAGAAGAAAAAGAAACTGGAAATTATTCTGTAAAATCTGTTATTACTTCTGACAGCGAAACGCTTAAAAAAAAAGAGAGTAAAAAAATAGATTCTGCTGTCCCAGAAAAAAAGAAAGAGGAATCAAATGTAGATTTCTCTTCAAACAAGCAGGATGTCGGGCCGGCCTGGGAAAAAGTAGTTAATAAGCTTCAGGAAGCCAGGCCATTATTGGCAACGTATTTAATTAACTCAAGCTATAGGGGATTTTCAGATAATTCTATTTCAATTGCTGCTTCAACTAAATTTGAAGAAAACGGCATTAAACATAATATGGCCATTATTCAGGACTGCTTAAAAGAAGAGCTAGGGTTTCCGGTAAGCATAAGAGTAATAATAGATCCTGAAATGGGCAAAAAGGCTAATAACGATTCTCCCGTCAAGGAAGAAATTATCGTAGAAGAAGAAAACCAACCTGTTCAGAACAAAGAATATTTTGAAGTAAAAGAGGATATTACAGATGGTGACGGTTCGGTTCCCCGTAATCTTGAAAAAATAGTAAGTAAGTTTCCCGGGCAAATTACAAAAAAGAAAAAATAAGGCGCGTAAGAGTTTTTTATGAAAAGACCAGACCCTATTGAAAAAATGATAGATTCTTTTAGGCGGCTTCCTGGCGTGGGGCCTAAAATGGCAGAACGTTTGAGCTATTACATATTGAAATCGCCTGGATCGGAAGTAAAGAAGTTTCTCGAATCGATCCTAAAAGCGAGAGATACCATAAAGTTGTGCAGCGTATGTTTCAATATGAGCGAAAAGGACCCCTGTCCGATTTGCGACAATAATGAAAGGGACGAGTCCGTTCTTTGTGTGGTAGAGACCCCGCAGGATTTGCTTGCTGTCAGCAAAGTTAAGGATTATAGTGGGCTGTATTTTGTTTTGGGCGGGGCTCTTTCTCCATTAGATGCGATAGGACCTGAGGATATTCGCGTAAAACAGTTGATAAATCGCTTAGAAAAAGGTAAAATCTCTGAACTTATAATTGCTACAGATACAGATACACAGGGAGAAACAACGGCCCTGTATCTTGCCGAAAGAATAAAACCCCTTGGTCTTAAAGTAACAAGATTAGGTTACGGCCTGCCGGTAGGCGGAGATCTGGAGTATGCAGACGAGATAACCATATCTCGAGCTCTGGAGGGTCGGCGTGAGATGTAGCAGTTTGTGTTTCCTGTTAGTAATAATCTCTTTGTGTTTGCCCGCAGTTTCATTGGGTAAAACAAACGGTCTTTTAAATAAAAGCAGTTCTAAAAAAGATGAAAAAACGTTGAAAAATATAGAAGTTCCTAAGTTTTCAACAAATACAAAAGCAAAAACTGCAGAAAGTGAAGCTGCCATCCATATAAAAAAGCTTGGTTCCACCACTACTCCCACTGAACAATCATTTGCTAAAAACAAACTTATAAAGATGGGCGACAAAGCGTTACCCTATTTGGAAGAAAGCTTGTTAACCGACAAGAGAACATATACTAGAATACAAATTGCTTTTGTAATAGCAAAAATCAAAAATGAGTCTTCAATAGATGCGTTGGAAAAAGCGACAAACACCCAATATTCGGCATTAAATCAGTCGGCAGTTAGGGCAATTGGCGAAATCGGCGGTAAGAAAGCAATAAAAACGCTAAAATCGCTTCAAAATTCAACAACAAATCAGATGTTTTTGAATGTGATAAACGAGGCACTTGAAAAAGCTACAATAAAGAATAATGCAAAAGGAGAATAATAATGGCAGAAAAAAAGATGGTGGAAATTCGTTGGCACGGCCGTGGCGGGCAAGGGGCAAAAACTGCAGCTCTTTTGTTTGCTGAAACTGCGCTTGCTACCGGTAAACATATACAGGCTTTTCCTGAATACGGTCCCGAAAGAATGGGAGCTCCGGTTCAATCATTCAATCGAATCAGTGAAGAAGCTATTACAATTCATTGTGCAGTAACTAATCCGGATTTTGTGGTTATCTTGGATCCCACACTTATGGATTCAGTTAATGTTACAGAAGGATTGGATGAGCATGGCAAAATTATAGTGAACACTTCATTTTCAGTAAAAGAAACTGCCAATCATTTAGGAATTTCAGAAAATCAGGTATTTGTGGTTAATGCAAGCCAAATTGCAATGGACACAATCGGAATGGATATACCCAATACTCCAATGCTCGGGGCTCTTGTAAAAGTTATGGGAAATATGGATTTAAATCATGTTATTGAAGATATTCAGAAAAAACTGGAACTAAAATTTAGACATAAACCACAAGTGATCAGTGGAAATCTGGATTCAATTCGGAAAGCGTATGAAGAAGTAAAGGGCGAAAAGGAACAAGCAGTTCAAGGTGCTAAATAATATTAGTTTTATCGGAGGAATATAGTCCTCCGCTGCGCTCTGTATAAAATCTTATTAAATTGCTTAAAGGAGATTTCATGAAAAAAGTAGAAAATAAATTATCTCATAAAGAATTACCAATTGGTGATATCTTAGAGGCTGGAACCGCTGAGGCATTTCATACGGGAGATTGGAGAAGTTCGAGGCCAGTCTGGGATGAGAAAAAGTGCATTCATTGTATGGCTTGTTGGGTAGCTTGTCCCGATAGTTCCATATTGACAAAGGATGGTAAAATAACGGGGATAGATTTGGATCATTGTAAAGGATGTGGTATTTGTGCAGTTGAATGCCCAACAAAAGTTTCTGCAATAACAATGGAAGCCGAAAAGAAATAAATTATTTATCATATGGGAGAAAAAATGATCAAAACCACTTATGAAAAAGGAAAATTAGTTGCAAAAACCGGCAATGAGGCTATGGCCGAAGCCATGCGCCAAATTTCACCGGATGTTGTTGCGGCATATCCTATAACACCTGCTACAGAAATTGTGCAGATATTTTCACAGTTTGTTGCTGATGGAATTGTGCCTACAGAATATGTCGCTGTAGAAAGCGAGCATTCTGCAATGTCTGCTTGCATTGGTTCATCTGCTGCAGGCGCAAGAACCATGACAGGCACATCTTCCCAGGGGTTTGCGTTAATGTGGGAAATGCTTTATATAGCCGCAGGTTTGAGATTGCCGATATGTATGGCTGTGGTGAATCGTGCATTATCAAGTCCTATTAATATTCATGGTGACCAGTCGGACACGATGGGTGCAAGAGATTCAGGATGGATACAAATATATTCTGAAAACTCTCAGGAAGCATACGATAATATGATACAAGCAATGAAAATTGCAGAAATCTCGAAACTTCCTGCACTTGTTACGACCGATGGTTTCATAATAAGCCATTGTCTGGAAGTAGTTGAAATGTTGCCGGATGAGGATGTAAAGAAATTTATTGGTGAATATAAGCCGGAAAGAAGTTTATTGGATATCAAGAATCCTTATACTTTAGGCGCACTTGATCTGCAGGATTATTATTTTGAACATAGATATCAGTTAGCTGAAGCAATGCATAATTCCAAACAAATTATTTTGGATGTTGCGGCTCATTTTAAGAAAAAATTTGGACGCGAATATAGCTTTTATGAAAAATGCAAGATGGAAGATGCAGAAATGGCAATAGTTGTTATAGGTTCTGCAGCCGGAACGGCAAAAGTTGTGATCGACGAATTAAGAGAAAAGGGCGTGAAGATCGGACTTATAAAGATAAGGGTTTTCAGGCCTTTCCCGCACGAAGAACTTGCAAAAGATTTGTCTAAACTTAAAGCAATAGCTGTGATGGACAGATCGGATTCAAGCGCTGGAGCTATGGCGCCCGTGTATACCGAGATCACATCAGCCCTTTATACACACTCAAAAGAAGCAAAACCAAAAGTTATAAATTATATTTATGGGTTAGGCGGAAGAGATATTACACTTGAACATTTTAGAGAAATTATCGGAAATCTTGAAAAACTAAAAGCAGGCGATCCGGTTAAAAATGTTGTTGAATACGTTAACTTAAGATAATAAAATTAATATTGGTTAATATAGGAGAAATAAATGGCAAACTTAAAAGAACTTAGCAAAAAAGAGGAGTTGTTCTGCGGAGGACATCGTTTGTGTGCTGGTTGCGGAGCAGGTATTGTTGCGCGGCAGGCAATGATGGCGGCCTCAGATAAACCCGTTGTTGTTACAAGTGCTACGGGATGTTTGGAAGTTGCTTCCACAATATTTCCGTATTCTTCATGGAAGACTTCGTTTATTCATTCTGCATTTGAGAATTCGGCTTCAACTTGCAGCGGAGTAGAAGCGGCATATCAATCTTTGAAAAAACAGGGAAAAATAAAAGAAGATATAAATTTTATAGCGTTCGGTGGAGACGGTGGAACGTATGATATTGGCATTCAAGCGCTTTCAGGTGCTATGGAACGCCGCCATAAAATGCTTTATATTTGTTATAACAATGAAGCTTATATGAATACAGGTATTCAGCGTAGTGGTGCAACACCCAAGGGGGCTCACACAACCACTGCTCCTGCAGGTAAAGTAAAACAAGGCAAGGAGCAGTTTAGAAAAGATCTAACTGCAATAATGGTAGCTCATGACATACCATATGTTGCTCAAGCGGTCGTAGGTTATGCAAACGACTTCATTGAAAAAGTTAAGAAGGCCTTAACAGTTGATGGCCCCAGTTTCATCAATATTCTTCAGCCTTGCCGTTTGGGTTGGGCATATGATCCTAAAGATACAATGACTATCGGCAAAACTGCGGTTGAAACTTGTATTTGGCCTATTTATGAAGTTGTAAACGGAGAATATAAATTAAGCAGAAAACCGAAAGAGAAGAAGCCTATAACACAGTTTTTGAAGAGCCAGGGAAGGTTTAAACATCTTTTTAAACCTGAAAACCAGCCTATATTAGATGATATACAAAAAGACGTTGACCTAAAATGGGAAAAATTGCTAAAATTGTGCGGCCAAGAATAAAAAGCTGCAATTTAGAATATGTAGTGCAATTCCGGCGTAGCTCAATGGTAGAGCATTCGGCTGTTAACCGAAGGGTTGTTGGTTCGAGTCCAACCGCCGGAGTTTAAAAAAAAGAACCTTGGAAGGTTCTTTTTTTATGTTTGATAGAAATCCAAAAATACTAAAATACTTTCAGATTCCATCGGGAAAACAATAAAAAATGATTCAAATATTTGAGATAAACAAATCATACGGCGATCAGATTCTTTATAAAGATTTGAGCTTTAATATTAACCGCGGCGACAAAATCGGCCTTGTAGGCAGAAACGGCCACGGTAAGTCCACGCTATTTCAGATGATTTTGGGAGAAGTCAGCATAGATTCTGGCAATATTTCAATACCAAAAAACTACCGCATTGGATACCTCCAGCAGCATCTAAACTTTACAAAATCTACCGTCGTAGAAGAAGCAAGCCTTGGTTTGTCGCATGGAGAAGAATACGATACCTGGAAAGCTGAAAAAATCCTTTCCGGCCTTGGTTTTTCTCAAAGTGACATGTATAAAAAACCAAAAGAGTTTTCAGGCGGATACCAGATAAGATTGAACCTTGCAAAACTGCTTGTTTCTAAACCTGATATGCTGCTCCTTGATGAACCGAACAATTATCTTGATATTGTTGCTATCAGGTGGCTTGAAGAATTTTTGCGTTCATGGAAGGGCGAGTTTTTGCTTATTACTCACGATAGAAATTTTATGGATAGGGTCGTAACGCACACAGTGGCAATTCACCGATATAAAGCAAAGAAAGTTGAAGGTGATACTGAAAAACTTTATAACCAGATAAATCAGGAAGAAGAAATATACGAAAAAACCAGACTTAACGAAGCAAAAAAACGCCGCCAAACGGAGCTATTTATAGCAAGGTTTAAGGCAAAGGCAAGTTTCGCAAGCCGCGCCCAGTCGCGCGTGAAAAAACTGGAAAAAGAAGGTCAGATGGAAAAGCTAAAACATATTGAGGATCTCGATCTTTATTTTAACAGTGCAGATTTTTCCGGCGACAAAATGATGTCGGCCGAACATATTTCTTTTTCATACTCCGGAGAAAAACCATATTTAATAGATAATTTTACGCTTGAAATAGGCAATAAAGAAAGAGTTTGTATAATCGGAAAAAATGGAAAAGGAAAATCCACCCTTCTAAAATTATTTGCCAATGAGTTGAAACCTATAAGCGGGGAAATAAAAAAGCACCCCGTATTGCAGGAAGGATATTTCGGCCAAACCAACAAGATGGACCTTGGGGATAGCAATACGGTTCTTGAAGAAATAAAACTGGCAGATGTAAACTGCGGCGAAAATAAGGCGCGGACTATTGCAGGTGGACTAATGTTTTCGGGAGATAATGCGCTAAAAACAATCAAGGTGTTATCCGGTGGTGAAAAAAGTAGAGTTTTATTGGGCAAGATACTTGTGGCACCTGCTAATATTCTCTTTTTAGATGAACCTACGAACCATCTGGATATGCAGTCTTGCGATTCTTTAATTGAGGCGATTGATGATTTTGATGGTTCTGTTTTAATGGTTACACATGATGAAAGGCATTTAAGGGCTGTTGCCACAAAGCTTATAGTATTTGACGAAAATAAAGTAAAAGTATATCCCGGCGGTTACGATGACTTTTTGAAAGATGTCGGATGGTCAGATGAATATTTTGGGAATTAATAGGATTATTATATTTACTTTTCCGAACCTACATGAAGGCAATAATGAACTATAAATTAAAATATGGAATGGTGAAGGTATGAAATTTAAATCTCACGAAAACATAAATGAGCAGGATTTACAGAAGGGCCTTAAGGCAGTTGTAAACGACGGTATCATGAGTCATTTGATGGGAGTTTTGACTGGCGGAGTATTCCTTGTTGCTATCGCGCTTCAGCTTGGGGCTTCAAACTTTCAAATCGGGCTTCTTGCCGCAATACCACCATTAATGCAATTGGTTCAACTCCCGGCAATCTTTTTAATAGAAAAGGTACAGAGCAGAAAAACAGTAGCCATTTATTCAGCCACGATAAGTAGGGTGGCTTTTTTAATGGTAGCTTTGAGCCCGCTTCTCTTTCCTCCATCAATAGGTTTGTTAATACTGATTGTTGCTGTTTTGTTTGCATCAGTTTTTGGCGGTATCGGTGGTTGTGCATGGAGTTCGTGGATGCGTGATTTAGTGCCTGAAAAGCAGATGGGAATATTCTTTTCTACCAGATTGAGAATTGCAACTATTCTAGGTATTATTTTGAGCCTTCTTGCCAGCTTGTTCATCGACTATTGGAAAACATCTTTCCCTAATAGTGAGATTTATGCATATTCAGGGCTTTTTGCATCGGCTTTTGTAATTGGCATGATAGGTATTATCTTCTTATCTAAAACCCCTGAACCAACTATGATACCGCAGGAAAAATCTAATGTACTGGAACTGCTCACGCGTCCACTCAAGGATAAGAATTTCAAACGGCTTATGATATCTTTAGGATCATGGAGTTTCGCGGTAAATCTTGCAGCACCATTTTTCACTGTTTATATGTTGACGCGGCTAGGGATGGGGATGTCAATAATCGTAGCTTTAAGTATCCTAAGTCAAATATTCAATTTCACTTTCCTTGTTCTATGGGGAAAATTGGCAGATAAATTCAGCAACAAATCTGTCTTAGCAATAAGTGGACCTCTATTCATGTTCAGCATTCTTGGATGGACATTTACTACTATGCCTGAAAAGCACTTTCTGACAATGCCTATTTTGATAATACTTCATATTGTAATGGGTATTGCAACAGCTGGAGTTGCAATAGCTTCCGCAAATATAGGGCTCAAACTCGCTCCCAAAGGTAGTGCTACGGCATACTTGGCCGCTAATACTCTTGTAAATTCATTTGCGGCCGGAATAGCTCCAATTTTGGGCGGTTTATTTGCTGATTTTTTTGCCACAAGTAATTTATCACTCGTTTTTAAATGGATTTCACCGAAGGAGGAATTTGTCTTTCAAACACTAAACTTTCAGTCCTGGGATTTCTTTTTCGCATTCGCCTTTCTTATAGGATTATATGCTCTTCATAGGCTATCCTTAGTAGAAGAAGAGGGGGAAGTTGATGACGAAATTGTTCGGGCCGAGTTCATGGGCATTATTACAAAACCGCTAAGGAGCCTGTCATCCGGAGCGGGTTTGTTCCAGAATATTTCGTATCCTTTTATATTTGTTAAAAGAAGAGCCAGGATTATCAGAAGAAGAGTCAAACATAATATAAGAAGAGCTTTAAGAAAAAAAATAACTAAGAATAAGCTTCCAGTTTCAGAGCAAGGCTCTGGCAGTAGTACAGAAAAAAATGGTTAAACTCATTGAAATTTGAGCTATTTTATAAAAAATGGTATAATAAACCAGTGAACAAAAAAGTAATGGTTGCGATGAGCGGGGGAGTAGATTCTTCAGTTGCTGCTTTACTTCTGAAGAAACAAGGATATGAGGTTGTAGGCGTAACAATGTGTTTAGGGATAAAGGACATTGAGGATAGCCCCTACCGTTGTTGCGGCACTCAATCGATTGAAGATGCACGCAGTGTGTGCACACAGTTAAAAATAAAGCATTATGTTATGGATTTTTCCAAACAGCTGGAAGAGGATGTTATAAACCCTTTTGTTGCAGATTATAGCGTTGGAAAAACTCCGAATCCTTGTATCGAATGCAATCGTCATATTAAGTTTGGATCTCTGTTTGAAAAAGCTAAGAGTATGGGGTTTGAATTTCTGGCCACCGGACATTTCGCAGCCATAGAAAACCTAAAAGGAAGCCATTTCTTAAAAAAACCAAAAGACAAAATGAAAGATCAGACCTATTTTTTATATCAAATAAAGGCTGAATGCTTGAAATCCGTAATATTTCCTTTATGCGATTTAACGAAGGATGAAGTTAGAGGTATTGCCCGCGATTGGAAACTTGCCGTTGCCGATAAACCACAAAGCCAGGATGTCTGTTTCATCCCAGATAAAAACTACCATAAATTTATTGAAAAAAAGATAAAAAGTGCAAAGCCCGGTAAAATTGTTGATAAAAAGGGGAGTACACTTGGAAATCATAAGGGAATTTGCTTTTATACCGTTGGACAGCGCGCAGGGTTTGAGCTAAAAAAGCAAAGTCCTTCCCAAAAGCCATTGTATGTTGTTTCAATAAACCTTGAAAAGAACGAGCTTGTTGTTGGCGAAAAGAAGGATTTGGGAGCAGATGGGTTAATAGCCTCGGATATAAATTTGTTTACGGAAGACTTTTCCGGAGAAATATTTGCTAAAATACGGTATGCGCACAAAGATGCAAAGTGCAGTGTTGTAAAAACTGGTGACAAAATAAGGGTAAAATTCGATACTTTGCAGCAATCTATTACTCCCGGTCAATCCGTTGTGTTGTATAGGGATGGCTTTGTATTGGGAGGCGGTAAAATTGAAAGCGTTATATAAAAAATTATTTATCTGTATTTTTTCATGGAAGGGAGGGTTATAATGGATCCTAATGATAAATCAAACTACATTATTTCTAAATCCAAATTTGAAGCTGTTATTTTTGATCTCGATGGGGTCATAACAAAAACAGCAATTGTTCATGCAAAAGCATGGAAAGAAATGTTTGATGAATTTCTTTTAAAAGGGTCCAAGAAAGCCCAGCCTTTTACTCATGCCGAATATCATAAATTTGTTGATGGCAAACCTCGCTATAAAGGTGTAGACAGTTTCTTAAAATCACGTCATATTAAGCTCCCCTTCGGTAAGCCAAGTGATCAACCAGAAAAAGCTACTGTTTGCGGTTTGGGAAACAGAAAAAACCAGGTATTTCTTAATTGCTTGAATACTGAAGAGGTAGAATCCTACAGATCCTCAGTAGCTTTAGTAAGAGAGCTGAAAGATAAGGGTTTTAAAATAGGAGTTGTATCATCCAGTAAAAATTGTGTAGGTGTACTTGGTGCAGCAGGTATTACCGATTTATTTAGCGTGAAAGTTGATGGTGTTGATGCCGAAAGAGCGGGCTTAAGCGGTAAGCCTGACCCTGATACTTTTTTGGATGCTGCGAAACAGCTCAAAGTAAAACCTGAACAATGTGTTGTATTTGAAGATGCGGTTTCAGGTGTTCAAGCCGGGAGTAGAGGCAAGTTCGGCATGGTTGTCGGTGTAAACAGGGAAGAAAATAGAGAAAGGCTTCTTGAGGCCGGTGCAGATGTTGTAGTTGATGATTTAGCTGAGATTAAAGTAGAAGCTAGAATGAAAGACCTGCTTAACGGAACTGAGTATTTTAATCAGATTGAAAAGGCCATAGGCGATAAACAAATAGTTTTATTTCTGGATTTCGACGGAACTCTTTCTCCAATTGTTTCCAAACCTGAAGATGCTGCATTGGCAGAAGGAATGAAGGAAGTATTAATGGATCTATCGGAAAGGTGTAAGCTGGCAATTGTAAGCGGACGAGGACTTGATGATGTAAAACAGCGTGCAGGCATTGACAATATATACTACGCCGGAAGTCACGGCTTTGAAATTAAGGGCCCGGACGGCCTATCAATGGAAAATGAACAGGCAAATGCACTTTTGCCGTTGATAGATAAAATAGAAAAAGAGCTGGAACGAGAATTAGCCAGTATCAAAGGTGCGCAGGTAGACAGAAAAAAATATTCTGTTGCAATTCATTACAGAAATGTTGGAGAAAAAGATGCAGGCGCGGTAGAAGAAATTGTAGACAAGATAAATGCAAAGTATAAAGAGGTTAGAAAAAAACACGGCAAAAAAGTATTCGAACTTCTTCCCGATATAAAGTGGGACAAAGGAGAAGCGCTTCTTTGGATAATGGATACTTTAGGGATTACTTTTTCCGATTATATACCCTTTTACGTGGGCGACGATGTTACTGATGAAGATGCATTTAAGATTTTGAGCTCTTACGGAATGGGGATAGCGGTCGGAAACGATGTAAGGCAGACTTCGGCCCGCTACAAAGTTGACAGTGTTGACCAAGTTAAAGATTTCTTTAAAATCTTAATTGACTATATAGAAAAGAGAAAATCATGGGATTTATCATACGATGAATTCAAACCGAAGGAAGAAGGGCTTCGCGAAGCATTATGTACTTTAGGCAACGGCTATTTTGCGACCAGGGGTGCGGCGCCTGAAAGTTCTGCGGATGGCATTCATTACCCGGGTACTTATTTAGCGGGCGGTTATAATCGTCTCAAGACTAAAATAGCGGGCCGGATAGTAGAGAATGAAGATTTGGTGAATTTGCCCAACTGGCTGTGCTTTAATTTTTCAATTTCAAAAGGAGACTGGTTTGATCTTAAGAAAGTAAAAATTTTATCTTATCATCAAAGGCTTGATATTAAAAAAGGAATATTAAACAGAACTATTCTTTTTCAGGACAAAAAGAAAAGAAAAACAAAAATTATTCAGCGCAGAATTGTAAGCATGGCTTATATGCATATCGCAGCGCTAGAGACGGTAATTGTTCCTGTTAATTGGTCCGGAAAAATCAGGATTCGCACAGCATTGGATGGCAGGGTAGATAATTCCGGGGTCAAAAGATATGGTGATTTAAGAAAAAAACATTTAAAACCTGTTGAAACGAAAAAACTTAATAAAAACGGAATATTTTTAAAAGTTCGTACTAACCAGTCGGATATAACAATAGCTCAGGCTGAAAGAACAAGGGTATATAAACAGGATCAAATAGTTCTTGTTGAAAGAAAAGTTACAAGAAAACCGGGCTATATCTGCCAGGATTTTAAAGTAAATGTGAATAAAGGAACAAGGCTTACTGTAGAAAAAACGGTGTCGCTTTTTACTTCCCGGGATTTGGCGATTTCAGAATGTGGAATAGAGGCAGAAAGAGCGGTCGTTAGTGCTCCAAAATTTAACCGATTGCTTTATCCGCATTTAGTTTCCTGGAACCGTTTATGGGCAAAGTTTGAGATCGATTTGGAATTGTACAGATATGATACTAATCACCATCCCCAAAAGATTCTTCGGTTATATAGTTTTCATCTTCTACAAAGCGCTTCACCGCATTCGCTGTATAACGATATAGGCATGCCTTCCCGCGGCTGGCATGGAGAAGCATATCGCGGACACATTTTCTGGGATGAGCTTATCATTTTTCCATTTTTAAATTCCCGCATGCCAAGAATCACGAAAGCTTTGCTTATGTATAGATTTAGGCGGCTAGGTGAGGCAAGGAAAGCAGCTCGCGTGCTCGGATATAAAGGGGCAATGTATCCATGGCAGAGCGGAAGCAACGGCAGGGAAGAAAGCCAGATGGTTCATCTAAATCCCGATTCCGGGAACTGGATAACAGACAATTCGTATGTTCAAAGACATATTAATGCAGCAATTGTTTTTAACATTTGGCAGTACTATCAGGTTACAGGAGACTCAGAATTTCTGTCTTTTTACGGGGCAGAGATGATTTTTGAAATTGCAAGGTTTTGGTCGAGCATTGCAAGTTATAATAAAAAAATAGATCGCTATGAAATATCTGGTGTTATGGGTCCGGATGAGTTCCACGATGCGTATCCCGATTCAGACAAGAAAGGCCTGGATAACAATGCGTATACAAATATTATGGTCGTTTTTGTTTTGTCTTGCGCTCTCGAACTGCTAAACATTGTAGATGCGGAGGAATTAAACCTTCTGCGTTATCGCCTCAATATAAAAGATGAAGAAATAAAACTATGGAAAGAAATAAGCTCTAAAATGCAAGTACCCTTTCATGATGACGGTATAATAAGCCAGTTTGAAGGTTATGACAAGTTAAAAGAACTAGATTGGGATAAATACACAAAAAAATACGGCAATATACAGCGCATGGACCGAATCTTGGAGGCCGAGGGAGATACGGCAAATAGATACAAATTGTCTAAGCAGGCAGATGTCTTGATGCTTTTTTATCTTTTTTCTGCGGAAGCTTTGGAAAAAATGTTTAAACAGCTTGGCTATCAGTTTAAGAAAGATACGATACCGAAAAACATAAATTATTACCTCAAACGCACATCAAACGGATCTTCCCTCAGCCTGATTGTTCATTCATGGGTTGCTTCGCGTTTGAATAGAAAGCACTCTTGGGAATTATTTAATAAGGCTTTGGAAACTGATATCGGCGATATTCAGGGCGGAACAACATCGGAGGGCATACACTTAGGAGCAATGGCAGGATGTGTGGATTTGATACAAAGAGATTTTACCGGAGCAGAATTTAGGGATGATACTTTATGTTTCAACCCTGTCCTTCCAGAAGAGGTGAAAAAAGTTAGAATGAATATGTGTTATCGAAGCCACTGGTTTGAGCTGGAAGTGGCTTCAAAGAAAATGGTTATTAAATCCCTGTCTTCAACAGCCAGCCCGGTGAAAATTAAGGTCAAAAATACTGCATTTATTCTTAAAGTAGGAAAAAGTAGAGAAATCAGGCTTTAGAAAATCGTTGGATTCTCATTAATAACCCTTTGGTTCTAAAGCCATAGGGCTATTTTTGTGCTTGACAAATATATGAACTGATGTTATAATCGTAATGAATGAACATTCATTCATTATTTTGAGGCTAAATTTTCATGAATAAACAACAACAAATACTAGCTGCAGCGCGTGAGGTCTTTGCGCAAAAAGGATTTCATGGTACATCAATAAAAGATATTGCAACAAAGGCTTCTGTTGCTCAAGGTACGCCTTATCTGTATTTCAAGAGCAAAGAGGAATTGTTCGAAAAACTTATCCTTTCTTTATTGGATGAGACAAATAGTGTATTAAAGGAAATAGCAGATCAAAAAAAAGATTTATTGGGTAAACTGGACGATTTTGTTACAGAGAATATTACTAATGCTTACAAACACCGGGAAATTTCAATTATGCTGATGAGAGACAGCGGTTTGTTTAGTTCGGCAAAGAATAAAAAGAACAATAATATGATGGCAATATTTAAGGAAAGAGAGAATATTATTGAAGATACGTTTAAAAAGCATAAAGATGACAATGTGATAGATCCTGATTTTGATTGTAATGAGGCGGCGAAAATATTTACTGCAATAGTTGCGGGCATGTCTCATAAAATAATAATGGGTGCGGATAATGATACAGAAAAAAGCATTAGTATGATAAAAAAAACGGTAAGGAAAGCTCTAATTAAAAAATGAAAGGTAAAATTTCTTTCCTATTAGCCATATTGTTATCTTGCTCAATACTGCATTCTACTGAAAAAACGTTAGACAATGTTGTATTAAGTATGGATAAAGCTGTAGAGCTTGCATTGGCAAACAGCAAAGATGTAGAAATCAGTAAAGAAAAGTTGGAAAAACTCTGGAATACATATAGAGAAGTTAAGGCGTCAATATTTCCTCAAGTTTACGGGGAAGTCGGTGTTACAAACTACATCGAGGCGCCCATAATGACTTTCGATATTGGCAATGGCCCAATAAGCATACCTGTAAAACAGGAATGGGAAACGAGGGCAAGCGTTACCTTGTCGCAAGTTCTGTGGGCTTTTGGCAAGGTATTTAACGCTATTGATATCGCAAAGCAGGCGATAAAGATGGAAGAGCTTTCAAAAGAAGCCGTTGAAAACTATTTAATTTTCGGCATTAAACAGACCTACTATACATTACTTTTTGCTGAAGCAACAGTTGGCATAGCAAAGGATTCACACAAGAACGCTTTAAAAAATAGGGAAGCATTAAAAGAACGTTTTAGGGGCGGAAGAATATCCAGGGTTAACAATATAAAAATGGAAGCCGATATTTCTGCAAGAGTACCTGCTGTTTTGAAAGCCGAGGCCACCAGAAACCTCATAATTGTTAGCTTGAAGGATATGCTGGAATTAAACGAAAAGAGCAAAATAGAGCTTACAGACGGCTTCATAACAAAATTCCCGAGGTTTAAATTTGATGAGCTTTATCAGAAAATGCTGGCCAATGAGCCAACAATAAAAATATTTAGGAAAGGTATTGATTTAAACAAAAGCATTATAAAACTAAAAAAGGCAGGTTTTTTACCCACGCTTTCCGGTTTTGCAAGTTACGGGTATGGCGGTGAGGGAGGCGAGATATACCCCGAAGAAAATATGCAGAGAGATATTATAGCCGGTGTCAGGCTGAATCTTACCCTATGGGATAGCGGTGCAACCTGGAATGCTTACAAACAGGCTAAAAATGACAAAAATATTGCAATAATGGAACATGAAAAAAAACTTAAAGAAATGAGAGTGGCTTTAAGCTCAACATTATTGGAATATGATTCTTTGATAGAAACATATAAAGCAAATCTCAAAGCACAAGAATATGCAGAACAAGCATACGATATCACTTTATCCAGTTTCAAATCGGGGGCTGTTTCGCAGACAATGCTTAATGATGCGGAAATCAGACTAACTGCAGCTAAAATTGAATCCAAAACAACCCTTTTCAATATCAATATACTTATTGCAAAAATCGAAAATATGACAGGGCGTAAAGAGGAAATATGAGAAAGCTTATTTATGTACTAATTGCTGCTGTTTTTATTTTCCTGGTTATTGCAAAGGCAAATGTAATTAAAGGAAAAAATAAGAAAGAAATAGTCAGTATTTCCAAAGAGTGGGCGAATTATGGCAAACCTGTCAGCATTGCTAAGATAGGAAAAGGCACCATAATTAACAATACTAGGGTTACCGGAGAAGTAAAAAGAGACATCATTTCGGTAAACGTGCCTCTTTCAATCAAATTTAAAATTAAAAAAGGCCAAGAGTTTACCGCCAAGAAAAACGGCAAACCAATCAAGGGTTCTGTTATCAGTGTTTCCAAGAAAAGGGATATGCTTAGCGGCCTGTATTTAGTGGAATTAAAATGCAGTTGTGACCCAAAAATAAAGTATGGAAACTTCCTAGCGGTTGATATACAAACCGAAGTCTTAAAAAACGCCTTAAAAATTCCTTTAGCCGGTATATTTAAGGAAAATGGTAAAAATTTGTGCTGGACCGTGGATGAAAAAAACAAGGTAACGAGGAAAGAAATAAAAATCGGTACAGTAAACGAACATTTTGCACATGTTTTAAGTGGCGTAAAAGAAGGCGATATGGTTTGTGTTAGCGGAATAGAAGTATTAAATGAGAATGATCAGGTAAGGATATATAAGGGTGAAAAGAAATGATATCACTTTTTGTTAAAAGACCAGCTATGACAATAATGTTCGTTTTAGTGTTTGTGGTACTTGGTTTAGTATCTTTCACAAGTATTTTGGTTGAGAGAACCCCAAGGATAGATTTTCCTTTTGTAACAATATCCGTTTCTTACAGGGGTGCTGCACCCGCAGAAATGGAAAGTCAAATTATTAAAAAAATTGAAGATGCGGTTGCAGAGATTTCGCAATTAAAAAAAATCCAATCTTTTGCCTATGAGGGGCTTGGGCTTATATTTTTGGAATTTGAAAGCGACGTTGACGCCAATGTTAAAGCGATAGAAGTAAAAGACAAGGTTGAGCCTGTACAGAATATGTTTCCGCATGCAGCGGACAAGCCGACAATAAGCAAATTCGATCCCATGGTTGCCCCGATAATGGACCTTATACTGACAAGCGAAAACCCCGATGAGATAGAATTATTTGAATATGCGGATAAAAAACTAAAAAATCAATTAAGCGTTATTGATGGAGTTGCATCCGTTGAAATTTACGGCGGTAAAGAGCGCCAGATCAACGTAAAACTCGACAATATGCTTATGAACAAATATTTTACCACAATAGCCGACGTGGTAGGTTTTATGGGTATGGCCAATGTTAATGTATCCGGCGGTTCAATCGAGGACGACTATACGAAAACAAATATTCGTCTTTTAGGTGAATTTGAAAGTATTAATGATATTAAAAATATGTCCATCATATCACGCGAGGGCAGAAAACTAAAACTATCCGATATCGCGGTTGTTGAAGACTCTTTTAAAGAAGTCGATACATACACCCGTTATAATAAGGAAAACGTTGTAGGTCTTTCGGTAAAAAAACTTTCCGACGGTGATGCTGTAAATATTATTAAAGACATAAGAAAATACTTGCCAAAAATCGAAAAAACTCTTCCGGAAGGGATGAAGTTGATAGTTGCATATGACATATCCGAAAATATTATCAGAGAAACAAATTCCACGGTTATAAATATCATAATTGGTATAATTCTTACCATATTAATTCTATATTTCTTTCTTGAAAATGCAAAAATTACTTTAATTGCAGGTATAGTTATTCCGTCTTCAATAATTTCGGCATTCTTCTTAATGGAAAAATCGAATTTTACGGTAAATTTTATAACTTTACTCGCGATAGCAACGGCTCTTGGCACGTTGATCGCAAACGCTTTGGTTATTATTGAAAGTATTGACCAGGAGTTGGAGCACGGGAAAAATTCCGTTGAGGCTGCAATAGACGGTACTAAGCAGGCAGCTGTGGCAGTTATCGCCGCCGCCGGAACAAATATTGCCGTGTTTACACCTCTTGCTTTTTTAAGCGGTATCACCGGACAATTTATGAAGCAGTTCGGGATGACCGTTGTCTATCTGACAATATTTTCAATTCTTGCCTCTTTTACTTTAACTCCGATGTTATGCGCACTATTATTAAAGCCTATAAACAAGGATGAAGTGAAGCAAAAGAAGATGACTATATGGCGGAAATTGTACCTTTTCCCGCAGAATATGATGCATTTTCTGGTAGCAGAGTACAGAATTGTATTTCATCAAATGTTTGAGCACCCTAAAAAAATAGTTCTGCTATGCGCACTTTTGATGGTGTCCCTTGCTTATCCTATGAGATATATTGGAAGCGAATTTTTTCCTGCATCAGATCAGGATAAAATAGTGGTGACTATCGAAACTAAACAAGGAACTCCGCTGAATCGTACGCTTGAAAAAGTCGAGGCAATTGAAGACTTGCTAAAAGATGTCCCTGAAATATCAAGCTTCTTAAGCTACGTCGGAAAGGATGGTTCCGAAACAGCTCAAGTTACAGTGAATTTACTGCCCTTAAAACAAAGAAAAAGGTTTGACTTAGATATTATAAACAGTCTTATTCCTGAAGCTTCCAAAATTCCAGGTGCCGACATATCTTTTGCAAGAGGCGAGGGAATGGGCGGCGCCGGCGGCGATATTACGGTAAATGTTGAAGGGGCCGATTATGATAAGATGATTGAGATTTCAAAAGAAATGCGGACAATCATGATGAAAACAGGATATATAAGATCAACGAAATCTTCTTATAAGGAACCGAAGAATGAGATAAGGTTTATTCCGAATAAGAAAAAAATGATACAGTTTGGAGTAACAAATTCTCAGGTTGGGGATGTCTTAAAATTTGCTATCAGAGGAAATGATGCGAATGTTTATAAAGAAAAAGGTGAAGAATATACCATTCAGATTGAGATGGATGATAAATACAAGGAGACCATCGATAATATTGGAAATATTTCAATAATGACTCAAGACGGTCTGGTTCCCATTTCAAAATTGGGGAGACTCACCGTTCAAAAGGGCTACTCAACAATTTTTCGCAGAGACAAAAGCAGGGTTATACAGGTTGATGGTTTTTTATCGAAATCAACTACAGGCCAGGTTAGAGAGTTGCTTCGTGAAAAGTTTAAAGATATTGATTTTCCGAAAGGATATGGTTATAAATACGTCGGAGAAGCGGAGTTTGCAGAGGAATCTCAAAAACAGCTTGGCCTCGCTTTTATCCTGGCTGTGTTATTCACATATATGCTTTTAGTTTCAATCTTGAATTCATTTAGCTACCCTTTCGTTATAATGACTTCAGTTCTTACGGCATTTTTCGGCGTTTTTATGTTTATGTTTTTCTTTGAGTTTTCATTTAATATAGGCGCCATGATGGCAATGATTCTGATCGTAGGGCTTGTGGTCAACAACTCAATCCTTATGCTTGATTATACTATGAAAAAAATGGCACACGGCAAATGCGTTAAGGACGCCTTATGGTTAGGCGCTTCCGTGAAATTCAGGGCAATACTTATGACATCTTTGGCAATTGTTTTTGGCGCGCTTCCGCAAGTTTTTGATCCCAATGCAGCCAAGGCATCTATAGGCGCTGTAGTTGTGGGTGGTATGACAGCTTCAATTCTTTTCACCTTCATTCTTACCCCGATCGCTTTCTGGTACATGTCAAGGTTTCAGGATTTTGTTAAGAATACTCTTTCCAAAACTGCACAAATAATCAGCCATAAACAGCAGTAAAAGCGGTATAGACTTTTGATTTTAATTTTGATAGTATCTCGTGACAATTTAGTAAATATTCAATTCAAATAAAGTATTTCAAAAATAGAGAGGAATAATGTTCAAAGAAATGATTTTTCCGTTATTGGGGGGCTTAGGGTTTTTCTTTTTCGGAATGCAGTTTTTGTCTGATGGTTTAAAAAAAGTCGCCGGGGAAAAATTAAAGGCGATTTTACATATGGCAACAAAGATTCCTTTGGTTGGGATTTTAGTCGGGGCGATTGTTACCATTCTTATACAGTCATCCAGTGCTACAACAGTTATGGTAGTTGGTTTTGTTAATGCGGGTTTACTTGCGCTAAAACAAGCAATATGTGTCATAATCGGGGCAAATATTGGTACTACTTTTACTGCTTGGCTTGTTTCTTCAATGTCTGTTTTTAAAGTTACAACATATGCTTTGCCTGCTATAGGTATCGGTTTTGTTATCATGCAATTTGGCAAGACCAGAAAAATAAAAGCTGCAGGGCAGGTCATACTTGGTTTTGGTATTTTATTTATAGGCCTTTCATTTATGAAAGATGCATTTTCGCCGCTGAAAGACAGCCTATGGACTATAGATATGTTTACTTCGCTTAGCCACAGCCCGCTCCTTGGTTTGCTTGTTGGGCTTGTTTTTACTGTATTATTGCAAAGTTCAAGTGCTACATTGGCAGTTATTCAGGTATTGGCATTTAGCGGCGTTTTAAGTTTTACTGCAGCAATACCCATAATGCTTGGAACAAATATAGGCACTACTGTTACCGCACAGTTAGCGAGTGTGGGGGCAAATTTGGCAGCAAGAAGAACTGCGATGGCTCATACATTATTTAACGTTATAGGGAGTTTGTATGTATTGATTTTTATCTACTTGGGATGGTTTGAGGCAGGAATAATATTTATTATGCCAATTGAGCTAAGTCTTACGACGGTCATGTTTTATATTGCTGTTTCTCACAGTATATTTAATATTGTTAATACAATAGTTGTGTATCCATTCATTAATTGGCTTGAAAAAACCAGCATATGGCTTGTCCCTAAAAAACCAGGAGCAGTAGAAATTGGAACACAGTATTTGGAGAAACATCTTCTTGACACGCCTCCGATTGCGCTTGAAGTTGCTTACAAAGAAACTGTTTACATGCTTACATTGGCGAATAGGTCAATATCTGCGGCCTGGGAGGGATTCATAAAAAATGATGCAAAATGTTTAAAAGAAATTGATCATTTAGAGCAGGCAGTAGATAATCTTCAGTCTGAAATCACCCAGTATTTAATTGAGCTTTCACAAAGAAATCTTGCTAAGGAAGAAACCGAGGAGCTCCCCGTGTTAATTCACAGTGTCAACGATATTGAAAGGATAGGGGACCATTCTAAAAATATTTGTGAATTAGCCGACAGGAAGATGGATGAGAAACTTTGTTTATCCGACAATGCTTTAGAAGGCCTAAAAAATATGTGGAGTGAGCTAAATTCAATGATGTCAGAAACAGAAATTGCTTTAAAAGATAATGACATACAGTTGGCTAAAAAAGTTTTAAAAAGAGAAGAAAAAATTAATATGTTTCAAAAGGATTTGAAAAAAGGACACGTTGAAAGATTAAATAAAGGTGTATGCGATATAAAGAGCGGGATCATATTTGTAGATTTAATCGACAATCTTGAAAAAATCGGAGACCATCTTACAAATATTGTACAGGGAGTTTTAGGTGAGATGAGATGGAAGGGATATAAAGAGAAAAAGTTTGCAAGAACTTAAAAGATTGTTATTTTATCGTTGGATGCTGAAAATTAGAAACCGCATATGCGGTTTCTTTTTTTTATATTAAATAAATGGTAATATATGGTTATGGAAATCTTCACTAAGAAAAAACCCCTAGTTTTAATTGCAGACGACGACCAGGCTGATACCGCAATTTTGGGCCAGCTTATGATAAGCCAGGGATACGATATCATTGCCGTCAACGACGGAAAAACCGCATTAAATAATATTCTAGCTAAAAAACCGGACCTTATATTAGTCGATAATTACATGCCCGGAATGACAGGCAGAGAGATATGCAGAGAGGTAAAAAGTAACCCTTCTTTGAGACTTATCCCTATAATAATAATTACCGGATATATCGGGCCGACCGAAAAATTAAAATCAATCGAGGTCGGTGCCGACGATTTTGTTTCAAAACCCTTCAAATCGATTGAACTTATCACAAGAGTAAAAGCTTTATTACATGCAAAATTTTTAAATGACGATCTGGATTCTTCGGAGGCTGTTATTTTTTCTTTGGCAAGTGCGATCGAGGCAAAGGACAAATATACGCAAGGTCATACGGAGAGAGTAAGCAGATTATCGCTTCTGGTCGGCCATCAGCTAATGCTTCCTGAAGAGGAGCAAAAAGCACTTTATAAGGGCGGAATACTGCATGATATAGGAAAAATTGCCGTTCCCGATGCAATTTTAAACAAACCTGAAAAACTTGATGTATCTGAATTTGAAATGGTTAAAACTCATCCCGAGCGGGGAGAAAAAATATGCCAGCACCTAAATTCCATCAGGCCGGCTCTGGATATAATTCGTTCTCATCATGAAAAAGCTGACGGTTCGGGATATCCGGATCGTTTAATCGGAGACCAGATTCCTTTAATTGCAAGAATAATGTCAGTAATAGATGTTTATGATGCTCTAACAAGCGATAGATCATATAGGCCTGCAATGTCTCAAGGCAAAGCTTTTGAAATTATAGACAATGAAACAGAGATGGGATGGTGGGATAAAAAGGTTGTAAAAGAGACAAAAAAAATAATTTCAAGGGCATAATGCTTGAACTTTTAAAATCGTAAAATCCGTTGATTCTTGTATCTGAATTTGTTAAAATCACCCCATTGAAAAGTTGCACAAAATCTTCAAACAAAACTGCCGAAAATTGTACATAGAGGGATTTTTACGCGGATAAAAGAGGTTTGTTCATGATCAAGTTTGGGACATCAGGTTGGAGAGGGCTAATAGCAGATGATTTTACTTTTGATAACGTACGGTTAGTTACGCAGGCAATTTGTAAGTATTTGAAAACAGGCTCAAAAAAGAAAGATAGCGGTGTTATAAAAATTATTGTAGGATATGACACCCGTTTTCTCTCGGAAAAGTTTGCGGAAATTTGTGCACAGGTGCTTGCGGCAAACGGGATCAAAGCTCTTATCTGCGACAGAAACACGCCGACCCCCGTTGTATCGTTTGAAATCCTAAGGAGAAAACTGGAAGGCGGAATAAATTTTACCGCTTCACACAACCCATATAACTACAACGGTCTCAAATTTTCTCCATCCTGGGGAGGCCCAGCGCTACCAAAAACTACAAAAGCTATCGAGAAATACTGCAAGACACTCAAACAAAAAGACATTAAGAGCATCAGCCTGGATGACGCTAAAGCTAAAAATCTCATAGAATATATTGACCCCGCGCCGCTTTATTTAAAAAGAATTAAAGAATTAATAGATTTTAATGCTATTAAAAACAGCGGTATTAAGATAGCAGTTGATCTCCTCAATGGCACAGCTGCGGGCTATTTAGACAAACTGCTTAATGACGCAGGGATTAGTAATAAAGTAGTTAGAATAAACAGAGATGTAATGTTTGGCGGAGGGGCCCCTGAGCCAAGTAAAGAAAATTTAAAAGACTTTGTTGATATAATGAAAAAAGAATCCTGCACCTTAGGGCTTGCAACTGACGGCGATGCGGACAGATTCGGTATAGTGGATTCCGACGGGACATTCATAAACCCTAATCAAGTTGTATCTGTCTTGTTGTATCATCTTATAAAGAGCAGAAAATGGAAAGGTATTGTTGCAAGAAGCGTAATGACAACCCATATGGTTGATAAAATTGCGGACAAGTTTGGTTTAGAAGTGCGCGAAACTCCGGTAGGCTTTAAATTCATCGCAAGTATTATGGTTGAAGCAAAGGAGAAATTTGTTATTGGCGGAGAAGAATCGGGCGGCTTAACAATAAGAAATCACATCCCTGAAAAAGACGGGATACTTGCATGTTTGCTTATGGCGGAAATGGTTGCCATGAATAACAAATCGATTAAAACAACTTTAAAAGAAATAGAAGGTCTTGTAGGCGAAATATATTCAGAAAGGATAAATTTCAAACTAACGACGAAAGGCATAGAAAAATTCCGATTAAAATTAAAGAAGAAAATCCTGAAAAGTTTTGGTGAGTATAAGATAAAAAAAACGGTTACGCTTGATGGGTATAAATTTATTTTACAAGACAATTCCTGGATAGGGATAAGGTTCTCCGGGACCGAGCCAATAGTCCGTCTTTACATTGAATCGGATTCTAGTGAAAAGGCAAAAAAACTGATACAATTAGGAAAAGAATTTATAGTATAACTTAATTAGGGGGCAGCATATCCTACGCTTTGCTCTGGATCAACCATATTTAATTACTTAGAGGAGGTTTGAAATGGGAAATTTTAAACTTGATATTAAAAAGAACATTATCACCGGGATAATTACGATTCTCCCGTTATTGGGTACTTTTTACATCGTATGGATTATATTTTCTTTGGTCAGCAGTCTTGCTATACCGTTTTTAAAGCCGTTTGTAAAACTTTTTTTTGGCAAAGATGAAGTGAATTTATTGCTTAGATTAGTGAGTTTTATCCTCACAATAGCTGCAATATGGCTTACCGGAGTTTTTGCTACACAAATAGTGAGCAAGAGGATAATACACTGGCTTGAAGGGCTTCTTGCAAGGCTGCCTTTCGTAAATAGTATTTATAAAGCGTTCAGGCAGTTTATGAATTATTTTTCGCAAACCAAAAATTTCAAGAGTGTTGCCATGGTTCAATTTCCAAGGGAAGGGTCTTATGCATTGGGTTTTGTAACAGGAAAAATAGATATAAAAGACAGGGCAGAAGTGAATGTTAAAGTATTCGTGCCAACATCACCTACGCCAACAACGGGTTTTTTGATATTTGTCAGAGAGCAAGATCTCATACATATCAGCATAAGTGTTGATGAAGCCGTCAGGGCTATTATATCCGGAGGAATTGTTATGCCGGATTTAAACAAACGCATCCCGGATTTAAACGATAAAAAAAACTAAACGAGGTAGATAGATGAATTACAAGGCACCGCGCGGCACACATGATTTGTGGGGCGATAAGGTCAATAAGCTAAACCATCTTAATACAATATGCAGAAAAATATTTGTTAAACATAATTTTTCAGAAGTTGTTACTCCGACATTTGAAGATGCAAAACTCTTTTCCAGGTCAATCGGCGAGACAACGGATATAGTGGAAAAAGAAATGTATGTGTTCCAAGATAGAAAGGGAAGAAATCTTGCTCTTCGCCCCGAAGGCACAGCTTCATTGGTAAGGGCATATATTGAAAACCATCTTTCGCAAAGCGATCCGATCGGCAAATATTTTTACATCGGACCGATGTACCGTTACGAGAGGCCTCAGGCCGGAAGGTATAGGGAGTTTTTTCAAGTAGGGGCGGAATATTTCGGAAACAATGAGCCTGCTGCAGATGCGGAAACAATTATTCTATCATCCGAGATATTTAATGCTTTTGGCGTTACGGATGCGAAAATTTATTTAAACACGCTTGGATGCAGCAATTGCCGCCCAAAATTTCGTGAAGCGATAAAGAAATATTTTGCTACAGTTAAAGATCTATGCGATGACTGCAAAAGAAGGATTGAGAAAAATCCTTTGAGGATTCTCGACTGCAAGGTTGACGCCGATAAATTCAATAATTTGCCGAAAATGGAAGATTTTTTAGATAAAGGCTGTAAAGAGCATTTTGATAAAGTCCAAGAATTGTTAAAAGGCGCGGGATGCGAGTTTGTGGTTGACCATAAGTTAGTAAGAGGGCTCGATTATTATACCCGCACGGTTTTTGAAATACGTTCAAAAAGCGTTGGTTCACAGGATGCACTTGCTGCAGGGGGCAGGTACGATAATCTTGTAAGAGAACTTGGTGGGGCAGCCACCCCCAGCATAGGTTTTGCCCTTGGGTCCGAGCGTGTAATTATGGCTGCCGAAAATCTTAAAATACTTGGCAATTTAGAAAAACCTAAAGTAATTTTTGTTGCTGTTTCAAGCAAAGATTTGGAAAACCAAGCTTTCTCATTCGTTTCCAAATTGAGAGCAAAAACTTCAAAAAGTAAATTTATGGAATCAATAGGCCAAATCGATAATATTTCCATCGAGGGTCCGTTCGCCGATAAAAGCCTCAAGAACCAGCTCAGGCTTTCAGACAAAATAAAATCAGTAAAAACAATTATTTTCGGCGAAGAGGAATTTAAAAAAGGTTTAGTTGTTGTTAAGGACATGGCCAGCCAAAAACAGGAAGAAATAGCAATTGATAAAATTTTGTCTTAAAAATTCTTTTCTTATCTCATCTTAATGAATAAAAATAGGCTAGTTATTTATTTAATAGCTTTAGGTGTCGGCTTGTTGGTGCTTTCTGCCTGGGCGATTGGAATGTTTGATCCACTCGAAAACATGTCCCTGGACAATAGGTTTAGGATAAGGGGTCCGATTGAGCCGTCCAAAGAAATTGTAATAGTGGCTTTCGATGAAGAATCCTTCACACATCTTGGCAGATGGCCATGGGATAGGGCTCATCACGGAAAACTCATTGATAATTTAACCTTGGTAGGGGCGAAGGCAATAGTTTTTGATATGCTCCTTTTGGAAGAAGACAAAAGAAATCCGGCGTCGGATGCATATTTTGTACGCTCCTGTAAAAAGGCAGGAAATGTGATTGTTGCATCATATTTCCAATACGATGACAACGGTAAGCCCATAAATTTCCTTGAGCCGATTAAAAATGTTAAAGATGCTGCAATCGCCGGATTCTCAAACATATTTCCCGAATTAGACGGTGTCTGCAGGAAAGCACCGGTATATAAGGTATATAATAACACAATACTTCCTTCCATATCGCTGGCCGCCTTATCAAAGTATTTTGACAAAGATACCCTTGAAATATTGGCCGATAAAAACATACAAACAGACAAGTATGATGAGGTGCTCTTAAATTTTGCCGGTGAATACGGAAGCTTTCCTTATTACCCGTTTTATAAAGTACTTAATAATCAAATTAATAAAAGTGATTTTAAAAACAAAATTGTCCTTGTTGGCGGTACTGCATCCGGCCTGTTCGATTTTAAGCCTATTGCCTTTGCTCCGAATTTTCCGGGTGTTGAGGTCCACGCGAATTTAATATCAAATATTTTGCTTAAAAACTACTTAAGGCCTATTGCGTCCGTGTGGACCGGCATATTGATAATGCTTTTTGCGTTGCTGCCCGGATTTGCTTTGTATAAATTATCCCCCATAAAATCGGGAACAATATTTTTCCTTATTCTTTGTTTTTTTAGCTTAGTCGTTTATTTTTTGTTTGCTTCAAAAAACGTATACGCAGAATTTGCAGCGCCCGTTTTTAGTTTGTTACTCAGCTACGGATCAATACTGCTGTATAGATTTATCACGGAAGAAAAAGAAAAAAGGTGGATAAAACATACTTTCAGCCGTTATTTGAGTTCAACCATAATGGAGTCCATTCTGTCTAATCCCGATAATCTGAAACTGGGCGGGGAAAGGAAAGACTTAACTGTGTTATTCTCAGATATCAGGGATTTTACTACGATATCTGAATCGCTAAATCCTGAAGAAGTTGTTGAACTGCTTAATGAATATTTGAGCAAAATGGTTGATGTGGTCTTTAAATACGATGGAACACTGGATAAATTTATTGGAGATGCAATAATGGTTTTTTGGGGAGCGCCGATAGCGCAAAAAGACCATGCTAAAAAAGCTGTATTGTGTGCGGTTGAAATGATAGAAGAGCTAAAGAAGCTTCAGAAAAAATGGCTGAGTGAAGGAAAAAAGAATTTGGATATCGGTATAGGAATAAATACCGGAGAAATGATCGTCGGCAATATGGGTTCGAAAGATAAAATGGAATACACTGTTATAGGCGATAACGTAAATCTTGGTAGCAGGCTGGAGAACTTAAATAAGGAATATAAAACTAATATATTAATATCAGA
Source organism: Elusimicrobiota bacterium (assembly GCA_042562855.1). Lineage (GTDB taxonomy): Bacteria > Elusimicrobiota > Endomicrobiia > Endomicrobiales > JAPLKN01 > JBHPNE01. Next base: position 52,526 of record JBHPNE010000005.1, read on the forward strand.
AGCAACTCAAAATTTAGTGAAAGAGTTGGTGAAAACAAAATATTTGGGTGAAGTAAAAATAAAGGGAAAGACAAAGCCGGTTAAAATATATCAGGTTGAGGCAAAAAAATAGTTTTTGTTAAATATTTGGAGACAGAATGAATACTGCGAAAAAAATCATACTTTTGTTGTTTTTAGTTGCTTTTATTATCTTTTGGGGCTGGACTTTGGTCTCATCTTTGTCGTTTTTCGGCCTTACTTTTAGATCGGAGAAAGGAAAAATTGAAAAGCCAAAAACAGTGTTTACCAAGCCGAAATATGTTCGCGGTATTCATATTACCGGATGGGTTGCAGGATCAGAAAAGCTTCGTTCAGGCATAAACAAAATGCTTCAGGAAACCGAATTAAATACAGTAGTAATCGCCATTAAGGAATACGATGGAGAAGTACGTATTTCAGGATTTAAAAATGCAAAAAAGTACGGTTCTTCAGTAAACGTGATCCCGGACTTAAAAGAATATTTGGAGTATTTGAATGAAAGCGGAGTTTATACAATAGCCCGAATAGTAGTTTTTAAGGATAACCTAATGGCAAAAGTTAAACCTGAATGGCTGGTAAAGAATTCATCCGGAGATGCATGGGAAGATTATGCCGGCAACAAATGGATAGACCCCTTTAATAAAAAAAGCTGGGAATATAATATTGATATAGCTGTTAGAGCAGTAGAGCTGGGGTTTCAGGAAATTCAGTTTGATTATACACGCTTTCCTTCCGACGGAGAAGTGAGCAAATGTGTCTATAGCGAGATCAAATCCTCCACAACGGCATCGGGGGCTATGGTGGGTTTTTTGAAAGAAGCTAATAATAGATTAAAACCTTTGGGTGTTAAAGTTTCTGTAGATGTTTTTGGTCTTACTACAACCACGGACGGAGACTTAGGTATAGGGCAGGATATTGTGCTTATGGGAGCAAACGCGGACTATGTGAGTCCTATGGTTTATCCCTCTCACTACTATCCGGGAGAATTCGGCATAGAAAATCCTGATGCTTCGCCTTATGAAACTGTTTACATGGCGATCAAGGGAGCAACGCAGAGGCTGCCTATCTCAAAAATTCGCCCATATTTGCAGAGCTTTTCGTTGGGCCACATATATGGAGTAAAAGAAATCAGAGAACAGATACAAGCATGTTATGATAATGATGTGCCCGAGTGGATTTTGTGGAACTCAAGAAGCGTTTATAAAAGAGACGCTCTAAAATCAAATACGAAATCCGGTGTCTATGGCCGGAGTGATAGAATTGCTGAAATGGAAAAAAGAAACAGTAAGGAAGAAGTTGTTGAGGAGATGACGGACGAAGCAGGGACTTAAAATTATTTCAAAACATATTTTAATAATATAAAACCGCCGATAAGAAGTGCTATAAAAGCGATAGAAAGAATATCAAAATACTTTTCAATAGACTTTTCAATTTTTTCACCAAATATTCTTAAAGCACCCGAAACAATAAAAAATCTTGCACCTCTTCCCATAACAGAAGCAGTGACAAGTGCAGGCAGTGAAATTGAGAACAGTCCCGCGGAAATTGTAATAGCTTTGTAGGGTATGGGAGTGAATGCTGCGGTAAAAATTGTCAGGAAGGCATTTTCCGAAAATTTTTGTCCTACAACTTGCATAGCATGGTGTAAATTGTATATTTCCACGATAGGTTTCCCAATTGTTTCATAAAGCCCCCAACCGATGAAGTATCCCAGAAGAGACCCTAAAACTGAGCCTGTTAAGCATATGGAGGTAATAAATATCCATTTTTTTCTGTTTGCAACGACCATGGGAATTAAAAGAACATCCGGCGGAATAGGAAAAAATGAACTTTCGGCAAAAGCAATAGTAAAAAGCGCATATGGAGCCTGCGCAGTTCTGGACCAGTGAATTGTCCAGTCATACAGTTTTTTTAACCAAGCTGTCGGCAGTTTAATTAAAAACAAAATTTTATTTAACATAATTATTTACTCATTAAGAAAAATACTAGAAATATTAGCCCGAAAATAATCCTATAATGCGCAAAAGGCCTAAAATTATTTGTAGATACAAATTTGATAAACCATCTTATTACCCACAAGGCAGATATGAAAGCTGTTATAAGGCCTATTGCCAAAATTAAAAAATCCGACATTTCCAGGATACTGATACTTTTTGTCAAATCAAACAGTGTTGCGGCAAACATTGTCGGTATCGCTAAAAAAAATGAAAACTCCGTTGAAGCTTTTCTTGTCATACCAGCAAGTAGGCCTCCCATTATTGTTGCGGCGGAGCGTGACACTCCTGGGAATAATGATAGGACTTGAGCTAATCCTACAAATAAAGCAACTTTAAGCGCAATATTATCCATTTCAGATATTTTGTTTGAATGTTGCTGACGCTCAATAATCAGAATTAGCAATCCTCCGGCAATAAGCGCAATAGCAACCGTAACTGGGCCGAATAGAAATTCCTTTATAAGCTTGTGTGTTAAAAGCCCCACGACAGCTGCAGGAATGAAGGCAATAAAAATGCTTAAAGCAAAATTTTGAGTTTTTTTATCACTTGGCAATTTTTGTATTATTGAAAGAATCTTTTCTCTGTAGTTGTAGACAATAGCAAGAATAGCTCCGAGTTGAATGAATACATCGAACAGTTTTGCTTTTTCTCCGGAAATATTCATAAATTCATTTGCTAATATTAAGTGTCCGGTGGATGAGATCGGCAGAAACTCTGTTAGCCCTTCAACAATGCCTAAAATAATCGCTTGAATTACATTGATATTATCCATAACGTCGAACCATTCTATTACAACAGGATTAAATTGTCAAATAGGAACTAGAAAAATAGGGACAGACACTTAAAGGCGTGTCAGTCCCATTTTTTTAATTTTTTAGGTTTAAGATTTTTACTGTTGTTCTCCGTAAATTAACGAATTGTATTCCGTCTGCTGAATACTGTTGTTGGATGAAGAATCATATGTTTCAATGTATATGCGGTACCAGTAATCAATGTTATGGCCGCTGTCATGCAAAGCCGGTGTCTCAGGGCTACCCGACGGGTCATAGCTTCTGAATTCCACGTATCCTGCATGTACCATTGCTTCGTGCGAGGAATACATTGCTCCGGTTGCAAGGTTGCTTTGAGAAAATACGGTATCATTATCCCATGGGAGTAATCGGAGAGTGCCGTCCTCGTCGTATTCGGTTGTATAGCATCTAACATCCTGCGTGTTTGGATCTTTTATCTCAGGGGTATCAACTCTATGTACCTCAACACCGGTTTCAGGCTGGCCTCGGTAAACAACAGTTTTTTTATTATCTTTTTGTTTACGGCCTATCATCCAATTTGTGAGCTCTGAACAGCTGCTAAAACTCACAGCGATGAAAGCAAAAACAAAAAAAAGAGTAAATACTTTTAACGGCTTGTTCATATTACCCCTTTATTCAAGTATTATACCAATATTATCTACATGTTTACGTACTTTGTCAAGAAATATTATTCTATTGTTTTTCCATATATTAATGTATTGAATGTATTATCACTTCCGTGCGTAACGGAATCTTCGGCTCTGATATATATACGGTAACTGTATTGTACGGAAATATGGCCGTCATACAAAGCTGTCGGTTCGGGAACAAAAAGAACATGCCAGCTTTTAAACTGGACTTCTCCTGTAAATATGTCGCATTTATGCATGGTTCCGCCCGGGCTTTCCCAAGGCAGCAGATGCATATTATTTTCATCATCATCCAGTAAGGCATAACAATCAATTGTCTGTGTATCAGGGCTTGTGATTTCGGGAACACTGACCGTCCATATTTCATTTCCTTCAACAGGTGTTCCCTTGTAAACAATCGTCGTATCTGTATTTGTTATTAGCTGGTCGTCCGAATATTTAGTGTCCATCGGCCGGCCTATAAGAAAATTGGTCAGCTTCGCACACCCGGATAAGAGAGCTAGCGAAGCACTTATGCAGACAAAAAAAGTAATGATTTTTAAATACATTTTCATTATCGTATCCTTATTAGTAAAACTTCTTCCCTACAACCAGTTGATAGTACAAAATGCTGTAATTGTCCAGGAAAAAATGTGAAATAAATATAAAAAATACTGAATTTATAACGATATTTTGATAAATTGTAGGTTTGCTGGGTTTATGTTGTGTCTGCTAAATAATTTTGTTATAATGCTACAAAATTATTGATTTTAGAATCAAAAAAATGAAACCTTTTCTAAACGACTTAAATCCAGACCAAAAAGAAGCTGTCCTGCATATTGATAATCCTCTGATTATTTTTGCCGGAGCTGGCACCGGTAAAACCCGTGTTATTACATATCGTATTGCTTACCTTTTAGAAAACGGTATAGCGCCGTGGAATATAATGGCTGTAACTTTTACCAATAAGGCTGCAGGGGAAATGAGAAAACGCGTGGATTCTTTGGTCCCTGGGAAAGGCGCAAATGTAAATATTTCAACCTTTCATTCTTTTTGTGCAAAATTTTTACGCACAGAGTCAGAAAACATAGGATTAGCTTCGGATTTTTTAATATATGATACAACGGATCAGAAAAATGTCATAAAAGAATGTATAAAAGAGCTCGAAATCGACGATAAAAAATTCAAACCCAGCCGTTTTCTTGCATTGATCAGCAGGGCCAAGGACGATCTGATAGAACCGCAAAATTATGAAGTACAGACCTCGTCTGAAGGAGAGTTTTTGAGGCAAATGACGGCCTCGGTTTATAAACTTTATCAGCAAAAGCTTGCAAGAACCAGCGCGTTGGATTTCGGGGATCTGCTCATGTATTCTGTTTTGGCTCTTAGAGACAACGAAGCCATAAGAAAGAAATATCAGGAGAGATTTAAGTATATTTTGGTAGATGAATACCAAGACACAAACCATGCGCAGTATATGCTCACAAAATATTTGTCTGAAAAAAACAAAAACATATGTGTTGTCGGCGACGACGACCAGTCGGTGTATTCGTGGCGGGGTGCTGACATCAAAAATATACTAGAATTTGAAAAGGACTATCCGGGCTGCCGGACAATTAAGCTAGAGCAGAATTACCGCTCTACGCCGAATATTTTATCCTGTGCATGGAATGTGGTGCAGAATAATCAAGACAGGATAGAGAAAAAACTTTGGACAAAAAATGATGAAGGCAACGAAATTAGAATAAATGAAAATATAAACGAACTCGAAGAAGCCCAAAAAATTGCCGATGAAGTAGAATTTCTTCAAGGCAAAGAAAAAATCAAGCTTAATGAATTTGCGGTTTTTTACAGGACAAATGCCCAATCCCGTGTTTTTGAAGATGCTTTCAGAAGGGCAGGTATTCCTTATACGGTAATTGGTTCGATGCGGTTTTATGAAAGGGCCGAAGTCAAAGATATTTTGGCGTACATGAGGCTTATACACAATTCGAACGACGATGTCAGCTTTAAGAGGGTGATCAATGTCCCGAGAAGAGGTGTTGGTAAAACCTCTATGGAAATATTGCAAGGAATTGCAAAAGAAAAATCCGTTTCTTTATGGAGCGCAGTAGATTATGCTCAAGAAACCAGGCTTTCAAAAAATATTACAAAAGTGTTGCGCGATTTCAAGTGCTTTATTCAAAGTTTCAGAGCGAAAAAAGATGAAATGACCGTTTTAGAAATTGCGCGCGATGTAGTCCATAAAACAGAATATATTAAAGAGCTTGAAGCAGAAGATACAATCGAAGCAAAAAGCAAAATAGAAAATATTTATGAATTAATATCCGCTATTGATGAGTTTGAGAGAAGGTCGCCTGATAAATCCTTGTCCGGGTATTTGACCCAAGTTTCACTTATCAGCGACGTCGACGATTTGGATGACGATCAGGAGAAAGTTACTTTAATGACACTGCACCTTGCAAAAGGTTTAGAATTTAATTCTGTGTTTATTACAGGTCTTGAAGAGGGGCTTTTCCCGATAGGAGAAGCATCGTTTGATCCCAAAGAACTTGAAGAAGAGCGCAGGCTCATGTATGTCGGCATGACAAGGGCCAAGAAGTATTTGTTTCTAAGCTGGGCAGCAGAGAGAAGAGTTTTCGGCAAGAGCAGATGGAATATGCCGTCCAGATTCATTGGAGAAACCGGGATAGATATTCCTGATAAAATTACCCCGGATATGGATGTTGACATGGACATTAAACCGGCATATGCTGCCAAAACCTTAGACTACAGCAAAAGTTTTGTCAGAGAGCAGATTCCGGTAAGGGAGCATGGGGAAAGCGGGAAATATATTTTAGGCGGAAGGGTTAAACATGGAACATTCGGAGAGGGTAAAATAATAGATAAAACAGGTTTAGGAGAAAATTTTAAACTGGTTGTACTATTTGATTCCGGACAGTGGAAGAAACTTGTTGTAAAATATGCAAATCTTGAAATAATTGGCTAAAATTATAGTATAATCAAGGTGTTTTAAAGGAAAAACGCATGAAAATCACAAAAAAAGATGTTGAATATGTTGCACGTCTTGCAAGGTTAGAGCTGACCGAAAAAGAAAAAGGGCAGTTTGCGTCTCAGCTGGAATCAATTCTTTCATATATTGATCAGCTTAATGAAGTAGACACCAAAAGTGTTAAACCAACGAGCCACGTTTTGGATTTATCAAACGTATGGAGGGAAGACAAGGTAAAGAAGTCTTCCGACGAACTTATAGAAAAAATTATTAATAATTCTCCTGAAAAAGAGGACAATTTCTTTAAAGTATCCAAAGTATTGGAATAAATCTAACTTAACAGAGGGTTATCATGATCAAGGCAATTTATTTAAAAAATGGAAAAGGTATCACCGAAACGAGCATTAAAAAAATCCCCTCTATTATTAAGAAAAAGCCGGAGCTTATTTGGCTGGACATTACCGTTGAGAATAATACTCTGGAAAGCGATGAAATAACTCTTTTAGCCGATATTTTTAAGTTCCATGAATTATCAATTGAAGACTGTCTTTTTCCTCAGTATCATCCGAAGGTGGAAGAATTTGCAACATACGTTTTTACTGCTGTGCACGGTATTAGAACAAAAGCAAAGGATTTATCTGATTTCGAAGAATCAATTTATGAGCTCGATTTATTTATCGGCTCGGGCTTCGTTGTAACGGTTCACACGGGTGAGCTTCTAATAGTAGACTCATTATTTGAAAGAGCTAAGCTAAAGCCCGGAGTGGAATTAAAAAGCCTGGAAAATCTGCTTTATAATATTTTGCACAAGGTAGTTAACGGTTTTGAAAATGCAATGGAGAAACTAAGCGACAGACTGGACGAGATCGAGGATCAGGTTTTAGAAAATCCGACAAATGAATTAATGCAGGAAATCTTTACAATGAAGAAAGTCCTCTTAAATCTACGCAAAGTATCTGAACCACAGCAGAATGTTTATACGTATTTTACCAGAGGATCCAGCGAATTTATTTCTAAAAAATCGAAAGCCTACTTCAGGGACATTTTCTTTCAATTTTCAAGAATCAACCAGTCTATATCGTCAAACAATCAGATGATAAGCAGTCTCTTGGAAATTTATATGTCCGGCGTAACGCTCAAACTCAATGAAGTTATAAAGTTTTTAACAGTTATTGCCACTATCCTTTTGCCGGCACTATTGATAGCGAGTTATTACGGGATGAATGTTCAGTTCCCCGAGCACGCTTTTTTTGGAAATGACAAAGTGTGGTATTTTATTATAGGTCTTATTGTTGCAGCTACTCTTACGGTATTTATATACATAAAGAAGAAAAAGTGGTTTTAATACTATTGCTGGCATAAAAAATTTAGGATAATTTGTATGGGAAACAATATTTTAGAGCTTAGCGCGCGTGAACTTGCAAAAAAAGTACAATCACGCGAATTAAAGAGCACCGAAATTGTTAATGAATATTTAAAGAGAATTGAAAAGTATGAGCCTAAGGTTAAGGCTTTTGTAACAGTCCTAAAAGATAGTGCGCTAGAGCAGGCAGAATTAGTGGATAAAAAAGTAGAAAAAGGAGAAAAAGTCGGGTCTTTGTCCGGTGTTCCGATTGCAATAAAAGATAACATTCAAATTGACGGATTTCCAACCACCTGCTCTTCAAAAATATTAGAAAAATTTAAAGCTCCGTATGATGCTACCGTTACAGAAAAACTAAAAGCCTCCGATGCAGTTTTTGTAGGAAAAACCAATCTGGATGAATTTGCCATGGGTTCTTCTACCGAAAACTCGGCATTTTTCACTACAAAAAATCCATGGAATACATTGCACATCTGCGGCGGATCTTCAGGAGGAAGTGCTGCAAGCGTTTCGGCCGGCATGGCGCCGATATCTATCGGCTCTGATACCGGAGGTTCAATAAGACAGCCTGCTTCTTGCTGCGGCGTTATCGGGATGAAGCCGACATACGGCTCGGTGAGCAGATACGGGCTTGTTGCTTTTGCTTCGTCACTTGATCAGATAGGTCCTTTTGCAAGAAATATTGAAGACACCTCACTTCTTCTTCAGATAATATCCGGATATGACAGTAAAGATTCAACTTCGGTAAATAGAAAAGTACCGGATTATCCGTCGCTGATTAAAAAAGATATTAAAGGTTTAAAAATCGGCATACCGAAAGAATATTTTATAGAAGGTTTGAGCAAAGAAGTTGAAAAATCAGTTAAGGAAGCCATTAAAGTATTGGAGGGCCAGGGTGCGGTTGTAAAAGAGATTTCGCTTCCGAACACAAAATATGCAGTTGCAGTTTATTATATTCTTGCAACATCGGAGGCTTCAGCAAATTTAGCAAGATATGACGGTGTAAGATACGGATTTAGGGCAAAAGCTGAAAATTTGCTTGAAGCATACGAAAAAAGCAGAGGCCAGGGTTTTGGCGAGGAAGTTAAGAGGAGAATAATGCTTGGAACTTATGCACTGTCTGCGGGATATTATGATGCATACTACGGGAAAGCCCAGAGTGTAAGAACTTTGGTGAAGGAAGATTTTGAAAAAGCTTTTGAAAAAGTAGATTTGATTGTTACGCCAACAAGTCCGACGCCGGCTTTCAAAATTGGAGAAAAAACTTCCGACCCATTGCAGATGTATTTATCAGATATTTTTACAATTTCATGCAACCTTGCAGGGCTTCCGGGAATATCTATTCCTTGCGGATTTTCTAGTGAAAAACTTCCCATTGGCCTGCAAATGATCGGGAATTTTTTTAAGGAAGAAGATATCCTGCGCGCCGGATATCACTATCAGAAAAATACGGATTGGCATTCAGAGCGTCCGGAAATAGTATAGAGGAAATATGGCATTTGAGACAATTATAGGCCTTGAAGTTCACTCGCAGTTAAATACGGACTCAAAAATATTCTGCGGATGTTCAACCTCTGTCGATTCAAAACCGAATACGAACATTTGTCCGGTTTGCACGGGCAATCCGGGCGTACTGCCGGTATTGAATAAAAAAGTTGTGGAATACGTTGTAAAAACAGGGATTGCCCTTAACTCAAAGATCAATAAGCGCTCTGTTTTTGCCAGAAAACAATATTTTTATCCCGACCTGCCTAAAAATTACCAAATTTCACAATATGAACTGCCTGTTATTGAACACGGCTCCATTGATATACATGTTAATAACGAAAAGAAAAAAATAGGTATAACAAGAATTCATTTAGAAGAAGATGCAGGCAAACTTCTTCATGCGATAGGCAGCAGAGAATTGGACTATTCGCTTGTTGATTTGAACCGTACCGGCGTACCCCTCATGGAAATTGTTTCAGAGCCCGATATGCGCACGCCTGAAGATGCTTACCAGTATTTGGCCGCATTAAAAAGTATTATTGAATACTTGGGCGTTTCTGAATGTAATATGGAAGAGGGGAAATTCAGATGCGATGCAAATGTCAGCATAAGGCCTGTCGGCCAAAAAGAATTCGGCACAAAAGCCGAGTTAAAGAACATGAATTCACTTTCGGGGGTGAGAGATGCATTGGCTTATGAAATCCAAAGGCAGACCGAAGAAATTAATTCCGGGAAAAAAATTATCCAGGAGACGAGACTATGGGATCCGGATGCAAAAGTTACCCGCGCGATGAGAACAAAAGAAGAAGCGCATGATTACAGATACTTTCCCGATCCCGACCTGGTTCCGATTATTCTGGATGATGAGTATATTAACGAAATAAAAAAATCTTTACCGGAGCTCCCTCTAGTGCGGCGCCAACGACTCATAAATGAGTTAGGCTTATCGGATTATGATTCAGAAGTTATTACTTCCGAAAAAGCTTTGGCGGATTATTATGAACAGGCTGTAAATGAGACAAAAGAAAAATGCGACATTTCCAAGACGGCTAAGCCTATTGCAAACTGGCTGACAACGGAGCTTTTGGGCCGTTTAAATGCCAATAAGAAAACTATCAAAGAATCGCCTGTTTTACCTAAAGATCTGGGAAAGCTAATCGTTCTGATACAAGACGGGACGATATCAGGAAAAATTGCAAAAACCGTATTTGATGAAATGTTTAAAACCTCTAAAGCTCCTGATGCTATTGTAAAAGAGAAAGGCTTGGTGCAGATTTCTGACGAATCTGCCGTTATCAAAATTTGCGAGGAAGCCATACTTGAGAACCCCAAAGCGGTTGAGGAATATAAAGCAGGCAAAGAGCGTGCAATAGGTGCAATTGTCGGCGCTGTCATGAAGAAATCAAAAGGACAGGCAAATCCCCAAGTCGTTAACAAAATTCTAGTTAAACTCCTAAATTAAATCCAAGATATGAATATGGAACTAAACCAGATTAAGAAATTCAGCTATACCGATATTTTAGGCTGGTCCGTATCTAGGCATGATAAATTCATGCTATGCAGGCGGCAATATTACTACGATTATTATGCAAAATACGATACCGAATACGGAAGGCTAAAGATTGATTCATTAAAGAAAATGACGTCCATACCTCTGGAGATAGGCAATATCGTACACGACGTGATAAAAGTATTTCTGGAGAGACTTCTAAAAACTGAAAAAGCAATTGATAAAACAAAATTCTTAAAATATGCCGAAGAAAAAACAAATGAGTATTGTAAGTCCAAGACTTTTTCAGAAGTTTATTATAAGGCTATCCCATCCCTTGATATTAAACTTCTTTTTGAAAAGGTAGAGCTTATATTAAATAATCTTATAAACAGCAAAAGATATAATTGGATAATTGATAAGGCGATTGAAAATAAGAGGGGATGGGTAATAGAGCCCCCGGGATATGGTGAGACACGGATTAACGACCTCAAAGCATATTGCAAAGTCGATTTCCTGTTCCCGGTAGAAAATAAAATTTATATTTTAGATTGGAAGACCGGTAAAAAAGATGAAATAAAGCATAAAAAACAACTTGTGGGATATTCACTCTGGGCGTCATATCATTTTGGGAAAAAACCTGAAGATATTGTGCCCATAGATGTGTACATGAAGCCCGTTTATGAGGAAATGCAAATAGAGGTCACTGGAGCTGACATAGAGAAATTCTCTAATACAGTAAAAGAAGAAACTAAGGCAATGTATGAATTCTGCGATAATATTGAAAAAAATATTCCTAAGGGGAAAGATAAATTTGAGCAGACACAAAATCTTTCTATTTGTAATTACTGCAATTATAGAGAGTTGTGCAGCAGGTAAAAGAAAGCAGAATAATGTCAAAGATAAAGCTTGATCTTCATGGTATTTATAATAAAGGGAACTTAATTGAGTATGAGCTAAAATTTGCAATAAACGATGCTGTAAAGAAAAAGATCGATATACTAGAGATAATACCGGGCAAAGGATCCGGGAGTTTAAAAAAAAGAGTGAAAAGGTTTTTGGAAAGCAAAGTTATAAAAAAACTTTATCATAGATACAAAGTAGATAATAAAAATTTCGGCAGACTTTTTGTTTATTTTAGGCATAAAAAATAGTTTAA
>JBHPNE010000050.1:0-2529 GCA_042562855.1 Elusimicrobiota bacterium
CAAGTACCATAAATCCTAATCCAACCACAAAAGCATTTTTGAATAATACCCGGTACATACTTTTTACTGCACGAACCACGGAAATTGAATATTTTTTAGTTACCCAAAAATTTCGTTTAAAACATGCAAAAAAGTGAATCGTAAAATCTATGCCGATCCCGATATTCAATGCGGTTATTATAGCTGTCCCTATATTAAGCGTTTCGCCAAATATAAGCATGACTGTATAATTAAACATTAGAGGCGTAAAAGCTGTTATAATCATCAATAATGAAACCAAATATGACTTATAAACCAGAGACAACCATAGAAAAACAGCAATAACCGTAATTATGGCACTTATAAACACGCTTCTTGGTATTATCCGCGCAACAGTAAGCAAAAGATAACGATTCGTATAACGGATTGAAATATTTTGCAACTTATTACCCGCTATGTATTTATTAATACTTTGAACTAATTCCTCAAGAACTATTGTCCCATCGTCTTTCAACCGTAACATAATTCGCGCTATTTGATAGTCCCCGTCAACCATACTTTCTATTTTTCCACCAGTCATTTCATACAATAATAAAAACTGGGCAATTTGATCTCTACCTTTTACCTTCTCCCTTATTTTTAAACCATCCGATCTTATTGAAGTTATCTCTTCTTCTTCATAAGGGACTCTATCATACATTGGATCATTATCATGCAAAACATAATTAATACGCCTGACATAATCAGCAATTGAAACGCTGTGACTTACAATATCTTGTGTCTCACAAAATAATTGAAGATCCCATATATACTGCATTACTTTAGGCCTTTTAATAGTATCTAAATCAGAACCTTCTATTATAATACCAAGATTTGAGATACCGCCAAAATCCTTTTTAATCTTTTCAGCCACCAAACGAATCGGATCATTTTTCTTAAAATATTTAATCTCATTAGCTTCTACTTTTATACGTGCAACGCTGAACACAGAAATAATTATAGTAATAATTGCAATCCCGATAATGAATAATCTTCTTTTTACAATCACTATGGCTAACCATTGCATAACATTATCCATAGCATCGCCTAATCTTCTAGACAACGCTTTTTTATCTTTTTTTTCCGTCCGATCTTTATAAAATGATGCATATGCGGGAATAAGAAGAAGTGAAAACATCATTTCAAGCATAACACCCATAGCAACAAATAATCCTATATTTCTTAAAGACGTGCTTGGGCTTGAAATAAAAGAAAGAACTCCTATAGCCGTTGTGACAGAAGTATTTATTATTGGAACCGCAAGCCTGTGTATAGCCATGCGCGCAGAGCGCTCGGAACTAAAACCTTTCCTTTTTATACCAAGGAAATCGTGCATAATATGTATGCCGTCAGCACAGCCTATAGCGACCAGCATAACAGGAATTCCTGTTTCTATGATTGTAATCGGTGAGTTTAAAAGACTTTTAATGCCAAGAACCCAGATAATACCAAACAAAACAACTACTACTGGAGCCACCATGGCAAAAGCACTATGTAACACAAATATCATAAAAAATATTACTACTGTGAGAGCAATTGGAAAAAGATTTTTCAAGTCCTGAGCCATGTAGCTTGATATTGTTGTAGAAACAATAGGCAGACCTGAAATGTAAATTTCAGTTCCACGATACTTTTGTCCAAGTTTTTTAGCTTTTGAATGTATCTTATTTATTAAATCACGGCCTTCTATATCACTCAAATAAGTCTCAAGTAAAACGTCTACAACGATTATGGTATTTTTACCATCTAAACTTACTAACCTGCCGTGGTAAAGCGGGTTTGTTTCAATTTTTTTCCGTATTTTAATCAGTGCTTGTTTATCAAGAACTGTATTTTTATCTATAAGGGGAAGAATTACCAATTCATTATTATCCCCTTGTATATCATCGGCAGAGGTAATGCTTAAGACTTCATAGCCTTGAGTATACTTAAGCGTTTTTAAATAATCGGTGTATTCTCTAATAAGATTAATTACAGACGGATTGTAAATAGAATCCTTTGTGCTTATTTCTATAATGACGAATTCTTTCGCCCCGAATGTAGATTCTATTTTTTTGCTGTAAACGAAATCCGGATGGTTTTCAGGAACAAGAGTTGAAAGGCTTGCATCACGTTTAAGTTTCAAAATAGGAAAACTTAGAATAAATGTTATAGCGATGGCTACAATAATAATAATACTGCGGTAACGGATTATTTTTTCCCAGATTTTCATATTTAATTTTTAAATTATACTTTGCACGTATCCAGGCTCATGAATTCCCTCTGAAATCTTTCTCCTGCAGATATACAAAGGGTTCTTATAACGCCGACATGGTCATGCTTTAAGCGTACCCAACCACAAACTATTATTTTCTTGCTTATGTCTTTTGAATTAAAATTTCCGCAATAATCAGTTCTTTGCGCTAAAACTCCTTATAAAGTAAATAAATTTACAAAAATTACATGGGTAATCTATTAAAATAGAAAAAGAGAGTCAATGGAATGTATCTAGCTATAAAAAGTGTATTTAAC
>JBHPNE010000051.1:0-2339 GCA_042562855.1 Elusimicrobiota bacterium
GAATAAGTGTCCACTTCAGTCTTAACAACCATGCCGATTTTAAGACTAGTTAAATCTTTTTCTGGAATATCAGCTTCAAATACAGTGTCTTTTCCACTGATAAATTTTGCAATAACATCTTGTGATGTGACATAATCTGCTTGGAGCAACCAGGTTGGTTTTTGCAAGTGAAGATTGGGCAAGATCAAGTTCTGCCAAAGCTGCTTTCATTTTTGCTTCAGCAGATTGTGTTTCATACCTTGCTTCCTGCAGTTTGCTTTCAGCTAATGCCTCCATTTTAAAAAGATCTTCATAGATTTTAAGCCTTTGCGATGCGGAAAAATAATTGGATTGTTCGCTGGTGTATTTACTTCTGGCATAGTCAGTTTTGGTATAAGCATCTTTCGGATCGAGAGAACAAATTATTTGCCCTTTTTTAATGCGGGCACCTTCTTTAAAGTTGTACCTGGCGATAATCCCGTCAGTTTCAAAGCGGAGTTCATTTTCAACGGATCCTTTAATCGTGCCCATTACTGTATATTTGTCGGTAAAGTCCTGGAGTTTGGCTTTTTCCACTTTTACTTGAGCCATTTCAGCTTCTTCTGTAAGAAGTTTTTTGATATCAAAAAATATCTTTTTAATACCAAATCCAGCTATGAGAAGAAGTGCTACAACACCGACGATAATCATAATCCTTCGGGATGAAGGTTTGTTATAATGCTGCAAAAATATTATTTTTGCTTTTTGTACAATATTCAATTTGACACCTCCAAAAAATATTTTACCTAAGTGCAACTAAAGTTATTTTTTCCAAATTGGTTACAGCTGCATAATTCCGATATAAAGCTTTTGCATGTGCAGCTATTGTTTCAGCATATTCCCATGATTCTTCCATTACCTGAACGGTTGGAACTTCATATAATTTATTTTTCTTTTTCATAAGAGCTAATTTTCTTTTTCTCAATGTTATTTCATTTCTGTAAGTTTTTATATCTCTATACGAGCTAGTGTAGTCATAATAATTAGCATGAACCTCTTCTGTAATTCTTCGTACTTCTTCCTGATGGTCAGATTCTGATTGAACAAAACTGACACTACTTTCTTTCGAATCAACAAAATAATCCATATCATCCAGAAAGCCAACCTTTAGTTCTGATGTAGTATTTTCAACTTTAACTCCATAATCTACAATAGTCTTGGGGTCCGTTTTATCATTGATTATGGATGTTTCCATTGAATTGCCCCATAAACCCCACGACATCTTACCAATAACGCTCCAAACAGTAGTCAAGTCAAGCGGTTGTGTAACAAAAGCTTCGCCATCTCTTCCATACGAGCCGTCCAGATAAAATTTCGGTATTATTTTTGATCTGCTAATTTTTTTCTTCTGACTGGCCATTTGGATTTGCAAATTAGCAATTTTTAAATCAATGCTGTTTACTAATGCAAACTCACTGCATTCCTTAAGCGTAAAAGATATACTTGCAATGTCATCGGGCAGGCTTTCCGGCATAGGTGTAGGCACCTCGTCTAAGCCGTTAACATTTAAGAGCAATGTAAGTTTTTGGGTTGCTAAACCTATACCCTCCTCAGTCGAGTCCATTAAATCCCTTACCTTGTCTCTAAAATTTTCGGATTCTACCAAGTCTAACTGTGATATAGCTTTTGACTTGTATTCAACTTTTACTTTTTTAAGGAGTTTTTCGACCTCTTCGTACGCTTGTTTAAGGGTTCTAAATTCCATTTTCTTAGAGAGTAATTCATAGTAAGCTAGCTTGACTGAACCAAAAAATTCTTCCCTGGTTTTTGTGTAGTTGTACTTTGCAGACAAAAGCATAAAGTTGTCATATTTATAGTTAGCCCTCAGTCTTCCGCCTTCGTAAATTGGCTGTGAAGCCCTTAACATATACTGTTCTGCTTGGTATTCAGCGTTGGCGGTTTCACCTTTTGAGACTTTTAATTGAGCCGCTGCTGAAGGGAAAAACTTTCTGATAGACCGTTTCACTCTTATGTCGGAAAGATTAATTTGCTCATTTGCTAAGACAAGTTTTTTTTCGCGTGATTCGGCGATTTTAAGGCAAGTGTCCAATAATTGATCTTCAGCAAAAGCAGGTTTTGCACAGACCAGAGATGAAACCAAAAAAAACAATGGTAAAAATTTCAATTTAGTATTCATTTTTGACCATTAAAACGATATTTTTTTGCTTGCGATGGGAGTATAACAGAAATATGCTGTTTTGTCAATGAGAATTTTATCTAGTGGATATGCTGAAATATGTTATTTTTGGTGAGTAATGCATGAAAAATATGCTGGGGGGCAGAATTGAACTGCCGACACCAGGTTTTTCAGACCTGTGCTC
>JBHPNE010000052.1:0-2334 GCA_042562855.1 Elusimicrobiota bacterium
AAACACTATCCAGTGAATTGGCAAAAGGAGTGCCATATTTGATTTTACATCATGCATCTAAGTCAAACTATGATTTGCAAATAGTTGACTATTGCAATTGGGGAATATTTAGAAAATATGAATCTAAAGATATGAGATCTTATAATATTATTAAAGAGGCAGTAAAATCGGAATTTGATATTTTTGAAGTAGGAACAACAAAGTATTATTAAAAAAATGACCGCCCCAACTACTCTTTTCAGAGAGTGACCCATGGTCACTTGTCATCAAGGCGGAACCTTTAAAATCCTACACCCATTATAGTTATAATACTTATATTTGTCAATAGGATATAATAAACATATAAAATTATATATTTTTATTCAAAAATCTTTAACCTATTTGAACCTAATATGGACACTTTTTGGACACCAAAATGGATATATTTTTAGTTTGCTTTTATATAAAGCAAGATGTATATCGTTAAATTTAAAAATAAGTCTTACAGTAATTGTGTAGCGAGACTAAAATGAACGAAGAAATATTGTTGGCTATTCTAAAAGATTCTTTGAAACTAGCTAGAACAGAATTCAAAGACAAATTAAATATGAAAACTAAAAATCTAACAAAATTAGATATTGCATCTATGGGATTACTCGCAAAAAGTACGAAAACCGTGGATGCAATAATTTGTTTAACAAATAAAAACGAAGGGTTTGGAGAGGATGCATTGACTTTGACGAGAACGCTATATGAAAATCTGGTAAGTATTAAATACATATACGAACAAGATAGTGAGAAAAGAGCAGAACTATATTGGGGTTATGGGAGTCTAGATCGTTATAATGGATTGCTGAAAATGAAAAAGCAAGGAATAAATAAGGAAGCTGTTGAGAAATTCTTAGCAGAAATGAATTACGAAGAATTATCTAATATTAAAAAAACTCGTGATAGTGAGAAGGAAAAGCTTCGACGAAAAGAAGGTTTTAAAGAATCTTCTTGGTCTTATCTTACTATAAAACAAATGAGTAATGAGATAAAGCATATTTCGCACTATGAAAGAACATATAAGTCACTATCTCAAATTGTTCACGCACATCCCTCATCAATACTTGCTTATATGCATTTTATAAATAATAAAGTTGAGTTTAATGATTTGCCGAATAATAACTCTAGGGCAGATGCATTAGATTTGTCGTTAGAGTATTATTTAGTTTTATTAGGTGTAATCAATGAAAGATATTCATTAGGAGTATCTGCAGAATTAGAAAAAATAGTACAAATTGTCTACAAAACTTCTGCAGTTACAGATTAATTTGAACCCCAAAACTTACCGACGAAAAAAGACAATTCTATAGAAAAATCAGACAAATCTTAGTTTGACCAATTTTAGTATTTGAACCTCATATGAACACTTTTTCTTACTCCCCAGCGTTTCTCACTATATATATTGACCAAATCCAGTCAATAGTGTAAAATCCCTGATAAGATCTTATGGAAATAATAATAATAGCGTTTGTCTGTATTCTATTCCTTCTCTTCGGATTTCTTTTACCTAGTAGGATATCTGGTGAAAGGGGAGTAGTTAGCAAACTTGAGTCTCTACAAAGAGAAAATGAAGAATACCATCCGTTCAATAATATCATATTGAAGACCCCAGATGGAACTACGCAGATCGATCATATACTAATATCTCCTTACGGAATATTCGTAATTGAAACCAAAGATTATAAAGGGTGGATTTTTGGTGATGAAAATCAGAAGAAGTGGACACAATCTCTTTTTGGACCTAGACACTTTTCTATTTTTGGGTCTGAATACTCTTCGACTAAGCACCAATTTATGAATCCAATTCATCAAAACTATAAGCATGTAAAAGCCGTTCAAAATTTCTTAAATGTTGATCCAAAAGCTATATTTAATGTAGTTGTGTTTGCTGGAACGGCTGAATTTAAGACAGATATGCCTGAAAACGTTAGGAGTTTGTACGATCTTCTCCCATATATAAAATCTTATAAGGAAATACTTTTTAATAGAGAAAAGGTTGAGAAGCTCTCGAAAATAATTAGGGATTACGTTGAACTCTCTTCCGTAAATGAGGATGACCATATTAGAAATCTTAAGAATAATATAGAGAATCCAATTTGTCCCAGATGTGGCAAGCCGATGGTTCTTCGAAAGGCGAGAAAGGGAGCTAGAGCGGGTTCCGAGTTTTGGGGATGCTCCAACTTTCCTAAATGTAAGGTGACAAAAAATCTTAGAAACTGAATCCGTGCCAGTCTTCACTAACTTTTCCTCTTTTTTAACCCCTCAAAACGATTCGAAGGTTGATTCAAAAACTGCTTGAATAACTTA
>JBHPNE010000054.1:0-2197 GCA_042562855.1 Elusimicrobiota bacterium
AAATAAGGCAATTCTTTTAAATCTCCCAAACCCTGTAAAATATGCATTTGATTTTGTTGAACGCTTTGATCCGTCTATTTTAAACAAACCTTTCATCTTAAAATTCTGTTCGGCTGCATATTTTTCTACAGCGCTTTTAAGCTCGCCATCTTCTAAAGGAACAAACTTGTTAAATAAAGGCATTATTACAACCGGCGCGACAAAAGTGAGAAAAAGCCCGAAAAAGCTGAAAGCTACCCAAAAATAAAACCATGCAAAGTTACCCAGCTTTGTGAAAAACAGTATTATAACAACAAAAACAATACCTCCGATAATTGCAATCAAAAGCCAGCTTTTTAAAATATCTAAGATGAATGTTTTGGGTGTTGTTTTGTTAAATCCGTATTTTTCTTCTATAACAAAGGTGTGATATGCTGAAAACGGTATTTTAATTATCTGGCTTAATAACATCAATATTGCTGCAAAAATGAGGCCGGTAACAATATCATTAAACATAAATTTTCTAGCAAAATTGTCAATGTAATTAAAGCCTCCGGCAAAAATAAAAGTGAGCAAAAGAATAAGAAAAACTCCCTCATTTACTAATCCAAATTTGGTGTTTTCTTTTAAATAGTCTTGGGATTTTCTGTATTTTTCGGCGTCATAATATTTTTCAAATTCTTCCGGCAGGACGGGATTAATGTTTTTGATGTTTAGCCTTTCGACAGCAAAACTTAATATATATCCGCCGATGAGTATAAAAAGTATAAACAGCAAAAATAAATTCATCTCAAATTCCTTAAAAGTTAATGTTTTTTTAATGTTCCGGGGAACTTTCCTGCATATTTACTTATCCATTCAAGCGCTGCTTCGGTACCTGTTAGAACCCTACCTTCTTTTGCAAATATTTCTGTCTTATATCTTTGTATATAGCAGACCTGCTCCACCATCCTTACCCTGAAAGCATCATGCTCGTCAATAAATTCAACACCTACATCAAAACCATCTCCTATTTTTTTACACCAAACCACTCTTCCTTTCGCTTTAAAAACAGGCTTCGTTAAAGGAATTTTAATATTAATAATGCTATTTGTTTTTACATGCACCTTTGACTTAAAGCAAAGCCCGCCTGTACTGATATTCTTCAGGTATTCTTGTGAATTGGAGGCAACTTCATCCATCTGTATCTCTATTGGAATATCTGTTGAATGTCTAATAAACCCTCTCTTAGTTATTTTTTGGGCACTCATTGCCTCCTCCTTAATCTTATTTCAGGTTTTTGCGGTTCATCAGTAAAATTGCAAGCATTCTTTTTTATCCACTCAAGTGCCGCTTGTGTGCTGTTAAGTTTTCTGCCTTCTTTTTTCAATGCTTTTTCTTTGTATTGTGTAATATAGCAAATCTGTTCAACCATATGCATCTTAAATTTATCAACTTTACCCATAAATTTTAATCCAACATGATAAAGACTCCCTTTTTTTCTACACCAAACCACTTTTCCCCTTGCTTCAAAAACAGGCTTTATTAACGGAATCTCAATCTTAATTATCGTATCTTTTTTGAGTCTTTTTTTTGATTTAAAACATAAACCGCCTACGCTTATATTGGTAAGGTATTCATGCCTGTTTGCGGCAACTTTTTCCATACATATATCGACAGGAATATCTATTTTATGCCTTAAATACTTCCTTCTTTCTTTCATATCAATTCTCATTGGAAATGCAGTCGGTTATCTCGCCTATATACATTCTGTGATAATCGTTGCCTTCATAATTTTTTTCCGTTTCGCTGTAAATAAATCTTTTGGGGTCTATATCCTGAGAATATATTTTTTTGCATTCAATCATAAGACGTGCTTGCTCAAAATAAATATTGCCCAAATCGGTCTTGGCAGGAGAAAGATTTGGTATAGACATTTTATCAAAGTTTTTACCTGATTTTGTGCCGCAAAGCATAAGCGTATCTTTGAAACTCTCATCAAGAAAGGAAAGCGTAAAATAATCTGATTTTTCAACAAATTTAAATGTGTGCCTTTGCGGCCTTATGAAGCAAAAACATACATTTTTATGCCACAATACGCCAAATCCACCCCAACTGGCTGTCATTGTGTTGTAGGATTTTTCATTACCTGCTGTTATAAGCATCCAATCTTCGCCTATCAGTTTAAATGCATTGTCCTGGAGTTCTTGAGGATCAATTTTTGTTAATTTCATTGAAA
>JBHPNE010000053.1:0-2210 GCA_042562855.1 Elusimicrobiota bacterium
TCCCGCCGGATATGTAATATTTGAGTCTTTTAGAGAACTAACAATGTCAAGTATTGATACCTGGTTTGCAAGTAGACGCCCCTTATCTATTTCTACAAGGATTTCTTTTTTTTCTCCGCCTCGTACTTCTACTTTAGCAACGCCATCAAGTCTTTCTAATTCATCTTTAACATTTTTGATGCACAGTTTACGAAGATCAGCCATTGCAAGAGGGCTATTTTCGCCATCATTGTAATTAACAGATAAAATCATGGCTTCAATTTGAAGAGGATTATATTTTAAAACGACTGGTTCTCTGGCATCTCTTGGAATAGCCTCCTTTATTAAATCGATTTTTTCTCGAACATCCATAGCAGCCAAATCCATGTTTGTGCCCCAACGAAATTCACATGTAACAATTGAGACACCTTCTTTTGAAATGGAATTTACGCGTTTAATATTCTTTACAGTACCTACGGTTTCTTCAATTAGTTTGCTTATCAGGTTTTCAGATTCCTCCGGTCCTGCACCTTCATATTTCGTGACAATTGTGATCTGGGGAAACTCAAGTGATGGAAAAAGTTCTTGGGGAATACGTACCCAGGAAATGAATCCCAGGAGACAAACACCTATAAAAAGCATTATGGTAGTGACCGGTCTATCAACAGGCAATCTAAGTAAGCTCATAATTTATCCACCTTTGATTAATATTAAGTCTAAAAATCATTATCCCTCATGATGTTCGGGACTGAAGCACTTTACTAAACCACTAAAAATCATCATCGTCGTCATAAGTTTCTTCTTTTTCCTTTTTCTTTTTAGATGGTTTTGGCAGTGGAACCCTATCAGTCGCAAGTTTAAATTTTTGGGCCAATTGTTTCAAAAAAACGATAAAAGATTCTGAAATGTCTGTTATCCATGGCTTGAAGTTGCCGATATTTTTTGATAAATTGGCTATACTTAAATATGCTACCGGGACTATTAATAAAGTAAGAATTGTTCCGCTTATTGTACCAAAAAAAACGGTCATACCTAAAGATCTCCACATTGATGCGGCGTCGTCACGGCTTAATATCATTGGCAGAAGCCCTAAGGTTTTCATAAGCATAGTTATAAGTTCGGGCCTAAGCCTCTCATTACATGTTTCAAAAATAACCTTAAGCAAGTTTTTCCTGCCTTGTCTTCTTCTGTTTATTTTTTCGACCAGGATGATCGAGCTATTTACAACGCAACCAAAAAGTATCATCAATCCAATCCAGACTCCAAGACTTATAGGCTTATCAAATGCCCAAAGAGAAAGCGCAACTCCTATAGTGCTCAAAGGTATAGCAAACATGATGAGGAGAGGTTGAATATATGATTCAAATAATGAAGCTAAAACTAGGTATATCAAAATTATAGTCAATACAATTGCAAACTTGAACTGCTTCTTATTTTTCATTGTTTTCTCATAATCACCGGCTATATTAAAAGAATAATCTTTTGGGAAGGCGATGCCTTTAAGTACATCGTTGATCTTTTTTGCGGCTGTATCAAGCCCTATTTTATCTCGATTAGCACTAATTTGGATAAATCTTTTTTTGTTTCTATGCCATATTTCCTGCGATGCCTTGACTTCATTGATGGTTCCGATTTGTCCCAGACGAAGAACATCTCCATCCCTTGATACTAGTCCCAAAAAAGGTAATTGTCTCGAATTATTTATAGTTCCAGGAATGAGCCTGCAAAGTGTTTCAATTTGTTTTCCTTCAGTTCTATATTCTGTAGCTACAAGACCCCTTAATTGTGCGTGCAGAGTATTTCCAACAAATAATGTAGTCAGCCCGAAAAGAGACAGTTTATCAGGGTTAACAATAATATTGAGCTCAGGCTCGTCTTCTCGCATTCTAATTTTTATATCGGTAAGTCCTTTTGCTTGTGAAAGTTTTCCGGATGCTGCAAATGCAAGTTGTTTCAATGTGTTATAATCGTGACCGTAAAAATCTACCAGCACTTCCTTAGACCCTGTAGCTTGAGAGTCTTGATAATAAACAAAAGCGGGCACAAATTCACCGAATCTTTTTCTGAAGTCTTCCTTAAATTTCTCAGGCCCCTGATACACTTCCACTTCAACAAAAGTATGAAGTTTTTCAACTTTAGAGGATACTTGCTTTGTATTTGGATACTCAAGAAGTGCTTTTTCCATTTTTTTTACAATTTCATTGGAAATTTCAATTTTTGTTGCAGGTGGA
>JBHPNE010000006.1:0-54159 GCA_042562855.1 Elusimicrobiota bacterium
GTGGTGGTTTTGAAGCAGTAACAAGAATTTATAGAAATGATGTGGAGTGGGGGTATAGCTACTTTCGTCATGTTGATATTGGTACTTTAGAATCTGAAGGCTTGGGATATGGAGAAGCATCTTGGGGAGATTACGACGGTGACGGGGATCTTGATATAGCTATATGTGGTTTAAAAAGCGGAGATATTCCAGACCCTCAAAGAATGAGAATATTTCGCAATGATGGCGGAGATTCATTCAGTTATGTTTCAGGGTTAGCACTGGAAGGTGTTCAAGATAGTTCATTAGAATGGGGCGATTACAATAATGACGGTTTAAATGATTTAGCTGTTTGCGGGCTCAATGAAATATTGGGTCCAATTACTTATGTTTATGAAATGGAAGAAACTGTTGATAATTACAATCACTCTTCTTACCCGGAATCTGTAGCAAACGGGGGCATGGCTTGGGGCGATTATGATAATGACGGCGACTTTGATTTGGCAATTTTTGGAGATACTGCGCAAGGAGGTGTAGGTACTGGGGTTTTTGCAGGACTTTATCGTAATGATTCCGGAGAGTTACATAAAATTGATTCAAGCATTGAAGGTATATACAACGGCGATATGGAATGGGGAGACTACGATAACGACGGAAATTTAGATTTAGTAACCTGCGGTAACAAAAGTATAGCTGATCCCCATGCCATGTTATACAAAAATGACGGGAATGGGACAATCACTAGGGCATATAGTGAGGATACGGAAAATCCCATGATAATTCCGGTTATGAACGGTTGTTTGGCTTGGGGCGATTATGATAATGACGGTGATCTGGACCTTGTTGTTGGCGGTGAAGAAGGATATCAGCTTCCCAGTCTGCGGATTTATAAAAATACCGGTAACGGAACACACGGCCTATATGATACCCCGTGGACATTAAGAGATATGGATATAGATCTTACGGGAATATACAGCGGTGATGTTGAATGGGCTGATTATGATAGCGACGGCGATTTGGACTTAATTGTATGCGGCAGGCGTGATTATTCTATAGGAAGAATAACTAGAATTTATCGAAACGACGGAAATGATATATTTGTAAACGTAATGGAGCTTACGGGTTTAGGTGATTCTTCCCTTGAGATCGCTGATTATGACAATGATGGCGATATAGATTTACTTGTCTCCGGCACGGATAGTACGGGAGTTGATAAATCTACATTATATAGAAATGACAATTCTGTATTTATTGATATTTCTGCGGGTATAACAGCGATTCAGAACGGAGATATGTCCTGGGGAGATTATGATTCTGACGGTGATTTGGACCTTGCTGTCTCAGGTTCCGGAGCGTCAAAAATATACAGGAATTTTGGTAACGATTCATTAATCGAAGATATCAATATTAGTTTAACGCCACTAAGCAATAGTTCCTTGCAATGGATTGATTATGACAATGACGGTGATATGGATCTTATGATGATGGGCAGTGATGATCTCCTAAATCCAATATTTAGAATATTTAAAAATAATAATGCTCCTGTTAATGCTGCACCAACACCTCCGACTTCTGTCAATGTCAGTTACAATACAACGGAGAAGAAATTCAAAATTCGCTGGCAGAAAGGTACTGATGCAGAAACTCCTCAAGATGGTTTAGATTATGAGGTTGTGTTTCTGGCAGCGGGCGAGTCCGGCCCGGAATTTATTTTAGCAACAACGATGGGTCGACAAGGGACGGTTGGTTCGGGAGTATTTCCTTATAAAGGAACCTATTCAAAATCAAGGATTGGCTCTGAGACAGGTGTGAATATAGATTACAAAGGATTAGTGAGCGAGGCAAGACACTATTGTGTTATAAGAACAGTTGATCCGAATAAAAATAGATCGGACTGGTCATCAGTTCTTGATCTTCCGTTTATGGTGAGTGCTGATATAGGCGATATTCATCATCCGGCTGCTATCCCCGATTTATCTGCTCAACCAGGAACCACCGAAGGAAAAATATCTTTAAGCTTTTCTGCTCCGGGAGATCAGGAATGGAGGGGAAGACTATCAACCGGATCACAATTTGCAATACAATATTCAACAAATTCATCAGTATCATGGTCAACATCAACTCCAAATATATTATATCCTGAGCCGGCAAATGTGGAACTCCCGTTTGACCCAAAAGAGAATGTTCCTGCTCAGGATGCGATTACCGGTCTTCCTGAAGGAACGACTTGGTATATGAAAATGTGGACTAAGGACAAAGTAGGGCATTGGTCGGATATTTCTAATACTGCGACAAGCTGGGCGCAGTGGGATGTAACTCCTCCGGAAAAGATTACAACAATTACGGCAATTAAGGGAGAAAATGAAGGAGAGGTGATACTTACTTGGTCATCTCCGGGAGATGATGGTTGGGAAGGGATTTTGTCAAGCAGTTCACAGTTTAAAATATCGGCCGGGCAGGAAAGCAATGTCCCTCCGGATTATCTTCCGTTTGTGCCTTTATTTGAAGTTTTGGAATCAACAGAAAATGTAGTCCCGCAATCAATCATGACTCACACAATAACAGGCTTATCACCCTATGGATGGATTGAATTTCACGTGTCATATGCTGACGAAAAAGGAAATTGGGGGAACGATTCTTTTCCTGCACTAACATATCCTCAAGGAGATGTTAGCCCTCCTGGGAAGGTGACGGATTTCACCGCCATAACCGGGGATGATGGAGGTGCAGTAAATTTTTATTGGACATCTCCCGGTGATGATTTGTACTCAAAAATAATAAGCAGTGGCTCAAGTTTTAATATCCAATATTCAACATGGGAAGGGGTTGTTTGGTCATCGGCAGCAACTGAAAATGTTATAAATATTTCAACTTCTGGTGTATTACCTTCAACAGCAGTAATGTTTACAATTAATAAATCCGTAACAGATTTGCTGTATGACACTTCATACTATTTCGCTATTTGGTATATTGACGAAGCAGATAATGATGGGATGATTTCAGATACTACAATGGCTTGGGTTTACAGAGATGAAACTTCACCGGGACAAATAACTGACCTTTCAGCATCGCAGGGCTTTTTTGGTGGAGAAGTAGATTTAAGTTGGAGCATGCCGGGAGATAATCTTTTTTCAGGAAGACTGCCTGAAGGTTCACAGTATGTTGTTCAAATAGAATCATGGAATGCAATAGTATGGTCTACTTATTCTGTGAATTCAACTACTTATTCAGAAACTAGTTATGGTTTACCTTTTACGTTTTCTACTAAAACAATTGCCGGATTGGCTCAAGGAAGTACTCGGTATTTTGCGATATGGTATGCTGATAGCGACTTAAATTGGTCATTACATTCAAATACTGTCAGTGTTATCGTTCCATATAATGATAATACTCCGCCTGCAGACGTGATTTCTTTAGCTGCACTGCCCGGCGCAACTGAAGGAAAAGTTGACTTGAGTTGGGCAATGCCCGGTGACGATGGTTGGGATTCGCCCCTTAACCCCGGATCTCAATTTAGGATAGACTATTCAGCTCAGTCTGGGGATCTTGACTATGGTAGTGCAGAAATAATTATTTCGACTTACGGTGTAATACCAGGGACCACAGTTCATTATGAGGTAGATATTTCTACGCCGGGGGAATTAATGTATTTTGCTGTTTGGCATAAAGATGAAACAGGAAACTATTCTTCAATTTCTAATATAGTTTCAACTGAAGCCCAGGAAGATGTAACTCCTCCAGGGCAGGTGACTGATCTTTTGGCTGTTCCTGGAACCCGTGGTGGACAAATAAATTTATCCTGGAATTCTCCGGGAGATGACGGCCATCTTAATGACCTTGTTTTAGGGTCAAAATATAGTATTCAATATTCAACTTGGGCAAGTTTTACACCTTCAACTGCAAATGCTCAAATAAGTAAATCAATTACAGATGCAACTCCCCCTCATACGTTTACTGAATGCAGTGTGGAATTGTTAGAAAGTGAAACATATTATTTCCGTATTTGGTATTGCGATGAAGCAGAAAATTGGTCTGTTATTTCAGATACAATATCCGTTGTTGCGAAGTCATTTACAAATAAAAAGCAGGAGCAGACGTTTCCCCCGGGAGTGAATCTTGAACACAGTGCGGTTTCCTGGGGAAATTATAATGGTGATAGTTACCTGGATTTTGTAATTTGCGGGCGTGACGGTGATAATCTTGTAACAAAAATACTTAAAAATAACGGGAATGGCACATTCAGTGATATAAATGCGTCGATTATCGGGGTAGAATACGGCGATGTAGATTGGGGCGATTATGATGATGATGGAGATTTGGATTTGGCTGTATGCGGGATAAGTGGTGGGGGCGAACGTATAACAAGAATTTATAAAAGTACCAACGGCATATTTGTTGATGCAAATATTGATCTTCCCAATGTAAGTGGCGGCGCGATAAAATGGGGAGATTTTGATTTTGACGATGATCTTGATATTGCCTTATGCGGTAGTGGGCAGGCAACAGTATATCGAAATGATTCGGGAACTTTCACTGCAATTTCTTCGGTTTTTGAGGCTGTATATGACGGTTCATTGGCTTGGGGAGATTTTGACCGTGACGATGATCTTGATATAGCATTCTGCAGTTCAGGTATGGGAGTTAACATTTATAGAAATGACGATGGGAGTTTCGTATTACATACAAATATTGGTATCAATGGTGAACCAAAAGACTTAGAATTTACGGATTATTATTCTAAAAGTTTGTTAGCTGTGGCTATCGTAGGCGGAGCTTTCGACGACTCACGGGTATATCAATACAATTCTTCTTCAGACGATTTCTCTCAAACTTCAACTTTTGCACAGGGGGACAGTGTTGATCTTGGTGATTATGATGGTTCTACTGAAGCAGATATTGCTGTATGCGGTGGTGATATCACTGAATTGGATAAAAGTATCGCCTATGACTTTTATTCTGATAAGGTTTCGCTTAACACCGTTGTTTCCGAGGGTGATATAGAATTCGGCGATTGTGATAATGATGGTGATTTAGATATTCTTATTTCAGGATCAGGTTCGCTCAGTCTTTATGAGAATGTAGCTACTACGTTTAGCGCTGGTGCATATTCTGCAATTGATGAATTTAAAAATGCAGCATTAGCTATAGGTGATTTAAATAATGATGATTACTTTGATTTTGTTATGAGCGGAACAAACGAAAAAGGAGATAGTTATATAAAAGCCTATTTGAATAATAGTAAAGGATTATTTACTTCCGTTAATTTATCGTTTGAAGGAATAGAAAACGGAGATATATCTTTAGGAGATTATGATTCTGACGGTGATTTAGATATTTTTGTTTCCGGTGGTGAGGCGGCATTGTCATTTGACTCAACAAAAATATTTAGAAATAATGGCGGTACATCTTTTTCAAGTCAAGAAACGTTAACAACTTCTTATAACAATTCTGCATCAGATTTGGGCGATTATGATAATGACGGTGATTTAGATTTAATAATTTGTGGTTACGGAACAGCTCTTGTTCTTCCCCTTACTATTGGAGAAAAAACTGCTATTTACCAGAATAACAAAGGCAGTTTTGATGAAATAGATACAGATTTTATAGGCGTTAGCAACGGTGACGTTGTCTGGGCAGATTATGATAATGACGGTTATTTGGATTTTGCTGTGTGCGGACAAGACGAGAATTTCTCGCCAGTATCAAAAATTTATAGGAATGAAGGTGATGGAGTTTTTACAGATATAAATGTGGCAATAACAGCGGTAATGTATAGTGCGCTTGCGTGGGGCGATTATGATAATGACGGTGACTTAGACTTATCTGTCAGCGGGCAAATTGAAAGTGCAGACTTTTTATCTGCCAGGATAACAAAAATATATAGAAATGATGTTAATTCTGGCGGGACATTTTCAGATATAAATGCAGGACTGGAGGGTTTAACGGAGAGCTCATTATCATGGGGCGATTATGATAATGACGGTGATCTAGATCTTGCTGCCAGCGGAGATGCAATAACCCAGCTGTACGCGATAGACATTATATCCATAATAGACACTATTGACCCAGGCACTTTTGACCCGAATGATCTGCTAGATGCGGATCCGTATGATTTGATAGATATAGCTACATCCACAATAAAGATCTATGAAAATATGGGCAGTGATGTATTCGCTGAAAAAACTGATATTGTTTTACCTGATTTTACGGAGCCCATTGTTGCCTGGGCTGATATGAATGGTGATGATAGGCTTGATTTGTTTATATGCGGGGCAGGTGAATCTGGTGCGTATTTATTTGAAGGTTATATGGAAAATTCTGCTCCTCATATGGATATAGCCCCAACTTTTGCAAATTGGATCTTTCCTGATCGTGTAATATTTACCTTTCAGCCGGGTACAAACGCAGATGATGAAACACCTATTAATGGATTAAAATATGATATACGAATCTCTACTTCGCCCATGTCATATGATGGGACAGGAGGAGCTCCCTGGGTAGTTTCTCCAAGCATGGGTGGAGGGATAAGTCCGAATTTTGGAAATACCAGCAGGGCAAGTAAAACAATTGATACTACTAAAACTTATGCTTCAAAATTATACTATCAGTATCGAGTAATTGATACAGGATATAAAAAATCTCCGTGGACAATTGTAAATACTGTTAATTTTGGCGATCGTCATCCCCCGGGGGCGGTTACCACTCTACATACTGAACCGGGAGAATCTGGGGAAAGCAGTATTTATTTGGATTGGTATACGCCGGGAGATGATAGTTATGAAGGAGATCTTTCCATAGGAACGGAGTTTAGAATTCAGTATTCAACTTGGCCGGAAGTTGCGTGGTCAACGGCTTGTGCTCAAGTTGTAGATTTCTCAACATGTTCAAAAAATCCAGGAACTTATATATCATCATATACTATTTCTAGTGTTTCAGGAATAACAGAAAGCACTTTGTATTATTTAAAATTATGGCATCAAGATGAATCAGACAATTGGTCTGAAGCTTCAAATATTGCTAGCGGATATTCAAGCGCGGACGCAACACAACCTGCAGCGGTTACAGACCTTGTGGGGCAGACCAGTTTGTTCGGCGGTGAAATAGACTTAAATTGGAGCATGCCGGGTGATGATGGTTTGTTTAATGCTCTTCTTGAGGGGTCAGAATTTAGGATACAATATTCTGAGTGGATTGAAGTGGATTGGTGGGAAGAATTTGCTCAAGTTAGAGTATCAACTCATGGTTTATCGCCCGGAACATCGGTTTCATATACAGTTACAGGTTTGGGAAGCGGAACAACTTATTATATTAAGATATGGCATATTGATGCTGACCAGAATGTTTCACCCCTATCTAACACTGCTACAAATTGGGCTCAAGTTTTTGATACTGTTGCCCCATCATCAGCACAAGTAAATGTTTCATTAATGCCGACCCAAGGGGATGTTAAATTATCGTGGACTATACCGGGTGACGATAATGATGAAGGGAACTTTTATAGAGATTCACAGTACCGAATACAATATTCTACATTGGAAACTGTTTACTGGTCAACTGCTTCTGCTCAAATTATAGAGTCTGCGGTAGGTTTACAGCCTTTAACTACTACATCATACACAATTACAAATTTAACTGTTGATACCACATATCATTTCAGTATATGGCACTGTGATGAAGTTCCAAATTGGTCTTCTACATCGTCAATAGTTTCATTTTTTGTAGAACGAGACACAACTGCTCCTTCTTCCATTTCTGATCTTTCAGCAAATCTTGGATTACTTGGCGGAGAAATAGATTTAAGCTGGTCTACACCGGGAGATGATAATAATACGGTTACGTTACCATTGGGGAGCCAATTTGCATTACAATATTCGACATGGGCGGAAGTTGGATGGTCGACTACTTCGGTACATATATCCGTATCTACGTCAGGGGTCCAGCCTTCTACGACTGTTCATTATACGGTTACGGGGCTTGAACAAGGTTTAACGTACTATTTCCAGATACGGTATGCAGATGAAGTTCCAAATTGGTCCGGCATTTCCAACATGACTTCCTATTGGGCAATGGAATTTGATGAAACACCTCCCGCAAAAATAACTGATCTTTCTGCTTCTGCCGGAACATTTGAGAGAGAAATTGTCTTAAACTGGAGCGCCCCTGGAAATGATGGTTGGGAAGGCTCATTATCAGATGGTTCGCAATTTAAAATACAATATTCAACATTATCTGAAATAACCTGGTCGACGTCTTCAGCACAAGTTAGTGTAGCGACTTCTTCTGTTGTTCCGGGAGAAAATGTTTCTTATCTTATCAGTGAACTTAATAAAGGAGAAACTTATTATTTTAAAATTTGGCACGCTGATGAAGCACGCAATTATTCAGAGGTTTCAATAACTGCTACTTCTTGGGCACAAATTGATTCAATCTCTCCTGATAAAGTGACTAATTTAACTGCGTATACAGGATCAAATATAAGAGAAATAGACTTGAGTTGGAATATGCCCGGCGATAATGGTTTTGCACGTAGTCTTGATGCAGGCTCTGAATTTGTTATACAGTACTCAACATGGGAAAATATAGGCTGGTCAACAGCGGCAACAAAAAATATATTGCGAATTTCAACTTCTGGAATAATTCCAGGAACGCAAGTTGGATATAATATAGGAGATTTAGTCGGAAGTACTACGTACTATTTCAAGATTTGGATTTTTGATGAAGATAATAATTTATTTGAAGGCTTATCGAATACCGCAACTTCATGGACGTTAACTGATTCAATATCTCCGTCAACAGTTTGGGATTTAACAGGATTAACAAGCAGAGTTGTTGGTGCGGTTGATTTAAGTTGGAGTACACCGGGTGATGATAAGGAATGGTTTTTTGCGTTAACCGAAGGTTCAGAATTTGCGATCCAATATTCTAGTTATACTCCTCCTGAGATTTCAACTGCTATGGCTGTCAAATTTTCAACGCACGGAGTTCTTCCGACAACAGTTGTGCATCACACAATTACTGGACTTCAGTTAGGGACTTCATATAGCTTTGTTATTTGGCATAAAGATGCACCCGGTAACTGGTCTTCGTCTTCAACGCTTATATCTGTTTATTCACAGATTGGAGATACTATTGCGCCTGCAGCAGTCGATACATTAACTTCAGAGGATCAGTATGAAGGAGAAATATTTTTGCAATGGAATGTTCCAGGAGATGATGATTTGCTATTGCCTCTTTGGGAAGGTTCTCAATTTGCTATTCAAAGGAAAGAATCGGAAAATGGAACTGGTATAGTATGGTCAACAGATTCAGTTGATACAATAATAACCTCAACTCACGGCGTAACGCCTGGTACTGCAATGTCGTATACGCTAACCGGATTAACACCTGACTCGACGTACTTTATGAGAATCTGGCATATGGACGAGGTTAGTAATTGGTCCTACGAGTCAAATTTATCATCAGCATGTGTTTCTACGGATCAACATGCTCCGTCGAGCGTGAATCTTTCTGCAGAAACAGGTGATAATAATGGAGAAGTTAAGCTAACATGGAATGCTCCCGGAGATAATGATGTAAGCTCCTCATTACCGTTGGGGTCTGAATTTACAATACAATACTCTACATGGGAAGATGTAGCATGGTCGTATACTTCTACTACAGATACCATAACTGTTTCTACTTCAGGAGTTAATCCCGGTACAGAAGTTTCTTATGTAGTTACAGGTCTTGTACCGGATATTCTTTACTATCTCAAAGCCTGGCATCATGACGAAGTGCCCAACTGGTCTAATGCATCAAATATAATATCAATCGAATCAAAAACATTTGCGCCGACTCGTATAAATTTTATATTTGCAAATCAGGAAGCCGATGGAGGACAAATTCGTTTGAGGTGGTTCCATCCAAGTGATGATACAAGCGACGGTAAACTTGAGGTTGGTTCCAAATATGCGATACAAAGCTCAACATGGGGAGAAGTTGAATGGTCTACAAGTTCAGCTGATACAATAGTTTATTCAACATCAAATGTTGCACCAAATACGCTTGTATCGCACATTGTTAAAGGGCTTATACCCGATCAACAGTATTATATGAGAGTGTGGTACGCGGATTCTTCGGGGAACTGGTCATTGCCCTCGGTTTTAGCTACTGAGATAAGCGGGGATTCAAGTCTTAATAACGTAAACACAGTAATTCCCGGTTTATTTGACGGAACAGTTGCATGGGGAGATTATGACAATGACGGCGATTTAGATATTGCTGTCTGTGGCTCTACGTCCGCCACAGAAGGTTTTTCCGGTATTTTCAAAAATAATAATGACGGAACATTCATGAATATAAATGCCGGCTTAACGACTGTAAGATATGGGGCTTTAGCTTGGGGGGATTATGATAATGATGGTGATTTGGATTTAGCTATTAGTGGAGCAACAAGTGAATTGGGTCAAACAAGATATTCTGATATCTATAGAAATGATGGTAACGATACTTTTGTTGCGGTAAATGCAGGATTAACTGGAGTGTATGCCGGTTCAATGGCTTGGGGAGATTACGATAATGACGGATATTTAGATCTCGCAATATGTGGTGATACTATACAAGGTGCGTTAGGCATTGGGCCGCTTTCAAAAATATACCATAATAATCGTAATGGAACTTTTAGTGATTCAGGAATAGGAATTGAAAATGTTTCAAATGGGACAATAGCTTGGGCTGATTATAATAGCGACGGGAATTTAGATATTGCTATATGCGGACAAGGAAAAAGCCGTATCTATGCTAATTACGGCAGCGGAGTATTTTCTGATATTGATGCCGGGCTTTCTAATATATGGTTTGGTTCGCTAGCTTGGGGAGATTATGATAGTGACGGTGATATGGATCTGGCTCTTGTTGGAGGAATCCCAAGTTGGGGGACCTATATACCTGTATTACGGGTATATAAGAATGAAGGATCAAATACATTTACATCAATTACTTCAGATTTGCAGGGTGCATTTAATAGTGAATTATCTTGGGGTGATTATGATAGTGATGGAAAGCTGGATTTAGCTGTTATGGGATCTTCAAGCGCTATTATTCCGTATAGAGGTACAATACTTTATAAAAATATCGGAGGAGATAATTTTGAGGATATTACGACTGGGCTTTTAGAGCTTCATGGTTCAAATGGTTCAATTGCATTTGGGGATTATGATAATGACGGTGATTTAGATATAGCAATGCTGGGGCAAGAAAGTACAATTGTAGGTTTAACTAGAATTTATAGGAACTCAGGTGTTGAATATAACAGCAATCCCTTGCCGCCAACAACTGGTTTTTATAATATAGATAATAATTCCAATGGTGATCTTGAACTTTCGTGGGGTGACGGTTTTGATGAAACTACACTGACAGTTGCCTTGCATTATGAGGTTATATCAGCTACAAATCCGACAGATGTTAACGAAGGCGTGTGGACATTATCGCCGACTACCGGGCGAGGCATGACCCCCTTTGTTGGACATTATCCGAGAAAAAAAGTACTTCCTGGAAAAAATGAAATTAAAGTTGATCGCGCTGCATTAATTGCGGGTGAAACATATTATTGGCAGGTCAGAACAATAGATTCAGGATTTGCAAAGTCTGGCTGGTCTGATATACAAGCTTATCAGCTTCATGCTGATACACCTATTTTTATTTATAATTCATTCACGGATATTGACGCTACACATGTTACTTTTAATTGGGATAAGGGGGCGAACAGTCCAACCGTTGAATATTATTCAGAAGCTGCAACAAATGCAACTTTTGATGAAAATATTTCAAGCAGTGGATGGGTAGCAAATGCGTCGAACTGGGTTTCTTCGGGGTTAGCTGGTGATACAACATATTCTTTCAGAGTAAAAGCCCGGAACACCAACGGTATAGAAACAGGTTGGCTAACGATACAAAATACAGTAAGAACACTCGTAGAGCCTCCGACCGATATAATTTTAATAGATGTGACAACAGAATCCGTAACAGCAACATGGACAAATGGTCCGGGCAATCCTCCTACGATAGAATATTTGGCTCAACGTGCTACGGACGAAGGGTTTACTCAAGATTTATCAAGCAGTGCTTGGGTTGCGGATATGTCCACTTGGACAGCAACCGGACTTGTGCCGGGAACAACATATTATTTCAGAGCTCAAGCGAGGAATTCTGAAAGCTCTCCAACCGAGTGGTGCCAAACCGCAAGTACAGTAACCCTGGCAAATCCGCCTACAAACATAGCTTTGGATGATGTGAGAGAAACAGAAATAGATGTTTCATGGATGAAGGGCAGTAGCAATTCTGTGACGGTTGAATATTTACTGCAATGGACAACCTCAAACTTTAGCACTATAACATCCAGCAGTCCATGGACTCAAGATATTTCAAGCTGGACAGCAACAGACCTTATCCCCGATACCACATATATGTTCAGAGTAGGTGCAAGAAATTCGGGCGGCACACAAACGGACTGGGAAACAATAGGATCAAGCACAAGAACGCTTGCTCAAATGCCGACATTCTATGATTTAGTTGATGTATCGACGGACAGTGTAGTTTTGGTATGGAGCAAAGGCAGCAATCCGTCGACTGTAGAATATATTGCAGAACTCGCTACCAATGAAGCATTTGATCAAAACTTATCCAGCAGCGGTTGGATCGCAGATATCTCCAGTTGGACTATCTCCGGATTGAATATAAACACAACTTATTATTTCAGAATCAAAGCTCAAAATTCTGACAATATAGAAACCATATGGACTCAAACTTTAAGTACGGTGACTTTAGTCAATCCTCCTACAAACTTAAACTACATTAGTGTCAATGCACTTAGTGCAGAGCTTGGCTGGCAGAAAGGAGTAGGAAATCCTTCCACGATAGAATATTTATTACAATGGACAACCTCAAGCTTTAGTACTATAACATCCAGCAGTCCATGGACGCAAGATATTTCAAACTGGACAGCAACAAATCTTATCCCCGATACCACATATATGTTCAGGGTAGGTGCAAGAAATTCGGGCGGCACACAAACGGACTGGGAAACAATAGGATCAAGCACAAGAACGCTTGCTCAAATACCAACGGATGCAAATTTTGATATTGTAACTTCGAATAGTTTAGATGTCAGCTGGAATATAAGCAGTAATCCGGTAACTGTACAATATTTAGCACAAATAGCAACAAATGAAAGTTATGGTCAAAATCTATCAAGCAGCGGCTGGATGGCAAGTATTTCAAGCTGGACATTTGCAGGCTTAACTGTTGACACGACATATTCTTTCAGGGTAAAGGCGAGAAATTCTGATAATACCGAAACAAATTGGCACGAAATATTAAGCAGCACAAGAACTCTCGTTGAAACACCAACTTCTTTAAACTTACCAGTTGTCTCAACAGACACTATTCAAGCCGTTTGGGATAAAGGAGTTAATAATCCTCCTACAGTAGAATACTTGGCGCAGCTGGATACAAATGTGAATTTTGATCAGGATTTATCGAGCAGTGGGTGGGTGGCAGACATGTCTACCTGGACGCCAACAGGTTTGATGCCTTGTACAACTTATTATTTTAGAGTTAAAGCACAAAATTCTGACTTCACGCCTACCCCTTGGACAGGCATTGTAAGCACGGCAACATTAGCAAATCCTCCGACCAACTTTTATTTAACGGATGTAGCATCAGGAACAATACGTGCAGTGTGGCAGAAAGGTTACGGAGGTCCGGCATACTACTTAGTGCAGATATCAACAGATATAAGTTTCCCCCAAGCAATTACGAACGATAGTTCACTTTTATTTGATACTACCAACTGGCTTGCAACGGGACTGACCCATGAAACTTCATATTATTTGAGAGTAAGAGCGCAAAATCCTGTAGGAGCGCAAACAGATTGGACAACAACTCTTTCAGCATTTACTTTGGAAGATCCGCCGCTGGCTTTGGATTTTGACAATATCAATTATTATAGTGTTCGGGCAAATTGGTATACGGGAAGCAATCCCGATACAACTGAATATCTGGCTGAATGGACACATGATGGCGTTACGTTCTCATCAAGTGACTGGGTAGTAAACGGCACTAGCTGGACAGCAACGGGTCTAACTCCTGGAACGACCTATCAGTTCAATATATACCAAAAACCTCCAGAAGAATTCTGTCTTGATCTAGGTATAGTAAAAACATTGACGATAGAAATTCATAGTATTGAACCAAGTTTGGGATATAATACCGGTATAGTACATATATCAAGTCTTTCAGGAGTAGGTTTCTTTGATGGAATGGAAGTAAAACTTACCAAATCCAGCGAATCTGCTATTTCTGGAACTGGAATCGTTATAATCGATTCGCACACTTTAGAGTGCGACTTTGATCTCACCGCCGCTGCGACAGGAGCCTGGAACGTTGTTGCAAGTACAGGCGGGGCGGGATCTCTCAGCGATATATTAGTAAACGGATTTAGTGTATATCCAATGGTGGTAACATCAATAGATCCCGACAGAGGAACAGACAATGCAGTTGTTGATGTATCTATTGGTGGTGAAGGTTTTGTTTCAGGCACTCAGGTGAAAATGACAAAGACCGGTGAGGATGATATTTCCGGTGCAGATATCGTAGTTGTGGATACAGGCACAATAACGTGTAAATTTGATCTTGTGAATAAAGCTACGGGTTATTGGAGTATAGAAGCAGCAACAGGTACAGTAACCGGTGTTTTAATAGACTGCTTTATTATTGAGGCAATGGACGTGGATTCCATAAATCCGAACAGCGGAATAAACAATGAAGTAGTAGATGTTACAATTGGAGGCTACGGGTTTGTGGATGGAACCCAAGTGGAAATGAAAAAGTCTACTGAAACGATTGCAGGAACAAATGTTGTCGTGGTTGCTACCGATACTATAACGTGTAAATTTGATCTCATAAATCAACCGACCGGTTATTGGAGCGTAGTTGTAACCACTGGGGCTGCCGTTGTTACTTTAGCAGATGGTTTTTATGTAGAGGCCATGCAGATAAACTCTATAAATCCGGACAATGGATCAAATAATGTGGTTATTGATGCAAGTGTTAGCGGAATAGGTTTTGTTGATGGCATGCAGATAAAACTTGCAATGACTACACAGCCAGACATTGATGGAACGGATATAGTGGTTGTTGATTCTCAAACCTTAACATGTAAGTTTGATCTTATAAACAAACTCACTGGTTATTGGGACATTACTATAACAACAGGTGCTGTAAGCAATACTCTGTCTAATGGATTCAATATTGGGCCAATGTCGGTAATATCAATAGATCCGAACATTGGAGTAAACAATGAAAGTATAAGTGCAACGATAAACGGAACAGGTTTTGTGGATGGAACACAAGTGGAAATGAAAAAGTCTACTGAAACGATAACAGGAACAAGTGTAGTCATAGTAGATTCTTCTACGATAACATGTGATTTCAATTTAGTTGGAAAGACAACTGGGTATTGGACTCTTACGCTTACAACGGGCACAGTAAATGTAAGTCTGATTGATGGGTTTGATTTGATCCCAATGAAAATAATATCAATTGATCCGACAAGTGCTTCCAATAATCAGATCCTTAACACTTCTATTAGTGGCCAAGGTTTTGTGAGCGGAATGCAGGTAAAAATGAAAATGTCAGGCCAAACGGCCATAGATGCTGCAAATGTAGTTGTTTCTGATTCTTCGACATTAACTTGTGATTTTGATTTAGTCAACCGAGTGACGGGTTATTGGAATGTAGAAATAGCCACAGGCCCTGTGACAGATACTCTTGTCGGCGCATTCAGTGTAGACCCCATGCAACTATTGTCCATAAGCCCTGATAGTGCGACTAATAACCGAGTAATTGCTTCAACAATAACAGGTTCCGGTTTTATTAACGGTATCAGTGTTAAAATTTTGAAAGCAGGATGCACGGATGTGATTGCTACAGAGATTGTTATAGTCGATTCAACCACCATAACGTGTAAATTTGATCTTGTAAATATTAATACAGGTTACTGGAACGTAAATGTTTCAACAGGAGTAGTGAATAAAACTCTCATTAATGCCTTAAATGTTGGCATAATGAGTATATCTTCTATATCGCCGGATAATGCTACCAATTCCGGATTGGTGAGCGTAACGATTTACGGAGATGGTTTTGTTCCAGGCAGTAACGTCAAACTGAAGAAAAGCGGGGAAGCAGATATAGTTGCTCAAAATGTGATCGCGATAAGTACAAACCAGATAAATTGTGATTTTGAATTATTAACCACTTATAAGGGGATATGGACATTAGAAGTCAGCACAGTTGTCAATTCATTGCCGTTCACCGCTCTTTTAACTGACGGATTTACAATTGTTGATAGAAGAAATTCTGCCGAAGTTTTCGTGCCGAAAGACTCAGGAGCGACAACAACTATAACTCCGGAAACCGGTGATATTACATTAGATATTTCGCCTAACAGTTTTGAAGAGGATGTTACGGTTACAATATCCACCGATACTGTTGCAGCTTCAAATCAGGATAGTATTGGGGTTACAACAATAGGAATAAAAATTGAAACGGATAAAGGTCTGCAGCCCATCAAAAATTTAACCATCACTTTACGTTATACAGATGCAGTTATTGCAGGCCTTGATGAGAGCATGCTCATTATAGCCAGATACAACGAAGAGTATGAAAGATGGATACCGTTGCCTTCAACAGTTTATCCCGACGAGAACAAGGTTGTTGCAGTTATAGACCACTTATCAAGATTTGCTTTAGTGTATTACACGCCGGCAGCAAACTTGAGCAATGTGAATATATTCCCGAACCCTTATAATCCGCTCATTCATAGTCAGGGTTTCACCATTGAAAATATTACAGAGGAAGCAGAGATAAAACTTTTCACTATATCAGGCGAATTTGTGGCCGACATAGAATATACAAGCCAAGACGGTCGTACTAAGTGGTATGGTAAAAATCATGCAGGTATGGATGTGTGCAGCGGTGTGTACATATTGTACATAAAAGGTCCGAATGGTACACGAATACTAAAGGTCGCGGTTGAGAAATAATTGAGGAAGTGATTCAAATGCTGAAAAAATTACTATCATCTTTAATTTTATTGCCAATAATTCTATTTTCTATTGAGAGTTACCTTTTCTCTGCATTTTCAAGAGATTATGCCGGAACCTCTACCGCACAATTTTTAAAACTCGGAGCAGGTGCCAGGGCCGGCGGAATGGGAGATGTTTATGTAGCTATTGCAGACGATGCAAATGCTATATATTGGAATCCAGCGGGCTTGAGGCAGGTGGAAGATCAGTCGCTTTCATTTATGCATATGTCCTGGCTTGCTGATACCTCATATGATTGGTTTGCTTTTGCAAGTGACTTCAGAGAATTTGGCACACTTGGTATAGGTATACAGTATCTCTCTTATGGAAACATTACTTACACAGACACTATAGGTGCAAGCAGGGGCACGTTCAGCCCTAGTGACATGTCTGGTACACTATCTTACGCCAGAGACATAGGGAGGTTTGCGGTTGGAATAAATGGTAAATATATTTCCTCAATCATAAGGGAAAGCGCCAGTGCATTTGCTATGGATGCAGGTGTGCTTTATAAAATGCCCGATCAAAAATTGTCGTTTGGAGGAGTAATCGAAAATGTTGGAACAGGGATGAAGTTCATAACCGAGGAAGCACCTTTGCCTCTGAATATTAAGCTCGGCGGAGCGTATTATTCGAACAACAATTTATTGGTGGGTATGGATATAACGATTCCGAATGATAACGATATATATTTTGGATTAGGCTGCGAATACAAAATGGATTATTTTACTACAAGGGCAGGATATAATACAAGGACAAAAGACATTGGAGGTATGGCAGGATTGTCTGCAGGAGTAGGTTTCGTCTATGAAGATTTTGAAATTGACTATGCTTATCAACCATATGATTATCTCGGGACTGCTCATAGAATTTCTCTAACATGGAATAGCTTTGGCGAGAGTAAAAAAACAAATAAACAAAGCATTAATTTCTGTACGGAGTACAAAATATTCTCGCCCAACAACGACCGTATTAGAGATGTAATAGTGTTTTCAAGGGTTGAAGAAAAAACAATGGATGTTAAAAAGTGGAAGTTAGAGATCCAAAACCCTAAAAGACATGTTGTAAAAGAAATTTCTGGGGAGGGCGAAATTCCCGGAATTCTTTCCTGGAATGCGAAAATAGGTAAGAATGATAAAATAGACGAGGGGGAATATAGGTATATTTTTAGATCAAACAAACAAAACAAAACCTATGGAAGCTTCATCATAGATTTGACTGCGCCGGAAATTGAAGCTGGTCTGGTTGGAGATTCAGGCGACTTGTCTGTAACGGTCAAAGATAACAGCGGAATTGAAAAATGGAAAATAGAGATCATTAATGATAAAGGCAGTGTTATTAATAGCGTCGAATACAGTTCTGACGATACAAAAATATGGAATATAAGCAATTATTTAACAGAGAATGATTTTACCGTCCGCATCGTGGTGCTGGACAAGGTTGGCAATAAAGGAACAAAAGACGTAGCAATACGGGGGTTAAAAAGCAGGATAGATAAATAATACTCTAATTACATCTGGTTTTTCTAGCCTTTTCCCAAATCCGCTCGAGAGTATAAAGATTTCGCATTTCAGTAGACATAATGTGTACAATCAGCCCGCCGTAATCGATTGCAAGCCAAGAGTCGGACGAATTTCCGTCTTTATGGCTTGGCTTAAGCGTATATTCGTCATGAAAAGCTTTGCTAATGGTATCAGCGATGGCTTTTAATTGAGGCTGAGAATCTGCAGTAGCAATTACAAAATAATCTGTTACAGATGTCAATTTTCTAACATTTAGAATAGATACATCAATTGCTTTTTTGTCATCGGCGATTTTTGCTGCATGTTTTGCAAGAGTCAAAAAACTTACTTTTGCCATATGTAAACCTCAAAAAATTATAGTAAGCCGCCGGATTTAATATATTCTGGTCTTCTTGCTTTTGCCATAGCTTCATCTTTAGATATTGTTCCTGCCTGCACGAGTTGCAGTAAAGCTTTGTCGAGATTTATCATACCATTGGCTGCGCCGGTTTCTATTGCAGAATAAATCTGATGGGTTTTTGCCTCTCTTATAAGGTTTCCTATTGCCGGAGTTACAATCATTATTTCTCTTGCAGCAACCCTTCCAGCTCCGTCCGAGGTAGGTATAAGAGCTTGAGAAACAACACCCTTCAAAGTCGAGGCAAGCTGTACTCTTATTTGCTGTTGCTGGTGAGGAGGAAAAACATCGATTATTCTATCGACAGTTTGCGGTGCATCTGATGTATGAAGCGTTGCAAAAACCAAATGTCCGGTTTCTGCAATTGTAAGTGCTGCAGATATGGTTTCCAAGTCTCTCATTTCTCCGATCAGAACAACATCGGGGTCCTGTCTTAAGGCAGTTCTTAATGCGTTATGGAAACTTTTTGTCTGCTGTCCGACTTCTCTTTGGCGAATAATGCAGTTTTTGCTCTGATAAATGAACTCTATAGGATCTTCTATGGTAAGAATATGTTCATGACGTTTTTGGTTAATTATTTCAACGAGAGATGCCAATGTCGTAGATTTTCCTGAGCCCGTCGGCCCGGTAACAAGTACAAGGCCTCTTGGCAGATCAGCAAACTGTATAATGGATTTCGTTAAACCAATATCGTCAGGGTGCGGTATTTTTGAGGGGATTAGCCTCAAAACAGCTTCAGTACCGTTTCTTTGGGACAAAACATTTACCCTGAATCTTGAAACGTTTGCTATCTCGAATGAACAGTCGAGCTCTAAGTTTTCTTCGAAATGATCCTTTTGTTTGTCAGTTAGTATGGAAAATATTAGCTTTTTGCATTCAGCGGCCGATAGCACTGGATATTGTTCGAGATCAATCATTTTGCCATTGACTCGCACAATTGGTTTTTTTCCAACCACCATATGAACGTCCGACGCCGCTTTTTCAATTCCTGCTTTCAAAATTTCAAACATTTCCATAATTTTACTCCTTCTTAAGTTATTTTGTATTTATGTCGCAGTCTTTCCCTAAAATTATTGAGACATCAGCAAATCTGTTCGAATCAAATCTTGTAATAATCTCGCCGCAATTTAAAAAATCAGCCAACTCTTGCGCTGTGCGCAAATCTCCGGACAAATCCTTGACCAGGGTTTTATTTTGAATTACTGAAAAATTCCCCCACTCAACAACGTCATAACCGTTTTCTCTAAGCATCCAAGTGACTTTCTGTGCCAGACCGTCCTCTCCGGAAGCGTTCCATACCTCAACCCTTACTTTCGGCCCTTGAAATGAAGCTGATTTATTATACAAAAATATTTTGTCTAATAATTCAATTGTGCTTTTAATATCTATATTAATATTTCTCCCCTTATCATATCCGGGTATCTGTGTTAAGCGAATGTTTTTAAAATCCAAATCTTTAAGTTCCGCTGAAAGAACAAAAAAATCCCATAGTGACAAGTTTGTTGTGGCATATTTCAACAAATCAAAAATAAATTTTGGGTAAATGGTTAGGAAAAAAGGATTCCTCGATTTTATTAAAAATGATTTAAAGAACAACTGTTGTTTAAGAACAAGGCTAACATCCGGTATTTTATCTTTATATGAAAGATAT
This sequence comes from Elusimicrobiota bacterium, assembly GCA_042562855.1. Classification (GTDB taxonomy): domain Bacteria; phylum Elusimicrobiota; class Endomicrobiia; order Endomicrobiales; family JAPLKN01; genus JBHPNE01. Next base: position 20,674 of record JBHPNE010000006.1, read on the forward strand.
TTCAAAAGCTGTTCGCCGTTCATTCTATGTTTCCCGGCATTCAGTCTGTAATACAAGCCTTTATTCTCATCGTAAAGATCTATCGGATTTTCGATTACTATATTTATTCCGCCAAACGAGTTGATTAATCTTTCAATATTTGAACGCTCTATTTGGAGATAATAGGGTATAGCTAGTTTATTCTGAAATACCTGCTCAAGTGTGTTCCGCAAATCCAGAGATGCTGAGTGTATGTTTTTTGAGTTTTTAAAATTATCAGCGAAAGTTTTGTTAACAAATATTACCTTATCGTTGATTTTAAAACGAGCTTTTTTTGGTAAGGATATTATATTTAAGAACCTTTTTTCAGGAGAATAACTGATAAAAAATGATGTATCGCACCGGGTGAGACTGTTTTTTGTTTCAGTTACGATAACTACACCATTGATGACTGCACTTTTTTTAATGGCATTGGAAATTGAGCTTGTGGAAGAAAAATATATAGAACTTCCGGCAAGGATAATTACTATAGAGAGCAATAAATGTTCAATCCTAAATCTCATAACTCACCCACCCATATTTTTTAAAAGCCAATTCCAGGCCTTTACAGCTTGGGGATGCAGCCATTTACCATTTGAAAGCACATGGAACAATTTGTATTTCATTGCATCCATTAAAGCTGCGTTCAGACTGCGTTCGGCTTTTCTTCGCACCATTTTTACATGGGGGAATCTTCTATCCGGAGCAATGGCATCGGCTAAGTATATTATCTTTGAAAGGTTATCCATATTCTTATCTCCAAATGTATGCAATGCAATAGCCTTTAGTATTTGCTTATCCTTTATATTAAATTTGGTTTTAGCTATGTGAGCGCTTACGTAGCTGTGTAGTAATGGCGGGGCAAATTGTATTATATTTTTGATGTTTCCTATGCCAAGTTTGTATTTTTTTACATATTTTATCATCTCTCTATTTGAAAGCCCTTTGCCTATATCATGCAAAAGGGATGCGAGAACCACTTTTTCTTGAGACACTTTATATTTTCTTGCAAGGCTAGTTGCGATTCTAAGCATTCCTAAAGTGTGTTTATAGCGCTCAGGTTTGAGATGTTTTTTGATATAGCTTAGTATTTTTTCTTTTTTTAAATCACTCATTTTACGTAGTATACAAACTATTTTTTGATATATATTTTCCGACCATTCCAGGCACCTTTGATCTAATTAATTTCTTATTTTTTGCTTTATTTCTTATATCAGTCGATGAAATATTTTTAACAACTTTTTTTGTAAAAGAAGAGTTCTTAAAAAAATTAGTATTTCTAAACGGGGAAAAAGTTTTTCTTTTTGCAACAATAAATTTGCATAATGATACTAAAATTTCAGGATGTTTCCAAGAATTTAAATCATTTAAAGAATCGGACCCCAAAAGTAAAAATATTTCATCATTGGGGTATTTATTTTTAAAATATTTTACTGTTTGGTAGGTATATGTGGTATTTTTTCTGTTTATTTCATATTTACTGATAGAGAATGCTTTGTTGGTTTTGATTGCCAAAGAGATCATTTCCAATCTTTGTTTTACCGGCAACAAATTTCTGCTTACTTTGTGGGGAGGAATTTTGGCAGGGACAAAAAATATCTTATTAAGTTTAAAATCTTTTGTTGCATTATTTGCCAGTTGTATATGTCCAATGTGTATTGGATCAAATGTTCCGCCGAATATGCCTATTCGCAAATGAAACTCCCGTTATATTTCTTCAAAATCATTACTTTGTATCCACCCTCTTAAATTATCATGCATTACTTCAATCGCTGTCCATTCGCCTTGAGAGTTGATTACCACAACTTTTCTGCCCTGTGGTAATGAAAAAGCAACAGAATTATCGGTACCAGGACCATTTCGTATGCTAGCATTTTCTGTGATAATTATCGCATACTTTTTAAACAGATCCGCGTTTATCTGCAATAATGTCCAACCTGAAATTATTATAAAACCTAGGATTAATCCTATATTTGCAATTTTGAGCCATTGTCTTCTGGTAAATAGCACAACAATAATGCCGATAATGAGTAAAATAAATACGATTGAATTAAGTATCAATAATGAATTTAAGGTTAGTATACTGGTAAGCCAAAGTGTTATTAAACTTGGGAAATTTATTTTCGGCTCGCCGACTAATGTGCGCAGAAATTCCAGATTGTGGTTAATATCCTTGTCGGAGGGAGAGAGCTTCTTTGCTCTTTCAAAATTAAGAATCGATTTTCCAAATTGCGAGTTTTTGTAGTATGCATTGCCAAGGTTGTAAAATATATGTTTGTTATATTGGTTTTCGGAAAGCAAAAATTCATAACCGTCTATTGCTTCAGCGTAGTCACCTTTTTCATAGGAACTATTCGCGTTATTAAAGACAGAAATATAATCTTGGTTGCAGAAAATATTTTTGTTTACACAGACGAGAAGCAGTAATAGTGTTAATAAATACTTTTTCATAGAATTTATAGTTTCTTTTCCAATGCTCCGATTAAGTTTGCAACTTCATTATATGTATTGTTAATCATTTCAATTGAAGGTTGTGCGGGGGAAAAACGGATCATGTCGCATTCTTCGAGCAATTTTTTCACCCTATCTATGTTATCTTGCGAAACGTTTTTAAGAACTAAAATCTTTTCAATTTCTAACTGCGTCAGGCCCTCAGCGGATACATTTGCTTTATGTGCTATATATTCCAGCAGGGATTTTGAAAGAGCAGTATAAAAATCATGTGCTTTATTCGGAGACATATATTTTTTTGCTTTTTTCAGGTATTTTTTGGCGGTACCTGAGGCAATTAATTTTCTTGCGAATGAAACGTCGGAGGTGATTTTTTCTTTCCATTTAATATATCCAACGGATAGAATTAGTAATAAAACTGCTGCTATGTTGATAAAGGGAAACCAGAGAGTTTTGTAAATCGGCCCCTTGTAGTTTTTCCAAGTGTTTAAGCTTTTTATGTAGTTTATATCTTTACTTAAGACTTTAATGTTTGAATCAAATCTTTTTAGCTGATGGAAACTATTTGTCTGGCCGGCTTTTCCCTGCGCAACATTAATCGATATTGGCTCTGTATTTTTCGCTATGTAAATTTTTTTGTTAGGGTCAAAATATATATATTCTATTTTCGGGATGGTTTTCTTTCCCAGGGTTTGCGGTACTATGATCATTTTGAATGTTTTTGAACCTTTCAGTGTTTTGCCGGTGTTATCAATGTCCATGGAGCTTGTGGTTTCATATTTTTTAAAACTTAACAGTTCAGGAATTTTTGGTTCATTAAGCGTCTTAATGTTTCCGGATCCTGAAATGTTGATGCTTAACGTTATGGGCTCATTTACTTTTGCTGACGCCGTATCTATTTGTGATGCGATATTGAACTGGCCTATTGCTCCAGAGAAGTTTTCGGGTTTATTTTTATCAGGTAGATTTTTTATGTCGATATTAATGGGGTTTGAGTTTAACACTTTTGTTTTTCCGCGTGAAAAAAAACTGCTGAAAAAGTCATCAGCAAAAGGATCAGTTCCGCTTGAATCTTCTACACTGCATTTTAGGGTGGCAGGACCGATTATATATTTTCCCGGTTTTGCGGGAAATAGAAACGTTTTGACCTCGGTAACTGAATATTGAATACCGTTAATATTTGCAATATAGTTTTTTGAGGGGATTTCTTCGGTCCAGAATCCTGAAAAATCAGGTTTCGAAAGCTGTGGATTTGATAGCAATCTGATTCTTCTATAAAACTTGAAGGTATATGTGATTTGCTCATTAACATAAGCAACTTTTTTGTTAGTTTCAGCTGATACAAACAGATCTTTTATGTTATTTGCCTTTGCTTTTGTCGGCTCAGTTGTGGTTTGGTAAGATTTATTTACTGCTTTTTGAGTTGGAAAAGCAGAAGAGGATATATTTACGGTTATAGGCTCTGTACTATATGTCTTGTTCTTATGGTTGATTGTAAACGGGGGGATAACAAATTGTCCAATATTTTTTGGGGTTAATGTGTAGTTAAAATTTATAGAACTGGATACTTTACCGTTTATTATTGAGATATTCTGGGACCTCCCGGATGAGTAAATGCCAAAATCATTAAGAGGAGGAATTTGGGGGTTAGGTATATTTGAAACATCCCCGTTTATGCTTACCTGTAGGGTCAATTGTTCATTTATAGATACGGAGTCGTCATCCACATTTGCAGAAATCGACAGACTTTCTGCCGTACATTGGGAGACAAACAAAAAAATAAAAAAGAATTGGAATATTAGCGCTTTTATCATTTTGATTCTGGTGTTCTACGGGGAAACAGAATGTATTTTACAATATTTAAACTTTTACCACAATCCTCTCTGGATCATGATACAGGCATTATGTGTTACTGACAAACCGTAATTTTTTGCTTTGTCTATTGCTGCTTGAGATTCCGAACCGGGCTGCATCCAGATTTCCTTAATGCCCAATTTTTTGCAGTCTTCCACTACTTTTTCTGTAATTTCGGGGTTGACAACCGTTATTGCCATATCAGGAATGTATTTAAGTTCTTGAAGGTTTTTGTGAAGCTTTTTTCCCAAAACTTCGATCCCTCTCGGATTCACTCCCTCAACATTATATCCGGCTTGCAACAGGTCACGAAATATTTTGAAACCATATTTGTGTTCTCTGTCCGATACTCCTATAACAACTATTTTTTTGTTTTTCATATTAATCTCCTTTGTTAGTTTTTAAATTATTAAAATATTCCCAAAATTTGTTTACTATCTGATTGTTATCAATAAGCACATCGGATTCAATATTAAATTCAAGCCCGCTTTTGGTCCAGTTGCGGGAGCCCAAAACCATTTTATTATCGGCCAGTATTAATTTTGCATGGGTAATGATATCTGGGCTGTCGAATTTTACCGTTATGCCATGTTTTGACAAATACTCAGATGTTCTGCGGTTTATTTCGTTTAATGGTTTATCAAATGAACTCTTCTCAAGGATAATAGAAACATCAACACCTCTTTTTCTTGCTTTTATAATAGATTTAAAAAGACTGTCAGATTTAGCATTATTTTTATCATAATACTTTGCTAAATATAAAATAACTCCGATTCTGTTTTTTGAATCTTCTATTATTTTTTTTACACTTCTAAAATAGTTGTTCCCAAACAAAGGAATTATTCTTTTTTCTGAATCAGTTTTAGGGATGAATTTAAAAGCCTTGTTGTCCCAGATGCTGTAAAAGTAGTTTTTGTATATAGCGGCAGTTTCTTTGCTTTGTATTAAGAGGTTAGTCTCGTTGTTTTCGCCGATCGACTTACTGCTGAAATTTGTAGAACCAAGCAGGACAAATTCTGCATCGACAACAATAAATTTAGAATGTAGTTTTTTATCAGGTCCATCGAGCCTTATATTTGCCCCCAAGGTCTCAAATTCGAGCACTGCGTCTTTGTTTTCTGGTATGGAATCTTCAAGTAAAATGCTTACTTCAACATTATTTGCCAGAGCTTTGAAAATCGAAAGTTTGATTTTTTTCGTTATAGCTTCATTTTTAAAGTAAAAGTGGCTTATTTGTATGGATTTTTTCGCTGACTCAATAAGACTGGTGCATTCTGATAAGTAATTTTGGTCAACAACTGCTTTAGAGCTTTCTGGTGAAATATGGGGTACAGAATACAATAAGGGGGATGAAAACTGCAATATTAGGAATAATGATAGTATTGACAGGGGTCTAGGCATTTTATTTAACCATATGAATACATTATAGTAATTTTATTACAGATTAATAAAGAAGTTGACAAAAAGAGAATAATAGAATAAAATCTCTCATATCAGTATATAGCCAAATGTTATTGATATTTATATTAAAAGTATTAACGGGAGGCATTAAATGCTAAGAATTAAAGGGTTAATTTGTTCCATTGTAATAGTTGGCATGGCTCTGGTTATCAGTTCGAGCGTATCAGCACAGCCTAAGGACGAAGATCTTAATTTTGATAGTGAAGAATACGGTTCTTATGGGGAGATGTTCAAAGAGTTTGAAAATGATATAGTCGATTTAGAAAAAGATCTTGATGAGGAGGCGCAAGCGCCTGTAAGTCGGCAAAAGAGAGAATCTGTTTCTTTGCCTCCAACAAAAGTTGAGATGTACGAGGGTGAGAGAGAGGAGTCTTTTAAGGATTTAAGTTTTGCTGCTCCCAAGAAATGGAGGGGTGACGGCAGGATAGTATCTGTAAAAGAAAAAAAGATGATGCTTTCCACTGGAGATATTATATTTACAAGCCTGGGGGAAGAAAAAGTCCAAGCTGGAACGAAATGTGCTGTATTTAGAAAAATTAAGAAAATGAAAGACCCTGATACAGGAAAATTTATGGGTTATGAAGTCAGACATCTTGGATATGTTGAGATTGCCGGCAACGTAAAAGAAAGAGCTTCTGTTGCAGTCATTACTAATTCACGCGAGCCGATCAGACTCGGTGACATTTTGGAAATCGTTGAAGAGTAAGAAATTTTGAAGCTTATGAATTTATCGCAGCAGCAGCGAGCTGTACTAACATTGCATCTGGTTGAGGATTTGGGGCCAAGAAGATTTAAGAGTCTTATAGATCGTTTTGGCTCGGCAGAAAAAGCGCTAAACTCCTCGGAATATGAACTCAAATCAGTTGAGCAGCTACCCCCTAAAGTAGCAAAAAACATTTCCCAAGCAAAAAATAGAATAGACATTGATAAAGAAATAAATCTTGCAGAAAAAATTGGCGCAAGGATTTTAACATGTTTTGATGAATCCTACCCAGAAAGCTTAAAAAATCTTTATGATTGTCCGCTGGTCTTATATGTCTTGGGGCAGAAAGATATAAATGAAATTGAAAACATAGGAATTGTCGGGACAAGAAGACCGACCAATTATGGGCTGACAATAACTTCCAGGTTTTCAAAGGATTTTGCAGATATCGGTTTGGTTACCGTTTCCGGGCTTGCCAGAGGTATCGATACGCAAGTACATAAATCTACGGTATCTGCCGGAGGTAAAACGATAGCGGTTTTGGGAAACGGCTTAAATAAACACTACCCTCCAGAAAATAGAAAGCTGGAGGAGCAAATTTCTAAAAACGGCGCTCTTATTACCGAATTTCCTATGGATTATCCCCCAGATAAGATGAATTTTCCCCGCAGAAACAGAATTATTTCAGGAATATCAAAAGCTGTTTTAGTAATTGAAGCGGATATAAAAAGCGGCGCTTTGATTACTGCTAAATATGCCCTTGACCAAGGTAAAGACGTTTTTGCGGTTCCGGGGTCAATAATATCTGAGTATTCCAAAGGAACAAATTCCTTGATAAAATCCGGTGCAAGCCTGGTGCAATCGAGTGAGGATGTAATTTGTGAAATTGAATCATTTAAAAAAATCCAAAATAAAAAAGGCGAAGCAAAAAAATTATCCAGTAAAAATGAAAACATAACGGATGGGTCAGAAAAACAGATTCTTGATATTTTGGCGGATAATACAAACGGCATTCCAATCGATTATTTTGTAGAAAGATTAAAAATACCTTCTAAAAATATAGCATTGTCTTTACTTAATCTTGAACTAAAAGGTTTTGTAAAGGCTTTGCCTGGAAAAGCGTATATTAAAACTTAAATGGAGATGAAATGGCAAAATACTTGGTTATCGTTGAATCGCCCGCAAAAGAAAAAACAATAAATAAATTCTTAGGAAAGGACTTTTTAATTAAAAGTTCATATGGGCATATCAGAGATTTGCCGAAGAGCAAAATCGGCATAGATTTTAAAAATAACTTTGAACCCGTGTATACCATAGTTGCCCGTTCAAAAAAGATCGTAACTGAGCTAAAAAAATACAGCGAAAAAGCAGAATACGTGTATCTTGCCACAGACTACGACCGCGAGGGAGAGGCTATTGCCTGGCATTTAAAATATGCCTTGGGGCTTTCGGATGAAAAAATAAAAAGAATAACTTTTACAGAAATTACTAAGGAAGCTCTGCAGGACGCCGTAAAACATTCTAGGAAAATAGATAGAAATTTAGTTGACAGCCAGCAGGCACGAAGAATTTTAGACAGAATTGTCGGATATGAGCTGTCCCCTCTTCTTTGGAGGAAAATAAAGTATGGATTATCGGCCGGGAGAGTTCAGTCTGTGGCAGTTAGGCTTATTTGCGATAGGGAAGAAGAAATAGATAAGTTTAAGCCGCAAGAGTACTGGAATGTCAAAGCGGAACTTTCGAAAAAAGATGATGTGTCAAATATATTTATATCTAACTTGATATCGAAAGATGGAAAAAAACTTGATAAGTTTTCGTTGAAAAATGATGAATCGGCAAATAAGGTACTAAATGATCTAAAAAACGCCGAATACAAAGTTGCATCAATAGAATCAAAAGAAAGAAGGAGATCTCCTTATCCTCCATATATAACGTCAACGATGCAGCAGGATGCTTCAAGAAGAATCAGTTTTTACGCGTCAAAAACAATGAAGGTAGCCCAAAAACTCTATGAGGGAAAAGCAGTGGGCGATGAGGGCAATACCGGTTTGATTACATACATGCGTACTGATTCTTTAAATGTAGCAAAGTCTGCAAAAAATGAAACGATGAGATATATTGAAAATGAATTGGGCAAACAATACTTGCCTCTAAAACCAAGGGTGTACAAAACAAAAGCAAAAGGAGCTCAGGAAGCGCATGAGGCCATACGTCCGACCTCTGTTTATAGAACGCCTAAAAAGATTGAAAAATATCTTACGCCCGATGAATTTAAACTTTATGATCTTATATGGAAACGATTTGTAGCAAGCCAGATGGTGGAAGCTGTTTATGACACAATGAGCATAGATATAGAAGCTAAAAATTACATTTTCAGATCCACCGGCAGTACCATTAAATTTACAGGATTTATGGAAGTCTATGACGCAAGAACAGAAGAAGATAAAGATTCATTGTTGCCAGTTTTAGAAGAGAATGAAATATTAAATCTTATCAAGATTCTACCGGAGCAGCATTTTACAGAGCCGCCTCCTCGATACAATGAGGCAAGTCTTATCAAGGCATTAGAAGAGCAGGGTATAGGGCGTCCTTCGACATATGCATCAATTATGTATACGATAACCGACCGTTTATATGCAAGACTTGAACAAAGAAGGTTCTTTCCTACAAACCGCGGAAAAGTTGTGAACAATGTACTTAAAGAGTATTTCGGAGAAATTGTAGACGTAAAGTTCACTGCAGATGTTGAGGAAAAACTGGATCTTGTTGCCGAGGGAAAAACCAACTGGCCGGAAATGGTTAAAGAATTCTATGAACCATTTAAGAAAGAGTTAAAATATGCTGAGAAGAATCTAAAAAGACAGAAAGTGGAAGCACAAAAAACTGATGAGAAATGCCCAAAGTGCGGAAAAATTATGGTTCTTAGAGATAGCCGTGGCGGGCAATTTTTAGCTTGTTCAGGTTTTCCCGAATGTAAAACAACATTTTCAATAGACAAAGATGGCAATAAGATTATTAGGCCTGAGCCGGAAATGACTGATTTTAAATGCGAAAAATGCGAAAGCCCTATGCTTAAAAGATTCGGTAAAAGAGGCCCTTTTCTTGCCTGCTCAGCTTTTCCAAAGTGTAGAAATATAAAAAAAATAGATGAAAACGGACAACCAGCTGTAAAGAAAGAAGTTGTAAAGAAAACAAAAACTAAAAAGAAAGAAACTAAAAAAAATGCAAAAGGCAAACGTAAAAATTAGAAATTTCCTTCAATACATCAAGGCTGAAAGGAATTATTCAGCTAATACGGTGAAAGCTTATCGGCATGATATGTATGAATTTTTAAAGTATTTGGAAAGTACGTCCGGCAAAATATTGATAGAGAGGGTAGACAGGCTTAAAATGCGTGAGTATTTTACTTTTTTACAGAAACAAAATCTGACACGTTCGTCGGTGGTTAGAAAAGTTGCTGTTTTAAGGTCGTTTTATAAGTACCTTGCAAAAGACGGTGTTATAAAAAACACACCGTTTTCATATCTTTCCACTCCAAAACCGGAAAAAAAGATTCCTGCATTCTTGTCGGAAAAAGAAATCCACGATTTATTCTCAATCCCGAAAATAAATTCACGCGATAACACAATGCTTGAATTTCTATATTCCGGTGGCTTGAGGATAGAGGAATTAGTCGGATTAAATATCGGTGATATCGATATGTTTTCAGGCCTTGTAAAAGTCTTTGGAAAGGGGAGTAAAGAGCGAGTTGTTCCTATTGGAGATAAAAGTTTGGAAGTTTTACGTACATATATTAAAAGCAGAGAAATTTTACTACAAAATTCAAAAAATGGTACCGATGCACTGTTTTTAAATAATAGAGGAGAAAGAATCTCAACAAGAGGTGCAAGAAAGACTCTTAATAAATGGTTTTCTGTCGTAGGATTTAGAAAAAAGGTGAGCCCTCATACTTTACGCCATAGTTTTGCTACTCACTTATTAGACAGAGGCTGCGATCTGAGAAGTGTCCAGGAGATGTTGGGGCATAAAAGTATCGCTACGACCCAAAGGTACACTCATGTTACTGCAGAAACCTTAAAAAAAGTCTACGAAAAAGCCCATCCTAGAGCATAAAAAATATTTGAAGGGACGCTAATGAAGGAAAATGTCCGTTTATTAATGGAAGAAACTGACTGTGAACAAGGCGAAGCGGAGCTTGCTTTGGAATTGGCAGATAACGATCTGCAAAAAGCAATCAGAACGATAGGAAGCCTGTTAAAGCAGATATTTGCAATTAAAGGGAAAATTTATTTTGCCTCAAAAAATCTCTACGGCCTGTTCCTAATAATATTAAATGTTAAAACAAAATCTATTATAAGACTGCACAGTGTGGTATCTTATAACCCTTCCTTGTATGAAAATCCGACCGATACTGAGTGGTATGCTTTAGAGAAGTTAATATTTTATTATAGATTGGATGAGGGTAGCCTGCCGGACTTTACGCAAGACCTTGAGCATAGATTCAGGAAGTATATAAATGAACACAGAGAAATATACAAGCATTGTAGCGCTCAGACAATTGACACAATGTTTAGAAATTTCTTTTCAGAAGAAAAAATTGTTTTAGATATACGTTTGGAAGAGCTGAACCTGGAAGAATTCCGCCAACTGCCGGATAATACAAAAAGCCCGAGTTCAAAAATAACGGTAAACGAAAAAGATCCCACTTTGGTTTGGCTGGAAGTAGGCATTATTGAGGACGAAAACGGTAAGGATGTGAATCATTTAGCCGAAGGAGACATTGTACTATCGCAAATACTTGACACAAGAGACATTGCCCATTATTTGGCACACTTAATCGGGGGAAGGCTGGAAAGTAAAATGATTCCGTTACCTGCTGCTGTAAGAAAAGTTTCTGCGAATGATGATGATTTTGAAATTCAGGTTTTTTATGCTTCAGGAATAGTAGGCAGAGCAAAGGTTAAAAAAGGGGTGAGCGTAAAAACCTTAGAGAGTAAAAACCAGCCATGGTGGAAAAAAATGTTACCTTGGAACTAACCTTATTTTTTTTGAGCTTTTTCTAACCTTTTAATCTTAATCCATTGTTTGGTTATAGCTTTTGAAGTTTTTAGTTTTTTCTTTCCGAAGACGTGAGGGTGCCTTCGAATAAGCTTATTTGTTAAAATTCTCAACACATCGTAAATATCAAAAAGGCCGTTTTCCTTTGCAATCTGCGAATGAAATAATACCTGCAGCAAAATATCGCCAAGTTCTTCTTCTAGATTTTTCCAGTCATTTTTTCCGACAGCATGTTTTACTTCTCTGGCTTCTTCAAAGAGGTACTTCACTAGGCTTTTATGCGACTGTTTCCTATCCCACAGGCAACCCCTAGGCCCCCTTAATTTTTCCATCAGGTTAACTAGTTTTAAAAACTGTTTATTAATATTTTTTGTCATTATTGCCTACATTTTTTCAGGCGTTGATACGCCTATTAAAGATAAGCCGTTTTTGATCACTATCCGGACCGCCTCAAGAAGAGATAGTCTTGTCATGGTGAGATCGTCATTATCGTTAAGCACTCTACATTTCTCATAAAATCTATGGTAGATATCCGCCACTTCCATAAGATATGTTGTCAGATAGTGTGGGCTCAAATTCCTTATGCAAAGGCCTAAAACGTCCGGAAAAAAGAGAAGTTTCTTGATTAATGACATTTCCTCAACGGTTTTTAGCAAGGAAAAATTAGAGTTTTTTGTAAAAGCAAGCTTTTTATTTGCTTGAGCCTCGTATTCTTTAAAAATTGAACTACATCTTGCATAAACATATTGTACATAAAAAACCGGATTTTCACTGGATTTTTTCTTTGCAAGTTCAAGATCAAATTCAAGTTGTGAATCAGGCGCTCTAAGCATGAATGAGAATCTGCATGCATCTTTTCCGACTTCTTGAATTACTTCCTCAAGAGTAATAAATTCTCCGGATCTCGTTGACATTGAGACTGGCACCCCGCTTCTTACAAGAGAAACAAGCTGGTATAAAATAACCGTAAGTGTTTCGGGTTTTGAATTTAGTGCACCGATTGCTGCTTTCATTCTTGCAATATATCCGTGATGGTCTGCGCCCCAAAGATTTATTAGTTTGGAATATCCTCGTGAGAGCTTATTTTTATGATATGCAATATCGGAAGCAAGGTAAGTGTATCGCCCGTCTGAGCGTTTCAAAACTCTATCTTTATCATCCCCGTATTTAGAAGATTCAAACCACAGGGCACCGTCTTTTTTGTATGCAAAACCATTTTTTTCAAGCAAATCACAAAGCATTTCTACTTCGCTTTTTTTGTCTTTAGAGGGTTTTTTAGCTATTTCAGACTCAGAAAACCAGGTGTCAAAACTCACATTAAAATCTTTTAGGTCGTTTTTAATAATTTTTAGTATTTCATCCAGCGCAATTTGCTTGAAATCTATTTTATCTTTTTTTCCTTTTAATAAATTCCTTGCAATTTCAGTGATGTATTGTCCATTATATCCGCCCTCCGGGAAAGATATTTTTTCGCCTTTTAATTCCTTATATCTTGCCTCGAGAGAAAGTCCAAGAATGTCAATTTGGTTTCCGCAATCATTTAAATAGTATTCTTTGTCAATAACGTAACCAAGGTGTTTATATATCCTTGCAAGCGAATCTCCTATGGCAGCACCCCTGCCGTGGCCTATATGTAAAGGGCCTGTCGGATTTGCCGACACAAATTCAATGAGTATTTTTTCTTTTGAAGTATCTTCATTTCGGCCGAAATCATCCTTTTTGGTTAATATTTCGTTAAAAAGCTTAAAAATTATCTCATCTGAAAAATGAATATTTAAAAAACCTGCTCCTGCTATACTGACCTCTTTAACTATGTTTGGAAGTTTTTCTGTAGTAAGTTTTGAGATTTCTTCAGCGACCATTTTCGGATTTGATTTTAATTGCTTTGAAATAAGGATAGGAAGATTTGTTGCCAAATCGCCTGCAATATTTTTGGGCGGTTCGTTTAATGTGTAAGAAGGGATTTCAAGTATTCCCTTTTTTTTAAGCCATGGGGATATGAGCTTATTGATTTCTTTTTTAAAAGTATTTTTTAACATAAAAGTATTAAATCATTAATTTTATCTGATTATTCTATCAAAATCATGATTTTGGGTCAAATTGTAATAATTTTACTCATTTTTGTAAATTCAGAAAAAATCAAAAAATGATTGAAATAAAAGTAGATTTTACAAATATTTCACTAGTTATTTGTTACTTTTTCACCCTAAAAGTGTATTAAGGTATTGCATGATGAGGTATTCAAAAAAACACTTGAATTTAAAGGTAAAAAATGGCAAAAAAACTCTTGACGATCAATGAAATCTATACTATCAGAATCTCGATGGCAAATTTATATGTATTTGCAGTAGTTTTGTTTATTTTTTTGTTAAGTCACAACAATTAGTATATACTATGATTAAACAAAATGTAATTATCAACCGGATTTTAAGACAGAGTAGAAAAAGTTTCTTTCTAGCTTTTTCGATGCTGTTCTTTTTTATTGTAAATCTTAATGCTGATTTTACACCTATTTCAATTGATCCTCCTTTGGGCGGAGCCGGTTATAGTGATTTGGAATGGGGAGATTATGATAATGATGGTGATCTGGATTTAGCATTTTGCGGATATGATGGAACTTGGAACCAGAGTACAAGAATATACAGAAATGACGGCGGAAATCATTTTGTAGATATAGCTGGGTTTTATGGAGTTTCTGACGGATCGGTATCTTGGGGAGATACTGATAACGACGGGGATCTGGATTTAATTGTATCTGGTAATTACTCATTAAAGCTATATAAAAATGATGGTAATGATACATTTTCTGAACTATCTTCAAATATTTTTGACTATTATTACGATTATCACTATTCTGATACATGCTGGGGAGACTACGACAATGACGGAGACATAGATCTGTTAATTACCGGGGCTTCCAGCTCCGATGAGTACAGTACTAGAATTTATCGCAATAACGGCAACAACAACTTTGAGCACATATCTGGTGCAATTTCTTTTGGATTAAACTCTTCTGCCGCTGCTTGGGGAGACTATGACAATGACGGTGATCTTGATTTAGTAAACTGCGGATATGCATCTACTGGAAATTACCATTCTAGGCTTTATGAGAATAACGGGAATGGAACATTTACATATGTTGATGTTGGTGCAGATTTTGCAGGAGTTCACAGAGGGGATGTTGCATGGGGAGATTATGATAATGACGGAGATTTAGATCTTGTTATTTCCGGGGACTGGATGAACGCGGCGATTTACGAGGATCGGTTTATAGCAAATATATATAGAAATGATAATGGGACCTTTGTGAATATTGATGCGGGTTTATCGGGCGCAATACTAAGCAGTGTTTCCTGGGGAGATTATGACAATGACGGTGATCTTGATTTAGTTATTCAGGGTGAAACCTATATTCCTGAATGGGGTTGGTCAGACTACCTTTCAAGAATATATAAAAATGAAGGAAGCGATACTTTCAGCCACACTGATTTAATTTCTAGTTATGGTCGTGCTCATGGTTCAATAGAGTGGGGAGATTATGATAATGATGGAGATCTTGATTTAGTAAACTGCGGATTTGGATACAATCAGCCCCATTTATCAATTCTTAAAAATAATAGTATAACATCTAATACGCTTCCTCAGCCCCCTTCTTCCCTAACCATAAATTATAATTTAGCTGAAACTAATCTTGAGTTTAGATGGAGCGGTGGATATGATATTGAAACTCCGGTTAACGGACTGGAGTATGAAATCCGAGTCGCTACAAACCCCATTTCTGATAATTTAGACAAGTGGATAATTTCTCCAAGCACAGGTAAAGGAAATAGTCCTTTTAGGGGAAATTATCTTCATAGTTTTGTTGGTAGTTCTCTGTTGCAGTCTGGAGTAAATATTAAGGCGGGAACTTCTGCACATGATAAAACATACTATGCCCAAGTAAGAACTATTGATACAGCTTTTGGAAAATCTGAGTGGTCTGCAGTACAATCTTACTATGTAGATTTGTATACACCTGGTACTGTTACCAATCTTTTTGCTGAAGTCGGGGACTATGATGGTGAGATAAAACTATCCTGGCAAATGCCCGGTGATGACGAATGGAGCAATCCTCTTGATGAAGGTTCCAAATTTGCGGTTCAAAGATCTAGTTGGGAACCACTTCTTTGGTCAACATCTTCGGTGGATACCATAGTTGTTTCAACCCATGGCCTTACACCGTTAACAACGGTGAATTATACATTAACGGGATTAGAGTCAGGATTAACATATTATTTAAAAATATGGCATGCTGATGAAACAGAGAATTGGTCTGAAATTTCCAATACTGCAACGGCCTACGCGAAACATGATACTGACCCGCCGGCTGATATAACTGAACTTGAGGCAAATCAGGGTTTTTATAATGCTGAAATATTGTTGAGCTGGAATTCTCCGGGGGACAATTACTGGGATGTGCCTTTAGGCTACGGTTCGCAGTTTGTTATTCAGCATTCATCATTGTCTGATATAACTTGGTCAAAAGAGGCGCTAGACAATATTTCGGTATCGACGTCTGGAGTAACACCAAACACAGATGTTAGTTATTTGGTGACAGGGCTAATGCCAGGAACAACATATTATTTCAGAATTTGGTATGCCGATATGCCGCAAAATTGGTCGGATGAATCAAATGGCGCAACGACATATGCAAAAACAGATACCCAGGCTCCCGCAGTAGTTACCGATTTATCGGCCTCAATTAGCCTTAATGACGATGAAATAATTTTAGATTGGAGTTTGCCGGGAGATGATGACTGGGATTTTGCTTTGTTTGAAGGGTCTCAATTTAGAATACAACATTCAACATGGGTGGTTGAATGGTCAACATTCTCGGCACAAGTAATTGAGCAGGTCTCAGGAAAATCCCCATTATATCCTATGTCCTATACAGTAACAGGTTTGGATTCAGATACAACACATTATTTTGTTATCTGGCATGCAGACAGTCTCCAGCATTGGTCGTTTGTTTCTAGTACTGTTTCTGCAAAAACCGTTGATTTGACACCTCCTGCTAAGGTCTCTATTGTTCCAGATCAAGAAGCAGTTGAAGGAGAAATTAGATTTAAATGGAATACCCCGGGTGATAATAGCTGGGAAAAAACACTGGAGGAAGGTTCAAGATTCGCTATGCAGGAATCAACATGGACGGGTGTTGGGTGGTCTACAGCTTCTGCTCAAATAAATGTTTCAACTTCAGGTGTTGATCCTCTGACGGTTGTTTATTATACATTAACCGGCTTAGATCCGGGGGATATCTATTATTATAAAATTTGGTATATGGATGAATGCAGCCAATGGGCATTTCCGTCTGACTTATTTATAATATCCGTTCAGGGAGATGTGTCTCCTCCGAATGCTGTTACAAATTTGTCTTCCCTGGCAGGGTTATATGAGGGAGTTGCAGATCTAAGCTGGACTGTTCCCGGCGATGATGGCATGTCAGGAGGATTTTTAACTTTTTCAAAATTTAAAATCCAGCATTCGACATTTTTAACTATAGATCCAGGCACTTCTACAAGTATCGAATGGTCTACCGGATTAGCACAGGTAACAGTTTCAACTCATGGAATAAATCCATACGACAGCGCAAGCTATTCACTTGAAAATCTCCCTCCTTCTGCAACACATTATATAAAGTTATGGCATTGTGATGAAGTGCAAAATTACTCAGAAATGTCAAACATTACCACTGTTTGGTTGGATGTTGATATTTCTTCTCCTGCAGCAGTTACGGATTTCTTGGCAGTTCCGGGGGATTATGGGAATGAGATAAAACTGTCATGGAGTGCCCCTGGGGATAATGAATGGGTTTTGCCTTTAGGAAATGATTCTCATTTTGTGATTCAAAGATCAACAGTTGAAAGCGTTGGATGGTCAACAGAAGCATTAGATATAGTTATGATTACCGATCTGGAATCGATTACAACCCTTCATGGAGGAAGTATCCCAATTCCTATAGAGAATGGTATACAGTGGTCAACAGGATCTTTGGATATATTTTCTGTATCAACCCAGGGAGTATCACCAGGTGTGCAGGTCGAATACATTATTGATGAACTAGAACTAAACACAAGCCATTATTTTAGAATTTGGCATACTGATAAACCAAGAAACTGGTCGGATGAATCAAATGGTGCCACATCTTATGCAAAAGTGGATACAACTCACCCGGGGAAAGTGTATGATCTAACATCTTTTACGGGAACAAATGGCGGGGAAGTTATTCTTAATTGGAGCACGCCTGGCAATGACGGTACGGTCGGAACCCTGCCTGAGGGTTCAAATTTTGCCATTCAGTATTCTACATTCCCACCTCCAGCGTGGTCAACATCCACTGCTATTACTCAAGTATTAGTATCAACGCACGGGGTGCCTCCCCCAACATCAGTTTCATATACAGTCACCGGATTACCTGCAAGTGTGACTCATTACTTTGGGTTGTGGTATCAGGACGATTTTAATAATTGGGCGCTTGAGGTCTCCAATATTTCGACAACTGTTGCGCAGGGCATAACCCTTTTTGATATTTATGTGGGAGTCATTGGTGTTGAAAAAGGCGATGTATCATGGGGAGATTATGATAATGACGGAGATTTAGATTTAGCAATTTGCGGAGATTATGGATCACAGAAAACAACCAGAATTTATAGAAATGATAACACCGGCACATTTTCAGATATTAGCGCAAATTTGATTGGTGTTAATTACGGGTCGCTTGCATGGGGAGATTATGATAATGATGGCGATTTGGATCTAGTTGTAAGTGGAAACGCTCAATCATCAAGGCTAGCAAAAATATACAGTAACGATAATAATGACGTTTTTAGCGATACAAGCGCAGCTTTAGATGCAGTTGATTATAGTTCTCTTGCGTGGGGGGACTATGATAATGACGGTGATTTGGATTTAGCTTTATGCGGTAACGATGGCACAAGCATAATAACAAAAATATACGAAAACGATAGATATAATTCCTTTTCAGTTATTAATTCTAGTATAACTGGAGTTAATAAAGGCTCTCTTGCATGGGGAGACTACGACAATGACGGTGATTTAGATTTGCTTATCAGCGGAGAAGATGAGAGCAGTACAAGAATAACAAAACTATATCAAAATACTGCCGGTTCTTTTAGCGATATTGGAGCAGGCTTAAAAGAAGCGAATAATAGTTCATTAGCTTGGGGAGATTATGACAACGACGGTGATCTTGATTTTGCAATTTGCGGCTCGACAGAAACAATTGGCAGAAGCACAATTATCTATAAAAATAATAGCGGTACCTTTGCTGACGTTAATGCGGGAATTGAAGGATATGCTTTTGGCGAATTAGCATGGGGAGATTATGATAGCGATGGGGATTTGGACCTTGCGGTTTCCGGCTGGGTTGGAAGTGGAAAATCTGCCGTTTATCGAAATGAAGGAGGCGATGCTTTTGTTGAGATTGATGTAGGCATTCCGAGTGCTTATTATTCTTCATTAGCATGGGGAGATTATGACAATGATGACGACCTGGATTTATTTATTTGCGGTTTCACCGCATCACAATACATTTCAAAAGTGTGTCAAAACATTGGAGCAAATGCTAATTCCGTTCCGTCAGAACCGTCGACACTCAACGCTACGTATAACAGTTCTACGAAAAATCTGGAATTGCGGTGGGACAGTGTAATTGATGCAGATGCAGAAACACCTGACAACGGATTACAGTATGAAATAAGAGTAGCTACGAATGATATTGACGACAGTCTGACTAAGTGGATAATTTCACCCAGTACAGGATTAGGCTCAAGCCCATTTATGGGGAATTATCCCCATTCTTTCGTGAGTAGTTCCTCATTGCAGCTTGGTATAAATATCCACTATTTAGGATTAATAAGCGAAAGTACTTATTATTGGCAAATCAGAGGTATAGATACGGGATTTAAAAAATCGCAATGGTCAGACCCCCAGTCTATTTATATCGCAGATGTACATGAACCTGCTACTGTTACTGATCTTTTTGCGCAAACCGGCGAGATAGAAAGCGAGATAGCTCTTAGCTGGACAATGCCCGGCGATGAAGGATGGGAAATTCCGCTTTCATCAGGTTCGCAATTTGTGGTTCAGTATTCTACTTGGGAGGGAGTTGAGTGGTCTACATCCGCCCCAACACAATATTCAAGAGTAGTATCGACATCCGGAGTGACTCCGCTTACCAGAGTCAATTACGCTCTTACAGGATTGGTCCCTGGTATCACATACTATTCGAAAATTTGGCATGCGGATGAAGCAGGAAATTATTCAGATTATTCAAATACAGTTTCCACATATTCACAGGTTGACGTAACGCCTCCTTCAGCGGTTACAAATTTAGATGTTGTCAGAGGAGACAGGAGAGGAGATGTTATCTTAAGCTGGAGCGTTCCGGGAGATGATGGAGATTATGTAACGCTTTCAACAGGGTCTGAGTTTAGAATAAGTTATATGGCAGGAATTGACGGCCCATGGTCAAAAGACGAGGCTCAAATAATAATTTCTACAGATAACTTAGCACCAGGAACGACTGTAAGCTATGAGGTAAAGGAGTTGCTTTCAAGTTCAGCTTATTATTTTAAAATTTGGCATATAGATGAATCAAATAATTGTTCAGATAATTCTAATTCGGCTACTTTACAGGAACTTGGTTTTACGGATATTTTTGCAGGTATTGAGGAAGTTTATCAGGGAGAACTTGTTTGGGTTGACTATGACAGTGACGGTGATCTTGATATTTCTATTTGCGGATCAAATGATGCGAAGATATATAGAAATGATAGCGGAGTATTTAACGAAATTAGCACCAACATAGACGGGGTTTCAAGAGCCGATCTTGATTGGGGAGATTATGACAATGACGGTGATCTGGATTTGGTAGTTTGTGGTTCAATGATGTCTAAGATTTATAGAAATGATGGGAATGATTCATTTGTGAATATCAATGCAGGAATTGAAGGAGTTGAAAATGGAGATATTTCTTGGGGAGATTATAACAACGATGGGCGCCTTGATTTGGCTGTTTGCGGTTCCAATAAGGCAAAGATTTACAGAAATGATGGCAATGATATTTTTGCAGAAATAGTTGCGGGGTTTACGGGCGTTTATCAAAGTACTCTTGATTGGGGAGACTTTGATAATGATGGTGATCTTGATCTGGTAATTTGTGGTTTAAACGGATCGTCCGGAGTCACTTATGTTTACCGAAACGACGGTGATAACACATTTACCAGCACAAATGTTGGTATTGTTGGCGTGTATAATGGTTCTGTATCATTTGGTGATTATGACAATGATGGATACTTAGACCTTGCGGTAACCGGACAGACGGGTGCTTCTTCAAAAACATCAAAAATATATAAAAATAACGGCAATGGAGCTTTCAGTGATATAAGTGCTGGATTGATATCTCTTTCCAACAGTGCAATTTCATGGGGTGATTACAGCAATGACGGATATCTTGATCTGGCAATCTGTGGTGAAGGAAGTAATCCTTATACAACGATATATGTATATGATGGATTTGAAAGTTTTTATGAAGTGTATCCTGAACTTCCTGGAATTAAATATGGTTCAATAGCTTGGGGAGATTATAATAATGACGGGGACTTGGATATTGCGCTTTTAGGTATAGATCAATACAGCAATCCTTTAACAAGAATATATCACAATAATGAAGTTTCTTTAATAAATTCATCCTGCACTGCGCCATCATCAAACTTTTCTTCCTCATATATTCATTCAATGAGACAACTTAAAATTAGCTGGGGAAATGGCTATGATGTAGAAACATCTACATTAGGATTAAATTATGAAATAAGAATGGCTACAAATCCTGTAATTGACAATCCTGACCATTGGATAATTTCTCCAAGTTCCGGTCTTGGAATTTCTCCCTTTGTTCATAAATACCCGATACGGAAGGAACAACTAAATTATCCAAGTCTCATTTTAGATTCATACGGACTGATTAATGAAAGCACTCATTATTGGCAAATTAGAAGTATAGATGCAGGATTTAAAAAGTCGCCATGGTCAGATACCCAATCCATTTATATTGCGGATGTCCATGAACCTGCAGCTGTAACTGATTTATCCGCAGAAACGGGAGTAATAGGAGGAGAAGTAATCCTGAGTTGGAGCATGCCGGGCGATGATTACGAGGAAACTAATCCTTTAGTTTCAGGGTCAGAGTATTTTATTCAGTATTCAACATGGTCGGAAGTCACTTGGTCAACAGCTTCTGTAGGCAATTTTGTTCGAGTTTCAACTTCAGGAGTAGTTCCAGGAACAGTAGTTGTATACACTGTGGCAGGATTAACTCCTGATGTTTTACATTACTTCAAAATTTGGCATGTTGATGAAGTTTCGAACTGGTCTCAAGCCTCCAATCTAATATCAGAATGGTCCAGGGTAGATATTACACCGCCTGCTGATATTACTGATTTAACTGCATATGAAGGATCAATTGAAGGGCAAATAGATTTAAGTTGGGGTATGCCGGGCGACGATGGGTTGAGCGGAACGCTGGTAGCAGGATCAAGTTTTGTCGTTCAAAGATCAACATGGCCAAGAGACGTATGGGATTATAATTCAACAACGGATACGATAATAATATCAACAAATGGTGTAACGCCATCAACGACAGTTTATTACACATTGGCAGGCCTTGATGCAGGTGCGACATATTACATAAGAGTATGGCATTGTGATGAAGTGTCCAATTGGTCGGATGAGTCCAATGGTGCAACAATATGGGCGCAGGTTGATGTGACAGAACCCGCAGATGTTACAGATTTATTGGCCCAAAACTATGGTATAGACGGAGAAGTAGCACTATATTGGAGTGTGCCGGGAGATGACGAAAACAGTAATACTTTAGCATCAGGGTCAGAATTTTTAATACAGTATTCGACTTGGGCGAATGTAGTATGGTCTACTTCCGCTGTTTCTAAAACCATATTGGTATCAACTTCGGGTATAAACCCACATACAAATGTTTCTTACATGGTTACAGATTTGTCAAATAACAAATTATATTATTTCAAAATATGGCATAAAGACGAAAATCAAAATTGGTCGCATGAGTCGAATTCTGCATCCGAGTGGGCAAGTCTTGACGACATTCAACCTGCAAATATTAGTGATTTTTCAGTAAGTTCGACCACATACGGAAACCAGTTATATTTAGCTTGGAGTGCGCCTGGCGACAATAATTACGAATATGCTCTTGAAGATGGTTCTGAATTCAGGATAATGTATTCAACATTTAATGATGTTTTTGGCTGGTCAACCGCGTCAGCACAAGTACGAGTTTCAACTTCAGGAGTAATACCAGGATCAGAAGTTAGTTATTATCTGGTAACTTCCCTGGAACAGTCTGTCACTTACTATTTGAAAATATGGCATGCTGATGAATCTATAAACTGGTCCGGCATGTCAAACTTAACATCATATTGGGTGCAAATTGATACAACGGCGCCTGCTGTTGTTACTGATCTTTCTGCGGAGGCGGGACCTGAGTATGGATCAATAAAACTCAGCTGGACTGCCGTAGGCGATAACGGAACCGAATTAACTTTGGGTGAAGGATCACAATTTGCAATACAGCATTCAACATATACAGACGGTGTATTTTGGTCAACAGCTTCTGCACAGATAATTGCCTCAACTTCAAATGTGGTTCCCGGTACAGGAGTTTCATACACATTTTACGGGTTTGTGTACAGTCCGGTTTATTATTTTGCGGTTTGGCATATGGACGGTTCAGAAAACTGGTCCGTTACTTCAGGTACTCAGGTCTACTCATCCAGTCAGAGAGTAATTTTTACAGAGTCACTGATTGATGTGGTAAATGTTAGGTTAGGAGACCTGGCATGGGGAGATTATGATAACGATCTTGATTTGGATCTTTTGGTAACAGGAGAAAATGGTACTTATGGTGAAAGAACTATTCTTTACAAAAATGATGGAATTGGAAATCTAACTCAAGTTGAGAATATTTTGCATTTAGAAGATTCTGCTGTGGCTTGGGGGGATTATAATAATGACGGAAAACTCGATCTTGCTCTTTGCGGGTATAATGATCACGGCAACCTAAGAGTTTATGAGAATGGAAGCGGTGATTCATTTTTAAATTATATTTCATTGTCCGGTATATACAAAGGCAAGTTAGCTTGGGCTGATTATGATAATGACGGTGACCTGGATCTTGCGGCATGTGGTTTTAATGGTAGTAGTCCTGAAACAAAAATATACACAAACAACGGTGATGAAACATTTTCTGATTCAGTTGTTTCAATTGATGGTATTTATGACGGCTCTCTTGCTTGGGCTGATTACGATAATGACGGTGATTTGGATTTTATTATTTCGGGTTCAACCAGTTATCTAACAGGCAAGATGACAAAACTTTATAAGAATGATGGCAGTTCGGTTTTTGTTGAAGTAAATTCCGGAATCATTGGTCTCAATAATTCGGCATTGGATTGGGGTGATTATGATAATGACGGTGATTTAGACTTGGCAATTTGCGGCGGTAACACGACAGAAAATATCACGAGAATATACAGAAATGATAATGGCACTTTTGTTGACTTGGACGATACTATGCAGGGAGTTTTTGATGGTTCAATAGCTTGGGGAGATTGTGATAACGACGGCGATTTAGACCTTGCGGTTACCGGCAACAAATCTACAGGAAGTTGGACCGGATTTTCGGCGGTATACATAAATAACGGAGATGATACTTTTACAAACGGTAATGTAGGTATTAAAAACCTATATTATTCAGCATTAACATGGGGAGATTATAAGAATAACGGAAAACTCGATCTTGTTATATGCGGCGATGACGGATCAAATTATTATACGAAAATATATGAAAATGTAAGTTCTATTTTGGCTAATAATTCTCCAAGTCCCCCTTCATCTAATTTTACTACGACACTTGTAGTTGAAGAAGAGAAATTTGAACTGAGATGGGACGAAGGTTCTGATGCTGAAACACCTACTGATGGTTTACGATATGAAATCAGAATGGCGACAAAACCGCTCGTCGGTGATTTAGCAAGTTGGATTATTTCAACAAACAATGTATCTCCGGTAAAAGATAAATTAGGAATTTATAAAGTGGATGGAGATACTTTTGGTGCAGACTTAGCTTTTGATATATCAAAAAAAACTACGTATTATTGGCAGGTAAGAGCTATTGATACTATGCTTAGGTGGTCTCAATGGTCAGAGCAGAATTTAATTTATATAAACGACTATATATCTCCCGGTCAAGTCACAAGTCTTGATGCCCAAACAGGTACTTATTATGAAGAAGTTGATCTTGCATGGAATACCCCGGGCGATGATGCTTCGGTAAATGCTTTATTGCCCGGATCAAGGTATCTAATTCAATATTCAACTTGGGGCATAGTCCAATGGTTGCCTGAGTCAGCGCAAATTACGATTTCAACCAGCGGTGTTACTCCCGGGTCTAGGGTTTATTATACCATTACAGGTTTACCTTTAAGTGAAAGGTATTACTTCAAGATATGGACTGTTGATAGCGCGAATAACTATTCTCAAAGATCTGCGAATCTATCATATGCTAAACCTAAAATAATAACTTATTCATTATTGTCTGGTATTCAAACACTCGGAGCAAGCAATGGAAGTTTAGCTTTCGCTGATTGTAATGGAGATAATAAAGCTGATGTTGTCATAAATGGGCTTGAGTTAAATTACTCTATTAGTATTGGCACATACGTTCCTGAAATACCTGAAATAATTGAAACGTATCTTCCAACTTTTAAGATATTTATTATGACAGAAGACGATCCGATTATAATTCAAAAGCCAGCTTTACTTGATAGTGATATTGAATGGGGCGATTACGATAACGACGGCGATTTAGATCTTGCATATTGCGGTATGCTGTATGGAGTGGCTGCACGTGTAACGGGAATTTATGAGTATGATGGTATTGAAGAATTTGTTGAAAAAGATTTTGGCTTTACGGGCGTGGATAACGGTTCATTAGGTTTTGGAGATTATGATAATGATGGAGATTTAGATCTTGCAATTTGCGGTAGTGACGGTAGTTCTTCCAGAATAACAAAATTATACAGAAACGATAATGGGCAATATAATTTCATAGATATGGGTTTTATTGGCGTGGAAAACTCTGAGTTGAAATGGGGAGACTATGATAATGACGGAGATTTGGACCTGTTAATAAACGGCTATAACGGTATATCAAATATTGCCAGGATTTATCGTAACGATAATTCTTCATTTGCTGATATGGGTAATTCCGGATTAGTTGGAGTTATAAACGGTTCATTGGATTGGGGAGATTATAATAATGACGGTTTTTTAGATGTTGGAATATGCGGAAACGATGGGATAAATAGGATAGCAAAAATATTTAAAAATAATAGTGACGGAACATTTACTGATGTAAATTCAGATATACAAGGTGTGGATTACGGATCTTTTGTTTGGGGAGATTATAACAGTGATGGAAAACTAGATTTTGCTGTGTGCGGTAGTACAGAATCTGGACAATACACTGGAGTATATCAAAATTACGGGAATTCTATTTTCAGTGAAATAGATGCGGAATTTTTAGATATAAGTAGCGGTACTGTTGCTTTTGTAGATATTGATAATAACAATACGTTAGATCTGGTTCTATGTGGTGCATACGAAGAAACATTTTCAGAGTATATTCCTGGAGTAGATACCATAACTTTTACTGTTCCTGTGAGTACTTATGTTGCTTATTTAAATGAGGGGGCTAATACGGAACAAATTCCGTCAGAACCGAGCGTATTTAGTTCAGAATATGATGCTTTTGAAGGGTATTTAAAGTTACACTGGGACGATGGTGATGGATGTCAGGGCGCACCGGTTAAAGGGCTTAATTATGAGATCAGGGTTGCGTCTTCTCCAATTGCTGATAATCCGGATGAATGGATAGTGTCCCCGGGAAAAGGTTTAGGTATTATCAGCCATAATGGGAACTATACGCATGGATTTGTCAGTTCAACAACTTTACAGCCCGGCGCAAATATTAGCCATACTTCTTTATCAGGTTACTCAACGTATTATTGGCAAGTTAGAACAATAAATGCATCCCTGTTAAAATCTACCTGGTCAGTTGAACAATTAGCTTATATTGATGATGCGGATAGTCCCAGTGCTGTTACAGCCCTTACAGCATATACAGGGAAAATTGAGGGAGAAATTGATTTAGTTTGGAATATGCCTGGCGATGATGAAAATACCGGAACACTGGTTAGCGGTTCTGGATTTAATATTCAGTATTCAACGGAAAGTTCAATAGAATGGATAAGAAGTTCAGCACAAATTTCGGTTTCTACTTCCGGAGTTACTCCTCTGGATTCAGTGTCTTATACCATAACCGGATTAATTCCTTATGCAACATATTATTTTAGCATTTGGCATTTTGATGAAATAGGCAACTGGTCATCATTATCCAATATTACGTCAAATTGGGCGCAAAAAGATGTTACACCTCCGGCAGCTGCGAACGATTTTTCTGCTTTTCCGGGTGTTAACGCAAGAGAAATAAACTTATCATGGAGCGCACCGGGAGATGATGATTGGAGCAATACATTAAGTACCGGATCCTTATATTCCATACAGTATTCAACGTGGTCGGGAATAAAGTGGTCGACAAATTCAGTTCAAATTTCTTCTTATATATCTAATGTAGAGCCTCAGGTTACATTATCCCATGTGATTACAAACCTTGTTTCCGGAAACACGCACTATTTAAAAATATGGCATTGTGACGAACACAATAACTGGTCCGAAGCCTCCTATGTGGCAATGACAATACCAAAAGCAGATACGACCTCACCGCAAGATGTTACTGACTTATTTGCAGCAACTGGAACTTTTGGTGGTGAAATAGATTTGAATTGGAGTGTTCCGTACAATGATGAATTGAATCCGGAATTTTTGCCGGGAGCCAAATTTGCAGTCCAGCATTCCAGCTGGAATGGAGGATGGTCAACATCAACAGCTATAACTCAAGTCTTAGTATCAACACATGGAGTCAGTAGTGGAACTGTTGTAATGCACACTGTTACCGGCTTAGAGCCCGGGGTGACAAAGCATTTTAGAATCTGGTATGCAGATAATGTTGGAAATTGGTCAACAAATGGATCAAATATTTCATCATCTTGGGTAAAAGTTGATATCTCGTCTCCGGCAAGCATTACTGATTTTTATGCTCAAGCTGGAACGAAAGGAGGAGAAGTACTTTTAAGCTGGAGCAGTCCAGGAAACGATAATTGGACAGGAAATTTAAGAGATGGGTCAGAATTTTATATTCAGCATTCAACGTTTTGGAATGGAGTGGTATGGTCTACTAATTCTGAGCAGACTATTGCAGTATCTACCTCAGGCGTAATACCTCAAGAATACGTTTCATGTGTAATAACCGATTTAGATGTGAACCTAACATATTATTTCAAAATACGCTACGTTGATGATGTTAATAATTGGTCTGAGTATTGGTCAAACACTTCAACAGCCATTCCTAAGCAGATTACATTTAATGCTACAACAACGGACATTGTTGCCTTAAGCAGTTCATCTTTATCATGGGGCGATTATGATAACGACGGCGATCTTGATCTTGCAATTTGCGGTGATAATGCGACAGAAAATGTTACAAGAATATACAGAAATGATGGCGGTATTTTTGTTGCTTTGGAAGATACCATGCAGGGAGTATTTGACGGTTCAATAACATGGGGCGATTACGATAACGACGGAGATTTGGATTTAGCGGTCTGCGGATCGGATACGTCAAAAATATATCAAAATGTTGGAGGAGTATTCACAGACATTTCAGCAGGGCTTACAGGAGTAAATAACGGATCACTTGCATGGGGCGATTACGATAATGACGGAGATCTTGATTTAGCGGTCTGCGGATCGGATACTTCAAAAGTTTATGAAAACGACGGAGGAGTATTCACAGACATTTCAGCAGGGCTTACAGGAGTAAGTAACGGATCACTAGCCTGGGGAGATTATGATAATGACGGAGATCTTGATCTTGCAATATGCGGATCGGATGCATTAACGGTATATAAAAACGATGGAGGATCATTCAGTGCATGGGAAGTATTAACGGGAGTAAGCAATGGCTCGCTGGCATGGGGAGATTATGATAATGATGGCAATCTTGATCTTGCAATATGCGGATCGGATGCATTAACGGTATATAAAAACGATGGAGGATCATTCAGTGCATGGGAAGTATTAACGGGAGTAAGCAATGGCTCGCTGGCATGGGGAGATTATGATAATGACGGAGACCTGGATCTTGCAATATGCGGATCAGATACTTCCAAAGTTTATGAAAACAATGCTGGAGTATTTGCAGATATCTCTGCAGGATCGTTGATGGGAGTAAATAACGGGTCGCTTGCGTGGGGAGATTATGATAATGATAAATTGCTGGATATTATTGTTAGTGGATCAAACACTACAATAATTTACAAAAATTATGGTTCAAATCCAAATACTATCCCGAATGCTCCGATGAATCTTACAAGTCTTTTTGATAGGGATAATTTGAAACTTAAATTGTATTGGGATGATGCCACAGACTTAGAAACAACAAATTCAAACGGTTTGTATTATGAAGTAAGAATGTCAACAAATCATATAAGCGATTCCTTAACAAATTGGATAATTTCTCCGAGTACCGGGAAAGGCATGACTCCGTTTATGGGTAATTATTTACATTCCTTCATCAGCACATCTCCTCAGGCAGGGTTATTCATTAATTCAACGGGTTTAGTAAATGATACAACTCATTATTGGCAGGCAAGAACAATTGATACCGGTTTCGAAAAGTCTTCTTGGACAGTTGAACAGCAAATATTTGTAATGGATTTCATACCGCCTGCAAAGATTACATTTATTTCGGCACAAGCTGGTGAAGTTGAAGGAGAATTAAGATTAGTTTGGGATATTCCTGGCGATGATGGTTGGCTAACAGTTCTTTCAACAGGTTCACAGTATAAAATTCAATATTCCTCAATGACAGGCATTGTTTGGTCAACGGCTTCAGCCAATATAACATTATCTACTCACAGTGCATCTGTCGGATCACGAGCTTCTTGCACTTTAACAGGCCTTGATTCCGGTAAATTATATTATTCAAAAATTTGGTATGCGGATGAAGTACAAAATTGGTCTTTGGTTTCATACACAGGAGTGGGATCGGCGCAGGTTGATGTTACAGCTCCAAGTGATATTATTGATTTAATAGTTAGTTCAGGAGTTCTTAGCGGCCAGGCTGTTTTGTCTTGGAGTGTCCCGGGAGACAATGGTATTGTTGACACTCTTGTTTCAAGCTCTCAATTTAAAATTCAACATTCAACGTACGCGGGCGTGGTCTGGTCGACCGCATCTTCTCAAATTAATGTTTCAACCTCAGGTCTCAGTCCGTCAACAACAGTTTCACTTACTATCGATAGGCTTGATGGAGACGCAACATATTATTTCAGAATCTGGTATTCAGATGAAGTAGAAAATTGGTCAGGTATTTCAAATGGTGCAACGAGTTGGATAGAATTATTGGATACAATATCGCCAGCCAAAGTAACAACCATTACAGGCATAGCGGGAGTAAACGAAGGAGAAGTTTCACTGAGTTGGGTTGTCCCCGGAGATGACGGCTGGATAGGAATAAATAATCCTCCTGGAGCGCAGTTCAAAATTCTGCATTCGACATATGTTAGCACGTGGAACAAAAGTTTTGCACAGATTACAAAGTCAACATCCAATGTGTCGGCTCTTACACAGGTTTCTTATCTTGTTACCGGTCTTTTGAGCGGTTACGATTATTATTTCAAAATTTGGCATTGTGATGAAATGGAAAACTGGTCAATCGGGTCAGACACAATTACTGTTCGCTCGACTGAAGACAATCTAGATCCTTCACAGGTTACCGACTTAGCTGCATCACAAGGATATAATGCTGGTGAAATTTTGCTGAATTGGAGCAGTTCAGGAGATAATGATGGTTCCGACAAACCACTTTCTTCTGGATCAGAATTTATAATTCAATATACAAGCTGGGGTATTGTTGATTGGTCGTCGGGAACGTATGGAATGGTTATGGTATCGACTTCCGGGGTGGTTCCAGCTTCACCAGTTTCACATGTTGTTACAGGATTAAGTTTTGGTGCAACTTATTACTTGAGAGTACGATGCAAAGATGAATCGAATAATTACTCTGTGTGGTCAGATACTGTTTCGACCTGGGCACAACTTCCAGATGAAACTTCCCCGGCAAAAATAACTTCGCTGATAGTTCAAGAGGGGTTAAGAAGCGGCTATATAGATTTAAACTGGCAAACTCCCGGCGATGATGGTTGGGATTTAACTCTTTCAGAAGGCTCTCAATTTAAAATACAACATTCTAGCGATTCCGGAATTTATTGGTCCACTCAAACGGCACAAGTTGCAGTTTCAACTTTTGGTGTGGCTCCCACAACCAGCGTGGATTACACTATCACCGGTTTTGCAGCAGAAAACACATATTACTTCAAAATTTGGTATGCGGATGAGGCCCAAAACTGGTCGGTGACTCCGGATACAGTTTCAACGTGGGTTTTGTTCCTAGATACAACAAGTCCGTCAAGTATTACGGATTTCTCATCCAGCAAAGGTGATAATGATGGAGAAGTTGATTTGCAATGGAGTGCGCCAAGTGATGACAATAATAGAATCGTTCCGCTTGATTTTGGTTCTGAATTTAGAATTCAGCATTCAAGTTGGCCGGGAATAACATGGTCTACAGAATCTGCAAATGTAATTATTTCAACTTATGATGTTACACCTAACGAACTCGTTTCATTAACAGTAACCAGGCTAATTGGAGGATTAACACATTATTTCAAACTATGGCATAGGGACGAATCATACAATTGGACAGAAACACTTGCTGTTCCGTCAACGTGGCTGGAAAAATATGATGAGTCAGAACCGTCTTCCATAACGGATCTTGCTGCATATCCGGGATTCGTTGAGGGAGAACTCAGTTTGCAATGGAGTGCGCCTGGCGATGATGGATTAGAAAATGCTCTTGATATCGGCTCACAATTTGGTTTGCAGCGTTCGACATGGCCAGAAGTAACTTGGTCAACAGGATCTATTGATACGATATGTGTTTCAACTTATGGTTCTGTTCCTTCAACTTTAGCAAAATATACTTTAACGGGATTAACAATTGGAGAGACTAATTACTTTAAAATATGGCATGCAGATGAAATGGGTAATTGGTCGGGAATTTCTAATACAGCAACAGGGTTTGCTCAAGTTGATGTAACTGCTCCTTCCGCTGTGACAAATCTTAGCGGAGTTACTGGATCTACCGAGGGAGAAATAGTGCTGACCTGGAATTCTCCGGGCGACGATGGATGGTCGAATATAATCCCATCGGGATCAGAATTTAAAATTCTTTATTCTACATATGTAATAACGTGGAACAGAGTTAATGCACAAATAACAGTATCAACGCAAAATATTAATCCTCATACTCAGGTGAATTATACCGTTACAGGCTTAACATTTTTGAAGGAGTATTATTTTAGAATATGGTATAGAGATGAACTAAATAATTGGTCAAATGCTTCAAATCTTGCTGTTGCTCCATCATCTCCGGATACAATTGAACCTGCTCAAGTTACGGACTTAATATCTCATAGAGCTAATAGTTCCGGTGAAATACTGCTTAGCTGGAGTGCCCCGGGTGACGATGGATGGGATAGACCGCTGCCTGAAGGTTCGGAATTTATAATTCAACATTCAAGTACTGGAGTAGTTGATTGGACATCGGTCATTGTATCAACCAATAGCATAGATCCATTAACGCAAGTTTTATATGCGGTTACAGGATTGGAATTTGGTGCAACATATTATTTAAAATTGCAGTACAAAGATGAATCAGATAATTATTCCTTATGGTCAGATACTGTATCAGAAAGAGTGTTATTCCCTGATACGACAGCTCCTGCAGCTGTAACCACGCTGTCTGCTAGTACGGGATTGTATAATGGTACTATTGAATTAACTTGGAATGCTCCTGGTGATGATGGCTGGAATAATGGGTTTAATGAAGGTGAAAAATTTATAATAAGGCATTCTACTTTGGATAGCGGTTGGGATAAAAATTCTGCACAAATTGAAGTATCAACTTCAGGTACGTCTCCATTAGATCCAATATCTTACACTGTTACAGGACTAACACTTGGCGATACGTACTTTATAGGACTTTGGTATGCTGACGAACTAAATAATTGGTCCGGTCTTTCAAATATAACAAGCGCTCAAGCTCAGAACGACTTAATTCCTCCAGCATGTGTTACAACGATTACAGGTTTAACAGGTTTAAATGAGGGAGAAATTCTTCTCAGCTGGGTTGTTCCTGGCGATGATGAGTGGGTTGGGATAAACGAACTTCCTGGAGCTAAGTTTAAAATTTTACATTCATCGTACATTAGCACATGGAACAGAAACGAAGCACAAATCACTGTCTCAACAAATGGAGTCCCTCCCTTTACACAAGTTTCATATCTCGTGACAGGTTTATCTGACGATAAGAATTATTATTTCAGAGTATGGCATTGTGATGAACTCCAAAATTGGTCAATAGGTTCAGCCACAATCACGGTACGCACACAAGCAGACTCAACCCCTCCCGCAGATATCACCGATTTGGCCGCCTATGTCGGATCAAATACCGGGGAAATATTATTGAACTGGAGCGCTCCCGGTGATGACGGATGGACCAAGGTGCTTTCTACAGGTTCACAATTTAAGGTTCAGCATTCAAGCTG
>JBHPNE010000007.1:0-53025 GCA_042562855.1 Elusimicrobiota bacterium
TTGTATAACATCCGGTTTATCGTCTGAATGATGAGAAAGGGAAATGCAAAACGGGTAAGGATGTATATATTTCAAGCTATAATGTTCATTCTGGCGAAGAGCCGCCAATTTCAGGATTTAGAGGTTCCGGAACAATATTTTTTTCAAACTGCAATTTATCGTGCATTTTTTGTCAGAACTACCCTATAAGCCAGCTTGGTAACGGTTATAAAGTATCTGTCAGAGAATTATCAGAAATAATGATTGAACTTCAAGGCAAGGGTGTCCATAATATAAACCTTGTTACACCCACACATGTGATTCCTTACATTGTATATGCTTTTTTTGAAGCAAAAGAGAAAGGATTAAAAATTCCACTAGTGTATAACTGCGGGGGGTATGAAAGTATCGAAACACTAAAACTCCTAAAAGGAATAATTGATATATATCTGCCCGATGCAAAGTACAGTAATGACGAGGACTCTTTAAAATGTTCCGGAGTGAAAAATTATTTCAAAATAAACAGGGTTGCGCTGAAAGAAATGTATGATCAAGCGGGAAACCTTGTTTTGGATAAATATGGAATTGCAAAAAAAGGCCTGATTATAAGGCACTTAGTGCTGCCGCAAGATTTATCCGGGACCAAACATGTTTTGGAATTCATTTCTAATAGTATTTGTAAAGATACATACTTAAGTTTAATGTCACAATATCATCCGGCACATAAGGTGGTAAATGCAAAGGAATTGTCTAAAAAAATTACCAAAAAAGCGTACAATTCTGCATTAGAAACTGCAAATGAGCTTGGCCTAACAAATGGATGGAAACAAGACCTATAATATGCTATAATCCCAAACCATGAAAACGCTGCTAATTTCACTTGGATTAACTATATTTCTTGGACCGGGAATCGGCCACCTTTATTTAAGGCAATTTAAAAAAGCAGTTATATTGATTGCTGCAACATTAAGTATTGCGGTTCATTTAGCTTGGAACGCTGGTAAATTTATTACAGATTCCGGTCCCGTTTCAAAAGAAAATGCTGGAGTTGTTTTTCAGACATTTGCTCAAGGCCATCAGAGCACAATGTTGATTTACGATGTTTTATTTGCCGCAATATGGGCTTATGCATTGGTAGATGTATTCTTGTGGGTAAAGAAAAATACTCCTTCCAAAAAGAATAAACCCAAAAAAGAGCTTGATGAAGAATGAAAGCAATATCCGCCTCCAAGATGAGGGAAATCGACAGTAAAGCAAGCACAATGTACGGGATATCTTCCCTTATATTGATGGAGAATGCAGGACGCGAAATTGCCTTAGCCGCTGAAAGCAAAGGGGCAAGAAATATTGTTGTTTTTTGCGGGTCAGGAAATAATGCAGGTGACGGTTTTGTCGCAGCGAGATATTTATTCAATAAGGGATATAAAGTAGCATTAGTTTTAGTTAAGGCCCCGAGTTCTTTAAAAAATGAAGCTTTGGCCAATTATAACATTACCCAAAGTCTTAAAATTGAAACCAGAAATTTTGACAAAACAATTGAATTGAATCATTTTGACATTATAATAGACGGATTATTGGGAACCGGAATTACAGGTGAAGTAACCGGAAATATAAGAGATGCTATTGAATATATAAATTCTTCAAAAAAGACTGTAATTTCAATAGATATCCCTTCCGGAGTTAATGCGGATACTGGGGAAATATTGGGCATTGCAGTAAAGGCTGATACAACTGTTACCATGGCTGTTGCAAAAACAGGTCTTTTGTCCGATTCCGCAAAAAATTATGTTGGATATCTTGAGATAGCAGATATCGGCATACCGAAAGAATTGATAGATAACGCATAATGAAATATTTTGTTTTATTATTAAATATTCTTGTAATTTTGAGCAGTACCGGCAAGATTTTATACGCAAAAACCGATCTGGAATATTTGAAGTTCAAAAAAGGGGTAAAAGAATTGCAGTTTGATAACGGGTTGAAACTATTATTAAAAAAAGATAATTCACATCCGACAGTTTCAGTGCAGGTCTGGGTTAAAGTTGGTTCTGTAAATGAAAAACCTGATCAACGAGGTATATCTCATTTTCTTGAGCATTTAATATTCAAGGGGACCGATAAATATCCCGGAGACCAAATCAGCAGATGTGTGGAAACTCAAGGAGGAGTAATAAATGCCGGAACCTCTAAAGAGTTTACGCAATACTATATAGATATTCAAAAAAGTGCATATAAGGATGCTATAGAAATACTAGGCGATGTAATGTTTAACGCAACATTCCCTGAAAACGACATTAATAAAGAACGACCAGTCGTATTAGAAGAAATAACAAGACATACTGATAATCCAATGGCAGTTTTGCAGGATAATTTCAGCAAAACAATGTTTCTTAAAACGCCGTACAAGGACAATATAATCGGCTCAGCTGATGTGATACGAAAAGTTTCAAGAGATGAGATAATGGATTATTACAAAACCTGGTACACCCCTGACAATATGATAGTGAGTATTGTCGGCGATATTGACACAGACGCTGCTTTAAGATTAGTAAAACAGACATTTGGAAAACAAAAAAAGACTGGTGTCTTAAAACTTCCTGATTTAAAAGAACCGTTCCATAAGGAAAGAACATCAAAACTTAAAAAAGATGTTGAGCACTCCTATCTTCTAGCCGGATTTATAGGACCTGATATCAAATCTAATGATCAGTTTATTGCCGACATTACTTCTACTATTCTTGGAGGCGGGCGTTCATCAAGGCTGTATCAATCCTTAAGGGAAGAAAAAAAGTTAGTTTATAATATCGTGTCTTCATTTTGGACACAAAGAGGAAATGGTACATTTATCGTTCAGTCAATTTTTGATCCTAAAAATGAAAAGGAAGTTATTGCTGAAATTAAATATGCCATCAATAATCTTAAAAACGAGGGTCCATCCGATGCAGAATTATCAAGAGCAAAAGAAATCATTAAAACTCAATGGTTTTTTGGTCTCGAAACATTTTATGATCAAGCATCTGTTCTAGGATACTGGAATATGCAGGACTACCCGGAAATCCTGGATATCTATATTGAAAGCATTGATAATATAAAGAAGGGACAAGTGCAGGATTTTTTAAAAAAGTATTTTGATACACAAGGTTTAACCTATAGTCTAATTTCGCCAAAAAAGTAATTTAATCCTAAAGGACAAACCTTATTTAATAACATAGTGGTGGTTTAGTCCGAGAGGACAGAACACATAAGAGAAATTGTCCGCAGGATAGATTTTATTTAAAGAAGCTAAATCCACAGGATGGATTCTATAAAATAACTAGAAGGAAATCCTAAGGGAATCATATAAGAACAACACTTGTAGGTGGTTTAGTCCGACGCTTCGCTCTGGACAGAACGCATAAGAGATATTGGGAATTCTAGTGAAAAAAACATTTATATTTTTTTCTTTGCTTATAATGTTTGCAAGAGCAGGTTATGCAGGAGGCAATGTGAACAGTTTTACGCTTTCTAACGGAATAAAGGTTTTGCATAAGCTAAATACAACAAATCCTCTTGTTTCGGTCCAGGTTTTTATTAATTGCGGCTCTCTTGGCGAAACGCCTGAACAGGCCGGAATTGCTCACTTTACTCAAAATATGATGCTCTACGGAACTAAAAACAGGACTGCTAAGCAGATAGCACAAGACACTGAAGATATAGGTACTGAAATCACAGGTGAGGCTCACAGCGATTATTCTTCTCTTGGAATATCAATGATTTCTAAAAATTTTGATAGGGCGGTAGAAATACTTTCTGATATCATAAAAAACCCGATATTTCCAAGCGATGAGATTGAGAAAGAACGTTCTAACACACTGGCATCAATAAAAGCAAGAAAAGACAGGATTTTTTCTGTCGCAGACGACTTGCTTAATGAAACAATGTATGGAAATCATCCTTATTCTTGGCCTGGAGTAGGAAAAAAAGAGACAGTTTCAAAGTTCTCTAGAGAAAATATTGTTAAGTGGCATAAAATAAACTATGTATCAAACAATATGTTCATTGTAACGGCGGGAAGTATCTCAAAAAATGACCTTAAAAACTCATTAGAAAAATATTTTTCAGACATAGAGAAAAATGATATTTCAAGCGTGTCGCATAATGCACCTGAAAAGTTATTGAAAGAAGTTAAAAAAGAAAACAACAAATTTAAACAGGCATATCTTGTTATCGGCTATCCCGCGCCTGAATCTGATTGCCAAGACTATGCAACGCTTAAAATGCTGAACTCTTATCTTGGCGGAAGAATGTCTGGAGTATTATTCACTGAATTGAGAGAAAACT
The DNA here is from genome assembly GCA_042562855.1 of Elusimicrobiota bacterium. Lineage (GTDB taxonomy): Bacteria > Elusimicrobiota > Endomicrobiia > Endomicrobiales > JAPLKN01 > JBHPNE01. The sequence goes on from JBHPNE010000007.1 coordinate 4,300, forward strand.
TGAGTCTTGCTTATGAAGTGGGATGTGCCTATCCGACAAGAAAAGAACAAAGTAAATTTTTCTTTTATATAGGTCTCGATAAAAAAAATATTGGTTTGGCAAAGGATAGGATTTTCAAAATTTTAGACAATTTAAAAAAAGATCCGATACCTAAAAAAGAGCTTGCTGATACTAAAAATCATATCAAGGGTTCATATTTGATCGATCATCAGACTATCGGTAAGCAGGCTTGGTATCTGGGTTGGTGGGAAATAATGGGCAAGGGATTTAAATATGATGAAAAATATATTGACGACTTAATGTCCGTTTCAGCAAAAGATATTCAAAAATGTGTAAAAAAATATTTTAGCGATAAATATGTTAGCGTTGAAATTATTCCGCAAAAATAATAAAATTTGAAAATGTTTAATAAAACTAATAAATCAATATTCATATTTTTTACTCTATTTGTCTTTTTTTTCGTTGGATGTAATCCAAACAAGAAAGAAAAAGTACCTCTAACTTTAAATCCCGTTATTGCTTATGATGATACATCGCGAACCATAAATAATTATATATTCAGCGGGCTTTTAAAATATGATAAAAATAATAATCTGGTAGGTGACTTGGCGTATAAATGGAGCGTTTCAGGCGACAACACAGTTGTAAGATTTCACTTAAGAACAAATGTAAGATGGCACGATGGCACAGCTTTTACTGCTGAGGATGTCAAATATACTTTTGAGCGAATAATAAATAGAAATGTAGGTTCTCCGTATTCCGGAAATTTTTTAAAGATTGAAGAAGTTCAAGTTCCCGACAACTACACTGTGCGGGTAGTATATAAAGAGCCATTTAAATCTTTTTTAGATATTTGGAACATTGGGATTATTCCAAAGCATATTTATGAAAATTACAATATAAAAAAACACCCTGCAAATAATAAACCCATAGGAACGGGCCCTTTTATATTCAAGAAAAAAATAAATGAGGATCAGGTTCTACTTGATATAAACAAGAGATATTATATCGGCAGTCCGTCTATTCAGCGAAAGACGCCAAAATCAGTACAGTTTGTGTCTGGGTCAACTATACCTGTTACCGGGGATATTTATGTTGCTGCATCAATAGGAGATGCAACTTACTTAAATCCTGTTTTAGCGGCAGATAGTGCTTCGAACGATATTAATTCGCTGGTTTACAATGGTCTTGTAAAATATGATAAGGATCTTAACTTAGTCGGTGATCTTGCGAGATACTGGAGCATATCTGAGGATGGAACTGTAATCAGATTTATTTTAAGAAATGATGCTAAGTGGCATGACGGAAAGCCTTTTACTTCTGATGATGTTAAGTTTACGTATGAAAAATTGGTTGATCCCGAAGTGAGGACTCCTTACTCGTCAGATTTTTTGATAATCAAAGAAATGCAAATACTCGGACCTTACACGGTACGAATTGTCTATAAGAAGCCCTTAGCTTCGTCTCTTGAATCATGGGGGATAGGAATAATCCCTAAGCATATATTTGAGGAAGGGGATTTTAATAAAAATCCAGCTAATCGCAAACCTATAGGAACCGGTCCCTATGTTTTTAAAGAATGGAATACAGATGAAAAAATTGTTTTAGAAGCAAATCCCAGTTATTTTGAGGGTAAACCGCTGATTGACCGCTATATTTATCGAATCGTTCCTGATCAGTCAGTACAATTTCTAGAATTAAGAAATCAAAGTATAGACCAGATGGGGCTTACCCCTGATCAATGGAATGCATATCCTGTTTTTTTCAAAAATTACAATAAATTCAAGTATCCGTCTTTTTCATTCACTTATCTTGGATTTAATCTAACCATGCCTCTTTTTAGCGAGAAGAAATTCCGTCAGGCTATAGCGCATGCAATAGATAAAGAAGAAATTATTAACGGCGTTTTGCTTGGCATGGGAAAAGTGGCTTCAGGGCCTTTTCCGCCGCAGTCATGGGCCTATAATCATTCAGTAAAGGATTATGAATACGATATTGATAAATCTTTGGATTTGCTGGAAGAACTGGGATGGGAAGACAGCAATAACGATGGTTATTTGGATAAGGACGGTGTATTGCTGGAGTTTACCATTCTTACCAATCAGGGCAATAAAATGAGAAGTATGACAGCAGAAATAATACAGGAACAGCTCAAAAAGATTGGCGTAAAAGTGAATGTTCGTATCATCGAGTGGAGCGCTTTGGTTCATCAATTCATCGACAAAAAAAAATTCGAAGCCTTGGTGATGGGATGGGGGCTCGCAAGAGACCCGGACCAGTATTCATTGTGGCATACAAGCCAGATGGGAGAAGGCCAATATAATTTCATATCTTATTCAAATCCTGATATTGACTGGCTTCTTTATTCAGGCAGATCTACCCTGGATAAAGACGAAAGGATAAAAACTTACAACAGTATTCATAGGATAATGGCCAGGGATCTTCCTTGCATATTTTTATATTATCCCAATGCATTGCCGGTTGTACACAAAAGATTTATAGGCCCTGAAGTTTCCGCAGCAGGAATAGGCTGGAACTTCAATGAGTGGTGGGTTCCAAAGAACAGACACAAATACATAATAAAACAATAGTGAGATCATTATGAAAACTTATATACTTAAACGATTATTCTATATGGCTCCGGTTCTTTTAGGAATTACAATCATAACATTTGCTGTTATGCAGCTTGCTCCCGGAAAACCCACAGACATGCTCACTGATATGAACCCTAAAATATCAGTCGAATCCAAAACAAAACTAATAAAACTTTACGGCCTTGACAAACCGTTGCACGAGCAGTACTGGAACTGGCTGGTAAGAGTTGTAAATTTTGATTTCGGCGACTCTTTTCGCGACGGAAGATCTGCAATTAGTAAAATCGGAGAAAGACTTCCTGCCACTCTTTTATTAAATATCCTGTCACTAATTTTTATTTTTGTTTTAGCTTTGCCAATAGGGATTTATTCTGCCGTAAAACACAACAAAATGTTTGATAAGGTAATGACTGTTTTTGTATTTATAGGGTATTCTATGCCTGCTTTCTGGCTTGCATTACTTTTAATGATATTATTCGGCTTAAAAATGGGTTTGTTGCCTATATGCGGCCTACATTCACTGAATTTTTCTGACCTTAATATTTTTGCAAAAATGTTTGATCTTGCAAAGCATTTGGTATTGCCTGTCATTATCTCCGGATTTACCGGGCTTGCCGGAATTTCTTTGTATGTTAGATCAAGCATGCTTGAAATAATTAAACAGGACTATATTAAAATGGCCTATGCAAAGGGTTTAAGTAAAAATAGGGTTATAATTAATCATGCAGCCAGGAATGCATTGCTTCCTGTCATAACGATTCTCGGATTATCACTGCCGGTTCTTATAGGAGGAAGTTTTATATTTGAGACTATTTTCGCTTATCCTGGAATGGGCAGGCTCGGATATGAGGCGATAATGTCCAGGGATTATCCTGTTGTAATGGCTGTGGGAACTATTGCTGCCGTATTAACACTTTTGGGGAATTTAATTGCCGATATTACGTACGCTTGGATAGATCCAAGGATAAGGTATAAATAATATGTTAAAATTTTACTTTGAACGTTTCAAACAAAATAAATTAGCCTGTTTCGGATTGGGCCTAATTTCTGCTCTTATACTTCTTGCAGTAATTGCGCCAGTGATATCTCCATATAGTCCAACCGATCAAAATCTGATGGATAGATTGCAAGCGCCTTCTTTAAAATATATTTTCGGCACGGATGACCTTGGAAGAGACGTACTTTCAAGAATGATTTACGGCATCAGGGTTTCTCTTTCAGTAGGTTTCATAGCTGCGTTGATCGCAGTTGTTATTGGCACTTCATTGGGCCTGTTAGCAGGTTATTTTGGAGGTTGGGTAGATACCGTTATCATGAGATTAGTCGACATCATGCTTTGTTTTCCTGCATTTTTTCTTATACTTATAGTAATTGCCTTTCTTGAACCAAGCATTCATAATGTGATGGTAGTGATTGGTATTACATCCTGGCCTGGCTTAACCAGGCTTGTAAGAGCTGAAATCTTATCTCTAAGAGAAAGAGAATTCATTCAGGCTTCAAGACTGCTGGGCTTAAGCAATTTTAGAATATTTTTTGTTCACTTACTGCCGAACGTTGTATCGCCTATAGTTGTCTCTGCGACTCTTGGTGTTGGCAGTGCAATTTTAATAGAGTCCGGTCTGTCTTTCCTAGGCCTCGGTGTTCAGCCTCCGATGCCTTCGTGGGGGCAAATTTTAACATCAGGAAAAGAATATATCTACGTTGCATGGTGGCTATCTGCATTTCCGGGAATAGCAATACTTTTGACGGTTTTATTTTTTAATCTATTAGGAACCGGCTTGAGAGACATATTGGATCCGAAATTGACAAATAGCAATGGGAGTTAATTTTTGAGTATTTTAGAGATCAATCATCTATCAGTTGAATATCATAGAGACAAAAAAATTGTTCAGGCTTTAAGAGATGTATCTCTCAACGTTAGGAAAGGGGAAACTTTGTCTATTGTCGGAGAATCAGGGTCGGGAAAAAGCACTTTAGCACAATCAATCCTGAATTTGATATCTCCGGAAGATGGCGAAATAATTTCCGGCGAGGTAGTTTATGACAACAGGAACATTATTAAATATCTCCCCACTGATATGCAGAAAATAAGAGGAAAGGAAATTTCTATTATTTTTCAGGATCCTTACTCATCACTTAATCCCGTTTTAACCATAGGAGATCAGATCAAAGAGGCATATTCTGCTCACAATCCGGATGCCGATGACGAAGATGCAATATCAAAAGCGCATGATTCCCTGGAAGAAGTCCGTTTTAGGGACCAAGAAAGAATATTTAATGCTTATCCCCATCAGCTGTCGGGAGGAGAAAAACAGCGGGCTTGCCTTGCTATGGCCATAATAAACAGGCCGAAAATTCTAATTGCAGATGAGCCTACAACAGCACTAGACGTTACAATTCAAAGAGAAATTCTTAATTTAATTGACAGGCTTAAAAGAGAATTGTCTCTTACGGTTATATTTATTACTCATAATCTTGGTCTTGCTTTTCAAAGAAGTCAAAGAATTGCAATAATGTACGGAGGTGACATTGTAGAAATCGGAAGAAAGGATGATATTTTTACTAAGCCGTTGCATCCCTACACCAATGCTTTAATACAGTCCATCCCCGATCTTAATAAACAAATACCGAAATCAATATTAACAGGACAAGTTCCGGATATGTCAAACCTCCCTACCGGATGCAAATTTAACCCCAGATGCAGGAGAGCTATGAAAATGTGTATTGAAGAAGAACCATTCGGCTACAATGTAGACAATTCAACGGTAAAATGCTTTATATACGAAAATGACAATATTAACAGTAAATAACATCACAAAAGATTTTGAGCTTGAACGCGGGTTTTTTCAGAAAAAAACCGGTTTTGTGCGCGCTTTGGACGATGTCTCGTTCAAGCTTGACTCCGGTGAAATTATAGGAATTATCGGTGAGTCCGGTTCCGGTAAAACAACGTTGGGAAAAATAATATGCAAACTTATAGAACCGGATAGCGGCACAATCTATATCGAAGAAAAGAACTTGAAAAAATTTAACAGAAAGGAGCTTTCAGATAAAGTTCAGATGATTTTCCAAAATCCCTTTGCCTCGCTAAACCCGAAATTGACCGTTGGTACAATGCTGTTTGAGGCTGTTTTAGGTTTGAGTAGGGCAGAAAAAAAGAAACGTATCAGAGAGAATTTAAAGGTAGTCGGACTTTCTGATGCGATACTGCCAAGCTATCCGCATCAGTTTTCTGGGGGGCAAAGACAAAGAATTGCCATAGCGCGCGCCTTAATGAAGAAACCAGAAGTTATTGTTGCCGATGAACCTCTATCTTCTCTAGACGTAACTATACAAAACCAGTTATTAAGTCTTTTTAAAAAACTCAAAGATGAATACTCTGTTTCATTGATATATATCAGCCATGATCTAGTTTCTACGGCTAACATAGCCGATACAATTTTAGTGATGAAAGAGGGTAAAATAGTTGAATCCGGAAAATCGGAAAAGATTTTAAGATCTCCAAATCAATCCTATACAAGAAACCTGATATCTTCAGTACCCCAAGTAAAAGGCATCAAAATAAGAAGATGAAAAGCATCATAAAACAAATCAAAAAATGCAGCAAAAAAAAGAAAATCTATCTCGTCGGTGGATGGATCAGGGATAGCTTTATTAAAAAAACTAATAGAGACCTGGATTTTGCAACCGAAGGTAATGCAAAACTAATAGCTTCAAATTTTGCAAAACTTACCCATGGTAGCTTTGTTACACTGGATGAAAGCAATAAAACTTACCGCGTTGTGCTTAAAGACAATAAAAAAATAGATTATGTTGATTTCTCAAAATTTAAAGGTTCTGATATATATGAAGATTTATCCAATAGAGATTTTACTATAAATTCTTTTGCAATTGATCTGGATAACGATATTGATAAATTTATTGTTATTGACAAAAATAATGGTTTGAATGATTTAAAAAACAAATCAATAAGAATGATTAGTGCGAAAGCATTCAAAGATGATCCTTTGCGACTCTTAAGAGCCTTTCGTATTGCAGCAGAGTTAAATTTTGAAATTGAAAACAATACCTTAAAACATATAAAAATCAACGTAAATTTAATAAAAAAAGTTGCGCACGAACGCATAAAGGATGAGTTTTTTAGGATATTATCCGTAGATAATTCATACGGATGGATAATGAAAATGGACAAGGTAGGTTTATTGGAAATATTGCTTCCAGAAATCAAAATAATGAAAAAATCAGCAAGAAGATTTTACTTTCATCCAAACGGTCTGTGGCAACATTCTATGGAAACGCTAAAAAGCTTAGAAGATATATTTTTGAAAATGGGAAAGTATTTTCATGATTCGGAAAAAAATATCTTAATACACCTTGAGCAGTCTTTATCTCAAAAAGTTAGTAGAAAAAATCTTCTAAAAATGCTGGCGCTTCTTCACGATGTTTCAAAACCTGAATGCGCAAAGAAAGTGGGAAATAGAATGAGGTTTTTGGATCATGAATTCAAGGGTTCATTAAAAGTTGCTTGTATACTAAAAAGATTTAAAATGAGCAATAACGAGATAAAAATATCCAAAAATATTGTTGAGCATCATATGCGTCCGATAAGCCTTTCTCAAGCAAATGTTCTAACCAAAAGGGCAACATTAAGATTTTTCAACGATCTTGGAGACAATACCATCGATCTACTTTTGCTTGCCCTTGCGGACTGGCATTCCTATAAAAATATTAAGACAAATAAGCCGAAAAACTTAAAAAAGCAAGAATTAGTCTTAAAAGAGCTTATTTCTCGTTATTTTATTGAAAAAGAAAAACCCGTAAGACCTAAGATAATTGACGGGAATGTTTTAATGAAAAAACTTAAATTGAAACCCGGCCCGTTAATAGGGAAATTATTAAGCAAAATAAACGAGGCCTATGCCCTGGGTAAGCTCAAGGACACGGACCAGGCAACATCTTATGCAAAAAAACAACTAAAAAAGTCCAAAAAATGAATATTATTAACATTAGATGGATACTGATAATATATTTAACAGCACTTGTTTTAAGGCTTATCTATTTTTTTGAAACAGTAAACACCCCTATACTTGAGCTTCTTCATATAGATTCACAGTATTATCATGAGTGGGCAGTACAAATTGCCGGTGGGGATATCTTCGGTGGAAAAAAGATATTCACAATGGCGCCGTTATATGCATATTTTCTCGCGCTTATTTATGTAATTTTTGGTAATAACTATTTGAGTGCCATAATAATACAGATAATTGTGGGTTCATTATCCTGTGTACTGATATTTCTTGTCGCAAAAAAATACTTCGATAAAAAAACCGCCATAATTTCAAGTGTAATTGCAGCATTGTATCCGATTTTCATTTTTTATGATGCTACACTTCTAAAAGAAAACTTAATGATCTTTTTTACGCTTTTGTTTGTTTTTGTTTATCCGATGGAAACTGCGAGCACTCAAAAGAGTGAAATACAGAAATTTGACAGAAAGAATATACTTTTGCTTCTTCTAGCCGGAACATTCATCGGAATTCACTCGTTAATGCGTCCGAATATTTTTGCTTTGATACCGCTGATATTTTTGTACGAATTATTTTATTTAAAAACAGATAAATATTTCCTTTTTAAAAAATTTATTATTCTGTTCATTGGCATATTTATAATAGTATTTCCCGTTTCATTAAGAAATAAAATAGTCGGGGGAGAATTTGTAGTAACGGTTGCATCAAGCGGAATGAATTTTTGGACAGGAAACAATATTTCTGCCAACGGGACGTATCAGGGCGCATCGTTTATCACATCTGAGGAACCAGAATATGAGGAAGAAGATTTTCGTCTTGAAGCATCTAAAAGATCGGGGAGAGACCTCACCATAAAACAAGCTTCCAGATTTTGGCTCAATGAAGGATTAGATTTCATTTCCAAACACCCTAAACGATATATCTGGCTTTTATACAGAAAAATTCTTGGGTTTTTCCACAATATTGAGCTGCCAACTGATCTAAATTATTATTTTGGTAAGGATTTTTCGGCAATACTTAAATACAACATCATTTCGTTTGGCCTAATTGTTCCTTTTGCGTTAATCGGTATATACATTACCTTCAGAAAAAAGAATATTAACTATATGTTTTTATCCGTTATACTTTACAATCTTATTTCAAGTCTAATATTTTTCAACACTTCGCGCTATAGACTGCCTGCTGTTCCAATATTTATAATTTATAACGCATACTTTTTATCTTTTTTTCTTAAAGCTAGAAGTGAAAGGATGTTATTTGAGAATGAAGAAAAAAAAGGAAAAAGGGACAAGCATACGGAGAAACTAATAATAAATCCATATGTGTATATACCTGTTTTGGCTGTTCTTTTCTTTTTTGTGAATCATAAGGATAGCGTATATACAAACATTTCATCTAAAAGTCTTTCATACGTAAACTCTGCAAGTTACTATATGAGAGATTCAAAGCTGGATAAAGCTGAGGCAATGCTCAAAAAAGCTCTTGAGATTGACCCGAGGCGTTCATTGGTCAATAAAATGTACTATGAATTGCTAAAGACAAAGGGTGATACCGAAGGAGCAAAAATGTATTTGGAAAATGCCTTGCGTTTTGAAACCAAAAGCGGCCATAAAGTCGCTAAACCCGATACTATGGAAGCCGCATATCAGTATTTTATGCAGAAACAATACGGTAAAGCATTATCCATATTTCAAAGTATGCTTGAAAACGGATCAGCTGATGAAAAAGAGCTAAGAAATAACATAGGTTTATGCTATCTCAGGCTGGGGGATTTCCAAAAAGCTGAAGAAGAATTCAATAAGGCTCTGCTAATTGATAAAAACTATGATAAAGCATTGTACAATTTAGGCCTATTATATGAAATGAAGGGCGACACCATCAGCGCCTTGGACAACTACAGAAAAACCCTGCAAATCAACCCAAATCATACCAGAGCAAAGAAAAAAATAAACTCTCTAAAATAAACCCACTCTTGGTGTTTCATTGCTTTCGCCCTAAAAGTTATATATAATTACCAAAATCAAAAATCGGAGAATTGCATCCCAAGGGACAAAATATATTAATTGCTTTTTCAAGGAGATTTTAGTCCTCCACTTCGTTCTGGATGAATTTTATAAAGCATTTTATGGAGAATTCTTATGAAAAAAAAGGTACTTATTGTTGATGATGAAGAAGAAATCATAGCTTTTATGGAGAGATTCCTTAAAAGGCTTAAAATTTCAAGCATTTGTGCAACTTCCGGAGAACAGGCAATAGCTTTATACGATAAAAAAGAGATAGGATTTGTGTTTTTAGATATAAAAATGGGCGGAATGGACGGATTGACTGCCTTAGAGAAGATAAGACAGATAGACCCTGAAGTTAAAGCAATAATTATTACAGGAAATGTCAGCAGTTCGTTCACCGAAAAGGCCAAATCACTAGGCGCCTTAGACTACATTACCAAACCCCTTGACTTGAGCGAATTCAAAGCCAAAGTTGACAAATACATAATCAACGATACTTCACAATAGAGTCCGCATTTATGGAAGCAAATTATAGGAAATACTTAGAAAGAGCCGCTAAACAGATGGTGCTAATACATCGCGTTGATACTCTGGCTAAGCTTATTTTAAGAACAATCATAAGAAAAGTCCAGGTTGAGCATGCCGGGCTTTTTCTTTTTGACAAAAAGCAGGGGGAATACGTAATCCGGGTGTCCAGCGGCCAGAAAGGGACAAAGATACCGGTAGGTTTTGCAAAGTTAAAGAAAAATGATCCTTTAATAAGATATTTTACAGACAAATCGTTCGCACTGATCAGGCAGGACTTTATCTTACAGGATAAAATGAAGTCCTACATCAAAACTGCGGGGGACCCAGTAATGATCGATGTACTAAAAGACATCGAACTGGAATTTTCTGTCTACCAGGCAAAAGTATTTCTTCCGGGTTTTTTCAGGGATGAGCTCCCTTTTATACTTTTTTTAGGTGAAAAGAACGACAAAAAACCATTTACATTGAATGAAATGGGATTTTTATCTGTTCTTTCTTCCCAGATTGTAATGGCTTTCAAAAATGCATCTTTGTTTGAAGATCTAAACCACCAACTCGAATCAAATAAAAAACTTCTTTTAAATACCGTAACAGCTTTATCAAACGCAATAGAAGCTAAAGATAAATACACGATAGGCCATACGGCAAGAGTTGTTCAATACTCAATAGATATAGCGAATAATCTTCTTAAAGACGATATTATAGATAAAACTACTGAGGAGGATTTAAGAATATCTGCCCTTCTTCACGATATTGGTAAAATCGGTATTCCTGAAAATGTTTTAAATAAACAGGGTTCTTTGTCAGACGAGGAAAGAAAGCTTATAGATAAACATCCTTTGATCGGCGTAGATATTTTAAGCCCTGTATGTGAATTTGAGTCAATTATTTCCGGTGTAAAATATCATCACGAGCGATACGACGGTACAGGCTACCCCGCACAATTATCCGGAGAAAATATTCCTATTATTGCGGCTATTATTTCTGTTGCCGATACTTTTGATGCAATGACTTCAGATAGAGCCTACAGAAAAGCACTACCAATAGAAGTTGCTGTTAAAGAAATACAAAAAAACAGCGGTAAACAATTTAATCCAAAGATCGTCGATGCTTTTGTTCGGTCGATAAAAAATAATTCTCACCATTAAGTTTCCTAATATGCCGAAAAATCTCCCTAAAAATATCAAAGAAAAAATATTGCAATATCCGAAATTCGCTCGACAAGTCTGGCTGGAATGCTTTAATATCCCTAAGGGGACAACAATTTCATATAAAGAGCTTGCAATAAGAATCGGGCATGCTAAATCTGCTCGAGCGGTAGGCAGTGTCTTAAGAAAAAACCCTTTTGCTCCAATTATTCCATGCCATAGAGTCATTAAAAGCGATGGCACAATCGGAAAATATTCTGCAAAAGGCGGAGTTAAAGAAAAATTGAGGTTGATAAATTGTGAAAAAAAGTAATTGGCGTTTTATTTTATCAACTCCTGACAATGGCCCAAATAACATGGCAATAGATGAGGCTCTTTTTTTATCAAATTGCATTGATGAATTTAAAGCCCCTGTATTTAGACTATATTCATGGTCAGCAAAATGCGCTACGATTGGCTATTTTCAAAAACACACTGAATTCACGGGCAATATTGATGTTACAAGAAGACTTACCGGGGGGTTATCGGTGGAACATAATAACGACCTCTCATACTCGTTTGTAATCTCAAAGCCTTACTGGCAGCATGTTTATGATCAGGAAAAAACATACTTTCATATACACTCAAGCATAAAAAACGCGTTAAGTGATACGGGCATTAAAACGGAGTTTAGTCCGCAAAAACAAAATATAAAACTTAGAGATAAAAAAAATATTTGTGTTCACACAATATATTCGAACGATTTGTTGATTGGCAATAAAAAAATCCTTGGGTCATGCCAGCGCAGAAGAGGCAATGTTATACTCGTTCAGGGTTCTATCCATATTTCAAAATTATCAAAGAATCTAAAAGAGTTCTCATCTTTTCTTATTTCTCATCTATCGTCGGAATTTAATGCAAAATTCAATTTGTCACAACTATCAAAAAATGAATTGAGCGAAAAACTACATTTATCCGAAAAGAAATATAATCTTCCCAATTGGAACAGAAAATTTTAAATTTATCCGAGGAGACAGAACATATAAGAGCCATTGTCCGCAAGGGACAAGTTTTATTAGAAAAACACTTTAAGGAAACTTAGTCCGCAGGATAGATTTTATTTAGAAAATTTAAAGGAAATCTTAAGGAGTTCTAGTCCACAGGACAAACCTCATAAAAACAACACTTGTAGGTGGTTTAGTCCGATGCTTCGCCCTGGACAGAACACATAAGAGAGATTTAGGAGTTCTAGTCCATAGGACAAACCTTATAAAAACTATACTTGTAGGTGGTTTAGTGAAAAAAACAAAATTATTTATAAATAACAGGCCGCTGAATACTGAAGTCCGCGTTGCGAATAATTTTTTCCAAAAAACAATAGGTTTAATGTTTGCAAATGATCAATCGTACGGTTTATTAATACCATCATGCAAAAGCATTCACACCTTTTTTATGTACTATGCCTTAAACGTAGTTGCATTAGATTCAGGCAACACGGTATTATGCATATACAGAGATGTAAAACCATGGAAAATATTGCTGGCGAAAAGAAAAACTAAAAACATACTCGAATTACCATCAGATTTGATAAATATTTCAAAAATAACCGTTGGCAGCAAACTCTCGTTCCGCGGCCAATAAAACCTTTAAAAATCACACTATTTTGACTTTCATATTAATATTTGCTAAATTATAAAGCTCATGACACTTGTTAGAGATGGTTTTGTCATTATTCTTACACCATTAGTGCTTGGTGTTTTTATATTATTTTTAGAAATTGGCGGTAGAACAGGCTCAATAGCTGGCGTTCTTTTAGTTATATTAGCTTTATTTTTCGCTTATTTTTTTAGAGATCCTAACAGAGAAATTATAAAAAATGACAGCCAGATAATTTCTCCGGCCGACGGAACGGTTCTGGAAGTTGTGGATGAGAACGGCAACAAAGTAGTAAGGATATTTCTATCAATTTTTAATGTTCACTTACAGCGCTCACCCGTTAAGGGAACGATAAAGAGTGTACAGTTTAATCCCGGGAAATTTTTGAAAGCATATCATCCGGATGCCCATAGTCAAAACCAGAATAATATTATTACGATCGGGACCGCTAAAGGGGATTTTATTGTAAAGCAGATTTCAGGAATTTTAGCAAGGCGTGTTATCTCCTGGGTAAAACCCGGCGATAATGTCGAACAAGGGGAAAAAATAGGTTTTATCAGATTTGGTTCTCAAGTAGATGTTTATATACCGTGCGAATCAGAAACGAATATCAAAAAAGGAGACAAAGTCGTAGCAGGTCGCACCGTTTTGTGCAATTTAAAAAAATGAACAGAATAACCATTAATAAAGGAATATATATACTTCCAAGCATTCTAACTTCAATAAATCTTTCAATAGGTTTTTTGTCTATTATTTTTTCATTGAAGGGTAATTTTACATATGCAGCCTGGGCAATTATTATATGCGGCTGCATGGATATCTTGGACGGAAAACTGGCAAGACTGACAAAAACTACAAGTCGTTTCGGCGTAGAATTTGATTCGCTTGCCGATCTGGTATCTTTCGGAATAGCGCCGGCATTATTGATGTACCAGATGATACTGCATGCGATGGATAAACCGGGCCTTGCGATAGCTGTTCTATACGTTCTATGCGGCGCACTAAGGCTGGCTCGCTTTAATTCAAAAACGGAAGCTGACGCAACTTTATCACATTTCATTGGTCTGCCTATACCGGCTGCGGCAGGAGTTTTGGCATCTTTTACATTAAGTTACGGGCTGTTTGTGGACGGTGGCGTCAGTACTGTAAAGACAATACCGATATTAATGGAACGCATGCCTTTTTTCTTTAAGGTGATGCCTATAACGATGCTTTTTTTATCTTTACTGATGGTATCTAATGTTCCTTACTTTGCTTTCAAAAAATTCAAAGCGGACAGACCTAAACCGATGCGCTTTTTAATATTCACGGTTTTTTGTATAGTGCTGATTATTGCTTTTCCGCAGAATACATTGTTCATAATTTCAATAGTGTATTTATTATCCGGTTTAACCGGATATATAATACGTTATTGGCGTTTAAAAAGGGCGCTTCATTCAGGATCGCGTTTAAAAAACAAATAATAATAAAATAGATTAAGGAGTAAATCCTACGCTTCGCTCTGGATCAAACACAATAATATACACAGAGGATGTTTAAAATGAAAAATCAAATTATTTTCCTTGATACAACGCTTCGGGACGGGGAACAATCTCCCGGCGCAAGTCTCAATATAAACGAAAAACTTAAAATTGCTCATCAACTCGCCGTGCTTGGAGTCGATGTAATAGAAGCAGGATTTCCTGTTTCAAGCCCGGGCGATTTTGAGTCGGTAAGAGCTGTGGCAAAAGAAGTTAAAGGGCCGTCAATTGCAGGTCTTTGCCGTGCAAATGAAAAAGACATAACAGCTTGCTGGAACGCTGTAAAATACTCGAAGAAACCGAGGATTCACACGTTTATCGCGACTTCTGATATACATATTGAAAAAAAATTCAAAAAAACCAGAGATGAAGTCCTTAATATAGCTGTTAAAGCTGTTCGATTTGCAAAAAATTACTGCAAAGATGTTCAGTTTTCAGCGGAAGATGCTGCCCGTTCTGATATAGGCTATCTTTGCAAAGTAATTGAAGCTGTCATAGATGCGGGCGCAACCACGGTAAATATTCCCGATACAGTTGGATACAGTATGCCGGAGGAGTTTGGCAATATTATTCAAAATCTACGTGCTAATGTAGGAAATATCGACAAGGCCGTCATAAGTGTGCATTGCCATAACGATCTTGGACTTGCTGTCGCTAATTCGCTGTCTGCTATTGTTAAAGGAGCAAGGCAGGTTGAATGTACAGTAAATGGCATTGGAGAGAGGGCGGGTAATGCTTCGTTGGAAGAAATTGTTATGTCTCTACATACCAGACAAAAATACTATAATTTCAAATATGGGATTAAAACAAAAGAAATCTTTAAATCCAGCAAAATGGTTTCTACTCTTACAGGTATTGCTGTCCAGTCTAATAAAGCTATTGTTGGAGCCAATGCTTTTGCTCATGAGGCAGGTATTCATCAGGATGGAGTACTAAAAGAGAGAATGACTTATGAGATTATGCGGCCTCAGGATGTCGGTATACCGTCGAGCAATCTGGTTTTGGGAAAGCATTCCGGGCGTCATGCACTTTTTGCAAGGCTTAAAAATTTAGGGTATAAAGTCAGTACAAAAGAGGCAAATGAAGTATTTGCAAGGTTTAAGGTGCTGGCAGATAAAAAGAAAAATGTTTTTGACGACGACCTTATCGCTCTGGTTGAGGAAGAAGTTTCTTCAGAGTCCGAAATATATTCACTTGATTATATTACAGCGACTTCAGGAACTGGTATTGTTCCTACCGCAACGGTCCGTCTTGCAAAGCAAGGCTCTAAAAAAACTATACAGGAAAGCTCAACTGGCGACGGGCCGGTAGATGCAGTATATAAAGCAATTGATAAAATTGTTAAAATTCATATACCTCTCACTGAATATAATCTCCGTGCAATATCAGGCGGAGAGGACGCTCAAGGCGAAGTTAATGTGAGAGTACAATACAAGGGAATAACTTTTCTTGGAAAAGGAACTTCTACTGATATAGTTGAAGCTAGTGCCAAAGCATATATTAATGCAATAAATAAAATTCTCAACAAGGTTATTTAAGAAACATAACAGGAGTTATAATGGGACAGACGATAAGCGAAAAAATAATTGCGGCTCACTGCGGCAAAAAAGAAGTTCGTGCTGGCGAATTCGTTGAGCCTAATGTGGATTTGGCATTGGGAAATGATGTAACTGCGCCTTTGGCTGTGAATGAATTCAGAAAAATAGGGGCAAAAAAGGTATTTGATACAAAAAAAATAGCTCTTGTTATGGATCATTTTACACCAAATAAAGATATTAAAAGCGCTGAACACGTAAAATTAGTAAGAGAATTTGCAAAAGAACAAAAAATAGTACACTACTTTGAAGGTTCAAAAGTAGGTGTTGAACACGCAATATTGCCTGAGCAGGGAATCGTTGTTCCGGGCGACTTGGTAATCGGAGCAGATTCTCATACATGTACTTACGGCGCTTTGGGCGCTTTTTCAACCGGAGTGGGATCAACAGATCTTGCTGCAGCAATGATTACAGGAAAGGTTTGGTTCAAAGTTCCTGCAACAATAAAGTTTGTTTACAAAGGCAAGCTTAATAAATGGGTATCAGGTAAAGACTTGATACTTAATACAATCGGTAAGATCGGTGTTGACGGAGCATTATATCAGTCCATGGAATTTACCGGACCTGTAATAGATAAGCTCATCATGGCAGATAGGTTCTCTATGGCAAATATGGCCATCGAGGCTGGCGGAAAAAACGGGATATTCCATCCGGACAAAATAACTGAAAGCTATGTAAAAAACAGAGCAAAAAGAAAGTATAAATTTTATTCAAGCGATTCCGACGCTAGCTATATAGATACAGTTGAGATAGACTGTTCAAAAATATCTCCGCAAGTATCAGTACCTTTTCTACCGTCTAATACAAAACCGGCAAAATCGTTGAACAAGATAACGATAGACCAGGTAGTTATCGGTTCTTGTACAAACGGAAGAATAGAAGATTTTAGGATAGCAGCAAAAATTCTAAAGGGTAAAAAAACTCATTCTTCTGTAAGACTTCTTATAATACCTGCTACCCCCGAAGTGTATGCGCAGGCGCTTAAAGAGGGTTTATTTGATGTATTTCTTAAAGCCGGCGCAATAATTTCGCCGCCGACGTGCGGCCCATGTCTTGGCGGACATATGGGAATACTGGCTGAGGGAGAAAGATGTGTTGCAACAACAAATCGCAATTTTGTAGGGCGTATGGGGCATCCAAAATCAGAAGTGTATCTTGCAAATCCTGCTGTAGCTGCCGCATCGGCTATTAAAGGCCGTATCACAGACCCCAATCAATTGAGGTGAAAACATGGACGACAAAATATTTCTAAAGGGCAAAGCGCATAAATACGGATCAAATATTAATACAGACGAAATTATACCTGCACGTTATCTCAACACAACAAATCCAGATGAACTGGCAAGCCATTGTATGGAAGATATAGACGGAGATTTCATAAAAAATATGAAAGCCGGGGATTTTATAATAGCAGAAAACAATTTCGGCTGCGGTTCTTCGCGTGAACATGCGCCTATATCAATAAAAGCTGCGGGAGTTTCTGCTGTAATAGCAAAATCATTCGCAAGGATTTTTTTCAGGAATTCTATCAATACGGGTCTGCCTATTTTGGAATGCGAAGAAGCAGTAAAGAAAATTCAATCGGGTGATGAGATAGAAGTAAACCTTGCAACGGGCGAAATTAATAATATTACCCGTTCAGAAAAATACTTAGCACAGCCTTTTCCTGAATTTATGCAGGAGATAATAAAAAAAGGCGGTTTGCTGGAATATATTAAAAATAAATAATACATAGGAGGACAACCCTAAAGGGTAAATCCTATGAAATCACGTAGAGGAGATTTAAAGTGCAAAAGAAGACCTACAAAATAGCCGTACTCGGCGGCGACGGAACGGGCCCAGAGGTAGTTAAAGAGGGGATTAAAGTTATCGATGCGGTATCAAAGAACGAAAATTTCAAAATTGATTGGATAGATTATGATCTCGGCGGTGAAAGATACAAAAAAACCGGTGAGATTTTACCGGATAGTGTAACTGCTGAACTTAAAAAAGTTGATGCAATTTATCTCGGGGCTATCGGCCATCCTGATATAGCGCCCGGAATTCTGGAAAAGGGGCTTCTTTTAAAACTGCGTTTTGCTCTTGATCAATACATAAATTTGAGACCTGTTAAATTATATCCAAATGTGGACTGTCCACTGAAAGATAAAAAACCTGAAGACCTAGATTATGTTGTTGTAAGAGAAAACACCGAAGGTATTTATGCAGGAGCGGGCGGTTTTTTAAGAAAAAATACACCTAATGAGGTTGCAACTCAGGAATCTGTAAACACACGTTTTGGCGTTGAAAGATGCATAAGATATGCTTTTGAGCTTACAAGAAAGAGAAATAAAGATATGAAACTTACGCTTTGCGGTAAAACAAATGTTTTAACATATGCTTTTGGCCTTTGGGAAAGAGCTTTTAATGAAGTTGCCAAAGAATATCCTGATGTTAAGACGGATTATGCACACGTTGATGCAACATGCATGTGGATGGTAAAAAATCCTGAATGGTTCGATGTTATCGTTACGGATAATATTTTTGGTGATATCATAACTGATCTTGGAGCTATGACACAAGGCGGAATGGGCATTGCTGCCGGCGGAAATATAAATCCAAAGGGTGTTTCCATGTTTGAGCCCATCGGCGGATCAGCTCCTAAATACCAGGGAAAAAATATGATAAATCCTCTCGCTTCAATCCTTGCAGGATCGCTCATGCTTGAAATTATCGGCGAAAATCAGGCTGCAAAAAAAGTTGAAGATGCTGTAATAAAAGCCCTATCGACCGGTAAAATCAAGAGTCTTTCTGCAGGTAAAATGGGTTTTACTACAACTGAAATGGGCGATTTTGTAGCAAAAAATATTTAAATTAAAGGAATTCGAATATGAAAAAATATAAAGTAGCTGTAGCCGGTGCAACCGGAGCCGTAGGACAGGAAATGATCAAGATGTTAGAATCGAGAAAATTTCCTGTTGAATCTTTAAGGCCTTTGGCTTCCGAGCGTTCAGTCGGAAAAACTGTTAAATTCAATAACAAAGATATTAAGGTTGAGCTTTTATCCCCAGAGTCAGCTAAAGGCCTAGATTTGGCCCTTTTTAGCGCCGGAGGAAGCATTTCTAAGGAGTTTGCTCCATACTTTGCAAAGGAAAATTGCTTTGTTGTAGATAATTCCAGTGCTTGGAGAATGGACAAAGATATACCTTTAGTTGTTCCGGAAGTAAACCCCGACGATTTAAGCAAAGATAAAAAAATAATTGCTAATCCCAACTGTTCGACGATACAAATGGTAGTGGCATTGAAACCTCTGCACGATATTGCACAAATCAAAAGAGTAATAGTTTCAACCTATCAGTCCGTCTCAGGAGCAGGTGCTAAAGGCATGGATGAGCTTGAAAAACAATCCAGAGCATGGGCAAAAAATGAAGCTATCCCTGAGGCAAAACAGTTTCAGTATCAGATAGCCTTCAATATGATTCCTCAGATCGATGTATTTACTGACAACGGTTATACTAAAGAGGAAATGAAGATGACCAATGAGACCCAAAAAATCATGGGAGATAAATCAATACGGGTTAGCGCTACCTGTGTTCGTGTTCCGGTATTTCGTTCTCATTGTGAAGCTGTATGGATAGAAACTGAGAAACACATCTCTTCTGATGACGCGAGAAAAACGCTGTCAAAAGCACCGGGTATCGAAGTTGTAGACAATCCCGCAATATTGCAGTATCCTATGCCAATCGATGCGGAAAACAGGCAACTGACCTATGTTGGAAGAATCAGAGAAGATATTTCTACGATGAACGGTTTGACCTTCTGGGTAGTATCAGACAATTTATTAAAAGGCGCAGCATTAAATGCTGTGGAAATAGCGGAAAAACTCATTGAAAAGTCAATAATATGATCCTACGCTTCGCTCTGGACCAATCCTATTTAGTCGCTTAAAGGTGATTGTGTGAAAAAGCTGATTATTAATGCTGATGATTTTGGTTATCGCCAGGATATTAATGAGGGTATAATTTTTTCACACCAAAATGGCCTGGTATCAAGCACATCGCTTCTCATAAACAAAGAAGCAGCTGAAGATGCCGTTGCGCAATCAAAAGACAATCCGAATCTTGGTATTGGCCTTCATCTTGATCTGGATAAATTCTTTGAAGTCGACCACAAACGCGGTATAGTCACAAACTGGATTAGTAAACACAACCTAGGCGAGGTGGTGGACGAGGCGAAAAAGCAGATAGACAAATACCTCTCGTTCGGATTTAAGCCAATTCATGTAGACAGTCATCATCATGCCCATATGAGGCCGGAACTATTCGAACTTGTATGCAAGCTTTGTAAGGACTCGGGTTTCAAAGTGATAAGAATTTTTGAAAAGAACAATATAAACGATTTTAAGAAAACCGCGAAGTCTCACAATCTAAAATTCACTGATAATTCCATTGAAGGCTGGTACATGGGCCATATTGATCAGCAGCATAAAGTAGAAGAACTTATAACGCATCCTGGTTATGGGGAACTGTGGCGTGAAGCCGAACTGGCCCATTGCTGCCATCCTGACCTAAGGGAGCAACTCAACAAAAGCAATATTGAGGTCATTAAGTTTTCGGATCTTTCTGATTAGACGATTATGAGCTGAAGGAAGTCCCGTGAGTCCCTAAAAGAGGGGAGAGAAGTCCCCGGAGGGGAACAATTCGGGCACTGCCCCGCAACGGTACAATAGTCCGGTCTACAGTTCATTATCAAATTTCAAGAGCACTTTCGCGGGAAAGCTTGGCTGAATTTATGCCTTATATCCCTCATTTTCATGCGAAAATGGGGATTTTTTATTTCTTAAAGTAAAACATTATATATGGAGGATATTTCATTGATAAATAAAACTTTGTACTCTTATTCCTATTTAAATGGTATGATTATCTCATTCTTAAGAAAATACTTTAACTATTTTAAATTATTAGCTGTATTTATAGTTTTATTTTTTTATACGACTCTAAACGGCGAAAATTACCCTAAAAGGATCGTATCTCTAGCTCCCTCTGTCACCAAAAACCTATATTCTTTAGGGGCGGAAAGCAGTGTTGTTGGCATTACAATTTATTGCCAGAAAGGTAAAACAGCAAAAGAAGTGATAGGCACTATGCTTGAGCCAAGCATTGAAAAGATTGTAACCTTGAAACCAGACTTGGCAATAGCCACAAAGGAAGGCAACCCTAAGGCTCTTGTTGAAAAGATAAGATCGGTTGGAATTGATGTGTTAGTAATCGAAAATGATGACACTTTTGAAAGTATTTGTGATAATTTCCTAATAATAGCTAAACATATCGGCAAAAAAGACAAATCAAAGGAAATAATCAACAACACTAAAAGCTACATGCAATCAATACAGAAAAAGCTTGAAAATGTTGAAAAGCCAAGTATATTTTGGGAAATTGATGATAAGCCGCTTATAACGACAGGTAAGAATAGTTTTATAAACGATTTTAATAAATTCACTCACAGTTCAAACATTTTTGATGATTTAATGGGAAGATTTCCAAGAGTAAGTTGGGAGGAAGTTGTAAAACGTGACCCTGACATCATAGTGATAGCTGTTATGACAAATGGTGAGAAAATTAAGAACAGGTATGAGACAGAGTTTCGGCACTTAAAAGCAGTCAAAAACAACAGAATTCATGTGATAAACGAATTGGATATATTTACGCCTACACCGGAAACATTTAAAAAGGGAGTCAAGATTTTATCGCAAATTGCCCATCCTGAGGTTTTTAATGAAAATAAATAGAAATGTGTTAATATTTTCAATACTTTTCACTGCACTGATCACAGTTGTCATTATTTCTCTTGGTTTAGGCGGGAGTGATTTGAGCATAGGAGAGATAATAAACAGTATTTTTAAACCGGATTTATCCCAAACCGGATCTATTATAGTATGGAAACTGCGTATCCCAAGGATAGTACTCGCAATGTTTACAGGAATGGGTCTGGCTGTGAGCGGTTGCGTATTTCAGGGTATGCTAAAGAATCCTTTAGCAGATCCTTATACCCTAGGTATTTCAGGGGGAGCTGCCCTTGGAGCAACGCTAGGAATTGTCACCGGTTTATCAACTCTGAATCTATTTTTTCTGCCCTTGTGTGCTTTTATTGGAACATTCATATCAATATTTGTTGTATATGTTGTCAGTTCAAAGAAATCCTTTTCAAATAACACATTAATTCTTGTGGGCGTAATACTTGGTTTTGTTTTTTCATCATTAGTTATCTTGATTTTTACGCTTGGCCGCCCGGAACAGGTCCAATCCGCAATATTCTGGCTTATGGGAGATTTATCGTCTCCTCAAAATGATTTAATAGGTTTTGTATCAATATTTATCATACTTGGAGTATTAATGCTATTTTTTTACTCACGAGAACTGAATATTTTAACTCTGGGACATGAAAAGGCTATGCATCTCGGTGTTGAAACAGAAAAAGTTAAGAAAATTCTTTTTATTACGGCATCGTTTGTAACGGCTGCATGTGTTTCGGCAACCGGCATTATAGGTTTTGTAGGTCTTATAATCCCTCATTTTTTAAGAAAATTTACCGGTCCGGATCACAGGATCCTTATTCCTGCATCTGCAATAGGGGGAGCGATTTTTCTTACGCTATGTGATGCTTTTGCGCGAACAATTATAGCACCAATTGAATTGCCCGTCGGAGTAATCACCGGATTTATAGGCGGAATAGTCTTTTTAATATTTATTATTCGTTCCAAAGATTATAGGGTATTTTAATGATGCTTGATATTAAAAACTTATCATGCGGGTATGGGAAAAAAGAGATCATTAAGAATATTTCTCTTAGCATAGAAAAAGGTGATATTTTGGGAATGATCGGCCCGAATGGAGCTGGAAAAACCACTCTTTTAAGAGCAATTACAAAAATTCTTAAACTCACTAGTGGCAACATATTATTTAAAAACAAAAATATTTTAAATATTCCTACATTGAATCTTGCTCAATCAATAGCAACGGTTCCTCAGTTTACAAGCATTCCTTTTTCGTTTACTGTCGGAGAATTAGTGATGATGGGGAGGTTTCCTCATATAAAAAGACTTCAAAATCCTAGTGAGCATGATATAAATATAGTCAACAGATCCATGGAAATTACGGATATTACGGAACAGAAAGAAAGAAACGTAAATGAATTGTCCGGAGGAGAAATACAACGCGCCGTTTTAGCTCAGGCCTTGGCGCAGGAGCCCGAACTGCTTTTGCTCGATGAGCCGACAGCGCATTTGGACATCAAACATCAGGTTGATCTACTTAATATAATCCAAAGATTAAACAAAGAAACATCGCTAACGGTAATTATGATAAACCATGATTTAAATCTCTCTTCAGAATTCTGTAAAAGAATAACTTTACTTGATGAAGGAAAAATTATTAAAATAGGAAAACCTGATGAAGTGTTAACATCAAGTATTATTTTTGACATTTATAAAACAAAAGTTAACGTTACAAAAAATCCGGTATCGTCAAAGCCGCATGTTTATATAACGGCCGAAAAATAGAAAAGGGGACTGTCACTGGATAATTAGGGACTGAAACTTTTCTGAAAGAAAAGTGTCTGTCCCATATTATCCTAAAAGCTGTCCCAGGTTTTAGAATGTCAGTCCCTATTTTTCAACAAAAGGAGATTAACATGTTCAAATCTTTAGAATTAGAAAAATACTACAGACTTATTAACCACGGGCCATGCGTAATGGTTACAACAGGAAATGATGAGAAACTGAATGTTGCACCCATAGCGTGGAATATGCCATTAAATGATGAGCCTCCGATGCTTGCAATAGCGATTGCTGAAAGCCACTATACTGCAGAACTCATTCAAAAAACAGGCAGTTTTGCTGTCAATATTCCTGATCAGGATATGCTGCCAGCTGTAATGATTGCTGGCAAATCCAAGGGTAGAAAGGAAGATAAATTTAAGAAAGCAAACTTAAAGTTAGAAAAGGGAATAAAAATCGAAACTCCTCACCTAAAGGATGCTGCGGGTTTTATCGAATGCAAACTGAAGGAGAAACATGTTTATGATGGAGTAATTCTTTTTATAGCAGAAGTCGTATATGCCGGCGTGAAAGAAGATTTATTTGATGAATACTGGATAACAGAAAAAGCAAAAGTTGTTCACCATTTAGGTAACGGTTATTTTGCATCAATGGGGAAGAGGTTTAAGGCTTAAACGGTAAGAGCAGGGACAGATACACCAAAACCTGGGACGGTCACTATTTTTTAAAACAAAAAATAGCGGCAGTCCCTTTTTTTAGTCCCTATTTTTCCAGCCCCGAACCCTGAGTCTCCCGCTTTTTAAATAATTTCACAAAAGTGATTGAAAAGACTTGACGCTTTTAATATTAGGCACTATATGTATATAGTACGAACTGATCTTTCGGTACAAGTTTGATCTTTTGGCAAACAACTAAAAAAAGCCATGCCAAATTTAGTATTTTCTTTTAAAATCTTCAAGAAAGATTAAACTACTTTTGTGTTAAAGAGACAAGCGCTAGTGCAAATGAGGACATTCTTTTTTTCTAGATTGGGGCAATAGACATATCAAGCTGCTAGCGTTGCTTTAATGATTTATCTGCTCCTATTTGTTTTGAAGGAATAATATCTATAGGGGAAATAAGGACGAGGGTCCATAATGAAGAAAAATGCAGGGAAAAGCAAGATTTCATATTATCTCGTATTGGTTTTATTGTTTATTCTCACAAGTGCACTAATTGGTGCTCTTGTAGGCGGGGATTATGTAATACCTTTTCATGAGTTTAATTCTGCTTCAGGTGAGCTGGCTAGTGAAAATAATGATAAGACGATTCACGGTTCTTTAGGTACTGCTATAGCAAATTCTGGAATGAGTGGGGGAAAATATAGTATTGCTGTAGGATTTTTATCCGGTGCATCTCCCGGAAGAGCTCCATCAGATAATCTTAATGAAGCACACGCATTTCCTGTTCCCTTTAGGCCATCGCAGGGGCATACCAAAATAACATTTACAAGATTAACTTCAGAGGCACGCATTCGCATATATACTATTTCTGGAAAGCTGGTTAAAACCTTAGAAAAGACTGATACAACTACCGATGAGATTGACTGGTATCCGGTAGTAAATTATGCCGGGGAGAATGTAGTCAGTGGTGTATACATTTTTTATGTTGATGAATCCGACGGTATGCATCGATCTGGCAAGTTAGTAATAATTAAATAAAAAAAGGATAAGGGAAGAAGCTAATGCTGAAAAAAGGATCAATTATTTTGGGAATAATAATTGTTTTTTCCTGTAGTCTTTATTCGTCTAAGATAGGCACTAAGGGTGCTGAATTTCTAAAGATAGGAATGGGGGCAAGAGCTATCGGTCAGGGAGGAGCATTTACAGCATTGAGTGATGATGCTAGCGCCATATTTTGGAATCCGGGGGGTCTTTGCCAAGTTAAACAAAATGAAGCAATATTTTCCCATAATAGATGGTTTGAAGATATGTATTTGGGAAGCATTGGTTTTGTCTTTCCTTTCTCAAAAAAACATTCAATAGGTTTAGGGGGGATATATCTTACCATACCTAAAATTACAGGATATGACATGTATGATTATCAAATAGGTAATATTGAAGCAAATGACACGGCAATACTAGGTTCATATTGTTATGGAATAACCAAAAATCTTTCTGCGGGAATCAACATTAAATATATCAACCAGACTTTGGCAGATGCTAGTGCTAGTGCTTTAGCAATTGATATTGGACAAATATATCGACCGGCTGGAGGTAAGCTTTCGTTGGGTTATACTGTAGAGAACGTTGGAACAGAAACTAAATTTGAAACTGAAAAGAATAGTTTGCCTACAAACATTAAGGTTGGCGCAGCATTCAAATTTTTTCGTGATGTTTTTACAACAGCGGTGGACATAGGTTTTCCCAATGATGAAGATATGTATATGAACGCTGGAGTAGAATATTGGCTGATGAAAACACTTGCCTTAAGAGGAGGATACTCTTCCCGTGCTGACGTAGGCGATGGCGTTAGTATGGGTTTAGGATTTAAGATAGACGCCTTGCAATTGGATTATGCTATGAGTAATTATGGGATTTTTGATTATACTCATCAGATAAGTTTAATTATACGTTTTGGGAAATTGGAAGGGGAAATGAGAAAAGATAAAAAGAAAAAAGTAAAAATAGCAGAGCATATACCTTCGCCGGAAATAGATAGATTAACAAAAAATCTTATAGCTTGTCGTACATATTTTTCTCACAATAGTTCACAGGTACTGGAAAAGAATAAACAAGCCCTAAAACAAATTGCTGAAATCATCAAGGACAATCCTGAATGCAAGATATTGATTGAAGGACACACCTCTGTAACATCAGGATCTTTTTCCTACAGCGTGAAACTTTCACTGGATAGAGCAAAAGCTGTATACGATTATTTAATGGAACAAGGGATTTCCGGAGAAAGAGTAGAAATAAAAAAACATGGCTATCTAAAACCAATGATTATCAATGAAACTAAAAATAATCGTGCATATAACTCCAGGGTAGATACATTCGTTGCACATAAAAAAGCAATCAATTACATAGAAAAGATTGACGGAGGAACAAAAAATGAAAAAACTAAAAAGCACTAAACTTTTACTCTACCTGATTATTTTTATTTCTCAAGTCCTATGGTCGACCTATCTTGTTGCAGATATATCTAAGAAGATAAATTATCAGGGCCGACTTCAGGAAGATGAACAATTGGTGACAGGAAGCAAGGAAGTAGAATTCAGGATTTATAGTATTCAAACCGGTGGCAGTCATCTCTGGAGCAGTGGAGCGCAGAATGTTCCTTTCTCAAGAGGATTATTTAATTATTTTTTGGGAAGTAATAATCCTTTTCCTGATGGATTATTCAACAACAGCCCCTTGTATTTAGAAATTGTGGTAGAAGGAACAGTTATGCTGCCGCGCGAAGAAATTGTCGCTGCTTCTTATGCTATTTCTGCCGGAGGTGTGCCAAGTTTGGCAGTAGCAGGCACAATTAATGTATCAACTAATCCGGTAAATTGGACACAATTAAAGGGAGTACCTACAGGTTTCGCTGATGGCATTGATGATGGAGGAGTAGGAAGCGGTGATATCACAGCTGTAGGTGACATAACAACAGGAAGTGCTTTTACAGAAACAGCAGGCAATGACGGTAATTCGCTATATTTTGAAGGGACAAGTTTAGACACAAATGAAGTAAGGCTAATGGCGGCAGATCCAGGAACCGATGTAACAGTAACTATCCCTGCAACAACAGGAACATTGTATGTATCAGGCGGGACGGACGTAGCGGTAGCGGATGGAGGAACAGGCGCATCAGATGCAGCCGGCGCAAAAACTAATTTAGGTTTTATAACAGGCACAGGTGACACGATGACAGGCAAATTAACAGCGCCCGATCTAGAGGCGACATACGGGGTAAAGGGAGCAACATTAACGATAACAAGCGCAATTACATATACGGACGGTAACCAGGCAGCCGG
Source organism: Elusimicrobiota bacterium (assembly GCA_042562855.1). Classification (GTDB taxonomy): domain Bacteria; phylum Elusimicrobiota; class Endomicrobiia; order Endomicrobiales; family JAPLKN01; genus JBHPNE01. Next base: position 31,887 of record JBHPNE010000007.1, read on the forward strand.
AAGAGTATTAACATCGGATGCAAATGGTAATGCTATATGGGCAGTAGGAGGGGGAGGGGTATCAGATCATGCTGCTTTGACATCAACTGGCACAATAACACATGTACAAATAGAAACACAGTTCGATGATGTTGCAACAGATACAACAACATTAGCTGGAGACATTACAGCATTACAATCTGTAGATACACAAGTTGCATCCGATACAACAACCTTGAGAACCGATGTTGACGCGATAGATGTAACACAGATAGGAATAGATACGGGAACTTTAAGAACCGATTTGACTGCGATCAGCGTGGACACGGGGACATTGAGTGGAGACCTTACACAAGAGATATCAGACAGAATAGCTGGCGACTTGGCGATTGGAGTGGACACAGGAACATTGAGAACTGATGTTGACGCGATAGATGTAACACAGATAGGAATTGATACAACAACATTAAGAACAGATCTAATAAGCGCAGAGTCAGATATAACGGCATTACAGGTGATAGACACACAAGTAGCAACCGATACAACAACATTACGAACAGATCTAACAACAGCAGAAGGAACGATCACACAGATACAGATAGACACAGGAACATTGAGCGGAGACCTTACGCAAGAGATAGCAGGCAGAATAGCTGGTGATCTTGCAATCGGCGTTGATACCGCAACATTGAGAACCGATGTTGACGCGATAGATGTAACACAGATAGGAATTGATACGGGAACTTTAAGAACCGATTTGACTGCGATCAGCGTGGACACGGGGACATTGAGTGGAGACCTTACACAAGAGATAGCAGACAGAGTAGCTGGTGATCTTGCGATTGGAGTAGATACAGGAACATTAAGCATAAACCTTGCAGCAGTTGCAGTTGATACCGGGACAATTCAGGCTCAAGTTGATTTAGTTGCGGTTGATACTGGGACATTGCAGATTGCAGTAGATGGTAAATTATCAAATACCAGCGACACCATGACAGGTACACTAACTACAACAGCTGGTGTTGATGCATCTACCGGTGTGTTTAGCGGACTGGTAACAGCAAGTTCAGTAACAGTTACAAATGCCCTTGCAGCAGCAACGCTTGCTGCAGATACGCTTGATACCGGTCAAGGTGCAAATGAACTTTATGCAATGAACCAGGATGTTCAGACATCTGACGATGTTATATTTAGCACAATTACAGCTACGAGTGGTTTCGTAATGAATGTAAATGCATCACCCGATTATGTTCTAACCACTGATGGAAGCGGTGTGGCTACATGGCAGGCATCAGGAGGAGGTGCAAACGATCATGCGGATTTGACATCAACTGGGACATTAACACATCTACAGATTGAAGCTCAGATCGATTCAGTTGCAGTGGACACAACAACATTGAGGACAGATTTCGAAACAGCGGATGCAGGGTTCGCAGGAACAGGGGTGGCAAATACTTTTACAAACACAAATATATTTACAGGTGCAACTTCAACTTCTACATTGGCAACATTTGGTAATGGAACTGATTATGTAGGTTTAGGTGCAGTTGACTCAGTGGGCTCTATATATGCTTCTGGAAATTTAAATTTAATGCCGGACACAAAAATTATTGATGTAAATAACAATTATTTAACGAATGTAAGCTCAATTATTGCTGGAGCTGGTACATTTGACGGGGCTAGTTTAAGCGCAGGTACACCAGGGGTTCTTGATATTTTGTCTTCAATTAATACTCCATTTATAAATATGGCATTAGACATTGGTCCAGGATTTCAATTTACCAGTAATAATTTTTGGGGTTTGGCCCCTGATTATATGCCGACAATTTCTCCAACAGGAACTACAGATTTAATAATAGCTTCAACAGGGAGTAAAACTACTTTGGTTGTTGCTCCAGGAGATGATACTGCTACTGACGCTTATACCCATTTTCAGCTTATGGATTGGAATGATGGGCTTGGTGGTGGTGCAAATCTGAATGCTTTCAGTATTAGGGCTCAAGATAGTCTAGCAGGTATAAGTTATACTAAATTGGCGGGAGGAACCGCAGGGCCGATTCGTTTTATGACAGCAGATTCAACTTCTACGTTAGTAATGTTTGGTGATGTTACTGATTATGTAGGATTAGGTGTAGTTGACTCAGTAGGTTCTATATATACCACTGGAAATTTGAATATAATAGCCGATTCAAAGATCATAGATATAAATAATAATTATTTAGTAAATGTAGATTCAATTGTTGCCAGCCATATAAACACTTCAAGTTTTACTATGAATACTGGTGTTACCGACGGGTATGTCTTGACCACTGATGCTTCAGGAAATGCCTCTTGGGCGAGTGCGGGTGGGGGCGGAATACAGTCTGGAGATAATGTAGTTTGGACTGGGACACATAGTTTTACAGGCGCAACTTCAACTTCTACATTGGTAAAAATTGGAGATGGAACTGATTATATTGGATTGGGTGCAGTTGATTCAGTGGGTTCTATATATGCCTCTGGAAATTTAAATTTAATGCCGGATACAAAAATTATTGATGTAAATAACAATTATTTGGTTAATCTAAGTTCCCTAGTAGTAACTAATGGAAGTGATAATATCACAATAGATTGGGCTGACAGGTTTGGACAGGGAGCTTCTCCAAACATGGCAACAACAGGAAATTTCTTTTTTGTTACAGCAGATAGTGCTGAACCTGGATTTATAGTAGCAAGAAACAGCTTAGACACAGTTAGATGTAGTCCCCAAATTGGTGGTTATATTTGGGATGATGGTGGATTTCTGGGGGGAAATTTATCAGCTTTTTTAATAAATGGAGATTATGACAATGGAGTGACTATGACGGCGCTAGCACTTGGAGGAAGCCCAAACCTTTCAATTAATTTAGGTGCTTATGGCGCGGGAAATTATGTTGAAATTGATTCAAGCGGAGCTATTGTATTACACGGAAGTGCAACTTCAATTACAAGCGATACTGGTACTGTTGATTTTGCTAGTGATAATTTAACAACCACGGGACTAATTACATCTTCAAGTTCAACTGTAACAGGTCAAATTCAGAGCGAAAAGTTGGTAATTTCTGGTATGATAACAGATGGTGTAACAGTTCCAGATGCAGTAGGACAAATAGGATATGATAGCAGCTACATTGTTTATATTGCTACAGAAACAGACAAGGATTCTTGGGTAAAAATTGGTGGGCAATAATAAAGAAGTTTAAATAGATAATTAAAAGACGGTGCTTTTAGTCACTGAAACGTGAAACGGATTGAGAGTTTGTCTGAAAAGCAGGGGTGGTTGTCCATTTGGGGCAGACACTGAAAAGCGTGTCCAAACATCTTATAAAGGCACAACGTGCTGTCCCAGGTTTAAAAGATTGTCTGAAAAACAGTGACAGACATTAACGGCCTGTCAGTCCCGGTTTTTCAGCAAGAGTTTTAGGTTTGATCTTAATGAATTTAATCATCGGCAAAGCTACGGCTATTCCAAGAATTGCGCCTGCCAAAACATCCAGAGGGAAATGACTCCCGACATATATTCTTGATAAACCCATCAACGCTGCAATTGTAAATAAAAGCCATGTATATTTCTTAAATCTTGATGCCAAAAATGTTGCGATACCAAAAGCAATCTGAGTATGTCCGGATGGGAAAGCAATACGCTCTAGTTTTTCATAAAAAACGTTGACTTCATCACCGAAAAGTCCAAGAGGCCTTACTCTTCCGAAAAAATCCTTAAAAACATATACAAAAATACCGCCCACAGCAACTATTGCTAAAAGAAGCAAAAATTCTTTCCAAAATATTTCCTTGTTACGTCTCCAAAGAAAATATGCTGCTACAAAAACTATAAATATTAAACTTATGTTAACTCTTAGCGCATCTTCAGTCTTGGTAAAAGCTATCATTACATAATCAATTACCTTAAAACGCACTTTTTTATTTATGAACCAGAATATGTCATGATCAGCTTTTATTATTGCATCTCTTATTCCTAAGCGGGGCCGGAGCTCATCAGCCGTAAACTCATTACCTAATTTTTCTAAATGGAAATTATTTCCAACATAAATCCAAAATGCTCTAACTTTATCTTTACCTCTGTAAACTTCGACCTTTTGAGGTGTTTCCCAGGACTCAAAGGGAAACAATTTGGTCGGATCAGTATATCGAAACGCACTGCATACAAAAATACCGTTTCTGCCCTGCAAACTACTCAAATCTCTCTGCCAAACATCATATTCATCGATACCTTGCCTTAATAAATATACTCTCGGATTATTTTTAATGTAAAATTGCAGTCTTCCAGCAATTTCATAATAATGCGCAAAAACAAAGGGTTTTGGATCCGGGGATTTTTCTATAATCTCTGATACTTTTGCGCCCACTTCTTTCCAACCATAAAAGTTGTTGGTGGTATCAATCTTTTGTCCAATTTCAACACCGTTTTCTACTGTTTTAGCTTCTTCTTTAGACAAGAATGCTTCTGAAGGTACTACTTTAAAAAATGTTTGCACCGGAACAATAAGGGTTAAAAATAATCCTATTAAGCATGCAGTAATTAAAAATACTTTAAACCAGAGTCTTTTCCATAAATTTAAGGAATAATAAACTGCCGGTATGCCAAGAGTCATGTATCCCATAATGGGCCAATGCGGCATAATTTTTTTAAAACATGCAACAAAATTGAACAGTATCAGTGTGGGAAATGCAAAAGAAATGAATAAAAGCAGTTTATTATCTTTTTTCTTAATATATTCGTATCCAAGCCAGAAGAGCACGATCCAAAAAAGAATAAAAAGCAATGGAGAAATATACCCGGCTTGTTCAGCAAGTGAGGGGAAAAAAGCATCTGCAAAACTTTTTGACCCCACATGGCCGTGTCTGCCCAGTATTTGGTATGAAAATGATGCCCAGCTATTCTGCATATTCCATAAAATTACAGGAGTAAACATCACAAGACCAATAAATGAGGCAATGTAAGGCTCTTTTCTCTTAAGCCAGACCCTGTGTTCGCTTGATAATATTAGAAAAAGAAAAACCGAAAGTATTAATAACACAGCGGTGTATTTGCTTAATAAGCCAAATCCAAAAGCTACACCAAGTAAATACCAATACTTATTTCCTGAACCATTCACCGCTCGCCAAAAAAACAAAATAGACAAGATCCATATGGGAGTTAGAGGGGAATCCGGCATTATAAGAGTAGACTGTATGAAAGAAATCCCAGGAACAAAATTCAAGAGCACCACAGACAAGAAAGCAATTTTTTCGCTCTTAAATACTTCCTTTGCCAATATAAATATCAGATAGAATGCTGCTAAGGAGCTTAAAACTGCCGGTAATCTCACCGAGAATTCATTGTTGCCAAACATTGCGCACGATATTCCTATTAAGTAGCCGACCAAAGGAGGGTGATCAAAGTAAGAAATATCCAAATACTGTGAATATGCCCAATAAAGACCTTCATCTCTATATAGTCCGACAAAACTGAAAGGAATAATTTTCAGCAAAGCGGTAGAAATGTTTAATACCCAAAACCATAAAGTGTAATTAATATTTTTAATGTTCATTTATTTAACCTTCAATATTTCTGAGGTAAAGTTTTTTGAAAGCATATTTGGCTTGAACGATTTACCTTTTGTTATCCAGAATATTCTAATCTTCTTGTTATTTCTGTAAATTTCTACCGGCACAGGCTCATCCCATGAGCCAAACGAAGATACGAACAACTTTGCAGGATCGGTATAAAAATAATCGTTGGTCACAAAAATACCGTCTTTTCCTTCCAAATTATTGATATCTTTCTGCCAGAAATCAAAGGCATCAATTCTATCGCTGAAACAGTAGATTCTTGGATTATTCGGTACATAAAAACTCAGCTGGCTTGCTATATAATGGCGATGGGTAAAAATAAATGTTTTAGATGGATCAGATTCTGATAAAATTTCATTAATCTTATTGCCAACTTTATGCCAACCGTAAAGTTCATTGGTAATGTCAATTTTTTCTGCTCTAGTTATCCCGTCTTCGAGTCTCATAGCTTCATTTTTCGGCAAAAGGATTTCCGGGCAAATTATTTTGAAAATCGCCTGCAAAGGAACAAGAATCGTTAATATTATTCCTATTGAGCATGAAGAATATGTAAAAACTCTAAACCACATTTTATTCCAGTAATTAATTATGAAAAACATTGTTCCTAAAGACAAGGTGAGATAGCCCATCACGGGCCAGTGAGGCAGTATTTCATTAAAGAAAGCTACGGAGTTAAACAAAACCAATGTAGGAAATGCAAAAGCAAGTATTAGGAGGAGTTTTTCACTGCGTTCTCTATAGAATTTATAGCATAGCCATATAAGCACAACCCAAAAAAGAATAAACAGTAATGGGGAAATATATCCGGCTTGTGAACCGATTGCCCGTCCCAATAATGCAAAGGACAATCTTGGGGCCTCATGTCCGAATCCGTGACCCATTTGAAAACCAAACGATGCCCAGTTGTTTTGAATATTCCATATAATAACCGGAGAAAATATTACTAATGAGATCAATGAGGCAATATACGGTTCTTTTTTGAAAAGCCAATGACGATTTTTGGGAGAAAGTATCAAAAATAAGACTGCAGACGGAACAAGAAGTATTGCATTATACTTGCATAATAATCCAAAACCTAAAATCATACCTAGATAATACCAGTAGACAGTCTTGTTTTCTTGAATGAGCTTGTAAAATATTATTATAAACAGCATCCATAGAACCGACAGAGGAGCATCAGGAATATTAATAACCGATCCTATGAATGAAAAAACAGGTATAACATTCAGAAGGACTATATTCCAAAAAGCAGTTTTTTCATCAAATAAACTTTTTGATAGCTTAAAAACTAAAAAGCACAGAAGAAAAAACAAAAGTACGGCAGGTAAACGTACGGCAAACTCATTATTCCCGAATATTGATGTAAAAATACCTATTATGTAGCCTATTGCTGGGGGATGATCGTAGTAAGAAAGGTTTGGGTACTGAAAGTATGTCCAGTAGTGAGCTTCGTCGCCGGTTAGACCGATTCTGCCTATTGTAAAAAGTCTTACAACTGCAGTAAAAACATTTAAAACCCAAAAAGACTTAATGTAATTTATATTTTTATTTAAAATCATTAAAAAATTTTAGCTTCCAAACTCTTAAAAGATATTTTAACAACGTAGAAACCTGCAGTTTTGATTCGCCTGAGCCTCTTTTAAGAAACTCAATGGGGGATTCTATCACTTTTAACTTTAATTTTTTAGCATAAAATAAAACTTCACTCACTATGAAAGGGTCTCTTGCCTTCAAGTAGGGTGTTATTTTTTTTAAAGAAGCTCTTTTAAACATCCTAAAACCTGATGTAGGATCAGATATCCTAACGCCCAGAACAATCGAGAGATATTTTCTTGCAAAAGTGCTTATTAATTGGCGGATAAAGGATCTTTTTTCATCCTTTCCGCCCGTTATATATCTTGAACCGATTACAACATCAGCATTATTTGCTGCCTCAATAAATGAAGGGATAAATTTGGGAGAATGGGAGCCGTCTCCATCCATTTCAACTATATAGTCTGCGTTTATTGCCAAAGCTTTGTTAAATCCGTCAATTCCTGCCCATCCGCGGCCCCGGTTTTGTTTTCTGATTAAAAGATGTACTCTTTTGTCCTCATTTTTCATTCTTTCAACAATTCCATATGTACCATCGGGCGAGAAGTCATCGACAACAAGCACCTCAATATCGATAGGAAGCTCAAAAAGTTCTTTAACAAGGCTTTCTATATTTCCCGCTTCGTTATAAGTAGGAATCATTGCAATAGTTTTCATATGCTAGTACCTTAGAGGAATTAAAGTGCTAAGAGCACTCCAAACCATCTGCGTGGAAATAAGATCCATGCAATTTGGAGAAACATTGCAAAAGGGAAGGTAACAACATCTGCATTTAGCAGGAGTAACAACCTTTACGCCTCTGTTATAAAGTTCGATTTCGTTTGCGGAAGTAGGCCCGAAAACAGACAATACTTTTTTCTTTAATCCAAGTGCCGCATGAAGAGATAGTGTGTCGCCGGTAATTACGACATTACACAAATTAAGCAAAGAAAAGAAATCAGGAAGAGAATTATCCGTTCCGGTACTTATAGCTTTGTTGTTTGATTTTTTAAGCAAATATTCAATCAAATCTTTTTCTTCAGGCCCGCCAAAAAGAAGAACCTTTATTTTCTGATCGGATAATTTTTTGATAATTTCGACATAACCCTTATTTGTCCATTTTTTGTATTTCCAGCGGCCACCCGCACCCGGATTGATGCCTACTAGATAATCATTCTGAATTTTTTTTGATTTTGCAAACCTTTTTGCTTTTTCTAAAGATTTTTTATTTAAGGGGGTAAATATTTCATAATTATCTTTTGGTAATCCGACAATTTTCGACATCCAATACTGATAAGTGTTTTTATTACTTTTTTTAACATCATCGAAGGAGCTCATCTTTAGCCAATGCTTTGCGTATTTATTAGACGATATGACTTTCCTTTTTTTCCGGTCCATTGTGAAACCAAGTTTATTATCAGCAATTGCTAAAGTTGCCAATGATATGCTGTCTGGGGAAAGATCTAAATTAATAACGATATCAAATTTTCTAAGCACTAATTTTGTGCCGGTATATTCATCATTTATCCAAATTTCTTTAATGTAGGGATTATTTTTGAGCACATCAAAAGAATACTTTGCAACTATCCATGTTATTTTGCAGTTGGGATATTTTTGTTTTAAGCCTTTAAGCAAAAAAGTTGTACGCAGTACATCGCCCATTGCGCCCAGTTTGATAATTAGAATTTCTTTATTAGCAGATGAATTATTGAGCGGAGCATAATGTGTGCAGTTTATACATTTGATGCCGCTCTTTTTATGAAAACTGCAGGGCCTGTCCAAGGGAAAATGTTTACAATCTGTCTTAATCATATTTGAGCAGATTAGCAAATTTTTATTTTTCCGTCAAATTATGATTCAACAGATTTAATGGTAAATTTTATCCGCATTTTATCGTCGAGAAATATACAGAAGAATTATTCATAAGAAACTAGTGGAGCCCCAGGCTCCTGCCAGAGACTTCCTTAAATACGCGACCTCCCGCGGTTTCGCTGCGCGGGATTGACATTCCTATTCTAAAATTATATAAAAGTTGACCATAAATGGATAAACAGAATAAAACACCAGTCTTTGATACATTACTAAATCATGCGAAAAGAAAAGTTATTTCTTTTCACACACCCGGGCATAAAAGCGGCCAAAGCATTGATAAGCGCCTTAAAGATTATACCGGGAAAAATGTATATAATTTTGATGTAACTGTTTCTCCCGAAGTGGATTCTCTCCATGATCCTACGGGTCCAATCAAACAAGCGCAAAATTTAATGGCTAAGGCCTATGGAGTTAAACATTCGTTTTTTCTTGTGAATGGAACAACTGTGGGAAATATTGCAATGCTTCTTTCAGCGTGCAATCCCGGGGATTCCGTAATCGTTTCAAGAAATACCCATAAATCAATTCTATCTGGAATAATCCTAGCTGGTCTTTGGCCGATATGGATACAGCCCAAAATAGATCAAAACTTAGACATTATTTTTAATGCATCCGCAGATGAAATAGAGAGCACATTAGACAGATACCCTGAAGCAAAGGCAGTTTTTGTAACCAGCCCTACATATAACGGCATAACAACTGACTTGAAAAGAATTGCAGAAATTTGCCATGAAAAAGATACAATACTTCTTGTCGATGAAGCGCACGGCCCTCATTTAAAGTTTCATGAAAATCTTCCCATTTCTGCCGTTGAAGCCGGAGCAGACCTTTGTGTGCAGTCCACGCATAAAATTCTCTCTGCTCTCTCTCAAGGTTCCGTTTTACACTTTAATTCTGAACTAATCGATATAAATAAAGTTAAGAGAGTAGTTTCGCTTCTTCAGACAACTAGTCCAAGCTACCTAACTCTTGCAAGTATTGATTTAGCAAGAAAGCAAGTATGCATAAACGGCGAAAGCATGTTGGATAAAGTAATAAAAGCCGCAGAGTATGGAAGAAAAAAAATAAATCAACTTTCTAAGGTAAAAAGTTTCACTAGACAGGAAATAAACAGATTCGGATACGACTTGGATTTGACAAAAATTACAATTAATGTTACGCTGACAGGCCTTTCAGGATATGAAATAGAAGATATTTTGGCAAAAGAATATAACATCAGGGTAGATTGTGCTGATATTTTTAATTTAATAGCGATAATGGGGATAGGCTCGACGAAATCTGATGTTCAGGCATTAGTCAAAGCTATAAGTGAAATAGAAGAAAAATATCAGGGCGAACAAAAGAATTGGGTCCTTCAAATACCGTCTTTAACAACCGAAATGGCTCTGATGCCGAGAGATGTTTTTCTTTCTGCGAAAGTTAAAAGAGTTTCTTTGAAAAAATCGGTTGGTCAGATTGCAGCACAAAGCCTTACCCCCTATCCGCCGGGTATTCCTGTTATAATACCTGGAGAGCGTATTACCAAAGAGATCTGTGATTATTTAATCGATATTTCGGAAAAAGACATAAGAGTAAGCGGACAGGAAACAGACACACTAAAAACCATTAAAGTAGTATCCAATTAATTTATGAGGGAGCGCATTGATGAATAAGAGAGAGATGGAAAAATTTAAAAAATTACTAACTGAAAAGAGAGATGACCTAACGAAAATAGTTCAAAAAGCAAAGAAAGAGGATCTTACGGAAAATGAAATTGGAGACGAGATTGACAGCGCTTTCCAAAATGCAGAAAAAGAACTTCTTTTCGGCATAGCAGATAACGAAAAAGTAATTATAGATGCTATCGAATCGGCATTGCGGCGAATTGAGAAGTCTACCTACGGCAAATGCGAATCTTGCGGCGACAAAATAAAAGATGCGCGCCTGAAAGCAATACCTTGGGTAAGATACTGTATTAAATGCCAGTCAGAATCAGAAAAGCCAAGTAAATAATTAAATATTTTATTTCATAAAAACTCAGATAATTTTTGTTATCTGGGTTTTTTGTTTTTCAATTCTCCTTCCGTTTTGTTTATTGGAATTGATCCTGAGCGAAGCGTGGGACTAAACCTCCTATAGGCAATTAAATATGGTTGATCCAAAGCGAAGCGCGGATTATATTGTTATTTCAAGCCATCTAATGAGCATTCCGATGGAGAGCAGAGCTGCATAGGGGAGATATAAACTGCTTTTTTCAAATTTTAAATAATGCTGTTTTTTGAAAGTAAAAAAAAGTAAGATCCTTCCAAAAATATCACTTATTGTCGCTTTCAGATTCTTTTTTAACAGTAATAATATCAGGCTGCATAAACCTGCAATGACAGCTCCGTATAAAATTCCGAAAAAAACGAATTTCATGCCCATAATGGCTCCAACTGCAGCCGTGAACTTGACATCTCCAGCACCGATTCCGCCAAGCAAATAAACAGGAAAAAGAATGAGAAAGCCGATTAATAAACCTAAAAATGCTTTTTTAAGACCTGACGGACCGTAAAGACTCAAATTTAGAAATACTCCCAGAATAATTGCAGAAAGAGTTACAGAATTAAACACTTTTCTGTATATAATATCGGTTAGAGAGGAAATAAGTATGTATAGTAGGAGTATTATGTTTATAATCATTGAGGTATTAAAAACATTGATTTTCATAAATCTATCAAATGAATAATTTATTGTCAAATCAATCAATAATGTTTCTTGACAGTAAATCAAATATTATATAGAATCAACAAAGGTCAATACACAACAGGAGCCCCCAATGCATAAAAATTATTTATTGCTAATAGTAGTTGCAGCTCTTTTTTTTGGTTGCGCAAAAAAACAAGTACTTGAGCCTGAAGAGGAATTGATTTCAGCTGAGGAACAGGCACAGCTTGAAAAAGCAAAAAAGGGAGAAGAGCCCTCTGTACGGTTTTCAGACTGGAAGAATGTTCCTGAGCTTGAAACGATTTATTTTGATTATGATAAAGCAGATCTTTCAGAGAGCGCAAGAACGGCACTTCAGTCAAATGCAGATTTTATGAAAAATAATCCTGAATACATATTTCTTGTTGAAGGGCATTGCGATGAACGCGGTACAATTGAGTATAATCTTTCGCTAGGCCAGCGAAGAGCAATATCCGTTAGAGATTATTATGGAAACTTAGGCGCTCCATTAAGTAGTATAGGCACGATATCATACGGGGAAGAAAAGCCAGCCATTATGGCCGATGACGAATCGGCATGGTCTAAAAACCGCAGAGCGGAAACTTTTGTTAGAAGTAAAGAATCTTCAAAATCTAAAACAAAATGAAATTTTATCATTTCGCATCTATTTTAGCTTTGGTGTTTGTTTTTTCAGGGTGTCTTGCGACATCTCGTGAACAAATTGACCTCAGGGATGATATTTCTCAATCACAGCTTAAATTAAATGACTTACAGAAAAACCAGGCAGATCTGTCCACAAAAATGAACGGTCTTTCGTCAAGCATTGATTCTTTATCTTCCAAACTGGATGAAACACAGATGAGAATGTCTTTGCTCGGACAGCGACTAGATGATATGGAAGCTAATATGAGCAACAAAATGGATAAACTCTCCGAGAAAATGTCCGGCATGCCTTTACCTCAAACAGCTACTCCTTCAGAAATGTATAAGTCAGCATATGGTGATTACGCGCGGGGAAAGTATGATCTTGCAATAGGGGGATTTACTTCTTTTCTGGAAAAATTTCCAAAATCCGAACTGTCGCACCAAGCAATATATTACCTCGGGGAGTGCCATTATTCCAAAAGCGAATATAAAGTAGCTTTAAAATTCTTTAAAACAATTCAAAAGGACCATCCGCAAAGCTCATCTGCCTCTTCCGCAGTTTATAAAACATCTCTTATTAAAGAAAATATGGGCGAAAAAAAAGAAGCAAAAGAACTTCTAGAACTGCTTGTCAAAACTTATCCTAACAGCGAAGAAGCACTTCTCGCAAAAGAAAAGCTTCAAAAAACAAATGAGAAATAATATCAATCTCTTCTTCCTTTTCTCATTGTCGATTCATTTTATTGTACTTCTTTTTATTGCATCAGTTTTCAGCCATCCTACATTCATTACTCTTCCGGTAGAGGTGTCATTTTATTCGTCACCTGTTCCAGCCGAAAAAGCGGTCTCAAGACAGCAACCCGTTAAAAAAGTGGAAAAAAAAGTGGCAGTTAAGAAAGAAAAAGCAGAAATTATTGTCCCGGCGGAAAAAAAGTAGCCAAACCCCTTGAAAAAATCGAAGATGAAGCAGAAAAAAAAGAAGTTGCAAGCATTGATGAAAAGATTGTCGATGATAAAAAGGCCGAAGAAGAAAAGGGAGAATCTTTGCAAGAAGACACCTCGTTATCAGGAGCTTCCAAAGGTGAGTTTCGCGGCGGTTCAAGTATAACCTTGGATGTAAAGGATTTTCCTTATGCATACTACACAAATACAATTGTTAAAAAAATATCACAATCATGGACATGGAGTGATACATTCGGAAACTTAAAAACGTTAGTATTCTTCCGCATACAAAATGACGGCTCACTTTCTGAAATCAGCGTAAACAAGCCTTCCGGCGACGGTTACTTTGATCAGCAGGCTTTAAGAGCCGTAACGCTTGCTTCACCTTTTCCGCCTTTGCCTGCCGGATATAAAGAAAATAGTTTAGGAGTTTATTTTGAATTTTTTTATTCTGAATAAAAAAAGTATTTTATTAGCAGTTTTAATTCTTGTTTTTGTGTCTTTACGCCTATTTTCTGCCGATATATATTTGAAGCTTTCCGGACACGGCCAAAGAACAGATATCGGTATCGCGGGCTTTGTACCAAAAACACCAACCGTAGAAGAATCAAAATATGCAAGAGATCTCAAAATGATCGTTGTAAACGATCTCTTATTTGCCAGATACTTTAATATTATTGAAAGTGGCCCTGCATATACAGGTAAACAGGGGGAAATGGAACAATGGAAAGACAACGGCGCAAATATTCTTGTTGCTGGTGATATTAAAATAACTGAAAAAAACATTAATTTGACAATTAAACTATACGATGTATTCAGTAACGCTTCCATTTGGGAAAAATCCTTCATAAAACATATCAAGTCTTACCGGATGCTTGCTCATCAGGTAAATAATGAAATCATTAAATACTTAGTTGGCGAAGAAGGAATTGCAGAAACAAAAATAGCCTTTGTCAGTAATAAATCAGGCTCCAAAGAGATTTATCTCATAGATTATGACGGCTATAACTTAAGACGTCTCACAAAAACAAAATCTATTAATGTTTTACCGGCATGGTCGCCGAGCGGTGATGAAATTCTTTTTACCACATATATCCGTTCAAATCCTGATCTTTATTCAATTTCTTTAAAAGAACGTAAAATTAAAAAGATTTCCACAATTCAAGGTTTAAATACTGCAGCATCATTTTCTCCCGATGGAGAAACGATTGCCCTTACAATATCCAAAGGTTCATATCCGAATATATACTTAATCAGTAAAAACGGGCAGCTGATTAAGCAGTTAACACGCAGAACAAGTATTGAAACTTCGCCTTCCTTTTCTCCGAATGGCAAGGAAATAGTGTATATTTCCGACAGGCCGGGTTATCCTCAATTGTATATTATGAATATAGACGGAGGAAACGTAAGACGGCTATATACAAAAGGTTTTTGCGATTCACCGGTTTGGTCACCCCGGGGCGACAAAATAGTATTTTCAATGCGCCAAAATAGGGAAAAATTTGATTTATATCTTTATGATCTGCCTACAGGCAGAATTAAACGTTTAACTCAAAATGAAGGAAATAATGAAAACCCTTCATGGTCGCCTGACGGCAGGTTTATTGTTTTTTCATCAACAAGAACAAGGCAAAAATGTTTATATATTATGGGTATTGACGGACTGGGGGTCCGAAAACTGGCATCAATTGAAGGTTCATCAATTACACCGGCTTGGTCGCCGAAATAAATTATGATAGAATAAGTACAAAAGGAGATTACTATGTTCGAAGGAAAAACTCTGTTTGAAATAATTGGTATGGGCGGTATAGCACTCTATATACTTATCTTGTGTTCAATTATATCCCTAGGTGTTATTTTTGACAGGCTAACAACTTATTACAAAAAATCAAGATTGAGCAAGATATTATTTATGGACGATATAAGGGCAGAGCTCTTAAAAAAGGATATTTCCAATGCAATCAGGTTGTGCGATGCAAACGATGCTCCTATCTCTGCGGTAGTTAGAGCGGGTTTAAGGAAACACGAACATGAGGAAAAGGAAATCAGCAGTGCAATGGAAAGGGAAATCATGGTAGAGACCGTTAAGCTTGAAAAATACACAAGTATAGTGGGCACGATTGGCAATATTGCCGTTTATATCGGGCTTTTCGGAACCATTATAGGAATAATAAGAGCATTTCATAATATTTCAACCATTGGATCCGGAGGAATATCCGTAATAATAGGCGGAGTATCGGAAGCTCTGATCGCTACAGCCACGGGGCTTTTTGTAGCGATTCCCGCTGTAATTGCATACAATTATTTCGTTCGAAGGGTTGATAATTTTGTAACGGATATGGAATATTGTGCTTCTGAAACTTTGGATCTCATAGGATCATCAAGAAATTAATATGCGAAACCCAATTAAAAGAGCAAAATTGATGGCGGAAATTAATATAACTCCTTTTACGGATGTTGTACTTGTTTTGCTTATTATTTTTATGATAACCACTCCAATGCTTATCCAGCCGGGCATAAAAGTAAATCTTCCCAAAGCAGAAATAGCGGAATCCCAGACGGATAGAAAAATAAACATACTGATAGACAGTTCGGGGAAAATATTTTTAAATGAAGATATCGTGAGTTTCGAACAGTTAAAAATGAGGCTTATTGCCAAAATTTCAGGTGAACCTGGTATTCCTGTAGTTATAAAAGGGGATAAGAACGTCAAATATGATACTGTCATTAGGGTGATTGATACAGCAAAACAGGCGGGTGCGAAAAAATTTGCTTTGGCCGTAGAATTACAAAAAAATATTTTAGAGAAATAAATGCTTAAAATTCTTACCAGGAACAATACATTAATATTTTTACTTATCATCACAGTTTGGAGAATATTCTTAAACTCAACGCTGCAGCTCCATCCCGATGAGACATATTACTGGTTGTGGTCGAGAAATCTTGAATTAAGCTATTTCGACCATCCTCCTATGCTTGCCTACTTTATCAAGCTTACTACGCTTTTTTCAATGTCCGAATTCTGGGTACGTTTTTCAGGGATTTTAGTTTCTCTATCCATGAGTCTCCTAGTATGGCTTCTTTCAAAACAATTATTCCACAAAGATTATATTGCAGCAGGCAGTGTTATTCTTATAAACATTTATCCGTTAACGATGTCCGGATCAATAATCGTTACTCCTGATGTTCCTGCATTTTTCTTTTGGTCCCTCGGGATATACGTTGCATGGAGAATTTTTAGAACACGTAAAATTTATCTGTGGTATATATTAGGCGTGGTTTTCGGCTTGTCTTTGTTATCAAAGTACACATCTATCCTTTTAGCTCCTTCCATTTTTCTTTATATGATGTTTACGGAGGAAAAAAAGTGGTTTAAAACAATTCATCCGTATCTTTCATTTTGCATAGCCTGCTTATTTTTTCTGCCTGTTTTAATATGGAACTCACAGCACGACTGGATTTCTTTTTCATTTCAAATTGGCCACGGGCTTGGGGGGCACGGCCCTTCGCTTTTCCACGTAGTGGAATATATTGGCGGACAAATGCTAGTTTTAAGCCCGTTTGTATGGCTGGCAGGCATGTGGGCGGTTTCGGTTTATCTTTTCTCAAAGAATAATGAAAAACTTTTTTTAAGCCTTACCTCGCTGCCCATAATAGTGTTTTTTGCCTTTACATCCTTTAAACAGGCAGCTGCACCTAACTGGCCCGTATTAGCTTATTTTACTTTTACCATTGCTTTAACTGCTTACTTTCTGGATACATCAAAAACAAAAATAGTAATATGGATCACCGTTACCCTGATAACGCTGTCTTTTTCACTGCTTGCAACCTTACATACAAGGTTTTCAGTGATACCTCTTGCAAAAATTTCTAAAGAATTAGCCATAACTGATGCAACTACCTGGTTCTATGGATGGGAAAAGTTGGCCAAAAAAGCTAATGAATACGAAGATGTTGAATTTATCATTACACCCTCACATACTTTAAGCGCTACTATGAGTTATTACCTGAAAGAAAAAGTCCCTGTACATGTCGATGAAAATATTACAAGATTCAGCCAGTATAACCTGTGGAAATCTCCCATTAAGGGAAATTGCAAAGCGCTCTACATATCTCTAAAAGGTGAAGCGCTGAATGATTATAAGGAATATTTTGCTCTGCCTGTTCAGACCGATTACGTAACGATTTACAGAAATGATTTTCCTATAAAACAGTTTAGATTTATTTACGGCAAAACAAAACCTTTGGACGGTTTTAATAAATAATTGACTTTTTTACAGCCTTTTGATAGACTTTTCAAAATATGAAACTACTCAAATTTCTACCAATTCTGATACTTTCACTCTTTTTATCAACAACACATCTGTTTGCTGAGGATTTTGAAGATACGGCATTAGGCAGAGAACTGATTGATCTGGGTTTAAGATTTTTGGACAATCCGGCAGACCTTTTTGTAAATCTACATTCAAATAACGAGGATTTCTCTCCAGTCCCTTCGAGAAGAAACGGAGCGGTCAGATTTAATTTTTTCCCGACCGGTTTCCCTATAACATGGGGAAATCTAAACTTTAAATTTAAGGTCTTAAATGATAAGGGAAAAAATCCGCAGGTGGATATTGTCGGAATGTACGGGGATATCCTTCTTCTGGATTCACTGGATACAGATAATCAACCGACGTTCAGCGACATCTCTCTCGGAGCAGTTGTCAGTAAAAGAATGAACAAAAAAACACGCCTGTACGGCGGTATAAAGTATTCGGCCGTCCAGATGAACGTAGTTCTTTCAACTCCTTCAGTTTCCGGGGATTTTGAGATTTCTGAGCTGGATTTTAGTATTTCAGATTATTTTATCTTTACAGGTATCAGCCATGAGCCTATTCCTGACAAATTTGTGACTGCTCAAGTGGGGTATGGCATAAAGTACAGCAAAATAGTATCGAGGTTAATGGTAAGCCATAAACATTTAGATATTGGTATTGATATATTTCCTGAAGGGTTGTTTGTATTCCATCCCTTTATAGCATGGCATTGGTATTTTTAAATGAAACGTACACTTTTACTACTATTTTCCATAATTTTTTGTGCAATGTCGGCCTTTGCTGAAGTAAAAATTGCACCTTATTATTCAATACAGTTCGATCAGGGTATCGCCATACCGACAAAGGGTGAATGGATGTATTCTGCCGATCTTACAAATGACATAGGTGTAATTCTGGAGCCCACGAAAAACCACCAATTTGTCACTTTTTATGAACTTAAATACTCAGGGCCCGGCCTAAAAACAGAGGAAGGAGAGAAATTCACCGACCGTTCAATGGATCATATACTTGTCTTACAGCATAATTTTGACTGGAAAGAAAACTACGTCTTAAAATCTGCAATTGACCATATAACTGAATACACAAGAACTGGAACGAACGAAGTATGGGGAACGGGGCTATACGATTACTTAAGATACGGTTTTAACGTTACTTTGGAAAGGAAATTTAATAAAGATTTATCCGTAAACTTTAATGTTCAGTATCATCTTCTTGACTATCCCAATTATACAGATATCTTGGCAGAATTTCAGGCTGGAGGGGAAGCTATAGAATCTTCTACCGGCAAACAGAATCAGATTATTTATCAATTGGGCGCTTCCACGAAATATAAAAAACTTTTCGGTGCAGTAGACTTCTCGCTAATGGACTACACAAAACAAAGAGTTGTGGTAGATACTGTACAGGACGACCAAACTTATTACAGCGGTAACAAACAAAGAGATGATCTAATAACAATAGACGCTGGGTATGAATTAAGGTTATGGGAAAGAATATCCTTTGTTCCGGCAATAAATTACAAATATAAAACTTCAAACCAGAATTATCAGCATTTTGACTCAGCTTCATCAACAGTGCCGGTCACATACATTAGCGATTATTACGATTATACACAGCTGAATATTTCTTTCCCGATACAGCTGACTCTATCAAAAAAATGGAGTTTTTTCTGCAACCCGTCAATTGATGTTAAAACCTATCTTAACCGGCCGCCCAGAGACGCAAACAACGTATTTTTAACCGGCAATCAGCATAATGAATTGTATGTACTTGGGACCGGTCTTACAAAACAGCAAAATGATGTTACAAAAATGACATTATTTTATACATACCAGACTCAAAGCTCAAATATGAAATACGAAAGATACTTTCCTTATAATTATGCCGGTCATTATTTCGGCATAAGCTTCAATTACACCTATTAGCCTTCAAATGCTTGATTTTTATTAAAATATCAGATATAATTTTGTATGAAAATATCGTCATTTATTGAAAAAGGCGGGTAAATAATGGCCCAAAAAAATTTACGCAGAAAAACTATTCAAGAGATTATTCTAGATAAGAAACTAATTCCTGAAGACAAGTTCAATAAGGTTATTGGTGAATCGAATTCTACAGGTGAACCCATACAATCAATAATTGTAAAACAGGGATTGGTAAGCCGCGTAGATCTATTAAGAGCCCTTTCACACGAATGGAAAGTAAAAGCGGTGAATCTGGATGAGATTGAAATTGATTCTGAAGTGGTGAGAATCCTTCCTGAATCTGTTGCGAAACGCTACAAAGCGGCACCTTTCATGCAGGAAGGAGATACTCTTTTTGTTGCTATGGCAGACCCCAAAGATTTTTTTGCTGTTGAAGACATACAACTTCGCACAAACCTAACCGTACAGCCTTTTCTTACCCTTCCCGAAGACATAAATGCTTTGCTTGATAAATCCACAAGCGGAGCTGATGCTTCTGTATCGGTAGATTCCGTTCTTGGAGACATTGGAGATTTTGATTCGGGTGAGCTTGAAACGGTAAAAAAAGAAGATGAAGAAAAACTTCAGGATGTTACCGATGTTGATGCATCAGCTCCTGAAGTTGAAAGATTAGTAAATGCAATAATTCTGGGAGCTCTTCAGCAGAAAGCTTCCGACATACATATTGAACCATTCGAAAATAAATTACTTGTAAGATACAGGGTGGACGGCGCGCTTAGAACTTCTCCTTTTAAAGTTCCTTATTCGTTCAGAAATGCTTTAATAGCAAAACTTAAAATCATGACCGAGCAGATGGATATAACCGAGAGAAGAAGGCCTCAAGACGGCCGTATTCAGGTTGTTTCAAAGGGCCGGCCTGTTGAATTCCGTGTCAATGTTATACCTACAGTATTTGGCGAATCATGTGTTATGCGTATTTTAGACAGAGCATCGGTACGTGTAGACATGGAAAAATTGAACTTTCTGCCCGATACCATTGAAAAATTTAATAAATCTCTAGCCAAACCCTACGGATTAATACTCGTTTGCGGCCCGACAGGTTCGGGAAAATCTACAACTCTTTATTCGGCCTTAAACTCAATAAATGATCCTGACACAAAAATACTGACCGCTGAAAATCCTGTTGAATACAATCTTCCAGGAATAATACAGTTAAACGTTATCCAGGATATAGGCCTTGATTTTTCCTCTGCTCTAAGAGCATTTCTTCGTCAGGATCCGGATGTCATAATGGTCGGTGAAATACGTGATAAAGAAACCGCTCAAATCGCTATGGAAGCTGCAATGACAGGTCATTTGGTTTTTTCAACAATTCACACCAACGATGCGCCTTCTGCCGTTGCGCGTCTCCATGAGATGGGAGTACCGGATTTTTTAATTTCGTCATCTGTTGAATGCGTTTTGGCACAAAGGCTTATAAGAAGAGTCTGCGAGGAATGCGGAAAACAAATTAAACTCAACGATGACCAACTGCAAATTTTTAAAGATCGTCAGATAGATGTCTCGAATGCAACTTTTTATAGAGGAGCCGGATGCAGCGCTTGTTCA
>JBHPNE010000008.1:0-51337 GCA_042562855.1 Elusimicrobiota bacterium
CGGAATGCATTCGAGTACTATTGCAAATACTCCAGCTTTTTCTAATTCTTTTGCAGCCGTAATTATTTCATTAGCTTTTTCGCCCGTTCTTCCTTGTACTTTATAATCACCCAATTGATTTATTGACTGCGGCGTTAGTCCAAGATGCCCCATCACCGGGATTTTAACTTTTATTATAGCTTTGATAATATCTAAGTATTCTAATCCGCCCTCGATTTTAACAGCTTCTGCCCCGCCTTCCTTTACAATTTTGCCTGCATTATATACGGCATCTTTCGTGTTTATTTCATAAGATAAAAAGGGCATATCAGCGATCAACAAAGCTCTGGAGTTTCCTCTTTTTACGGCTTTACAGTGGTAGAATATATCTTCGATCGTAACAGGAAGTGTGTTTTCATATCCCAGTTTCACCATTCCAAGAGAATCTCCTACCAGAATAATGTCGATATTTGCTTCATTTAGCAATTTTGCAGTGCTGTAATCATAAGCGGTCAGCATTGTTATTTTATCGTTCTTCTTTTTCATTTCAAGAAGTTTTGATGTAGTTATCTTGTTCATTTATTTTCCTTTAGTTAAATTCAAAAAATATTTAAAAATTCAAATATTTTGTTAATAATATGAAACCATATTTTAAGGGAGATTTCAAGGTTTAGAAAGGGTTTATGAAGATATTATGAAACTCTTTGAATCTTAGCGCCAAGCTTGCTGAGCTTTTTTTCCAGATTCTCATAGCCTCTGTCAAGATGATAAACTCTTGAAATTACAGTTTTGCCGGATGCCACAAGCCCTGCGAGAACGAGCGCTGCGCCTGCTCTGAGATCGGAAACCATCATAGGAGCACCAGAAATACTTTTTACACCGTTAATAAAGACAGTATTTCCCTTTATGGTTAACTCTGCCCCGAGACGCTGAAGTTCCGGGACATGTAGAAACCTGTTTTCAAAAACCGTCTCGGTGATCTTTGATTTGCCCTTCACAACGGTCATCAAAGCCATCCACTGAGCCTGCACATCGGTAGGAAACAATGGATAAACGCCGGTTTTTATGCTGGTTGCCTTCAAAGGTTTTGTCCACTTGGCATACACAATATTTTTAACAATTTTGATGCTTAAACCGGAGTATTTTAATTTTTTGATAATTATTTTTATGTGATTAGGGTTTACATTAACTAATTTAGTATTTCCCTCCGTAATAGCTGTTGCTATTAGGTAAGTAGAGGCTTCTATTCTGTCCGGAATAACCTGATGTTTTAAGCCGATAAGTCCATTTACACCTTTAATCGATATTTTGTTTGTTCCTGCACCGATAACATCAGCTCCCATAGCGTTTAAAGCAGAAGCTAAATCTACTATTTCAGGCTCTTTGGCGGCATTGTTAATAATAGTTTTGTCTTTTGCTAGAACGCTTGCTAGTAGAATATTTTCGGTAGCTCCCACGCTCGGATACCTAAGGTTAATTATATTGCCTTTCAGTTTGTTTGCAACAATTTTTACATAACCTTCCTTGATGTCTATTTTAGCCCCAAGCTTTTCAAATCCCTCAAGATGTATGTCAATCGGCCGGGTTCCTATGGCACATCCTCCCGGCAGAGATACCTTAACTTTACCTAATCTTGCCAGTAACGGTCCCATAACAAGCGCACTCGCCCTCATCTTTCTCACCAGTTCATATGGGGCAGAGGTTTTCAATTTTTTATTTGAATAAATAAAAACTCGATCCTTTTTCTTAGCTACTTTTTTCCCCAGAAAAGATAAAAAATGTATTGTGGTGTTGATGTCAGCTAGAGACGGGACATTGTCAATTATGCAGGGTTCATCAGTTAAAAGAGTAGCAAATAGAATAGGCAAAGCGGCATTTTTGGCTCCGGATATCTTAACCGTTCCTTTTAGTTTTTTCCCGCCTAAAATTTGAATTTTATCCATAATATTACTCTAACAAAAAATCCTACAGTTTTGCAACTATTACTCTGTCAAGCCTTGAATAATCCTTAATAATTTTATTTATTTTATAATTATTCGATTTAAAAATCTTTACAATTTCCTTTGACTTATTGGAATTGATCTCTACAATCAAAAATCCGCCTTTTTTTAAATATCTTTTAGCGTTACTTGCGAGATTTTTGAAAAAATCTAAGCCGTCCTTGCCTCCGTATAAGGCAATTTTCGGTTCATGCTTTAATTCGGGCTCAAGAGCATCAAATTCATTTTCTGCTACGTACGGAGGATTTGATACAATTATATCCAACCCATTAATAATATTTTCCCCCTCAAGACTCTCAAACATATCGCCTTTCTTCAAAACTATTTTTCCACTAAGGCCGTGATAATTAATATTTTCAAAAGCGACATGTAACGCATTATCGCAAATATCTGTCGCATAAATTTTTGAAATGGCAGATAATTTAGCGATACTTATCGCTATACACCCGGATCCTGTGCAAATATCGGCAAGATTCACATTCTTTTTAGTATTTATAATTTTTAAGGCAGTTTCCACCAATATTTCTGTTTCAGGCCTTGGTATAAGAGTATGTTGATTTAACTTAAATCTATAGCCCATGAATTCTTTATGGCCTAGAATATATGATATTGGTTTTCTTTTTTTTCTTTCGATTATATAATTCTTAAATATTCCCAGCTTTTCTTTCGGAATAATATTGTTTTTTTCAAGATGAAGGTTCAGCCGCGGACAGTTTAAAACACTGGAAAGGAGTAGTTCGGCTTCAAGTTGAGGCTCAAGGATACTATTTTTAATAAAATAATCAATAGTCCAGTCTAGAGTTGATCCTATCGTCCAGGATTGATTCATTTATTCTCCTGAGGATGCTAATCTTTCTTCCTGATCGGTGCTGATCAGTTTGTTTATCAGCTCATCAAGGTCACCTTCCATTATTTCTTGGAGCCTATATAAACTGAAATTTATTCTATGGTCGGTCAAACGGTTTTGAGGAAAATTATAAGTTCTGATTTTTTCGGATCTATCGCCAGAACCGATCTGTTTTTTACGGTCTGTGGTAATTGATCTTTCCTGTTCAAGTATTTTTTCTTCCAAAAGTTTAGCTCTTAAGATGCGCATAGCTTTTGCTCTATTTTTAATCTGGCTGCGTTCTTCCTGGCAGGCAACAACTATACCTGTTGGTACATGGGTAATCCGAATTGCTGAATCGGTTTTATTTACGTGCTGCCCGCCGGCGCCCGATGCTCGGTAAGTGTCTATGCGTAAGTCTTCAGGCTTCACTTCAACTTCTACTTCTTCTGCTTCAGGGAGCACCGCAACGGTAACTGCTGAGGTATGCACTCTTCCTGAGGCTTCGGTTTCTGGCACTCTCTGTACTCTATGCGTGCCTCTTTCGTATTTTAAGTGTTTCCAGATATTTTGCCCTGAAATCGTAAAAATAATTTCTTTAAAACCCCCGATACCGGTTGCATTACTGTCGATTATTTCTAATTTCCAGCCTTTAACTTCTACATATCTGCTGTACATTCTAAAAAGTTCACCGGCAAAAAGTGCGGCTTCTTCTCCCCCGGTTCCCGCTCTTATCTCAATTATTATGTTTTTGCCGTCATTCGGATCTGGCGGAATAAGATAAATTTTAATTTCAGATTCTAATCTTTCCTTTTTTTCAGTTAACTTATTATTTTCTTCAATAGCCATTTTTTGAAGTTCATGGTCTTTTGAGTTTTTTAATTCTGCCAAGTTTTCCAATTCATCCAATATGGCAGAGTATTGCTTATATTTTTGGACAAAAGGCAGTAAAGATGAATGTTCTCTGGAATATTTTTTATATTCCTGTGGGTTCGATATTATATCCGGATTACTAAGAAGCTTTTCCAGCCCTTGAACCTTATCGTAAATTTTACTTAGCTTGTCTTTTAGCATGATTAAATCCAAAAAATATGGCAGGATCAGTAATTAGTTTACTGACACTGCCATACGATATTATTATGTAGTTATTTACCTTTTTTAGTGACTTTCTGATCCTTTTTTGCTACCAGTTTTTTCCTATGAGGCGAAGTTGTTAATATTTTGCCTTTTGGTTTTCTAGATTCCATACTTGTTTTCTTCTGTTTTTTAGCTTTTTTGACTGTTTTTCCGCCGGTTTTTGAGAAACGCTTCTGGAACTTTTCAACCCTTCCCGCAGTGTCAATAAGCTTTTGTTTGCCTGTAAAAAAAGGATGGCAATGCGAGCATATTTCAAGTTTTAGTTCCGGTTTCGTAGAACGTGTTTTGAAAGTATAGCCACATGCACAAGAAACGGTGCAGTCAACATATTTTGGATGTATTCCTTCCTTCATTTTAATTCTCCTTTAAGTTAAAAAATTGCGGGGGCAGGATTTGAACCTGCGACCTTCAGGTTATGAGCCTGACGAGCTACCGGGCTGCTCCACCCCGCGATTAAATGAACGTGTATACTACCAAATATATATGTTATTTGTCAATGAAAAATCAATACAAAACGAAGGAAATATGATGCTTATGGAGTTAATACCAGAAATCCTTAAAATCTTTGGGTGGTTTGGCTGCAAATTCGGCCGATTTATGCTTTGTGGGGTGCTGAATTCTTATTTTGTAGGCATGAAGCATTTGTCGATTAAAAATATTATTACCAAGCTTTACCGGCCCCCCGTAAGTTTGGTCCCCAAGCACGGGATGCCCGATATATGCCATATGGGTACGGATTTGATGTGTTCTGCCTGTTAGTGGGTTGACTTCCAAAAGACTAAAACCGTCTTTTCTTGAAACAACTTTAAATTCAGTTATAGACATTTTCTTGGCTGCAGGCCCAACTGCTATTTTTTTTCGGTCTTTTAAGGATCTGCCCAAGGGAGCCTCTATTCTTCCCTTACTTTCTTCAATATGCCCGCTCACAAGCGTTAGATAAAGTTTTTTAATGGTTCGATTCTGGAACTGTTTAATTAGGCTATTTTTACTTAATTCATTTTTTGCAACAATTATTACGCCGCTGGTATCTTTGTCCAGGCGGTGAACTAAAAAAGGCTTATATTTCCTTTCGGCATATCCTATTAATGCATTTAAAAGAGTTCCTTTAGGATGGCCGCATGCCGGGTGCACCACAATACCGGGTTTTTTATTGACCACAATAATATCTTTATCTTCATACACTATATCCAAAGGTTTTTTTTCAGAAATGAGTTTCGTTTCCTGCGTAATAAAATCTATTTGAATTTGATCATTTTCTTTAACCAAGTAACTGGGAGCTTTGATCCTGCCGTTAACGGAAATATTACCCGATTTGGCCAATCTTTGAAAGTAAGATCTGGAGTAGTCGCTGTAAATGCGGCTTAAGTAAATGTCCAGTCTTTCTTCTGATGATTTAGCGGTGATCTTTTTTATCATATGAGAAGCGGTAATGCCATAACATAATTGCGAATATTATTACAAGAAGAGAGATTCCCTGACCCAAAGATAAACCGAGAAAAATTTCTCCCCTGTCATCTCCTCTAAAAAATTCAATTATAAATCTCAAAAAACCGTACATAAATAAATATGCGGCGAAAACGCTTCCCTGAAACATTTTTCTTTTGTCATAAATGATCAAACACATGATGATAATAAGATTTCCTAAAGCTTCATAGAGCTGTGTTGGGTGGAGCAAAACATTTAAAGGTGCAAGGCTTTGGGGATTGATGAATTTTACGGCCCAGGAAAGGTTGCACTCTTTACCGTAACAGCATCCAGCAAAAAAGCACCCTATTCTTCCGAAAAAATGACCTATCGCAAGGGCTGGTGCAAAAATATCTGCAATCAGCCATATTTCTTTCGGTTTTTTTAAGTGTGTATAAGTAAAGCCAGTGATACCTCCAAAAATTAATCCTCCGTAAAAAACAAGGCCTCCGTCCCATATCTTAAGGGTATTTATTATGTTATTTGAGTATAAACCCCAGTTAACTACAACATATACTAATCTCGCGCCGATCAAACCGTCGATAACACTGAACAATACAAGGTCTAACATGAAATTGCTTGAAATGCTATTTTGCTTTGCTTTAAACAGAATATATTGCAGCCCCATAAAGATGCCTAAGGCAAGAATAAAGCCGTAAGTATGAATTGTTATTGGGCCAAGTTTAAATAAAATAGGATGCAATGTTACTTCGCCTCTTTTTTATAGGTAAAAACAAAAATAAACAACAGTATTCCCCCGACAGTGATGCAGGAGTCAGCAAAATTAAAAGCCGGCCAGTGGTATGCTCCTATATTAAAATCAAGAAAATCAACCACATGGCCGCGAAATAACCGATCAATAAGGTTTCCAATGGCTCCTGACAGCAACAGGATTATAGAAAAATGGAATTTGTTTAGTAATGAGTTAAAATTTTTAATGTACCAAACGATAAAAATTAAAATAACCAGTGCCGCAAAAATAGCGAAAAATACATTTGATCCCTGAAACAGACTGAAAGCTATTCCAGTATTAGTTGTGTGAATTATACGGAAAAAAGGCAGAACTTCTAAAGCAGAATTTTCGAGCTGGAAAAAATGAATTACTATATATTTGGTTAATTGGTCGATTATAATTAAGGAAGCTATAAAAAAAGCGGATATTTTAATGCTTTTTATTTTCATTTAGAGCGCTTACACACCTGGGACATAAACCGTTCTCATTAATTCCGTTTATATATCTCCAACAACGATCACATTTTTTATGCGTAGATTTACCTTTTGCAGAAACAATTAATTGGTCTGTTTTTTCAGTAATTTCATTTAAATTAATATCCCAACTTCCGATAACCATGTGAATAATTTCTTTGTTATCAAAAAAAGCCGCATTATTCGTGCCGTATTTAATTTCCATTGCAGCCTCAAGAGCCGATCCTATTGTTTTATCCCTTCTTAATTTTTCAATCTCCTGCATACAGGTTTGTTTAAGTCCAAGCAGTTTATCCCATTTGTTTTTTATGTTTTCGGGCATTAAATAATTCTTATCAAAAGCAGGATAATCGGCTAGAAAAACCGATTCGGAGAGCTCCGGATATTTTTTTCTTAATTCCTGCCAAGCTTCCTCACAGGTAAAAGATAATATTGGCGATAATAATCTTGTAAGCACGGATGAAATTTCAAGAAATGCTGTTTGTGCACTTCTTCTGTTTTTGGAATCGGGCACATCACAATACAAAGAGTCTTTTAGGGCATCAAGATAAAAACCGCTTAAAAATACGGTACAAAAATTGTTTATTGAAATTGCAGCCTTGTGAAATTCATAACTTTCAAATGCATTTGTTACCTGCTTTGTGACTTCTTGTAATTTGTGAAGAGCATATTTATCAATTTCGTTTAAATTATTATACTCTAAAGCATTTTTGTCGGTAAAATCCGATAGATTACCCAGAATAAACCTTATCGTATTTCTTATTTTCCTGTATGTATCAACCAAACCTTTTATTATCTCATCGGAAATTCTTATATCCTCTCTGTAATCGCTGGCCGCAACCCATAATCTTAAAATATCCGCACCAAATTTTTTTATTATTTCTTCAGGCGCTATCACATTCCCCAACGACTTGGACATCTTTTTTCCCTCGCCATCAACGACAAAACCGTGTGTTAGAACGGTTTTGTATGGAGGATTATTTCTCAAAGCAACAGCAGGTATAAGCGACGTCTGAAACCATCCTCTATGCTGATCGCTTCCCTCAAGATACATGTCTGCCGGAAGCGACAAATCTTCAAAGTCACCGCTTGCAAGGACAGCCTCGCTTGAAACACCGGAATCAAACCAAACATCTAGAATATCCTGTTCTTTACGGAATTTCGTATTTTGGCATTTAGTACACGAAGGCTTGAATTGCTCAAGGAGTTCCGTTTCAGTTTTTTCATACCAGACATTCGCGCCCTTCTCATAAAAAAGATTAGAAATATAATCAATTATCTTGTCATCAAGTATAGGCTCGTTACATTTATCGCAATAAAATACAGGAATCGGTACTCCCCATAGTCTTTGACGGCTCAAGCACCAGTCCGGTCTTACCTCCATCATTCCGGAGATTCGTTTTTCTCCGTACGGAGGTATCCATTTTACAGTTTTAATTTTATCCAAAATATTTTTTCTTAAATTTTTTGCCTCCACATTCAAGAACCACTGAGGAGTAGCCCTGAAAATAATAGGTTTTTTACATCGCCAGCAATGCGGATATGAATGTTGAATCTTTTCATCAAAAATAAGTTTATTAGTATTTTTAAGTTTTTCTAAGATTAAATCGTTGGCGGCGAAAACTTTTTTGCCGGCGAATTCTTTTACTTCATCAGTAAAACCACCCCAATCGTTCACGGGAGATATAATAGGCAGATTGTATTGTAAACCTGCAATGTAATCGTCATGGCCGTGACCTGGTGCTATGTGAACGATTCCTGTTCCGTCCTCAAGGCTTACAAATCCGGCCAGTATGCCTACAGATTCGCGCTCAACAACAGGATTCCGGCAGACAATTCCCTCTACCTCATCTCCAGAGAAAGTGTGAATAATTTTATGCGACTTAATTTTGGATTTTTCAATAACTGAAAGGAGAAGTTTTTTAGATACAATCAGGTTTTCATTAGTGTTGTTTTCATGCTGAACATTTACGAATACATATTCGGCATGTGATAAAAAAGCAAGTGCAACATTTGCTGGAAGCGTCCATGGCGTAGTGGTCCATATCAGGACAGAAGATTTACCCTCAAGCTTAATTTTGTCTTTTAATTTGTTAGAAAGTTTTAAAATTTCAAATTTAGCATATATTGAATGTGAGGTGTGGTTATCGTACTCAACTTCAGCATCAGCAAGTGCGGTTTCGCACGTTGGGCACCAGTATACAGGTTTTTTTTGCCTATAAACATATCCGCTTTTAGCAAGCTGGCCGAAAACTCTTGCAATAGTACCTTCGTATTTATGGTCTAGCGTTAGATAGGGCTTGTCCCAGTCGCTCAAAACGCCAAGCCGCATAAATTCCGTTTTCTGAATGTCAACGAATTTTTTTGCAAAATCCGATGCCTGATAGCGAAATTTTAACTTGTCTACTTTATTTTTGTCTGTTTTTAACGCTTTCATGCACTGCTGTTCAATTGGCAGTCCGTGGCAATCCCATCCGGGAGTGTATGGAGAATGAAATCCAGACATAGATTTATGTTTTACAACAAAGTCTTTCAATATCTTATTGAGGGATGTCCCTAAGTGAATGTGTCCATTGGCATAAGGAGGGCCGTCGTGAAGAATAAATTTCTTTTTTCCTTTATTAATCTTTTGAATATTTTTGTATAAACCAATGTCTTGCCAAAGTTTAATAAACTCAGGCTCTCTTGTGGGAAGATTTGCTTTCATTTGGAAATCGGTAAATGGTAAATTTACTGATTTGGAATAGTCTTTTTTTTCTTTTTCTAAAGTCATAATATAATCTCTAACATATGTGTATTAACGTTTAAAAGGTATAGCAAATACAGAAGATGTGCCTTTCCCTATGTCGCTGTTTACCCAAATTTTTCCATTATGCAGTTTAACAATTGATTTACACAATGCAAAACTTAAAGGTATTGTTCTGGATAAAATTGAATCTCGTTTATGAAATTTATCAAATACTCTTGGCAATTCTTCTTTTTTAATACCAATACCATTATCGGCAACCATTAAATTCACTGCATTTCCTTCTTTTTTGATATCGATAGAAACGGTTCCGGAATCAAAGCTGAATCTTATTGCATTAAGTATTAGATTGCTTAAAAGAAGTAATAATTTTTCTTTATCTCCTGATATCGTCGGTAAATTGCTTTGAATATTTTTTACAATTTTTATCTTTTTTTGTTCTATATCGTCTGTTATATCAGTTAAAACCTCATCAAGCAGTTTATTAAAAGATAATTTTGATAATTTGATTTCAATCCTTGAAGTCTCAATTTTTGATAATTCAACAAAATTTGACATAAGTCTTGTGAGACGCTCGATTGACTGCAGTGAGGTTGTAAGAAATTTCTTTTGCTGTGTATTCACTGTACCGGCTTTTCCGCTTAACACAAGTTTAACGAATCCCTCAATCGCAAGGACGGGCACGCTTATATCGTTTGAAAGCATTGTAATAAATTCATTTTTAGATTTGTTGAGCCTTTCAAGTTCCGAAGCTTTTTTGATTAATCTTGAATTAGTGTTAATAAGCTCCTGTGTTGTGGAAGATATTTCGGTTTCTATTTTTGTATTTAATTCACTAACATGTCTGTGAATATTGGAATTTTGAACAATTGCCGAAAGATAATCTGCAATAAATGCTACATATTTTGTTATCTCACTTGTAAAAAAGTTTTCTTTTTGGCTTCCAAGCCCTAATACTCCTATACAGGTATCGTTGCATATAATAGGCGTATACATAAAAGATCTCACCCCTTCATCAGAAGCATGTTGCATATAGGGAGATCGGGAATTATTCATGTTATTTATAATAATTACTTTTTTGTCCTCGTATGTCTTACCAACTATGCCTTCCCCTTTTTTTAAGCGCATATGCTCAATAAAACCAGGAGAAAAACCCCTCCGAGCGCTGGATTTAAAAAAACCATCCTCTCCAAGAGTAATGATAGCACAAGGTGTTTCATATTTATTGATTACTATATCGAGCACTTTTCCGAATATATCTTCGATTTCACTTGTTGTGCTCACCGTTTTTGAATTATAAAGCAGAAGATTCATTAGAAGTTTATTGTCTAATATGTAGTTGCGCACGCGCTGGATCTTATTGAATAACTCTTCCCAGTGTTTATCCTCATATCTAAACCATTGTTTTGCAATGATTCTTTTATTAATAACATCGAGATAGTCCCCTAACTGGTTAATTGGTTTTAATATATTTTTATGAAGATAAAAATATATGACAAACGACGTTGATAAAGACCATGTTAGAAGAAAAAAAAGCAGGATAAGCGGATTATAGCCGCTAAACAATGCTCTGTAAAGATATTCCTGGCTGGGATTTATTTTTATCCAGCCAATAGTTTTGTCCTGAAGGTGAATGGGATATTTTGCATATAACGTCGATAAAATAAAGTCTTTTTTTGCATTCTTTCTGCTGTCAAAGAGCTTTTTTCCCTTTTTTTCCGTTAATACAATCGATTTGATCCTGGTTTTATTCGAGAATTTGTTTATAACAGTTACGATCTTATTTTTGCTTCCCTTATCTTTCAAAATCAAAGACAAATCAGCAACTGTTGTTTGAATCATGGGATCGAAATGATTTTTCAGCACATAGCTTATCCAAAGATTTCCGAAATACAGCCAAACTGCGCTGACAGACAGAACTATCGCTAAAATTACGCTAAGTCTTTGAAAGCTAGCTCTCATAATGCCTTATTTTTTCTTTAATAGTAGTGTTATATCAAGTGCAAGATTCAAGTATTTATAATCTTTGCTCAAGTCTTCCCAGGGGATTAACTGTAAAGAGATTCCCTCGCCTTCCAACGTCATCATCAGAGAGTCTCCGAATAATTCAGATTCACTTCCAAAAGCCGTATCCGGGCCTAAGACAATAGCAACCTTAATATCTTTTTTATTGCAAAGTTCAGCAAAAGTCATGTAACGCATTTGGCTATTGAAAATATAAGTTTGTTCCATTTCGTAATCTAAAGTGAATTTCATTTTATGTTTTTTTATGATAGAGCTAAAATGCTGCTTAACAGTTTCGATAGCCGCAGTTTTTTCCTCGGGATAGAAAAACGCAACTTTTACTGTATCGGGCGAAGAGTCCTGCTCGCTTTGAAAAGTTCTTTTTGGCATTATGGGAGGAGGTGCGGGGTTGCTATCAAAAGAAGGTTTCGGCGGTTTTGAACTTTCAGTTTCTATAATAGGGATTTCGGAATCAGAGGCTTGTGAAGAACCCGAAATTGAGGAGCCTATTACGGGCTTTTTTTCAATTATTTCAGTTTCCTCGGTTTTTACTTCGTCGGACATAAGGTTTTTGGCCATACTCATACTAAGATTTTCTCCGGTCAACGAAGAATATGCTATTAACCTTTTCAAAAACCCTTCTAATTCCCGGATATTAGATTTTAATTTGGATGCCACAAAATGCAAAATTTCATCATCAACTCGAACACTTTCAAATTCAGCTTTGCTTTTCAAGATTGCTAGTCTTGTTTCCAGACTTGGAGCTTTGATATCCGCTATTAAGCCCCATTCAAAACGGCTGCGGAGCCTGTCTGCTAAAGTTACTAATTGCTTGGGATGTCTATCAGAAGTGAGAATTATCTGTTTTCCCTCTTGATGCAGAGAATTAAAAATGTGGAAAAATTCCTCTTGCGTAGATTCGGACTCGGATAAAAATTGAACATCGTCCACTAAAAGCAAATCAATATTCTTGTAGAAATCTCTCATTTCCTGAAGCGATCCGACTCTTATGGAATCGACCACATTTGTCATGAACTTTTCTGTGGTAATGTATATTGATTTTACATTTTTGTTATTATTCAATATGTGATGCCCAGCAGCCTGCATTACATGTGTTTTTCCAAGCCCAACTCCGCCGTAAATAAAAAAAGGATTATAAACTTTACCCGGATTTGTCGCAACGGCTAATGCAGCAGAAGCAGCAAAGCGGCTGTTTGGCCCGATGACAAATTCGTGAAAAGTATACAGGGGATTTAGTTTTAAAGATTCATATTTCATGTTGTAATCCTATTTGGATATTATAGCCAAAGAAGACGATGTGCCGAGCCTGGAAGCTCCCGCGTTTATCATTTTCAGTGCTTTACTGAACGTCCTTATTCCTCCGGAGGCTTTAATTTTAATTTTTGGGTCTAAAATCTTATTTATAAGACGTACATCAGATATTTTTGTTGATGGCACATTGTAGCCGGTCGATGTTTTAATAAAGTCAGCTCCGGATTTTTGCACAATGCGACAAGCTTTGATTATTTCTTGTGAGTTTAATACAGGCGACTCAATAATAACTTTAAATATTTTATTTTTTAAAATTTTACGTAACGCTTTTAGTTCTTTTAAAACAAACGAATAATTTTTGGATTTAAATTCTCCCAGATTCATAACTGCGTCGACCTCGTCGGCACCATTTTTTAGAGCATCCTTGGCTTCCTCAACTTTAATTTTTGTCGTGGATGCTCCAAGAGGAAATCCAACCACCGTGCATAATTTTGCATTGGAATTCTTTAACAGTCCTGAACATAATTTCACCCATATAGGATTTACGCACACAGATTTAAAATTATATTTTTTTGCCTCGCTACAAATTTTAGTAATTTGTATTTTTGAGGCCCAGGGAACTAATAAAGTGTGGTCAATGAACAACGAAACAGTTTCTAACTTATTTTTATCAATCATTCTATGTCTGTGATCATTTTTAAACGATCCAAATGCCTTTTTTCTTTACTTACCGGGGTATTTAACCATATTTCAATCCAACGGGACATTTCCTCTGTTGTAGCAAAACGGCCAGGCAGGCAGATAATATTTGCGTTATTATGTTCAGAAATCAGCGAAGCTACTTTATCATTCCAGCAGACGGCAGCTCTGATACCCTTAAATTTATTGGCTGTAATAGACACGCCTATGCCTGTTCCGCAAATTAAAATTCCCCTTTCACATTTACCTTCAGAAACGGTTTTTGCGACCTTAATGGCTATCTCAGGATAGTCGCAGCTTTCGGTTTTGTCGCATCCAAAGTCTGTCACATTATAAGAACGTTTTTTTAAGAAATCTATGATATCTTTTCTGTGATTATACCCGGCATGGTCGCAACCAAACGCAATATTCATGAAAAACCTCTATTTGACATAAAAAACGAAGTAAATTTTAAATCAAACATTATATGGGAAAGACTGCCCTAATTTATCCTATTTGCTAAGAAATATTTTATTATATCTTTGGCATTATCCGTCAAATTTTTAAATTCACAGCCGTACGTAACTTTTCCAAGCATGGACTTTGTCGCATTTTTGTGCTCCGTTTTAGTGGGTTCATTTTTGTATTTTATTTTAGCTAGTCCTGATAATTTAAGGCCCGAGGGGAAAAAGATTTGAAATGATATTTCCTCATCAACAAAGTAATTATGTTCGCACAAGAGCATCATCCCATCTTCCGATAAATTCAGAATTTTTCCCGCCAAGGCTAGCACGGGGCCGCAAAGTAATCTTACTTCCCCATCTTTTAATGAGAAACGCACGTGCTTACGCCTTCCTTTTAAATCGTTTTCCATAATAAATTCCCACCTTCGCCTTAAATAAATTGCGGTAAAATTCTTATTTTCGGTATATTTATTTATAACTGACTATTTTTGAGAAAGATTCGACGTCAAGACTTGCTCCGCCTACTAATCCGCCGTCAATATTTGGTTGCTTCATTAGCTCGGATACATTATCTGGTTTTACAGAGCCGCCATACAGAATTCTCACCCCATCAGTTGCTTCGGTAGAATAAATTTCGGAATATAATTTCCGTATAAATGCATGAACTTCCTCAGCTTGCTCGGGTGTTGCGGTTTTCCCTGTTCCGATGGCCCATACGGGTTCGTATGCGATTACAACAGTTTTTGATTGTTCTGTCGTTAAATTTTTAAGCCCTTCTCTGGCTTGTTTTTCAATAACTTTAAAAGTTGTATTATTTTCGCGTTCAGCAAGAGTTTCTCCGACGCAAACAATAGGAACCAAACCCATTTCAAAAGCTGCCTTGGTTCTTTTATTCACTGTTTCATCAGTTTCGTTAAAATACTGTCTTCTTTCCGAGTGTCCTACTATTACGTATTTGCATCCTACGTCTTTAAGCATATTGGGGGCAATTTCCCCAGTGAAGGCTCCCTTTGGCTCCCAGTACACATTTTGAGCACCCAGGCTGATGTTTGTTCCCTTAACAGAATTTGAAACAGGATACAAGGACACAAAAGTTGGGCAAACTAATATTTCTCTATCTTTTATATTTGATAGATTCTTTTTTAGGCCTTCCACCAGTTCCAAAGCTTCCGAAACTGTTTTTGACATTTTCCAATTACCTGCTAAAAGCGGTGTTCTGTTTGGCATTGAGAGCTCCTTGTTAACGCCTAAATTGGACTAAAATAGTAACCAATATTTAAGCAGTTTTTGTTAAAAAATCAACTCAAAAGCAGCAATAAATATAGCAGATTTTTCAACATAAATCAAGTAATGCAACTTTTAAGTTTTGAAACGGTTTGTTTAATAACAGGATGGATTAATTTTGGGCTTATTTCTGAAAGCGGATCAAGCACAAAGAGCCTTTTTTCCATTTCTTTATGCGGAATCGTTAAATTTTCTGATTTTATAACTGTTTTTCCGTATAAAAGAATATCCAGATCCATTATCCTGGGGCCCCATTTAACAGTTTTTTGCCTGCCCATGGTTTTTTCAATTTTTTGCATATTTTTAAGTAATTCATGGGGATCTAGCTTGGTTTTTGCTTTTATAACGCAGTTGATGAAGCTTCTTTGAGAAGGCCCTATTGCTGAGGTTTCATACAAGGAAGATGTTTTTAAAATAAAGAAATCATTAATATCGGATAGAAATTTTAACGCTTTTTTTATATTTAGCTTTCTATTTCCTATATTTGATCCCAATCCGACGTATACAGCAGTGAATCCATTCATATTACCACTTGATCTTTTCAAGCCTTGATAAAGCTTCTTTGATTCTGGGTATATCAACTGTCAAAGCAAATCTAATATAGCCCTCACCTGACGGGCCAAGTCCATTGCCCGGTGTACAGACAATTCCCGCATCATCAAGGAGTTTTGATACTGTCCCTGCAGAAGTCTGACCTTTAGGCACAGGTGCCCAGACATAAAATGTTGCTTCAGGTTTTTTAACGTTCCAGCCGATCTTATTTAAGCCCTCCACAAGAGTGTCTCTGCGTTCTTTGTAGAGTTTTCTTGCCCTTTCAACACACTCTTGAGGTCCGTTCAGAGCCGCAATCCCCGCTTCCTGAACAGCTTGAAAAATTCCGGAATCATAATTATCCTTTACAGCCGAAATTCCTTTAACAACATCCTTATTTCCGCAGACCCACCCAATGCGCCAGCCCGTCATGTTATATGTTTTTGAAAGAGAATGAAATTCTACTCCGACATCTTTTGCGCCAGGCACTTCAAGAAAACTGATTGGTTTATTTTCATAGTAAAGTTCTGAATACGCTGCATCGTGAGCAACAATAATGTTGTGTTTTTTTGCAAAATCTACAACAAGTTTAAAAAAATCTTTAGTTGCTGTTGCAGCAGTTGGATTGTTAGGGTAGTTTAAAAAGAGAATTTTAGCTTTTTTGCAAATATTTTCAGGAATTGAAGCTAAATCGGGTAAAAAGGCGTTTTCTTTGAGCAATGGCATAAAGTAAGGTATTCCGTCGGTAAAAATTGTTCCCGTATTGTAGACAGGGTATCCCGGCTCGGGTATTAATACAATATCTCCGGGGTTAACGAATCCCATATGAAAATGGCCAATACCCTCTTTTGATCCTATTAGGGAACATATTTCAGTTTCAGGATTTATTGCAACGTTAAAGCGGGTTCTATACCAATTGGAAACAGCTTGTCTAAAAGACATCATTCCTGCTCCAAAAGGATATTTTTGGTTTGAAGATTTTGCAATGGCTGTTTGAGCAGCTTTTACAATGTGTTCCGGAGTGGCAAAGTCGGGATCGCCAATACCGAGAGAAATAATATCTACACCTCTATCAATAGCGGCTTTCTTTTTTTTGTCAATTTCAACAAAAAGATACGGCGGCAGTTTTTTTAGTTTTTCATTGTATTTAATTTGCACCTTAATCCTCCCCGCCCGAGGCGGGTCAGCCCTAGGCTGACATACCTTAGTGAGTATTTTTTTGTTTTTGGTTGAATATATACCAAATTAAGAAAATAAGCAAGACTAAAAATGAAAAAGCAACTGTATTTGTTACCCAACCTTCAAAAATTCCCATTTCATAAGGATATCCGATGTATCCAAAATCAGAAACATTTTTAGATGTGAACAAAACAGTCAGAAAAGGAAGTATTTTTGCCTGTATTCCTCCCCCAAAAACTAGAATTGACCACAATAGCCAGAAAAGAAGAGTTATTGCAAAAAGAACAATTATGATCATTGCGCCTATGTGCAGAGGATCATAGTGCGGTTCATTAACATCTTCTTTATCCGAGAAAAAATCGATGAAATCTTGAAGAATTTTTTTCATATTACCGTATTTGTAAGGTTTCCTATATTTTCAATCTCAATTGAGACTTTATCTCCTCTAGATAAGGGACCTATCCCCGGAGGAGTTCCCGTGGTTATAATATCGCCCGGCAATAACGTCATAACACTAGATACATAAGACACGATTTTTTTAATGCTGATAATAAGATTTTTTGTATTGGAGTTTTGTTTTAATTGACCATTTACCAGTGTTTTAATTTTTAAATTATCAGGGTCTATTTTATCTACTATCCAGGGTCCCACAGGAGAAAAGGTATCAAAAGATTTTGCCCTTGTCCATTGCCCGTCTTTTTCCTGAAGGTCTCTTGCCGTGACATCATTAAAACATGTAAACCCAAGAATAAAAGATGACGCATCAGTTTCTGATATATTTTTAGCTTTTTTCTTTATAGCAACGGCAAGCTCGCCCTCAAAATCCACTCTTTTTGATAACGAAGGATATACGATGTTTTCATTCGTACCAATTACAGACGTAGACGGCTTCATGAATATGACTGGAAATTTTGATATCGGCATATTTAATTCTTTGGCGTGGTCTTCGTAGCTTAAGCCAAGAGCTATTATTTTCGATGGTTTACAAGGAGCTAATAATTTAACGTTCGAAATATCATATATTGTTTTAGTTTTTTTAAAATCGGAAAAATAATCCGGCTTAATTTCTACAACGGTCTGCCTATTTTCAGAAATGCCGTATTTTTCTTCCCCATTAATTTCGAAACGCAAATATATCATTTACTTTTTTAAGCCCAAAATATCCTGCATGTCATAAAGACCGGCTTTTTGATTGACAATCCATTTTGCGGCAGTAAGAGCTCCCGATGCTAAAGTATCGCGGGAATGCGCTCTATGGGTTAACTCAACCCTTTCTCCCGGGCCGGCAAAATAAACAGTGTGTTCCCCGACAATGTCACCCGCTCTGACGGCAAAAACACCCATTTCAGCCTTATCTCTGGGCCCAATTGAACCACTTCTGCCATAAACAGCAATATCTTTGAGCTTTTTTTTCATCGAGTCGGAAATTATTTCTGCCAATTTTATTGCTGTTCCTGAAGGAGCGTCCTTTTTTTGATTATGATGAAGTTCAACTATTTCCTTGTCATAATTTGCGAGCGTTTTTGATGCTTCTGAAACCAATTTAAAAAGAACATTAACTCCGATGGACATATTGGGTGCAAAAACAATAGGAATTGACCTGGAAGCCGTTTTTATTCTTTCAATTTCTTTCGGATTAAATCCCGTTGTTCCTATGACATAAGGTTTTTTGTTTTTAACAGATATGTCCAGATTATTTAACGTGGCATGGGTTGAAGAAAAATCTATCGTCACATTTGCAGAAGAAATGAGGTCTGAAATATCGGAATAAATACTAATATTCGATATTTTGTCCATATATATTTCTGTGTTTTCAACACCGCCAATGATTTTTACATTTTTGTCGTTATTGGAAAGATTTATAATGCTTGTCCCCATTCTGCCGGCTGCACCGCATACTATAACGTTTAACATGAATTCTCCCTGGTTTATTTTAACAAACCATAATCTTTTAAAGCTTTTTTAAGCTTTTCAATATTTAAGTCATCCATAGAGCACAAAGGCAATCTGAGCTCAGGAGAGCATATCCCCATCATTCCCATGGCAGTTTTCAAGGGAATAGGATTTGTTTCAATAAATAAAGCTTCAATAAGCGGTAAAAGTTTATTGAAGATCTTTTCAGCGTTTATTTGATCGCTCTTTAGATACGCTGATACCATTTCCGACGTTTCCTTAGGAACAATATTTGCTATGACGGATATTACCCCAGTTCCTCCGATTTTCATAATTGGAAGGGTGAGGGCATCATCGCCTGATAATAGATCAATATTAGGGCAAAGTTTCTTAATCTGTTTCATTTGATCAAGCGATCCAGAAGCTTCTTTAACCGCCAAAACATTTTTGCAGTCTTTCGTGATCTTTGCAAAAGTTTCAGGTTCAATATTTACGGATGTTCTGCTCATAATGTTGTAGAGAATTATCGGCAATTTGGTGGATTCCGCAATAGCTTTAAAATGAAGATACAGACCCTTTTGTGTTGGCTTGTTGTAGTACGGCGAAACAAGAAGCGCGCCGTCGCACCCGGCTTTTTGTGCAAATTTCGTAAGATTAATTGCTTCAGCAGTACAATTTGAACCGGTCCCGGCAATAACCTGTATACGTTTGTTAACGGTCTTAACAGTAGTTTCTATTACCAGCCTGTGTTCATCGTGATTCAGCGTGGCGGATTCACCGGTTGTACCGCATGGTATTATTCCAGAGGTACCGTTTGATATTTGAAAATTTATAAGTTCCTTTAATTTTTTTATATCTACTTTTCCGTTTCTAAAAGGAGTAACTATTGCAACGTACGAACCAGAAAACATACTATCCTCCGAATTTATTATATTACTACCTCGCCTTTAAAAGTAATCTCCGCAGGACCCTGCAGGGATACATTTGAAACTGGCGAGACAAAATCAACATTACTATTTGTTCTGTATGATACAATAAGGGTATCGCCTCCCTTTGTTATGCATTTTACAGGCGAAGAAACGAGCCCCCTGAGACCCGAAAGTATTGCACTTGCAGTTACGCCCGTACCGCATGCAAGAGTCTCATCCTCAACTCCTCTCTCATAGGTTCTTACAAAAATTGAACTATCATCCTTTTTTTGAACAAAATTAACATTTGTTCCTAGAGGTGCAAACTCCTTATGGAAACGTATCATATGGCCTAATTCTTTAACATCAGTTTTTTCGATATCATTAACAAAAACAACAGTATGAGGGACACCGGTATTTATAAACGAAACATCGAATTCCCTCTGTTCGACTCTTAAGGTAAAATCAAGACGTGCATCTTTAGGCTCAAACAGCCATAATCTTATTTCGTCACCGAGAATATCGGCTTTTACCAGCCCGGCATCAGTTTCAAACGACATTTTTTTAGAAACTATTTTCAAATAGTTTGCAAATCTTGCAATAGAACGTCCGCCGTTTCCGCACATAGCTGCAAGAGAACCGTCTGAGTTAAAATAGCGCATTTTAAAATCAGCCGTTTTACTGTTTTCCAAAATAAGCAGTCCATCGGCGCCGATAGATAATTTTCTGTTGCATAACTTTGCTGCAATGGGAGAAATATTTTTGGGAAGCAAATCCTTTCTGTTGTCTATTAGAACAAAATCATTTCCTGCAGCCGATATCTTTAAAAAATTAATATTCTTACTCATGTTAAACCTTAAATTTCCTTGTTTACAAGATCAGAGTGTGTTTCCCTTTTTCTAATTATTTTAGCTTTGTTTCCCTCAACCATGATTTCCGGAGCCCTCAAGCGTGAATTGTACTGTGAAGACATGGCCGAACCGTAAGCACCCGTGCATGTTACGGCTAATAAATCATTTTGATCAAGCCAGGGAAGGGTACGGTTTTTACCTAAGAAATCTCCGCTTTCACAAATTGGCCCGACGATATCCAGTTTTACCTTACCTCTGTTAGATTGTGTTTCAGGTAAAATTTCATGGTAAGCATCATACAAAGTAGGCCTCAAGAGATCGTTCATAGCACCGTCGACTATTAAAAAATTCTTTCCCCCGGACTTTTTTCTGTAAATTACTTTTACAAGAAAAATTCCTGCATTTCCTACGATAAAGCGACCGGGCTCAAAGATAAACTTTCCTTTAAAATTTCTGAAAACAGGAAGAATGGATTGGCTCAAGCTTACCGGGTTTGATGCTTTGTTATTCCCATAATCAATACCCAGACCTCCTCCCATATTTATGTATTCAAGGTTAATGCCTATTGATGATAATTTATCAACTAAATTCTTTAGCCTAACTGCTGCCATATGGAAAGAATCAATATAGGTAATCTGAGAACCGATGTGGCAATGTATTCCGGATATATGGATATTGCTC
Source organism: Elusimicrobiota bacterium (assembly GCA_042562855.1). Classification (GTDB taxonomy): domain Bacteria; phylum Elusimicrobiota; class Endomicrobiia; order Endomicrobiales; family JAPLKN01; genus JBHPNE01. Next base: position 21,104 of record JBHPNE010000008.1, read on the forward strand.
ATCTTTTTTGCGATTTTGTAATGATTCAGAGCTTCGGTATAAGGTACTCCGAATTTTCCGCCTTTTTTGCCTGTGGTAATATAGTGATGAGTGTAGGGATCGACATTAGGATTAATTCTAAAAGCAATTGATGCTTTTTTCTTTAATTTTCGTGCAACGTTGTTGATTTGAACTAACTCCTCAACAGATTCCACGTTAAACATTAAGATATTATGTTTAAGAGCATACGAAATTTCTTCGGCAGTTTTTCCGATGCCTGCATAGATTATCTTTTTCGACGGGATTCCGGCCTTTAATGATCTAAAGAGTTCCCCGCCGGATGTAATGTCTGCTCCGGCACCTAGGCTGGCTAGCACTTTTAGTATCGCATTATTTGAATTTGCCTTTGTTGCATAGCAGGTTATATGAGGCACAAAACTAAAGGCATTATCAAACGAAATAAAATTCTCTATCAGTTTGTTTTTTGAATATACAAACAAAGGCGTGCCAAATTTCTTAGCAAGCGAACCAAGTGAAGTTCTTTCTATAAATAGTCTTTTATTTATGTAGTTTAACATTCGTTCCTCAATTTATTATTTTGAAAATATTATATTAATGGATATTAGAAGAAGAGCTACGCCAAATATTTTTTTAAGCATTTCCCCTGGAATACTTACTGCAAGCTTTGCCCCGAAAAAAGCACCGAGAAAAAATCCAAGTCCAATAAAAATTGCCATTGGTAAATTGACATGACCGCTTTTGTAGTAAACCCAAGCAGCAAGTAATCCTATCGGAGGAATCATCATTGCAAGAGTTGTTCCTTGAGCGCTTTGCTGCGAAAGCCCAAAAACAAGTATTAATGAAGGTATTACAATAATTCCTCCACCAATACCAAGAATACCGCTTAATACGCCAGCGATTAGACCGATAATAAGATATAAAGCTATGTTCATAAGAAATTTTAAAAGAGGTAGTCTATACACCGAATTCTGTATCCCGACGAATCGGGACTTGGATCATTTCTCTGTCCTTTGGATTACTCCATAGGATCAAGCGGCTTACAATTTAGCCTTGCATTCCAGTAAGGATTTAGCCGTTTCACTTTTCGTCTTTATCGATAGGACTATAACGAAAATTTTCCTGAATAACTTCAGGAAATTCCTTTCCTTTCGGATCGGAACGTCTCTGTTCGCACCTCTACTCTGCATTAGACAGAATGATGGGTATTACCCACTACCGTTCCCCTACCGTAAGACAGGGGTAAAGTTCGGACTTTCCTCCCGCCTATTATTCAATGGGCGGGCGATCCAACGACTACCTCTTTTATTAAGTTATCAAAAAACTATTATTTTTGCGCTTTATCTATTGCCTGGTTTGCCAGTTTGTCGGCAATTTGGTTCATTTCTCTTGGTATATGCTTGAATTTAACGTTTTTTAAATCGGAGATTAATTCGTTTGCAAATTCAAAATACGCTTTCAGTGTTTCATTTTTTACTTTGTATTTTCCCTGCATTTGTCTTATAATTAGTTCTGAATCCAGGTAGACATTTAAACCTGAAGGATTGTGTTTTTTGGCGATTTTTAATCCTTTTATTAATCCCTTATACTCGGCAACATTGTTGGTTGAAACTCCGATATACTCACAGTAATCATCAATAGTCTCGTTTTGAGAACTCTGAAGAACAATCCCTATTCCGGCATGTCCGGGATTTCCTCGGGATGCCCCATCGGTGAATAAATTTAAAATCATTTTTTTAAGTATACAAATCTTGAGCAGTTATCGCAGACAACTAATTCTTTTCCTTTGTGAAGGTCATTGATGGTCTGCGGTCTTAATATGCTTCCACATCCGCCACAACTTTCGCCGTCTAGAGAAACTATAGCCAATTCATCTCTTCCTTCACGGATATGGTCGTAATGGCTTAAAAGGTCTTCTGGAATTTTTTTTGCGAATTCATCTCTTTCGGCTTTCAAACTGTTATATTTTTCCTGTAAGACCTTTATTTCGTTTTCCAATTCCTTAATTTTTCCCTGGATTTCGATCTCGCGTTTTTTTGACTCGGAATCAACGTCTTTTGCTTTTTTAGATTCTTCATCAATTTTTTCCATTAATTCAAGTATATCGTTTTCAAGTGCTGACTGGTCTTGTTTTCCGGATTCAATTTCGATAAGTAAGGCCTTATATGCATCATTAGATTTTATACTTCCAAGTTCTAAATTATGCTTTTTTATCTCAGTTTCTTTGGTCTCTAAATCCAGCTCCTTCTCTTTTTTTGCTTTTTGAAGGTCTAGTAGGGTCTTTTTTTCATTTTCCGCATCTGAACGATATTTTTCTGAAAGCTCTTTTTGAGAGTTGATATCTTCAGGATCTTTTGTTATTTGCTGTTTAAGGTTGTTTAATTCAGTGTCCTTTTCCTGTAGAGCTACTAACAAATCTATTTTTTCGCTGGTTTCCATTAAAAAAATTCCTTTTAAAATATTAAAAAATACTTTACCCAAAAATGGGTAGTGCAGGGATTGAACCTGCGACCTTTCGCGTGTGAGGCGAGCGCTCTTCCACTGAGCTAACTACCCCAAAGCTAAAAACAACTGATATTCTAGCATGTTTTTTATTTCCGGTCAAGAAGAAATTAAACAATATTTCATTAAAATATGGAAACGAAATAGCTGTAAAATGAAAAAAACCTTGAAAATACCAAGGATTTTCAAGGTTTTACAAATTGGGCCAGGTAGGACTTGAACCTACGACCATTCGATTATGAGTCGAGTGCTCTAACCAACTGAGCTACTGGCCCGAAAAAATTTAAGTAATTGTACTTAAATATAAAAAACGTGTCAAATTCCGTATAATTTCTACTCTATTCCATATATTCTTTCAAGGCTTTGCTTCTGGATGGATGTCTTAGTTTTCTAATTGCTTTTGCTTCAATTTGTCTTACTCTTTCTCTTGTTACACCAAAGATTTGTCCGACTTCTTCCAAAGTTCTTGGATATCCGGCTCCAATTCCGTATCTTAACCGTATTATATCTGCTTCTCTTGGAGTTAATGACCCAAGTATACTTTCAATTTCAAGCTGTAATCTGTAGTGTTGAGTCTTATGAACCGGATTCGGGCCGTTTTGGTCTTCCACAAAATCCTCAAGCCTAGAATCCTCTTCTTCGCCTACAGGCGTGGACAAAGAAATGGGTTCTTGTATCATCTTCAAAACTCTTCTTACTCTGTCAGTAGAAAGGCGCAATGCATGAGTGTATTCGCTGATTGTAGGCTCGCGTCCGTGATCCTGCTGATATTTTTTCTTTATTTTAGTCAGTTTTGAAATTAACTCTTTCATGTGTACGGGAATACGGATTGTTCGCGACTGGTCGGCTATTGCTCTGTTGATAGACTGCCGTATCCACCAGGTAGCATAAGTTGAAAATTTGAAACCCCTTTTCCATTCAAATTTTTCTACAGCTTTTGAAAGACCTAAATTTCCTTCCTGGATTAAATCCGAAAGCTCGAGGTTGCTTATCCCGACGTGTTTTTTTGCAATCGATACTACGAGCCTGAAATTTGCTTCAATAAGCTTCATCTTGTCTCTATGGACAATACTTTCAAATTCTCTTATTTTCCTATCGGTTTCTATCAGTTCTTCAGGGGTAATTGAAAATCCTTCTCTCAAGTGGTTTTGTTTATGGATTAGGCTTTGTATTTGTTCAATAGTTTCTTCCATGTCTGACGGGTTGAGGCGTGTGAGTTTTTTGAACTCAGACGGCTTCATTTTTTTATTTACTGTTAATTTATAAATCTGTACCAATTTGTTGCAGGACATTTTAAAGCGGGCTTCATGCTTTTTTAATTCCTGGCTGGTTTCAAATAGTTTGGTTGCAGTTGTTTTTATCTTATTTATCAATCGTTTTATTTTGTCCTGATTCAGATTTAATCCTATAATAAGAGTTATTATCTTGTGACGCTCATTTTTGATATATTCCTTAATTTTCCCGCGCTCCTTATGGCTTTTCCCTTTCAATTTTTCTTCAGCGCGTCTTATTTTCTTTTCGAGTGTGTTTATTTCCTTAACGGTTTTTCCCATTTTAAGACGCATACTTCTTAGCTGAGAGTAGGATTTACGGCCTCTGGGCATAAGTTCCTTCGGAGTCATTTCCTGTTGTGTAATAAGAGTTTCCCAGTTTCTTATTTCTTTAATAATTAAAGGAGATTCAAGCACGAGAAGCTTAAGGTTTATTTCGTTTTCTCTTACACTTTTTGCTAATGCCACTTCTGTTGCGCGGTCAAGCAGAGATACTTTTGCCATTTCGCTCAAGTACATTCTGACCGGATTTATAACCTCATCCTCGGCAATGCTTTTGTGCATTTGGGCCTGGTCCGGGCTTACAGGTGGTTCCTTCTTAACAACTTCACTCGGATTATCAACTACCTGTACCCCTTCCTTATTTAGTAACTCAAAAAAATTGTCCAATTCGTCAGAAGAAGGTGTTTTATCCGGCATATGTTTGTTGATTTCATCGTATGTTATGAAGCCGAGTTTTTTCGACTTTTCTAACATAGAATTAAAAACGTCTTTTTTCTTTGTTTTTTTCATAGTTATTTCACCGATCCTTTAAGCCTAGAAGTTAAATTTTTGTATTCTTCAAATTTGCCGTTATCCAGAGGAATTTTTCCGTTTCTCATTAAAATTATTTCTTCTTCTAATTCTTTACGAAGTGTTTCAAGATTTTTAGTATTGATATCTCTTATAAGATTCGAAAGGATTTGGTCGGCATCCGAATATTTTTTTTCTTCGAGCATGATTTCAGCAAACCATGCTTTATCAGAATCATCAACATGGTTGATCATATTGGAAGAATCAATTTTCTTCTTTATTAAGTTGTAGGCCCTAGTGCATCTTTGTTGATGGAATATATCTTCGCTTACCTTGCTGATTAAATGCGGATTAAAAAGGAGAATTTGGATAATTTCCTCTTCTGCTGACCTGACAGCTGTTTTTGCTGAATTATTGACAACGGGTTTTGTTTTTTCAAGTGCCGGGTTTAATAATTTTTTGTTGTATCTTCGGATTTCCCCGACGATTGCATCTTCCTTGATATTAAGCTTTTCGGACAAATATTTTATCCATTCTGCCTTTAAAATCGGGTTTTTAATTTTTTGCAGTATCGGAATTATTTCTGCAATCACTTTTATTTTCCCTTCCGAACTATCTGACCCCACTTTAGAAGCAATATGCTCGGTCAAAAAATCAACGCATGATTTTTCACTTTTTTTAAAGTAGTTTATAAAACTGTCTTTACCTTCCTTCAAAAGATATTCGTCGGGGTCCGTTTTTGGAGGTAAATTAACAACCTTTACGGCAAGGTCGGAATCTACCAGGGTTTCAATTGCTCTTTTTGCCGCATTATTGCCGGCGTCGTCTGAGTCGAATAACAAGGTAACATTCTCTGCATAGCGCTTTAGTATGTAAGTATGCTGAGTTGTTAAAGATGTTCCAAGAGTTGCAACGGTGTTTAATATGCCAAATTGGTGTGTAACTAGGACATCCATATAACCTTCAAGCACAGTAACATTCTTTTCTTTTCTTAAAGTAGGTATTGCCTGATATAGGCCGTAGAGATTGTTCGATTTTGAGTACACGGAAGTTTCGGGTGTATTCAAATACTTTGGCTGATCATCTTTTAATGTCCGCCCACCGAAGGCTATAACCCTTCCTTGAGAATCAAAAATAGGAAAAGTAAGACGATTCGACATGTATTCAAAATATTTACCCTGATTCGTTTTAGTGACAAGCCCTGCAGCGACAAGCTGATCCACAGAAACACCTTTTTTTGCGGCAGATGTTATAAGAGAATTGTATGGAGCATAACCTAAAAGGAATCTATGAATCGAATCTTCGCTTATTCCACGTTTTTGGAGGTAATTTCTTGCGATTTTCCCTTCTTTAGCGCTTGTTAAATGTCTGTGGTAATACCGGGCTGTCTGCTCCAGAAGGTCATATATTTTTTGTTTTTCAGATTTTATTGCAATATCTTCCCTGGTCTCTTGAATTACTATTCCCAGTTTGTCAGCCAATTTTTTTACTGATTGAGGCCAGGAAATATTTTCTATCTGCATAACAAACTTAAACACATCACCCCCGGCATTACACCCAAAACAATGATATATGCCTTTTTCGGGGCTTACGACAAATGATGGAGTTTTTTCATTATGAAAAGGGCAGTTTGCTTTCCAATTACGTCCGGCTCTTTTCAGCGTCGGAACATATTCGCGGACCAACTCAGTAATGTCAGTACCTAGGCGTATTTGGTCTATTGTTTCTGCAGGAATAGTCATAAATTATATGTAGGTTATTTTCTTTTAATTCTTCTAAAACCCGAACACTCGATAACATCAAACTTACCAAGTTCTTTTTCCGCCGAATCAAGCAGGAGGTTAATTCCCAGATTGTCAGAAGATATATGGCCTGCAATTATTACTCGGATGTTGTGTTTCTCGGCATCTTTGTAATGAGATTCGCTCATGTGCATTCCGATAATTGTGCTCACCCCCGCTTTTGCAAGGTTTTCCGTTGACTCTTTTGCACCTTCGGTTCCGCCGGTCATATCAACAAATATTTTTCCAGCGCGATTTTCCTTGCTTCCTACCAGAATAAAAGGGCCGGCGCTGTTTTTTCTTGCTTCTTTGTATTCCGGAATATCATTAAGAATCTTTATAACATCCTTCAGGAATTTTGGTTTCTTTTTATCAAACAAATTCTGTAGGAACGTTGCTACATGGTTGTCTGCTACAGTGTGTGCAGTCATATACGGAATATCAAGAAGTTTTGCTGCATCAACAGGTCTGTAATGGTTTTGCGGTTTAACACTTCTTCCTACCTGTTTAAGGCGTTTATTTGTAATTGCTTCTGCTATGCTTATCGGAACACCCTGAATATTTAGGATTTCCGACTGCATTGCCATAACGTCATAGAATGTTGCATAGGCTCTTCCTTCCGGATGGTGAGCCATTACTAAATCAATCTTTTTGCCGGAAGATCTCAAAGTATGGGCCAGAAGAAGCTCAGGTGTCTCCATGTCTATTCCTACCATTACCGAAGAAATATTTTCTTCACCCGTCCCATTTAAAATTCGGCTGTCTGAATAAGGATTTGTGAGAGTTTCGGTGTCAAAAAATTCCTTTTCGTCTTTGGATAATTTTTCGTAAGACTGCTTTCTTTCGGAGAGAAGCTCGTTTACGCTGTCTGAACCACGTGGATCGTTTTTAATGCCTTGCTGCACGAAAAAAGAATACAGTTGTTTTAATTTCATATGAGCTCCGAATACAAAAAGCCAAAAAACAGAACAAAGTATAGGATTAAAGATTATGTCTGCTTTTTAATGCCTAATACAATATCTCCTGCTTTCTGGCTTTTTTATTTTTTAAAACATTTTTTACTGGGTCTTGATCCATCTGCTATCTTTGTTATTTTTTCTTCTGATTTTGCGTTTTGTTTCTGCTAACCTTTCTTTGCGCAACACGCTTGGAGCTTTATAATACTCTCTTTTCCTAATTTCTTTTATAACTCCGTTACGTTCGCATTCACGCTTAAATCGTCGGATAGCATCCTCGATGGATTCCCCGTCGCGAACTCTAACATTAACCATTTTATAAACACCACCTTTTTTTATAATTTTTAAAAGTTATCCCGGAGGCCACGAAAAATCTCTTCCGCCAAGTACATGGTAGTGCAGATGTATCACCGTTTGGCCGGCCTCAATGCCACAGTTTGTTAATACTCTGTAGCCAGTGTTGTTGCAATACTTCTTTGCTAAATCACGAATCACTATCTGAATCTCGCCCAGTAAAGCCTTATCTGAATCATTGACAGCGTTAATTCCCGTAATATGTTTTTTGGGAATTACAAGAAAATGCATAGGTGCTTGGGGATTTAAATCATTAAATGCAACAATTCTGTCATTTTCAAACAGAAGATTTGAATTAATTTCCCTTTTTGCTATTTTACAGAAAATACAATCCTTTTGATTTTCCATACAAAAAATAAAAAACTGCTCCGATAATGATTAATTTAAAGTAAATGCTTATCGAGCAATCAAAATGTGTTTAAATTACGAAGTGAAATTATACCAGAAATGCAACAAAAATTCAAGATGTACTGTAAAATATTTTTTGTATTACGGGTAAAATGCAATATGCATTGAATTATCAATGCGTATTGAGGTATTAGCTGCCTTTTTTTTGCCAGAGAGGCGACATTTCACGTATTTTCGATATGATACCGGGGAGAATTTCCAAAACGTAGTCAATGTCTTTTTCTGTATTTTGATATCCAAGAGAAAATCGTATTGCACCTTGAGCTATTGTTGTTTCAATTCCCATTGCCTTCAATACATGGGATGGCTCAAGAGACCCGGACGCACATGCAGATCCGGTAGAACATGCAACTCCGTTTAAATCCAGATGAAGCAATAATCCTTCCCCTTCAATAAACTGAAAACTGATGTTTGAAATTGTACAGATTCTGTCTTGAGGGTGGCCGTTTACGCTTATGCTGGGTATTTTTTCTAAGATTCCCTTCTCAAGTTTATTTCTCAAATCAGATATTCTTTTAGTTTCCTTATCGATCTTTTCTATTGCGATCTCAAGAGCTTTTGCAATGGCAACGATACCACTCAAATTTTCAGTTCCCGCTCTCATCTTTTTTTCGTGATGACCGCCGTGGATGATAGGCTCAAGCCTTGTCCCCTGTTTTAGATAGAGAACTCCGATACCTTTGGGGCCGTAAAATTTATGAGCTGAAACAGACATTAGATCAACGCCCAATTGCTGAACATCCAGTCTCAGCTTGCCTGCTGTCTGCACTGCGTCCGTATGGAAGTAAATGGTCGGCAGTTTTTCGGCAGATCTTTTTTTATTTATATCTTTTATTATTTTTCCAAAATCTGATATTGGCTGTATTGTTCCCACTTCGTTGTTAGCATGCATGATCGAAACAAGGATTGTTTTTGGAGTAATTGCTTTTGTTAAGCTTTCAGGGCTGACTTTTCCATATTTGTCGACGGGCAGGTAAGTAACATCGAAACCATTTTTTTCTAAATATTTACATGAATGCAAGACCGCATGATGTTCTATGCTTGAAGTAATAATATGGTTTCCCTTTCCTTTGTTTACATAGGCAATGCCTTTAATTGCCAGATTGTCAGATTCTGTGCCGCCCGATGTAAAAATTATCTCTTCTTTTTTCTCGGCATTAAGAAGTTCTGCAACCTTTGATCTACTTTCATCAAGGAGTGTTTTTGCTTCCTGACCAAACGAATGAAGGCTTGAGGGATTACCGTATTTATTGATGAGACAGTCGCTTATGGTTCTGCAGACCTGCTCGTCTATGGGAGTGGTAGCGCTATTGTCTAGATATATTCTTTTTTTATCCATTTTTCCTCTATTTTTTAGAGTATTCTATAAAACTTTTTAAATGATATCAATGTTTAGGTTTCTTTTTCTTGTTCTCTACATGTTGTCTAAATGAGGTTGAAAAATTATGCGCACCTGAGCTGCTAACTACAAAAAATAGTTCTTTTGTATCAGAGGGATTCAGTGCAGCTTTTATAGATTTAATTCCAGGGTTACTTATCGGCCCGGGAGGAAGTCCGTAATGTATGTATGTGTTGTAAGGAGAATCAACCTGTAAATCCTTATAGAGAAGCTGGCTTTTGTGTTTCCCCAACGCATACAGAACTGTTGCGCAGGATTCCAAATGATGCCTTTGTTTGAGCCTGTTGTGAAAGACAGCTGATATTCTCGGTCTTTCAGCTTCCAGTACCGCTTCTTTTTCAATAATTGAGGCAAGTATTATAATATTTCTATCGGACATTTTGAGTTCTTTGGCTTTCTTTTTCAAATCTTCTGTGTACATTTTTTCAAACTGCTCAAGCATGGTATCTACAATTTCGCCTGCAGTAACTCCATATTCAAAAAAGTATGTTTGCGGAAAAAGGTATCCTTCAAGATTTTTTTCACGTACAATTTTTAAAAAATCGTTTTTATCGGCTATGCCGTCGTTTAAAAGTGTTTCAGCAATTTGGTTTGCCGTAAACCCTTCCGGCACAACTAGTTTATATTTTTTAGTTTTACCTTTCGAAATCATATTGAGTATTCTAAATATTCCGGCCCTGGCAGGTATCGAATATTTTCCGGCCTTTAATTTTTTTGAGTTGCCGGTAAGTATAGCCATTTTAAAAAACAAATCTTTTGAGGAGATTAAATCTGAATTATGAAGAATTTGTGCAATTTGTTTGCCGTTGTAGTTGGCCGGTATGTCTATATCAATAAAAGTCCTTGGAATGCTGCCATACCAGATCAGCACGGCAAAAAGCACCACGATAAGTATCGACAATCCAATCCATCTGCTGTTAATTAGTTTTTTCCCCATTTGTCTAGAAATTCCTTATTAATATCTTCATAATTTTGAGTTTTTGAAGATTCTTGGAGAATAATATTATCTTTATTGACTCCAAAAAGCTTTTCAAAAAACTTTTCCACTGTTAAAAATGCTGCTCCTGAGGGACCCAGCAATTTTCTGATTCCGCGGTCGTTAGTTATAACAACCATATTTGAAGGATTATTACTTTCATTAACCAATTTTTCAATAATTCTGTCCGCTGTAGTTCCTTTACTGAAAACGATGTCGAGATTGTTTACTTTTTGCAAAGAAAATCCTTCTGAATCAAAAGGATTGTCATTTTTACCGTCGAAAACAATCGTAACAAGATTCTTCAGGCTTCCTTGAGGCTTATTCCTATCAACAAGAGCAATTAATTTATTTCTCTGTTGTTCAAGCGTGCCGGAACAAAGAGTTTCCGTTTCATCGGATTTTATTATGTTGTAACCGTCAAGAATATAATGTTTAGACATAATTATTTATGAGTATCAAGATAAGATTGGAGCATAATGGATGCGGCTACCTTATCTCTAATATCTTTTCTTTTATTTCGTGAAACATCCGCCTCATCAACGAGAATTCTTTCAGTTTGCGAAGATGTAAGCCTTTCATCGTGGAAGTCAACAGGCAATTTTGTAGCCTCAGTTATTTTTTGAGCAAAAGATTTAATTTCTGATGTGAGGCTTCCTTCTGTGCCGTCCATGTTAATTGGAAGGCCCATAACAATTTTTGACACAGAGTTTTCTGTTATGAGCCGATTTATTGATTCCATATCTGCTTTTAAAGACTTACGCTGTATTATTGTAATAGGATGTGCGGCGATCCCTAGAGGGTCGGAAATTGCTATGCCTATCCTTTTTGATCCGTAGTCTATACCCAATAGTTTCAACGTGTTTCTCCCAATTTTACTGAATTAGTAATGCTGTATTTAGGGCCATCGGTCTCTAGAATACTTTCCATTATATCAATTTTTTTACATAAAAAAGAAAATGATTCCGTATCCGTATTCGTTTTGTCATCAATCGGTTTGGGCATCTTAAATCTTCCGACAGTTAGATGCGGGTGATATTTCCTTTCTTCTGTTTTAAAGCCACATTCTGCCGAGTATTTTTCAATATTTTCTGCAATAGTTATTAAATTTTCTGATCCTTCACTGACACCCAGCCATAAAATACGCGGTTTTTTGAAACTTGGGAAAGCCCCAAAATTTTTAAATGATATTTCGAAAGGATTTATATCCATAAGTGCTTTTGGAACCAAAGTATTTATTTTTTCTAATTCTTGTTTACTTAATTCTCCGTAAAACTTTAATGTCAGATGTAAATTGTCTTCGTTAATCCATTTTGCACTTTCCATCAGTTTGAAGGATTTTGAAAGAGAAGCAATTTTCTTCCTAACTTCAAGAGGCAGGTTAATTGCTATGAATACACGCATTTAAGTGACTAATTTTTTCTTTTTTGTTGCTTGCGGTTTATAATTTAAAAGTTCTCTGCGTAACAAATCCAGAGCGTACACAGCTGATTTTTCACGAATATCGATTCGGTTTCCTGAAAAATCATATTTAAAACTCTTTGCCATATTTTCAGGAGTCACTAAACCTATATATACAAGACCCACAGGTTTATCTTTTGTTCCACCGGTTGGTCCAGCAATACCTGAGATTGAAATAGAAAAGTCAGATTTGGCTATGTCTTTAATGCTTCTGGCCATTTCTAATACAGTTTGTTCAGATACAGCACCGTAATTATCAAGGGTTTCTTCCTTAACGCCCAGTACTTTTATTTTTGAGTCGTTTGAATACGTTACTACGCCTTCCTTAAAATACATGGAACTTCCCGGAACATTAGTTATCTTATGCGCCAAAAGCCCCCCTGTGCAGGATTCGGCGATTGCAAGAGTTTTTTTGTGTTCAACAAGGAGTCTTGCTATAACACTTTCCAAAGTGTCTCTATTGTATCCGTAGACATTACTTTCGAGCACATCTTCAAATTCTTTTTTCAAATTATGAAGTATTTCGTCAACCAGCATTTCATCTTGAGCTGAAACAATGATTTTGATGTCGACTATCATTTGGTGAGCAAGTATAGTGAAGCTTACGGTCTCTCTTTCAGTTTTTCGTTCGGCTTCTACTATTGAAAGGATTCTTTGATTAACATCAGACTCACTCAAGCCGCATACTCTCAAAGTCAAAGTTTTTCTTATTTTAGTTTCAAATTGTTTTAGATAAGGAAATACTTCTTTTTCAAACATATGCTGCAGTTCACGGAGCGGTCCGGGAAGCAGAATAATAATTTTTTTAAGGTCATTAAGTTCCAGCAACTGTCCCGGAGCTGTTCCATGGTTATTTGTGAGAGGTTTCGCTCCATCCAAAATATATGCCTGCTTTATATTTGATTCAGGCATTTCAGACATATTTTTTGAAAACCTTTTTTCTATACCAGCTAATATTTTTTTATTTAAAACAAGCTTTATGTTTAAATGTTCGGAAATCGCTTCACGCGTGACGTCGTCAAAAGTCGGGCCCAATCCCCCTGTTATAATAATAATATCACTAGCATTTAAAGCATCGGAAAAAGCTTTTTTAATTGTTTCTAAGTGATCACTTACAGTCGTTATTCTGTCAAGATTGAGACCGATCATGCTGAGCCTATCGCCAAGATATGAGCTATCCAGATTTGTTTTTCCTTCCAAAAGCTCTGTGCCAAGACACAATAATTCTGTTTTCATAAGTTTATCCTCAAAAGTCTAATTATAAAAACCTACTTTCTTGTTTTCATCGTCAATATTACTTTTTAGAGCTCCGAAACGTGCTTCGTATTTGGTTATATTGTCCTTGAGTGCAGTTAAAAGCCGTTTAGTATGATTCGGGGATAATATTACTCTGCTTCTCACTTTTGCCTTTCGGTTCTGAGGCTGCATAAAAATAAAATCTAATATAAACTCCCCTTCAGAGTGGCCGATCATTGCAAGGTTTGAGTATACGCCGTGTGCAGTGTTTTCATCAATTTCTATCTGGATTTCTCCCTTTTTTTTCTCTTCCATAGTACGCTCCCTTACTTATTTTTATTACTGAACACTTTTGAAAAACAATAAAACAATAATCCTAAAACAAATATCCATGAAATAATCATGAAGATCCATCCGCCTATATTCATTTTGATTTCTCCTCAAGGATTTAGCGTTTTGTTCCTTTTTCTCCACGCAATTTTTACCAATATGGCAATTGAAATCAGCATCCCGATCAGAATTAAACGCGTCATAAGAACAAAGGGCTTGTTTGCTTCAGGGATATTTTGCATTAAAATCGTAGGAATTCCCTGTTGCCATAGCCAAGTTATAAGAATTACCAAGAGAAATACCGGCGTTACATACTTTATTATATATTTGTAAAATTTCGGTATCCTGATATCTGCTCCCGAATGCATTTCGTCCCATGCTTTATCTATACCGAATACCCAAACAAAAATAATCGTTTCTATTGTTGCAAATAGAACCAAAGAAAATGTTCCTCCCCAGAAGTCCAGCTCATCAACCACACCTTTTGCAAGGAAAAATATAGAAAGTTGGCACAGCAAAAAAGTAACGAATGCAAATATTGCTACAGCTTTTTTTCTTGAAATATTAAATTCATCTTCCAAGAACGCAACTGCAGGCTGTGCGATAGAAATAGACGAGGTTAGGCCTGCAAGAAAAAGCAATGCAAACCAAATAAATGCAAAAACAGCACCCAAATGTATTTTTGTAAAAATCAAAGGCATTGTAACAAAACCTAGGTTGAAGGCTCCGCTTTGTGCAACATTTACAATTTCTTTCGGCCCAAAGAAAATAAATGCAGCAGGAATTACTATGCTTGCACCTAGTATTACTTCTACAAATTCGTTAGTAGAAGCCGACGTCAGCCCTGACAAAACAACATCATCTCTTTTTGAAAGATAACTTGAGTATGTAAGAATTACTCCGATTCCGACGCTTAAAGTAAAGAAAATCTGTCCTGCGGCAGCAAGCCATACTCTTGCATCTTTTAATACGGAAAAGTCCGGATTCCATAAAAAGCCAAGACCATTGATTAAATTCCAGTCGGGTTTTAAAGGGTCGGGCGTACCAAGGGTAAAAACTCTTACCGCCAAGATAATTCCGAAAAAAAGCAGTATCGGAACAGCCCATTTGCAAAGTTTTTCAATACCTCTGCTTATTCCACGGTAAATTACCGACATATTTGCGGCAAATGTAAAAATAAAGAAAAGATAGGCCCAGCCAATGTTTGAAAAATGAGAATTTTTCTCAACCCCCTGATAACCGCTTAAAAAAGACTGCATACCGCTTTGAGTTTCTATATTTGAAAGTTTCCCAGTAAGCGCAAAAAATGCATAGCCCAAAAGCCAGGATTCAATGTAGGTATAATAAATAAAAATTACTATGGGGCCGAATATTCCGATTACGCCGAAATACTTTATGAATCTATTTTTCTCCCACATGGAATGGAAAATTCCGGGAGCTGTACCGTGTCCGAATCCTCCTCCGAATCTACCCGCAGTCCACTCAATCCACATTAAAGGTATGCCAAGTAAAAGCAAAGCGACAAAGTAAGGGATCATAAATGCGCCGCCGCCATTGCTTGCAGCTTGAACAGGAAAACGCAAAAGATTTCCTATTCCCACGGCGCTTCCGGCAACAGCCAGTATTATTCCTATTTTACTGCCCCAGGAATCCCGCTGCTTTTTAACTATTTTGACCATCTAGACTCCAATAATTTTAGATATTTCTTTTATATCGGATTTTGCTTTCGTAGGTTTTACTGCGCAAGATACGGCTCTGTCTGGATCTTTCAATCCATGTCCGGTAAGTATGCAGACAACTTTTGAAGGTTTCTTGAAAAAATTCTTTTTTATGTATTTAATTAATCCTGCAATTGACGCTGCAGATGCAGGTTCTACAAAAACACCCTCACAACCGGCAACAAGTTTATAGGCATCAAGAATCTCATCATCTGTAACTGTGTCAATTTTACCATTCGATTCATCTCTTGCTTCTTCTGCCTGTTTCCAGGAAGCAGGATTACCTATCCTTATTGCTGTGGCTATAGTATCAGGGTGCTCAACAGGATGGCCTAAAACAATCGGCGCAGATCCTGAGGCTTGAAATCCCATCATTTTAGGAAGGCCGAATTCTTGATTATGTATCTGGTTGTATTCTTTATAACCTTTCCAATAGGCTGTGATATTGCCTGCATTGCCTACTGGCATAAACTGGCAGTCGGGCGAATTCCCGAGAATATCGCAGATTTCAAAAGCAGCTGTTTTTTGGCCTTCAATACGATACGGGTTTAATGAATTGACCAAAGTTAAAGGATATTTTTCGCTAAGTTCTTTCACCAAGTTTAGCGCCACATCAAAATTGCCTTCAATTTCCAATACTTTTGCTCCGTGCATAACAGCTTGCGAAAGCTTTCCGAGTGCAATTTTTCCTTCAGGGATTATAACAACACACTTAATCCCGGCACGGGCTGCATAAGCTGCAGCTGAAGCAGAGGTATTTCCCGTAGAAGCGCAAATTACAGCTTTACTTCCCGCTTCCACGGCTTTTGAAACAGCCATTGTCATTCCACGGTCTTTGAAAGAACCGGTAGGGTTCATTCCTTCGTATTTTAAGAATAACTCGCCTTTAAATCCGATTTTTTTTGCCAGATTTTTAGCTGGAATTAATGGTGTCCTTCCTTCCATTAAACTGATTACCGGAGTTTTGTCCGATACCGGTAAAAATTTTCGATATTGTTCAATAAGACCTTTATAAGACATGTCAGCCCCTTTTTGCTGTTATTTGAGCATAAATTCTATATATTTATGTGTCTAAAGTCAAAGCTTTGTTGAAGAGGATGGACAGATTTTTTTAAGCGTGCAATTTGTGCAATCCTGCCTGCGTGCGACACATACAGTTCTTCCCAGCAATTGTATTAACAATGAAATATTTTTCCACTCATTCTTGGGTATAGTATTCATTAAATCTTGTTCAATTTTTACTGGATCCATACTATTTGTCAATCCAAGCAGATTGGCTATTCTTATAACATGTGTGTCTACGGCTATTCCTTCAATAACACCGTAAGCATGATTTAACACAACATTGGCTGTTTTTCTGGCAACACCGGGAAGAGTGAGGATTTCGTTCATATTCTTCGGTACTTTTCCGGAAAACTTTTTTAAAATTATTTTGGCAGAATTTTGTATGTTTCTAGCCTTTGCCTTATAAAAACCGGTTGAATGGATATCTTTTTCTAAAGAATTTAGCCTTGCATCGGCAAAATCTTTTATAGTTTTGTATTTTTTAAATAGATTTTCTGTTACGATATTTACTCTTTTATCTGTGCACTGCGCAGAAAGTATAACAGCTACTAATAATTGGAATGGGTTTTTGAATTTTAAAGGGATTTTTATATTCGGATAAGTTTTCTTGAGAAGTTTTACTACTCTATTTACGTATTCTTTTTTCATTATTTTGCTGAAGACAAAAGTTTTAAAACTTTGTTATGCACAAACCCGTTTGTAGCAAGTATATTTTTATTCTCTGTGTATTTATTTTCACCCTTAAAATCGGTTACTTTGCCGCCAGCTTCCTCCAATATTAGCGCTCCTGCTGCAATATCCCAAGGAAAAAGCCCCTCTTCCCAGAAAGCTTCGAATCTTCCCATTGCTACATAAGCAAGATCTAATGCAGCAGAACCCAGGCGTCTTATGCCCTGCACATTATTGACCAGGCTGACAAAATTATTAAATACTCTGTTTTTTCCGACACTCATATCATATGGAAATCCTGTTACGGCAAGCGATCGAACTAATGAATCAGTATCAGACACCTTAATTTTTTTCCCGTTTAAAAATGCGCCTTCGCCTTTTTGTGCAACAAATGTTTCCTTTAATATTGGCGCATGGATAACACCTGTTACAATTTCATCCTTATATTTCAGTGCCACCGAAACGCAGAATATCGGCAGGTTATGAATGAAGTTTACAGTACCATCCAGAGGATCTGTAATCCAGCAGTAATCATCGGATATAACGGAATTTGCGCCTTCTTCTTCTCCGAGGAATGAATGTTTAGGGAATTTTCTTTGAATTACATTGAAAACTTCTTTCTGTGATTCTTTATCCGCTTTTGTGACCGGGTCTATTCTTCCTTTATACGTAACATTAATGTTCTTATCAAAGTATTTTGACAGAACTTTCCCGCCGGCAAGAGCGGCTTTTATTGCAGTTGAAGTGAAGTTATTGAGTTTCATTTAATTTTAAATAAAAACAACCACAAATCCGATATATCGGTTCATGGCTTTTCTGGTAAGTTAAAGCAGGGACGACGGGTATCCTACGTTAAAACTTCGGACACCAAATTGCGTCATTATTCCCATCCAAATTGATAAAATCGTTTACCATTCGTAACCTTTGCGTAGAATGGCGGGGACGACGGGATTTGAACCCGCGATCTCTGCCGTGACAGGGCAGCATGTTAGACCACTACACCACGTCCCCATTTCAAAATAACTGAGGGACTATATTATCACAAAAACGCATTAATTGTCAAATAAATATTAGAATATGGTTTGCTTATTTATTTATTAATTATGTATAATTGCAGGCCGTTAAATTCAGTCCTTGATAAAGGATAAAAAAGGAGAAAGCGATGAGAAAAATTTTAAGTTTGTCTTTGGTTGTTATGTTTTTTGCTGTAGTTAGTGTTTATGCCGGTGGAAAATCCCCGGTAAAAATAGGTATTATTACTCCTATTGAAATACCTAAAGCTGATGTTGTTCATGGCGTGGATTTAAGTATGCTTGGTTCTACAGGTGTCGAAACACAAGGTTTACAGTTGTCCACATTTTTTGTTAACAGCACAGATAAGATGGTTGGTTATCAGTCTGCTTTGGTAACAAAGGCAGGATCAATGAGTATAATGCAAAACGGTTTTGTAAATTTAGCCGATGAAGTAACAGGCGTACAGATCGGATTCTGGAATGGCTCAAATATGGTTTCTGGAGTACAGTTAGGAGTTATAAATATTACCGATGAAATGAAAGGTGTTCAAATTGGTCTTATAAATGTGATTAAGAGAGGAAAACTTCCTTTTATGGTAATTGCTAACGCTTGTTTTGGATAATAACTAAAACACTTAATAAAAAAAGAACCCTTTCAATCGAAAGGGTTCTTTTTTTGTTCTAATAATATCTTAGTATTTTTCTGCGATTTCTTTTGCTTTTATGACGACATCTTCCTTGCTAAGTCCGCTGGTTGCTATTGAAAATGTAGATGTAACTTTCCCGCCTTTAGAAGTCACTCTGTCAGTTATTGCGTCAAAAGCTTTTTGAGGATCGCTTGATGCCATTGTAACAAAAACAACGACTTCTTTTCCAGAAAAATCATTCTGATCTATAAAAGTGTTTAATTCGGGTGCCGTTCTAAACCACCATATAGGAGCACCAATAAAAATTCTGTCATAACTGGAAATATCTTTTTTGGTGGATTGAATAGGCCATGATTCCCCTTTATGCGCAGCATATGAGCCTAATACAATTGCTTTTAAAAAACCTGGTCTTTTTACGTCTTCAAGTCTTTCAATATCAGCGTTTAGTTCTTTTGCAAGAGTATCTGCACAAGCTGCAGTATTGCCTGTGTAAGAATAATAAACAATCAAAGTTTTCATTTTTTCCTCCGATTTTTCTGCAGAAATCAATGGTGCAAGAATCAGTAAAAGCAAAAAGATAACAATTAAAGTCTTTTTCATGTTTTCACTCCTTTTTTAATGCCGTAAATATTATTGCAAATAAATTCTGTTTATTCAATTAATTTAAAGTCTGATGAAAACGGCGGGCACTGATATATAGAATTACAAGGGTCATTAGAACAAGCACTGCAAGATTAGTAATAACAAGTTCAGGATTTGCTCCCTTGATCATTATGTTTCTTAAAATGCTTATGAAATATTTTAAAGGATCAAAATATGCAAAAAATTTGATGATACTAGGCATATTTTCAATCGGGTAGAATACCCCGGACATTAAAATTGCCGGAAAAAGAAACATAAAAGATCCCATCATAGCCTGCTGCTGATTTTTAGCAAATGTGGATATTATCATTCCTATGCTTACCGTAGAACATACAAAAACCAGCGCAGATATAGCAATCAGAATCACAGGTCCACGAATTGGAACATCAAATATTATTACTCCTGCAAGAATAACAATAAATGCATCTGCAAGCCCCAATATCACAAAAGGTACTGTTTTTCCCAAAATTATCTCAATGTTTTTTAGCGGAGCAGAAACAATGCTTTCGAAAGTTCCCATTTCTTTTTCCCTTGCAAGAGACATTGCCGTTAGGATAATGGTTACAATGCATATTATCATTGTCATAATGGCAGGAACCATAAAAATAGAAGTTTTTAAAGATGGATTATATAACGTTCTTATATCAAAAATTAGCGGCGGATCGGGAAGCTTTTCAGAAAACTTTTCCTTGGCAAATCCACTCAATATTTGATTTAGATAAGACTCTATAACTCTCGCTTTAGTGGCATTCTGTGAGTCTATTAAAAGCTGTAGCTTGCCCTCTCCGCGTTCAATGGCTTTTGCTGTGCCTTCAGGCGGCATCACCAAAACTGCATCTGCCTGCCCGAGTTTTAATATTTCTTCAGGATCTTCGGAAGATATTTTTGGAACAATAAACCATTTGGATCCGTAAATTCTCTGGGTGATCTGTCTGCCTATATAATCGTCGGCTTTGTGTATGCTTGCAAGCTTTAAATCTTTAAATTCTGTAGACAGTGCATAACCGAAAATTGTCAACTGTATTACCGGAACAGCAAAAATAAACACTCTCATTACAGGATCTCTGAGTGTTTGGATAAATTCCTTTTTTAGAAAACCTAATAGAGTTAAATTCATTGTTCAATGTCCCTTTTAAACTTTTTGGCTGCGGCTATCACTAGGACTGTTCCCATAACAACGAGTATCGAAAAGGGTACCCACAGCGCCAGAAGCCCTGAACCTTTTAAAAATACTGCTCTAATTATTGTCATAAACCATCTTGGCGGAAGAATCATAGTAAAATACTGGAAAAATGCCGGCATATTTTCGACCGGGAAAATGAATCCGGAAAGTATTAATGAAGGAAGGAGCCCCGCAACAAAAGAAAACTGCATTGCTTTTTGCTGTTGGCGCGTAATTACTGAGATCAAAATACCCTCTGCAAGCGAAACAAATATATATACTAAACATGCAATAAAGAAGAAGATATAACTTCCCATGAATGGCACATTAAAAAATACCAATGAGATAAAGTAAACAATAAATATTCCGATGAAGACCAGGCCGACATATGGTGTAATTTTACCCATAACAATTTCAAGAGGTGTTACTGGAGTGGATAAAAGCAATTCCATAGAACCGTTTTCCCATTCCCGTGCTACCGTAAGAGCTGTCATTAGAATAGATAGAAGGCCAACAACTAAAACTATTAAACCGGGAACAATAAACCATTTAGAATTAAGTTCCGGATTGTATTTAAATCTAGTTTCTAATTTGACAGGTGATCTGATCTGCCTGTCCGAGAATCTGGATAAAGCAGCGTTGTAAATTCCCATAAAATACCCGGCCACAACGCCTGATTTTTGATTATCAGTACCGTCAATAAGTATTTGCACCCTGTTGCTTTTGCCCGAAACAAGATTTTTGGCAAAACCGGGTTTTATTACCATGGATGCGAAGGCTCTTTCGCTTTCAACGTCATATATTGGATTACCGGGATTTTTTCCTTCCAGCGCTTTAAAATATCCGGAAGCAGAAAATATTTCTGAAAGTTGGCGCGACTGCCTTGAATTATCAAAATCATAAACTGCAACCTTAACATCTTTGAAATCAAAATCTATTGCAAAGCCGAAAAAAATAACAAAAATTATCGGCATACCTATCCCGAGCCCAAGTGTAAACGGATCTCTCAAGATATGCATTAGTTCTTTTTTAGCTATTGCAAAGGCCCTGGTTATGCTGAACGTCGTTTTCACCTACTTGCCCCCTCTACAAGTTTTACAAAAACATCTTCTAATGAAGGATCGATCTCTTTTGCCGTACAGTTATCAGGCAGTTTAGTAATGAAATCATCTTTATAGCTTTTATTCTTGAGCGCTATATGGTATTTTAGTCCATATGGCCAGCCTTTTTCTACAGAATCAGCTGTTAAAATAGCATTAATTAATTCTTTTTTATCTTTTACATTAAAACTGACTTCAATAAGAGGTTCAGGGTATGCATGCTGCTTTAATCCCGAAGGGCTATCAAGAGCGATAATTTCTCCCGAACGCATTAATGCAATCCTTTCGCATTCTTCTGCTTCATCCATATAATGAGTTGTCACTATAATTGTTTTTCCCTCGGAAGAAAGTTTCTTAATTAAACTCCAGAATTTTTTTCTCATAGAAGGCGAAACGCCTGAGGTCGGCTCATCGAGAAAGATTATTTCCGGATCATGAAGCAGCGATGCGCAAAGAGACACCTGCTGTTTTACACCTGACGGAAGATCCCTCACAAAGGTATCTGCAGAATAGTTAAAGCCAATGAATCCGAAAAGCTCTGTTATGCGTTTCTGTACATAATCTTTTGGAAGTTTTCTCAAAGCTCCTTTAAAATCAAGGTTTTCTACAACAGTTAAATCATCATAAAGCGTGAATTTCTGAGACATATATCCGACTTTTTTCTTTATTTCAAAAGCTCCATGCGAAAAATCCTTTCCTGATACATCAACATTTCCGCTTGTTGGAATCAGAAGTCCGCACATGACTCTTATCGAAGTTGTCTTTCCCGCACCGTTGGCACCTAAAAATCCGAAAATTTCACCCCTGTTTACGCTGAAACTCACATTATTTACAGCGGTAAAATCCCCAAATTTAACGGTAAGGCCTGAAATGGTTAAAGCTTTTTCATGCATCTTTTTCCTCTTGTATAAAAAGTTCCTCAAAAGTTCTTATTTTTTTGCTCTCAAGAATTTCTTCAGGGATTCCGCTTACAATTGATTTCCCCGCGTCTATTAGATGTATTCTTTCGCATCTTTGTGCTTCATCCATGTAAGCAGTAGAAATTAATATCAATATTTTTTGTTCAGCCAGTTTGTACAGTAATTCCCAAAACTCTCTTCTGCTTATAGGGTCAACACCGTTTGTAGGTTCATCGAGAAGTAAAATCGAAGGTGCTCTCAAGAGGGCGCACATAAGCCCTAGCTTTTTGTACATTCCTCCGGAGAGATTACCAGCTTTGCGTTCAGTAAATTTATCAAGTCTTGTAATATCAAGAAGATCTTTCTTTTCTTTAACATATCTGTCTTTCGGTATTTGAAAAAGATCTGCAAAAAATTCCAGATGTTCATTAACGGAAAGATCGGGATAAAGGCTTGGCTTTGACGGCATATAGGCTATATGCGGCCTTAAATCGTAGAAATTAATTTTACTGGATTGGCTGAAAAAATTTATACTTCCGCTTGTTGGATGAAGAAGTCCTGCGGCAAGTCTTAAAAGAGTAGTTTTTCCCGCGCCATCGGGACCTATTATTCCGTGTAATAGGCCGGATTCAAATTTAATGTTTAGATTTTTCAGGGCTTCATTTTGTCCAAGCCTTTTGGACAGATCGGTTGTTTCTATAGAAATTTCAGGAAAGCTTTTAGAAATCATAGATTTATTACGGCAGTTTTACCTCAATTGTCATACCGGGTTTTAAAAAACGGTCGGAATTTTTAAACTCAATTTTCACCCCGTAGACAAGCCGTGTCCTCTCTTTTCTTGTCTGGACATTTCGCGGCGTAAATTCAGCCTCGTCCTTTATTCGCGATATTCTGCCCATGAATTTCCTTTTTTCACCGGGTATGATACCTTCGAGCTCCATATTCAAAGAAATCTCAGAAAGCATTGGCTGAGGTACATAAACATATGCCCAAACCGTGTCTAAATCGGCGATTGTAAGAAGTTTTGTTCCCGGATTTACCATCTCGCCTGCTTCTCTATATTTGGATATAACAGTTCCGCTTAAAGGAGCTTTAATTGAGCCCCAGTTTTTACGTATTTTAAGATCGTCTATCTTGTATTTTACTCTGTCATACATCTCGCGGTTCATGGATCCTGCTTTCAGGAGCTTTTTTGCCCTGTTAAAATCACTTTCTGCAGCCTTATAAGCGACATTTACATCTTCAATATCAAGTTTTACTAAAATGTCGTCTTTTTTTACTTCTTTACCCTCTTCGATATCAAAATTCGATATCACGGACATAAGCCGAGAAGAAATATCTACTTCAGTAGCCTCAATAGTTCCCGCATACATAAAGTTCATATTTCTTAAATAATTAAAAATAAGCGCTCCTAAAATGAGAACCAAAACAACTGCTGCAATAATTTTTTTCTTTTTATCCATGGTATTACTCCTCTTTAGACATGCTTGCCATGTAGGCAAGGTTTGAAAGCAGTCTGAAATTTATTTGTGACAAATTTATTTTTGATTCAAGAAATCTATAATTTGCGTTCTGTACTTCCAAAAATGTTGCAGCGCCTGCTTTATATGCATTATAAGTCATATTTGTAAGTTCTTTGGATTCCTTGACAGCTTGAGCCGAAAGCAGTTTTTGATCTTCAAGTGTATCAATCTGAATTTTTATTTTCTCCCATTGATTTTTTAAGTTTTTTAAGGCCTGCTCTTTTTTTTCTTTGAAGGATTTGGAAAGATATTTGTTTTCTTTTGCAGCATTTCTGGAATTTCCCGACTCAAAAAGTGGAAAGCTCACATTTGCACCAATTATATTCTGATTAAATTCTTCCAACGTCGGGCCGTTTGGATAATCACGTGATGATTTTGCGGTTATAGTTATTCTGGCTCCAAGGTTTGACATTCTGGCTTTTGAAGCAAGCATATAGCTTTGAGAAATCTCATTTATTGACTGAATATTAGGATGAGAATCCCAGAACTCCGAATTCTTATAATTTGCAAACTGTTTATAAAGCGTATCCTGGGTATCTATTTTAAGTGTATTTTGCATATCATAGGATATTCCTGTTATGAGAGAAAGGTTATTAAGAGCTATTTCATAGTCAGCTTGGGCCTGATTTAGTTGTTGTTTCCTGAAAAGAACTTCCTGGTGAGCCATAAGCTCATCCTTTCGGCTTTTTGAGCCTGCTTTTACATTTAATTTGATATCTTTATATTGAGATTCAGACAGTTTCAGCGCATCTGAAACAAGTATATATTGTTCAATTGCCTGTCCTAACTGAAAGTAAGCGAGCCTTGATCTTAGCAGAACTTCTTTTTTCATGCCTAGAGTCTCATATTTTTTGCTTTCATGCATTTTTTTAGCACTTTGCCAGCTTTTTTAGGATTCCGTACGTATCTCCCCAAACGGTCCAACGCAGAACAGGCCCGACCGAATAATTTGTATTATCGCTTAGTTTTACAGGCCGAGGGCTTATTAACGGCATATCAATCTCAGGAACGACATCTATATATGTATAAGAACCCTCTATTGATAATCTGGGATAGAGGTTTGCTCCCACACTTTTTGCTTTATATTTCAATGCATTTTCATCAAATTCGTACGCTTTTAGTAAAGATGAGCTTTCTAATGACTGTTTTTCAGTGTCAGCCAATATAATCAGAGTTTCAGGTTGGCAAAAAAGTGCACTTTGTATTGAAAAGACAAGTGAAAATACAATAATAGAGGGTTTTAATAGACCTTTACTCATTTATTTGTACCCCTTACGGTTACACCTCTAAGAGCTATTTCGACTCTTTTCTTAAGGGCAATATCAGAAATTATCATGCTATTCAGTAACGAAGTAAAATTACCCAGAAAAGTTTTATCGGTATACTTCTCTACAATTCTGCTTAAAATGTTTGGTGCCGCAATAGTCGGAAACAAACTTAAAGCGACCATTATCGGATTTATTTCAATTATGTAGCCGTCTTTTTGACATTCCTTGACAAGGTTAAGCATTATTGATAAATGTTTCATCATGTTGCTTTTTACAAAATCCATTATTCGCTTATTTCCGGCGATAACTTCTTCAAGAATGGCCATAATTATAAATCTATTATCCCTTATAAAAAAGCCGATATTCATTAAAGAATTCTTCAGTCTTTCATAGGAGTTTTTACCGTGCTCGGATTCTATCTGAAAATGTTTAAAAAACTGGCTGTATACATCAGTGAGAAGTATTTCTACAAATTTTTCTTTTGTTTTAAAGTGATAATTAAACATTCCAAGATTGACACCTGCTTTTTTGCATATTTCACGGATTTTAAGCCCGCTAAAACCTACTTTTGGGATTAATTTTTTTGCAGTTTCTATTAATTTTAAATCTGTGTTTTGTGATGGCCTTGTCATGTGGATCCTCCTTTACTATACTCTAGTATAATTATACACTAGTATAATAACTTTGTCAAGTATTTTTCAATTTAACCCTAAAATTAAATAACACTGAAATATGAATGTATTTATTGCTAAATTTGGCCGGAAGGTACTTCTGGAAAGTTGGAAGGAATCGTAGGTTCGCTAACTTCAATCACACGCATGGACTTCCATTTCCCCTTACGAAAACGGAATAGAAAAATGAACCCTAAAATTGCAACATATAAGGAGCCGATCGCCCAACCAGTATAAATCCCTCCTTTCAATACTATTATTGCAATGTAAGTTGGGATTATAAGTACGATAAGCGATACCAAGGCAAGGGTCCGCATTATATAGTGAGTATCTCCCGCCCCCTTTATTGCATTTGCAAAGACAATGTTCATAGTGTCAAACAAAGAATAAGCAGCAACGAACCTTAATAGTACAATAGCAAGATCTCTTATCTGCGCAAAGTTCTCTGGATTTGCTTTTGCAGCGAAAGGCGCAATGAAAACTGACGGGATAACGACATACAAAATAGAAACCGCTGCCATATATCCGAAAGTCAGGTGAAATGCTGAATATGCGCTTTTTTCCGCAGTTTCCGGACGGTTTTTACCGAGATATTGGCCTACCAAAACTGATAAAGCTATACCTCCGCCTATCATGGGCATGAATGCGAGTGTGTTTATATTAAAGGCTATATTTGATGCTGCAAGACTTACCGTACCTAGTGAACCAATAATCAATATAAAGACGGTAAAGCCTGCCATATCCAGGAAAAACTGTACTCCGCTCGGAAAACCGAAAAAAACTACCCTGCGAAAAAGATTTGTATTTAGACGCCATCCTTTTAATGTAGCAAACTGCGTATTAAACGATGGTTTAGATACTAAAATAAAATATATGAGAAAAGTTGCTATTGCCGAGCATACAGTCGCAATGGCAGCACCCTTAATACCCATTTCAGGAAAAATCCAATTTCCGAAGATTAAAAAATAGTCCAAAATAAGATTGACAGCTGTTCCGGCTGCTGCCACCCACATAACAGGCCATGTTTTTCCCCGTCCGGAATAAAATCCCGACATTGCAGCTGTTGCAAGAACAGGAAATGCCCCCATGCACAATATTCTAAAATATATTATCTCATTTTGCATTACGGCACTTTCATGTCCAATAAATGTGAAAATGCTTTTTGAGAAAGGAACAAAAGCCAAAATAAATATTCCGCCGATGAATGATAAGTATATTCCCTGCCAAATACTTGGCCCAATTTTCCTGAACTGTTTTGCTCCGAAGTATTGTGCAACAAAAGTTCCCGTATAACTTACCGTACCTAAAAAAATGCTTACAATGCTGAAATTCAGCATTCCTGCCGGCATTGAAGCTGCGATAGACTCAGGCGAGTACCAGGTTAAAAACATTCTGTCTACAAAATGCTGAACAGACCACATGCCGGTACTAAGGATTAATGGAAATGCAATATTAATGAATTCTTTATATCCGCCTTCAGAATGCCAGCGTTTTTTCAGATTGGATAGAGTAAAAATTTTCAACATAGATTAAATATTTTTTGAAAGGAAGTAGAGTAGAAATTATCTTTTTTTCAGGTTTTTTTTCAGGTCTTTCTTGAAATTATTCATTAGATACACTACGCATTTTTCTGCTGCGTCCATAGAGGTGTTTCCCGACTTTATTACAGACCCTACCCATACTATTTCTGCAGTTTCTACATCTACGATTCTTGCGGTTACACCAACTTTTGGCGAGGTTCTATATGTATCGGGACTTTTTCTGGTCTCTCTTCGTATTTTTCTTCCCGTTTGTGCTATCACCTGTTTATATTTGCCGTCAGGCATTTTGGAACTTTGAATTGAATAAATAGGCTCCACATAGACATCTTCAGTTTCAACAGCATCAGTTTTTCTTTCTTCCGAAGCGTAGTGTGCGACATCACCCATTAAAAGGGTGTCAACGCCTAATAGTTTTCCGATTAATCGAGTGTTTTTGGGAGCAAGACTGAATTCTTCGGATAATTTTTGTTCTTTCAATATTTGTCTGATCCTTGAGCGCTCAACAACGGTGAAATCCTGTTTGAGCAGTTCCCTGGCAAAAATATCTTTTGTCATTTTTAAATTTTTATCCTGAGATTTTACTCTCATTATCGCTATTTTATTCATTTTTTTAAAATCATACGAGCGGCTTATAACGGAATTTACAGCGCATCCATAGAAAAAAACGCAACAAACAACTATTGAAAGCAGTATTTTAAATGAATTGAGCATTTTCATATGCAAGTACCTTTTATATCTTCATTTATTTAGACAATTGATAATAGAACAAAGTTTCCCAATCTTCAATATTTGCCCAAAGCAACGTCTCGGACCTAATTTACTTAATAAGCTTATCAAAATCTTCTACGGGCATAGCCGGCGAGCTGGAAAATCCTATTCCCGTCATCTTTATAAGCTCTACTGATGCTTTTATAACACTCACAGTATTGGGCAGGTCTACTACCATAACAAGATCTTTTTCGCCTACAAGTATGTCCATGGAAAGAACTTTTCCTCCGAAACCTTCTATGATTTCAACAGCTTTTTTCGTGCGGTCGCTGGAAGCATGTTTCAGAGCATCTTGCGAATACTTTCCGAACAGATAGAATTTAGACATAGTATCCTCCTATATTATTTATCCAAAGGAATGAGAACTATTTCTATGCGTCTGTTCTTCGCCCTTCCTTCAGGTTTATTATTTGAAGAAACCGGTCGCGTGTCAGCGTAACCAGCAACTGATACTAACTTGGGATTGATTCCTGCGTTTTCGATCAAATAGCGTGCTACATTTGTAGCTCTTGCCGTGGAAAGCTCCCAATTTGTAGGAAACTTGGCCTGAAAATCCTTTGAAATAGGGACATTGTCGGTATGACCTTCAATTCTTATCTGTTTATCAGTGATATCTTTTAGAACTGTTCCGACTTTTGCGAGTGTTAATTCACCTTTTTGCAATACCTCGGCCTCGCCAGATCTGAAAAGCACTTTGTCCACCATGTTGACGGTCAGTTTATTTTTTAGCTGGGTTATTTTAATTTCTCCCTGCTTTATTTCAGACTGCATTTTGTTAACCAAATTATTGTAACTTTTTTTCATGCTTGCCAATGCCCGTTCTTTTTCAAGTTTTAACTTTCGGGCCTCTCTTTGAAAAGCAGCTACTTTGGCATTAAGATTATTCTTAGTTTTTGTTAACTCGGTGATCAGTTTATTCTTGTCATTTTGGGTGGATTCTAAGGAATCAAACAGATTCTGTGCGTCATTCGACAAAATTTCAATCTGTTCCTCAAGTTCATCTTTATCAATGAGCAGCTGGTCTCTTTCCTCGGTTACCAGGGCCAGTTTTTCCTCCTTCATTTTATACTTCTTTTCAGAAACTACACAACCGCTGAATAAAAACAGTACGGCGATGGGTAGGATTAATTTTTGCATAAAATCCTCAACTATTTATCCAATGGTACCAAGACTATCTCGATGCGCCTGTTCTTTGCCCTACCTTCCGGTTTTTTGTTAGATGCAACTGGGCGGGTATCGGCGTACCCTGCAACGGATATCATTTTAGGATCAAGTTCGGCCTTGTCTATTAAATAACGGGCTACATTTGTTGCTCGTGCTGCAGAAAGTTCCCAGTTTGTAGGGAATTTTGTCTGGTATTCCTTTGATATAGGAATATTATCAGTATGACCCTCTATTCTTATTTGTTTATCTGTTATCTTTTTTAATACGGTTCCTACTTTGCCGAGAGTTTGCTCCCCCTTTTTCATTACTTCAGCTTCACCTGATTTGAACAATATTTTATCTACCATGTTTACGGTTAATTTATTTTTAAGCTGGGTTATAACAATTTCACCCTCCTTAATTTCTGATTCCATTTTGTTCACCAAATTGTCATAGCTGTTTTTCATGCTTTCTATCGCTTTTTCTTTCTCCTGCTTTAATGTTTCCATTTCTTTTTCCAAGGCGCTTATCTTTTCTTCCAGGTCATTTTTAGTTTTTGTTAATTCGCTGATCATTTGATTTTTCTGATTTTGCGTTGATTCCAGAGAAGTAGATAGGTTCTCGGCATCTTCTCTTAGGCCGGCTATCTCTTTTTCCAGCTCTTCTTTTTCCTTATTCATAAGAGACAGTTTTTCGGTTAATTCAATCGCTTCATTTTCTTTCATTTCATACTTTTTTACCGAAACAAAACATCCGCTTAATAAAAACATTGTAAGAACAGGGATTATTAATTTTTTCATGTTTTCTCCTAAGGTATATTAAATTTAAAGTTTAGGGCCGCTGTTGACGGTTATCGCTTTGGTTTTCCTTATTATCTTCTTCAGTTATTTCTCCTTCGTTTTCTTCCGTTTCCTGGGATTCGGTTTGATTTTCGGCAGCAAT
>JBHPNE010000009.1:0-44218 GCA_042562855.1 Elusimicrobiota bacterium
TATCAGAAAAAGTCTGCAAACCCTCAATGAAGGCTGAATAATATATGTTTAAAAGTCCTTATAAATCAATTCCGGTAAAATTAAAGGAAGTTATTAATGAAACGTCTAATATTAAGACTTTTGTTCTTAAGGTTAGTGAGAAATTCAGTTTTTCGACCGGCCAGTTTGTGGAACTTTCTGTTCCCGGTCTCGGAGAAGCCCCTTTTACCCCTTCGTCTTCACCGTTAGAAACTGATACTATTGATATTACAATCATGAATGCAGGCCAGGTGACAAACCATTTACATAATTTAAAGGGCGGAGAAACCTTAGGGATACGCGGCCCATACGGCAACGGTTATCCTATAGAGAAATTTTACGGCAAGGAAGTTTTGATTTTAGGCGGTGGTGTAGGAATGGCACCTTTGAGGTCATTTCTTCTCACTCTCCTTTCACAGATTGATAAATTTGAAAAAGTAACTCTTTGTTATGGATCCAGAACTCCTGAAGATGTAGTTTATAAAGGGCTTTTTGACGAATCGAAAAATATTAAGGGTTTAAATATTTTAAGAAGTGTAGATAAGTGTCCAACAGGGCAATGGGACGAAACTGTTGGTTTGGTGACATGTTTAATCGATAAAGTAAAAATAAATTTGGAAAACGCCGTTTCCGTAGTCTGCGGCCCTCCAATTATGATGAAATTCGGCACAATGAAGCTTCTCGAAGCAGGTTTTAAGCCTGAAGATATATATCTTTCTATGGAAGCGAATATGTCGTGCGGCTTTGGTAAATGCGGGCACTGCCAGCTAGGACCTTATTTTATATGCAAAGATGGACCTGTTTTTACGTATGATCAGATAAAAGATATTCCGGAACCTTTTGCCTAAAATGAAAAAGTTACTTATAGACCTAGAAAAATGTTATCAATGCAAGCAATGTTCGGCGACTTGCGACTATTATTTCCATCCTGATAATAAAGGACAAATAAGATGTATAGCATTGTCGGTACAGGAGCATGTTTGCAGACAGTGCGAAGATGCTCCATGTATCAAGTCTTGCACACGTGAAGCTCTTGAGAGAAGGGACGACGGTATGCTGAATCGCTATTCAATGCTCTGTACATCTTGCAAAACATGCAGTGCTGCATGTCCTTTCGGAGTTATTTTTCCGGAAATAATCGATTATAAAACATCACAGTGTGATTTATGTTTTGATCGTGCAAACGATGATAATCCGCCTATATGTGTAAAAACATGCGAAAAAAATGCGCTCCAGTGGGTTGAGGTGGAAGAAAATATTTCTAAAAATATACATTCCGTGCGCAGTGGCAAATTTTTTGTGCATACGGTTAAATGGCAGAAAGACAAATGATAGACTATATATTTTACTCCTTAATATTTCCCGGACTAATATTTCTTCTGCTTTTCGGAAGTCTGGTATCCTGGATAGACAGAAAGGTGACAGCGAAGATCCAGTGGCGTCAGGGCCCGTCAATTTTGCAGCCATTTTATGATGTAAGGAAACTGTTCTTAAAAGAAACAATTATTCCTGTCGGCGGAAATAAAACAGCATTCATATTGGCCCCTGCTATATCTTTTTTATCGATAATTCTGATATCAAATATCCTAATTGTTACCTGGATGTATCCGCAAAAAGGTTTTATTGGGGATTTAATCGTTCTTATTTATCTTCTTGTTGTACCGTCGCTATCAGCGATAATAGGAGCTTCGGCATCAAACAGTCCATATGCAGCTTTGGGTGCCAGCAGAGAGATGAAATCTATGATGGCGTATGAACTTCCTTTCATTATAAGCATTCTGATTCCCATAATTAAAACAAAGGATATTTCACTGGGGCAAATAATAATGTTTCAGCAGGCTAATGGATCGTTTATTTTTTCTTTGTCAGGCATACTGGCGTTTCTAGCCGCATTGTTATGCATGCATGCAAAACTGGGAATTGTGCCTTTTGATATGGCTGAAGCCGAGACTGAGCTTGCCGGCGGATATTTGGCAGAATACTCCGGGCCATTACTAGCCGTCTGGAAAATGGCCAAGATGATGCTTTTAGTGATTGGCCCATTGTTTGTTATCGCTATGTATTTTGGCGGAGGCAATGTTGTGTTTATTGCGTTAAAATATTTACTGATTGTGGTAATGGGAATTATAGTCAAAAATACTAATCCTAGATTAAGGGTTGACCAGGCGCTGAAATTTTTCTGGTTTTTTGTAACGGGATTGGCCTTATTAGCCTTGATACTGGCTATTTTTGGGTACTAGCATATGAATAAAAATGAAGCCATAACAAAATCCTTATTCGTTTTTCATACGGCATGCAGTCCATGCAATGCTTGCGATATAGAGATACTGGATGCTCTGACACCTAGATTTGATTTGGAAAGATTCGGAATGCAGTTAGTGGGGTCTCCGAGGCACGCTGATGTGTTGTTGGTTACGGGATCAGTAAATAATAAAGTTGTTCATAGGTTTAAAGAGATATATGAACAAGTGCCTAAACCATGTTTTGTTGTTGCAATTGGCGGATGCGCCTGCTCAGAAATTATATTTAGAGATTCATACAACACATGCGGGCCGTTAGATAAAATTGTACCTGTAGATATTTACATTCCAGGGTGTCCGCCTAAACCTGAAGCAATGATTGCAGGGATAGCAAAGCTAATAGAAAAGCTAAACAGCGGTAAAAAATGAATATTATAGAAGAAATATTGAATAAATTATCCGACAGAGTAATAGAGTTTAAAGAACACAATCCAAAAAGGATTTATATCGAGATCAATCCTTTAGACATTGTCGATGTTACAAAGATTCTTTATGATGAATATAATTTGAGGTTTTCTATTGCAAGCGGTACTGATACAAGGCATAATTTTGAGATTTTATACCATTTTTCTGACGATGCAACAGGTAAAATAATATCTATAAGAACTTTTTTAAAAGATAAAAATAATCCGGAGATCGAATCCATTACGCCCGTTATGAAGGCGGCGGAATGGATTGAGAGAGAAATGCACGAACTGCTGGGTATAAAGTTCATAGGACATCCGAATTTAAAGCATTTGCTTTTGCCGGATGATTGGCCGAAAGATAAATATCCTCTGAGAAATAACAATGACAGAAAATAAAAAATGCTTTGTGCCCATAGGGCCGTATCATCCTCTTCAGGAAGAGCCTGAGTTTTTCCGTCTTCACGTTGAAGGCGAAAAAGTTGTGGGAATGGATATTGAATTGGGGTATAACCACAGAGGAATAGAAAAAATATCAGAGTCTAAACATTTCGATCAGGGAATTTTTCTGGTTGAACGTATTTGCGGCATATGTTCTACATCTCATCCATTTGCTTATGTTAATGCTGTTGAGGATATGGGTAACATTGAAATACCTGATAGAGCAAAATATATCAGAACTATTGTGGGCGAATTAGAAAGGATTCACTCTCATTTGCTTTGGCTTGGGTTGGCAGGACATTTCTTAGGATACAATACTGTCTGGATGTGGTCTTGGAAAGCACGTGAGCCTCTTTTAGATATATTTGAAAAAATATCCGGAAACAGACAGCATTATGCGATGATTAAAATAGGAGGAGTGAGGCGCGATATTAATAACGATGATATATCCTGGATAGAAAAAGAACTGGATGAGCTTAAAAAATCTAATGATATGTTTCATGGTGTTGTTGTTGACGATCCTGTAATTCATGCAAGAACAAAAAATATAGGAGTGCTGACTAAAGCAGACATTAAAAATTATGGTGCATTAGGGCCTTTGGCTCGTGCATCGGGTGTCTCGATAGATGTAAGACGCGATGAGCCCTATGCTGCTTATGGCATGATTGACTGGAATGTAATAACAAGTGAAGGCGGAGCGATTTACGATAAAATATTGGTGAGAATTCTTGAAATATATGAATCAATAAAAATGATCAAACAATGTTTGAATAAACTTAAAAACCTTAATTCTCCAATTGAGGTTAAGGTGAAAGAAATCCCTGAAGGTGAGGGAATAGGACGTCACGAAGCCCCCAGAGGAGAATGCCTCCATTACGTTAAGGGAGACAGGACCAATAGACCAATTCGTCATAAGGTAAGAGCACCGTCTTTTATGAATGTTGCAACCAACGAAAAAGCCGTAGTCGGGCATATGATTTCTGATGCATTGATTATACTTGCTGCTGTTGATCCATGTTATTGCTGCACAGAAAGAGTGGCAGTTGTAAATGCGTCAGATTCTAAAAAGATATATTCCGGGAACGACTTGATTAGATTATCTCAAGAACGAACGGAAAAATTGAAAAAAGAGTTAATATAAATGATTGAATATCCAATAGCAATAATTTTTATAGTCGGCGCGATTCTTATGCTGATGCCAAGCCGTTTTTCTAGTATAATAAAATCATTAGCTATAGCAGGGTCTATGTTTTGCCTAATATATGGAATATATAATTTGGTAAAACCTTTGGGGCTTTCTTATACAAATGTATTCGTATTTACATATTTTTCCGCACTGATCGGATTAGGCTGCACTTTTATTGGATTTATAGTTGTGATGTTTTCAATGAAATATGCAAATTCATTCCATAAGTTAAACAAGTATTATTCGTACATTTTTTTCAGCATCTCATTTTCTTTGGCGGCAGTTTATAGCAAAAACCTTTTAGTTTTGCTGATTTTTTGGGGGCTATCAGGATTAATGCTGTATTTATTAGCTAATCTTTTTCCAAAAGCATCAAATGCGGCGAAAAAAGCTTTCGTTTTTATTGGCGCTTCGGATGCCATACTGATATTCGGAATGGCAATATTTTTTAATTTAACAAAATCTTTAGAAATATATGATTCCAAGATTATCCTGGAAGCCGCATCTCCGATGGGAATAATAGCTTTTATATGTTTTATAACAGCCGCACTGACAAAAGCGGGAGCAATGCCGTTCCATACATGGATTCCTGATTTTGCCGATGATGTACCTTTGAGTATCAGCGCATTTTTACCGGCTTCAATAGATAAAATGCTTGGAATATTTTTGGCTGTTTTAATATGCAATCAATTGTTTGTGTTAAATTCATCGATGACAATCCTTCTGTTAGTTATCGGAGGGTTAACTATTCTGCTGGCTGTCTATATGGCAATGGTTCAGCACGATATGAAAAAGCTATTGTCTTACCATGCTGTATCACAGGTGGGGTATATGATACTTGGAATTGCAACGGGATCCGCAATTGGTATAGCAGGAAGTATATTTCATATGTTGAATAATGCAATATACAAAAGCGGTCTATTTCTTTCTGCTGGAGCTGTAGAACACCACGCGGGCAGTACCAATCTTGATAAATTAGGCGGTTTATCCAAATTTATGCCGTATACTTTTGCTGGAACGTTGATATTTGCCTTGGCTATTTCAGGAATCCCGATTTTAAATGGTTTTGTTTCAAAATGGATGATATATCAGTCTTTGATTCTTAAATTCAATGATTATTCATCGGGTGAGCTGCTGCAGGTAATTTATGGTATTACAATCGTAATTGCCATGTTTGGCTCAGCTTTGACTATGGCAAGCTTTATGAAATTATTACACGCAGTTTTTCTTGGGCAAACAAGTCTTGATAAGGATTTAAAAATTAAGGAAGCCGGGAATTTGATGTTATTTCCGATAGGAATACTTGCAGCACTTTGTTTTGTTTTCGGAATATTTCCTTATAAACTTGTCCTGAATAAATTAATAATTCCTAGTTTAGAGGTTTTTAATATTACGCTTGATTCGTCCATAAGTATTTGGAAGCCTGATATAGCATTTATGTTTATCTTATTCGGATTATTAGCTGGAGTTTTCATATATTTAATTAACAGCTTCAAATTCAAAATGAGCTCGGCATTTGTTGGCGGCGAAAAACTTGATTCACAGACCGTGGTAAAGGCAACAGAATTCTATAATACAGTTTCAGATATTAGTTTTTTTAAATGGATGTATTTTTATGCAAAGAAAAAATATTTTGATATTTATGAAATTTCCACAAAGGTAGTCCTTAAAATAGGCGCTATGTTATCATTTATACATAGCGGAAATTTAAGAACATATCTGTTATTCTATATTCTGGGATTTGTTGCTGTATATTTTTATTTGGTTAAATAACGCTTATGCTATCAATTCAATTAATACTAATTTTTATGATCATTGCAGCAATATTTGCAATCGAATTTAAAGACATGCTTTCATCGGTAATTGCGATAGGCGCTTTGAGTTTGAGTTTATCGCTTTTATTTTTGATGCTTAAAGCACCGGACCTGGCTATTATTTTGCTTGTGGTTGAAGTAGTAGTTTTGACCGTATTCGTGAAAGCGACAATAAGCACAGATAGGCATTATCATAGGAATTCAGACATATTTACGATAATTTCTGTTCTTGTTTTGATTGGATTCTTTTTGTTTATTGCATACTTTGCAGTCGTTGATATAGCAAAATTCGGTTCACCATATATGAAAATTTCTAAACTTTATATTGCTTCGGGCTTAAGCAAAACTGGAGCTTCCAATATTGTTTCGGCTATTGCATTGGGTTTTAGAAGTTATGATTCGCTCGGCGGTATAATAGTTCTATTTGCATTAGCGATCGGAGTAAAATCGGCTTTAGGAAAATCCCGGAGAATTAAATGAACGGCATGTCTTTAATAGTTAAAGTTATAACAAGGATGATTTTGGGCCCTATTTTAATATTTGCCATTTATATCTTTTTTCATGCTAAAGAAAGCCATGGGGTGGGTTTTGCCGGGGGGTTAATTGCTTCCTTAGCATTGTTGTTGTTATTATTTGTATTTGGAAAAGACAAAGTGTTGAAACGAATAAGTTATTTTAGGCTGGCGATAATAAGAGATATATTTGTCCTTCTAATGCTGGTAATGACTGTAATTGGGATATATTTCGGCATGGATTTTGCCGACGGAAGGAAATACAGTGCGTTTGCCTCAAGCCTAATTATTTTAACAAATACTTCACTTTGTATCGCTTCGGCCGGATCGCTGTTTTTGGTTTTTTTGAATGTATTGTCTTTTAAGAAGGAGAACTAAACTTAAATGATTGAATATTTTTTGTGCATGATATTATTTTCCATAGGTTTATACGGTGTGTTTGCGAAGAGAAATATCTTAAAAATTATTTTAGGTATTGCCATTATGGGATATGCGATAGACATGATATTTGTTTTGGCAGGATACAAAACTGATGGGGAAATTCCCATATTGAAACCTGGTTTAACGGTTTTTGTAGACCCCTTAGTGCAGGCAATGGTTTTAACGACAATCCTGATAAGCCTTGCGTTGATCATATTTTTGTTGGTTTTAGCCATGAGAATATATGAAAAATACGGAACTTTAAATATTTCTGAAATTAAAAAACTAAAAGGTTAATTTTATGATACTACCTCTTTTTGTTATTATACCTCTATTTGCTGCTATTTTAACTTCCCTTTGCAGAAAGTTGTCTAATAAATTACTGGACAGTATTGTTTTGCTTTCAACTTTGGGATTGGCTTTTTTGTCTCTAAAATCAATAAATGAAGTTTCTGTGAACAAAATGGTTGTTTACAAAGTGGGAAATTGGGTGCCAAAACTGAGCATTCATTTGGTAATGGACGGTCTGACAGTTTTAATGCTTGTAACAGTAAACGTTTTGCTATTGATACTTGTGGTATATTCAATTCAGCATATGGAAAAAGTAATCGGTAAATGGAAATATTATAGTTTATTGATGATTCTTATCTCCGGCGTAAACGGAGTATTGATATCTGCTGATTTATTTAATGCCTTTGTCTTTCTAGAGGTAACATTGATTGCGGTTTATATCCTTGCGTCATTTTATAACGAAGGAGAAAATTTTGAGGCGTCTTTTAAATATATGGTGCTTGGGTCAATATCATCAATGTTTATTTTGCTTGCAATAGCATTGGTATATGCAAAAACATCTTCTTTAAGTTTTGTTGATATAATTGCGAATTTAAATACAAACAAGGGCGCTTATAATATTTTTATTGTTTTGCTGTTTGTTATCGGGCTGTCTTTGAAAGCTACTTTAGTGCCTTTTCATTCATGGGTGCCTGATGCTTACACGTCAGCGCCGAGCCCAATTTCTGCGGTTTATTCCGGAGTGATTTGCAAAGTATTAGGATTATATCTTTTAATGAGAATGTTTTATAATATTTTGGGGATAAATTATGCTCTTTTGAACCTTCTCTCAATTCTGGGGGTGGTTTCTATCATAGTTGCGGTAATATTGGCTTTATATCAATGGGATTTTAAAAGACTTCTTGCATATCATTCGGTAAGCCAGATTGGATATATTGCACTTGGAATTGGTTTGGGAACTCCTTTAGGTATCTTGGGAGGGATATTTCATCTTATAAATCATTCCACATTTAAACCGCTTCTTTTCTTAAACGCAGGAAGCATTGAATA
The DNA here is from genome assembly GCA_042562855.1 of Elusimicrobiota bacterium. Lineage (GTDB taxonomy): Bacteria > Elusimicrobiota > Endomicrobiia > Endomicrobiales > JAPLKN01 > JBHPNE01. The sequence continues at coordinate 8,437 of JBHPNE010000009.1, forward strand.
CGCTGCTAATACCAGGAATATAAAAGATTTAGGGGGATTGTCTGAGAAAATGCCCGTTACAAGCGGATCTTCCATGATTGCCTCAATGTCTATTTCAGGAGTTCCGCCTTTGAGCGGTTTTTGGAGCAAAATTATTATTATCGTTGCTTGTATACAGGCTAACCATTATTGGTTTGCATTTTTGGCCGTATTGGGCAGTATTTTAACTTTAGCATCTTTTTTGAAAGTACAAAGGTATATTTTCTATGGATATATTAAAGACAACTTAAAAAATATTTCTGAAGTTCCTTTTTTTATGAAAATTGCCATGATTACGCTGGCCTTACTCTGCATGTTTATGGGCTTACTTCTTCTTCCAAAAATATATGATAACTTTTTGGGGCTTGCTGTTAATGCATTATTAAGGGGCAAAGATTATGCGGTTTTTGTTGGAGATTTACTGAGATGATAAAAAGCAGAATAGTATTATTTTTTGTGTCTTTTGTTATATGGCTTATCTTTACATGGTCGGTAGAAAAATTCAATATACTAGGGGGATTGTTTGCCAGTTTGATTATAGCATTGATCGTCGGAGATTTATTTACAGAAAATCCCCGTAAAGCAGTAGAAATAAAAAGATATTTATGGTTCGTCGTTTATGTTATCTTTTTTTTATGGGACATGTTAAAAACAAATCTTGATATAGCAATTTCGATGTTTAGGCCAAGGCTGGATATCAATCCTGGTATTATCAAAGTGGAAACAAATTTTAAAAGCAAGACAGCTATTACAATGCTTGCTCACACAATAGTCCTTGTTTCAGGGATGGGAATTATCGATATAGACGAAAACAGGCATCTCTATGTCCATTGTCTGCAGCTTCAAAATGACGAAAATGAAAAATACCTGCGTGATAAAATAAGCAGGTATGAAAAAATTATTGGTAAGGTTTTTGAATAAAATGAAAACTCATAGATGGATACTAGGCTTAATATTTGTTCTGGGATTTATAGCGATAGACATAGTGCTGCCTGAAAATATGTTTTTGAGGTGGTTTTACATATTGTTATTCAGCTGCTTTATTGTGCTGCTTCGGCTTTTTATAGGTCCAACAGCATGCGATAGGGCCTCTGCTTTTAAAATCTTAAGCGTAATTGTAATAGGTTTTTGCGGGATTCTAACCGCCGTTACGGGCGAGGATTTATATATTGATATAGCTATTGCGTGGACTATCCAGGCTTTTATAGGCACTATTGCTTTGGCCAAATATTTGGAAGGAAAAGCGTTAGATGATTAATTATTTAGATTTAACAGGTTACGGGTTTATCAGTCTTGGAGTTTTGTTCAATTTATTATCGGCAATAACCCTGATACGTTATCCTGATATTTATACAAGACTTTTGACTTCAACCAAATGCATTACGATCGGCACTACAAGTATAATGTTCGGCATTGTTATAATGAACGGATTTTCTGCAGTAGGAATAAAGTCTTTGATATGTCTTTTGGTAATTCTCTTAATTTCTCCCGTTGAGTCCCACGTTCTTTTAAGGGCCGCTAAAAAACAGGGGATAAAAATGTGTAAGGAAACACTAAAAGATAAATATGATGAGGATTTAAAAAAAGACAACAGACATGAAATTTCCCAAAATTAGAGAACTCAAAGAGGCCATCAAAGCTTTTATTAAAGGGCCTTATACAACAAAGTTTCCTCAAGAGCCTCACGTGCCTTATGAGGGTTTCCGAGGCAAACCTATTCCGAGTGATGAAAAATGCATCGGCTGCGGCGCGTGTGCAAATGTTTGTCCTGCAAATGCAATTGAGCTTAAAGATAATATCACAAATAAACAGGCAAAGCGTGAGCTTATCTGGCATTATGATTTGTGCATCTTCTGTGGTCAATGTGAGAGTTTATGTACTACTGAAGACGGAGTAAAGCTTTCAGCTGAATTTGAGCTTTCAACTTTTACCAGAGATTCACTATATTCAAAAATTGAAAAAGAATTAGTGGTCTGCGAGTGCTGCAAAACTGTAATAGCGCCAAAGGAGCATATTTTATGGCTTATAAAAAAATTAGGGCCGCTCTCGTCAGGAAATTTTAATCTGTTCTATATGATTCAAAAAGAGTTGAAGGTCGCAAAGGATTTAGTTACAGAAAATGATTCTCTGGAGCTGCAGCGTCCGGACTTGTACCGGATCTTATGTCCAAAATGCAGACATCAGGTCATAGTTTTTAACCAGACAGGAGGGCAGTTCTTTAAGGCGGAAAAATGATAGCTAACAAATTGAAACAACTTAAACCTCCATATTTGTTTGCAGGGATAGGCAATGTGCTCAAAGGAGATGACGGCCTGGGCCCTGAAATTATAAGGAAACTGCGGTCTGAGGTAAGTTTCAGTTTAATAGAATGCGGTGAAGTGCCCGAAAACTATTTAAAACAAATAACAAATCATAAAAGCGGATCAATAGTTTTTGTGGATGCTGTTGATATGGGAAAAGATCCGGGTGAAGCAGAGCTTTTGGATGTTAACCAATTGCTTCAAACAGGCATGTTTACACATGGAATGTCTTTAAATATGATGATTGATTATGTAAAAAAGGAAACCGATGCGGATATCTATTTGTTGGGTGTTCAGCCTAAAGCAATAGATTTTGGTGGTGATTTTTCGGCCGAAGTGTCAAAGGCTGTTGACGATGTCGTTTCTGAAATAAAAAAATTGGACGGTAAAAAGTAATGCACGAATTAGGCATCGCAAAAGATTTGTGGGACATAATAAGAAGAAATGCGGAAAGTAACAATTTAAAAAAGATTACTAAGATAATCATAGTAATAGGGGAAGCATCGGGAATCGAAGAAGATTTTTTAACACACTCACTGAAAGATCATACCTTGCCCGGAACGATGGCCGAGGGTAGTGCATTAGTGTTTGAAAAACTCCCTTTAGCAGCGAAATGTAAAAAATGCAACCAAATGATAACCAAAGAAAATATTAGCGTAATGGCGTGTCCAAAGTGCGGTGAAAAAGATATTGAAATTATTTCCGGCAAAGAAACATATGTTAAAAACATTGAAGGAGAATAATAAAAAACTTTCAGCTTTTAGGATAAAAATTAAAGGCCATGTTCAAGGAGTCGGTTTTCGTCCTACCGTGTATAGACTAGCGGTTAAAAAACATCTGAAAGGTGCTATTGCAAACACTGCTTCAGGCGTCGCTATCGAGCTTCTCGCAAACAAAAGTGATGTTAAAAGCTTTTTGATAGAACTAAAAAAGCAAATATCTTATCCTGCAAAAATCAAAAACATATCAGTATCTGAAACCCCTATCAAAAATTTCAAAGCGTTTACGATAGAAAAAAGTACCAGCGGTCAAAAGACATCAGTAGATATACCTGCCGATTTATCTATTTGCGCAGATTGTGGCAAAGAGCTTCTGTCGTACGATGACAGGCGATATTTGTATCCTTTCATCAATTGCACAAATTGCGGCCCGAGATTTACGATAACTTCACAGACACCTTATGACAGAAAAAATACGACAATGAATGGTTTTAAGATGTGCGAATCCTGCAGTAAAGAATATGATGACCCTGCTGATAGAAGGTTTCATGCACAGCCAAATGCTTGTCCTGACTGCGGACCGAAGGTTATGCTCCTAAGCAATAAAACGGAAAAAGTCTCCGAACGCGAAAAAGCCCTAAAAGATACAGTGCATTATTTGAAAAAAGGAAAGATAATCGCAATAAAAAGCCTTGGAGGATATCATTTAGTCTGCGATGCAGAAAATCCTAATGCAATAAAAACTTTAAGAAAAAGAAAAAACCGGCAATATAAGCCTTTTGCAATTATGACTAAGGATATTCAAAGCGTGCAACAAATCTCATATGTAAATCATACAGAACACAGTTTGCTAACTTCGCCAAAAAAACCGATAGTTCTGCTTCAAAAACGTGCAGGAAATCACCTGGATTCTATGGATGAAATTTCGCCCAATAATTTGAATATTGGAGTTATGCTGCCCTATACCCCCTTGCACAAATTGTTATTTTCAGACGAGAAATACCCTTTCAGATATTTTATAATGACGTCCGGAAATAAAAGTGATGAGCCGATTTGTTGTACTGAAAGTTCGGTAGGTAAAAAATTATCAGAAATAGCGGATTATTTTTTGGTGAATAATAGGCCAATTCATAATAGGTGTGACGATTCTATTCTTAAAGATATTAATGATAAGCCTGACAAATCAATTTTTATCAGAAGAAGCAGAGGTTACGTGCCCGATCCTTTAGATATTTTAAAATCCAAAAACATAATGCCTATACTTGCAACCGGCGCGGAACTGAAAAATACATTTTGTATTACAAGAGGTAGCAATGCTTATGTTTCTCAATACATTGGAGATATGGACAATAAGGAATCTTTGGATTTTTATGAAGAGGCAATAGAGAGATTCAAAAAATATCTTGATGTAGAGCCATCGTTGATAGTGCATGATTTTCATCCAAATTATCTTTCTACAATTTACGCAAAAAGAAAAAAGAAAGATTATCCGAAAATTAAATTAACTGCCGTTCAGCATCATCATGCACATGCTGCTTCAGTTATTGCAGAGCATAAAATAAAAAAACAAGCGATAGCTTTTATATTTGATGGCAATGGATATGGGTTGGATGGAAAAGTATGGGGCGGAGAGTGTTTTTTATGCAATGGCACTGAGTTCACAAGGTATGCACACTTTGACTACTTTCTTCTGCCTGGTGGCGATATTGCAGTAAAAGAAATTTGGCGGCTCGCTGCATCAGTGCTCGAGAAAGCACAAATAAGGGAGATTCCAAGGCATATTTCGAACAATATTCATTATAGTCAGATTAAAAATATTATTGAAAATAGAATCAATTCTCTAGAATGCTGCAGTGTCGGTAGAATATTTGATGCTGTGGCAGCAATCTTAGGTTTAAGAAATGAGGTTTCCTATGAAGCACAGGCTGCCATGGAATTGGAAGTATTGGCAGTAGACAAGAAAGTTAAAAAAGGGTATAATTTCAGCCTATTCAACCAAAATGATGATGCTAGCAACATTGTTTCAATTGATGAGATGTTCGGAGAAATATGCTCTGATAAGAATAATGGATTGCCATTGCCTCTAATTAGTGCAAAATTTCATCTTACAATGGCAAAAATAGTTGAAAAATTAGCTAAAAAGGCAAAAAAAGAGTTTAAAGTAGAAAGTGTAATATTGAGTGGCGGAGTATTTCAAAATAGGGTTTTATTGACGCTTGTGGATAACATGCTCAAGAAAGCGGGTTTTAAAGTCTACTGGAACAATCTTGTACCTCCAAACGATGGCGGTATTTCTCTTGGCCAAGCCTGGATAGCATCAAATCAAAGGTAAAAAATATGTGCTTAGCTGTACCTGGAAAAATTATAAAAATAGGCAAAGATTATACTGCCGAAGTTGATTTTGGCGGAGTAGCCAGATCTGTCCAGCTGGATCTGATGCCGAAGTCAAAAGTAGGTGATTATGTTATTGTTCACGCCGGATTTGCAATTCAAAAACTTAAAGAAGAAGATGCGCTTAAAACCATAGAAATATTAAAAACAACGTTCGATGGTTTAGGGAAAAAATAACCCTCCTGCGCTTGCATAAAATCAATAAACACGGCTATTCGCCGTATTGATTTTATAGCTTCGGAGGGCAAGGAAAATTAAGTCCCACGCTTCGCTCTGGGCCAATTCTATTAACTTGCTCAAAGGTGGTTTAAAATGAAGAAAATTTGTGTTTTCTGCGGTTCAAGCTCGGGAAATAACAGTAAATACAAAAATATTGCGAAAGATTTGGGGACACTCCTTGCAAAAAATAATTTTGGGCTCGTTTTTGGCGGAGGGAAAGTAGGCATTATGGGTGTTCTTGCTGCATCAGTAATGTCCGGAGGCGGCGAAGTAATCGGTGTGATTCCTGAAAAACTTTGTACTGATGCACTTGTAAAAAGAGATGTTACAAAACTGTATGTCGTTAAAGACATGCACGAGAGAAAAGCGAAAATGGCGGATCTTTCCGATGCTTTTATCGCTTTACCCGGGGGAATAGGAACTTTGGAAGAATTTGCCGAGGCTGTAACATGGAATCAGCTTGATATACACAAAAAACCCTGCTCTTTATTAAACATCGAGGGATATTTCAATCATTTTATTTCTTTTCTTGGCCATATGGTTAAGGAAAATTTCTTTTCTGAATCCGAAAAATCACTTATAGTTGTTGAAAAAGAGCCGGGGATTCTTATAAAACGGCTAAAAGAGAAATTAGATGCCTAAAATACAGAAAAAACTGAATTTCATGGAAGTATGCGGAACTCATACGATGTGCATTGCAGAATTCGGCTTAAAAAAGCTGTTTCCTGAAAATGTTAATATGCTTTCCGGCCCCGGTTGCCCTGTTTGCGTAACACCTATTGAAGATATTGACCGCTCTGTTGAACTATCAAAATTTAAAGATGTAATAATTACTACATTTGGAGACATGATAAGGGTCCCGGGTTCCGTGTCCAGTCTTGAGATAGAACGTAGTAAGGGTGCAGATGTGAGGATAGTATATTCTCCGTTGGATGCAGTTGAAATAGCTAAAGAAAACCCAAAAAAAGAAATAGTTTTTATTGGGGTTGGTTTTGAAACCACGTCCCCGGCCATTGCATCGACCCTGATAATTGCCAAAAAAAAGGGGATCAAAAACTTTTCGGTTTTACCCATGTTCAAAACAATTCCGAACGCTTTAAAAACAATTCTTGATACGAAAAATAAAAAAATAGACGGATTTTTATTGCCAGGGCATGTTTCGACGATTATAGGTGTTACTCCATACGAATTTATTCCTGAAAAGTACAAAATTCCATGTGTCATCGGGGGTTTTGAACCGAAAGATATCTTAAGATCTGTGGACATGCTTATAAGCCAGATTTCTGACGGAAAGCCTTCCGTTGAGATACAATATACCCGAGCTGTAAGTAAAGAAGGCAATAAAGAAGCAAGAAAAATATTGTCGCAAGTATTCATTCAGACAGATTCCAATTGGAGAGCAATAGGTAATATTCCGATGAGCGGTCTAACTTTTAATTCTTCTTATCTAGGATTTGATGCAACAAAAAGATTTGATGTTAAACTTCCGAAAGCAAAAGAACCGAGAGGATGTAAGTGCGGGGAAGTTCTTTTGGGTTTAAAGAAGCCGAAGCAATGCGGTCTTTTTGGTAAAAGGTGCGTACCATCCGACCCGGTCGGGCCCTGTATGGTATCTTCCGAAGGCTCATGTGCTGCCGTATACAAATACGAAAAATAGTAAGGAATACAATGCGTAAAACAAAAAATATTTTATTAGCTCATGGATCGGGCGGAAGATTAACCCATGAACTGATTAATAAGATAATAGTTCCAAAATTTTCCAATAAAGCACTAAATTCTTTGGACGATGCGGCAGAAATAAGCAATAAAAAGGGAAATATTGCTTTTACAACTGATTCTTTTGTAGTTGATCCGATTTTTTTTGATAACGGAGATATTGGAAAACTAAGTATATGCGGAACCGTTAATGATTTGGCAATGAAAGGTGCCGAACCTATTGCAATTTCTATAGCTGCAATAATTGAAGAAGGGTTAGGTTTGAAAATTTTAGAAAAAATAATTGATTCAGCTGCAAAGACTGCAAGGCAAGCAGGGGTCAAAATTGTCACCGGCGATACAAAGGTTGTAGAAAAAGGGAAAGCGGACAAAATATTTTTAACAACTTCAGGGATAGGCATTATTAATAAAAAGACAAAGTTATCTGGCAGTTTCGCAAAAAATGGAGATGCTGTTATAATAAACGGAACAATCGGAGATCACGGTATATCAGTTCTTGCCGCAAGAAACGACTTTAAGCTAAAAACGAAAATAAAGAGCGATTGTGCACCATTAAACGGTATTGTAAGTAGACTTTTAAAAAGTACAGAGAATATTCATGTTTTAAGGGATCCGACGAGAGGAGGAATTGCAACAACTTTGAATGAAATAGCAAAAGCTTCAAATGTCGGCATAATTATCAGCGAAATTGATCTGCCGATCAGAAATAATGTTAAAACCGCATGCAGAATTCTCGGGCTTGATCCATTATATGTTGCCAATGAGGGGAAGTTTATTGCATGTTTGCCTGGAAACAATGCATCTAAAGCGCTGAATATTTTAAGGAAACATCCGTACGGAAAAAATTCTAAAGAAATTGGTAAAGTTGTTAAATATCCCAAGGGTGTCTGGGTAAAAACGAAGGCAGGGGGCTTAAGGCCTGTTGTAATGCTTGAGGGAAACCAGTTGCCCCGAATATGTTAACGGAAAATATAATGAAAGTTTTAGTAACTGGCGGAAATGGTTTTGTTGGTAGTCATATTGTTGAGGAACTGCTGAAAAACAATCACAAGGTTGTTTGCCTGGTTAGAAAGACCGCTAATCTGCAGTGGCTTCAAAATTTAGATATAGAGTACAAATACGGAAGTATTACTGATAACGGCGTACTTGCAGATGCTGTTAGAGACGTTGACGCCATAATTCACTGCGCTGCTGTGTTGAGGTCAGCAAAAAAAGATTATTACTATCAAATCAACCAAATAGTGGTAAAGAATTTAGCAAAAGAAATTTTAAAACATAAGCTTGAGTTAAAAAAATTCATATATATTTCGTCTCAGGCTGTAATGGGCCCGGCAAAGGATTTTACCCCTAAAAAAGTTGGAGATTCAGAGACTCCGATATCCGATTACGGCAAAAGCAAACTTGCTGGAGAAAAAGAATTAAAACTTTTAGACGGTAAAATTCCTTATACAATTCTTAGGCCAGCTTCAGTTTACGGCCCAAGAGATAAGGATATAATGATATTTTTTCAAGCTGTGAACTCCGGTTTTTGCCCTTTCACATTCAGAAAGCGTTATTTTCAGCTTTTGTACGTAAAAGATCTAGCAAGTGCTGCCGTGAAATCTCTTACAAAAAAAAGCTCAGATTATAAAACATACTTTTTAGCCGACGAGAAACCTTATCTTTGGAAAGATATAGGAAAGGAAATTGCTCTACAGGCCAATAAGAAGGTGTTTCCGCTGCTTGTGCCCGGTTTTGTTTTTAGGATAGTAGCTTTTATTGCCGAAATAATGTCTAGATTAATTAACAAGCCCGCTGTTTTAAATAATCAAAAAATCAGTGAAATGCTGCAGTTTTATTGGATCGGGGACAACACGCAAACAAAAAGAGATTTGGATATGGACTTTACAAACTTTAAAATAGGTGCTAAAATAACCAATCAGTGGTATAAAGAAAATAATTGGTTTTAAAACGAATTTGTTAGAGGAGTTAAAGTAAATGCATAATGATTTATTTAAGAAGTGTCATCAATTTACGACTGCGCATGATATCATGGCTGCAGGCGTATATGCGTATTTTAAAAGGGTAGAATCTGCTCAGGGTCCGGAAATAATTGTTGAAGGGGAAAAGAAAGTTGTTATCTGTTCGAATAACTATTTAGGGTTAGCCCATCATCCAAAAGTAGAAAAAGCGAGTATAAAAGCGCTCAAAAAATACGGTACATCATGCACGGGTTCAAGGTTTTTAAACGGAACTAATGATTTACATGAAAAAGTAGAAAGAAAATTTGCAAAATTCGTGGGCAAAGAAGATGCAATACTTTTTACAACAGGTCACCATGCGAATCTCGGAGCTATATCAACCTTGGTCGGTAAAAATGAAATAGTAATTACCGATAAGCTCGACCATGCTTCAATACTGGACGGCTGTCGGTTGGCTTTGGGGGAAATGGCTCGTTTCAGGCATAATGATATGGCTGACCTTGAAAGACAGCTGATCAGATATAGAGATCAAGGTAAATTGATTGTTGTTGACGGAGTATTCAGTATGGAAGGCGATATTATAAATCTTCCAGAAGTTGTAAGGCTTGCAAAACTATATGATGCAAGGATTTTAGTAGATGATGCACATTCTTTGGGAGTTTTAGGGGAAACCGGACAAGGAACAGGAGAACATTTTGGTCTTCAGTCTGATGTTGATGTTGTTATGGCAACCGCTTCAAAATCGTTAGGCTCAATTGGCGGTTTTATTGCGGGCAGAAAAGAAATTGTCCATTATATTAAACATTTAGCTCGTTCACTTATTTTTACGGCAAGTTTACCGCCAGCATGCGTAGGAGCAATAGATGCTGCCTTAACAATACTTCAAAAGGAACCTGAAATAAGAGAAAACTTGTGGAAAAATATAAGAAAAATGAAGGAAGGATTTGATTCTTTGGGTTTCGATACCGGAGAATCAGCATCACCTATAATACCCTTAACGGTTGGTGAAAATATGAAGGCATTCCAGATGTGGCGTATGCTATATGATGAAGGAGTTTTTGCTTCACCCGTAGTAAGCCCGGCAGTTCCTGAAGGCCAAGCCATTATAAGAACGAGTTTCATGGCAACGCATACTGAAAAACAGCTCGATTTTGTTTTAGACACTTTTGAAAAAGTCGGGAAACAACTGGGGATAATTGCGGGCGGAAAAGCAAGGTTAACACAATTGCCCGTTGAGAAGAAATGGAGATTTTTATTTTCAAGGAAAAGAATGACTAGTGCTATGAAAAGCTGGACCAAAAAATTATGGAATTTCAGCAATAAGTAATGCGAATACAAACCGTAAAAACATCTTCTGATTTTAATAAATTCATAAAGTTTCCTTGGTCAATATACAAAGATGACGAAAACTGGGTTCCTCCGTTGCTTTTTGATATAAAGTTTGTCTTAAATAAAAGCCCTTTCTGGGAGCATGCTCAAAAAGAATTGTTTTTAGCAATTGACGATGACGAGCAAGTTATCGGAAGGATAGCGGGAATTGTTGACCGTCATTATATAGAATTTCAAGGAGAAAATGTAGGGTTCTTTGGCTTTTTTGAGTGCATAAATAATAGAGAAACTGCAGAATTATTATTTAATACCGTAAAGCACTGGCTCAAAAGTAAAAATATTGACAAAATGTACGGACCCATGAATCCGTCGACAAATGATGAATGCGGTTTTTTATGCGAGGGATTTGATTCATCACCTGTTTTGATGATGCCTTATAACCCTGATTATTACCTGGAGTTAGCACAAGATTGTGGATTAAAAAAGAAAAAAGAACTATATGCTTATGATATAAACGTAGAAGAAGCTCCGATGGATCGTTTGGCAAAATTAGCTAGAATAATCTATAAAAAAAATCCAGGCTTGAGCATAAGGCCGATGAACTTAAAAGATTTTAAGAATGAAATAGAAAAAACAATTGAAGTATACAACCAAGCATGGGAAAAAAACTGGGGTTTTGTTCCTTGGACGAAAAAAGAGTTCCATACCATGGCTTCAAGGATGAAAGATTTAATAAACCCTAAATTTGCTGTATTAGCTGAGATAAACGGAAAACCAATAGGAATAAAACTTTCTATACCGGATTATAATATAATAACAAAGGAATTAAACGGAAGATTGTTTCCGTTCGGATTTTTAAAGATATTGCTAGGAAAAAATAAAATAAAAAGTACAAGGACTATGATTGTCGGAGTAATAAAAGATTATAGAAATAAAGGCATTGAAGGTTTAATGTATTATGAAGCATTTAAAAATGCTAAAGCATACGGTTTAAAAAGAGGGGAATTCTCATGGATATTGGACGATAATATATTGACTCAGCGTTCGTGCGAATCTATGGGAGGAGTTTTATATAAAAAGTACAGAGTATACGAAAACTAAGGAGACTAAATATCATGAATTTAACACAACAAGAGAGAGATAAAATTTATTACGAAGAAAAATCAAAACATGAGGGATGCTGCCACACGGGCTCATCTATAGGCGTATTGTTCATTGTTACAATTGGAGCTTTAGCCGGCATGATAATGTACAAACATATTAAAGAAAAACCTGTTAAAGCACCATCAATTGAAGAGTTAAGAAAAGCTTATGCTGGCCTGGACGTCGAAGAATAAAAAATCTAACTGAGAGATAATGTTATGTATTTAAAAAAATTAGAAATTTTCGGATTTAAGTCATTCGCTGACAAAACAAAGTTGGATTTCGAGCCGGGAATTACCGCCGTTGTCGGTCCGAACGGATGCGGTAAATCCAATACGGCCGATGCAGTCCGGTGGTGTCTGGGTGAGCAAAAAGCACGATCGTTAAGAGGGGCTCAAATGCTTGATGTCATTTTTGGCGGATCTCAAGCGCGTCAGACTACCGGAATGGCTGAAGTAAGTTTAACATTTGATAATACCCAAAATGTTTTACCGATAGATTTTTCCGAGGTTCTTATTACCCGACGTTTGTTTAGGAGCGGCGAAAGCGAATATTTTATTAATAAGTCTCAATGCAGACTAAAAGACATTAGAGATATGTTTTTGGATACCGGTATCGGGTCGGAAGGATATTCCATTATAGAACAGGGAAAAGTGGAATTTTTAATATCTGCCAGACCTGATGAGAGAAGGGAGATGTTTGAGGAAGCCGCCGGAGTATCAAAATATAAAGTGCGCCGGGAAGAAACTATCAGAAAACTTGAAAGAACCGAAATTGATATGAACCGCATGAACGATATGCTCACCCTTTTAAAAGAGCAGATAACTTCCCTTGATATAGCTGCAAAAAAGGCAAAGCAATTTCAAAAATATAAAGAAGACATAAAAAAATACGAAATCGCATCAATGGTGCAAAATATTCTCCATGGCGTAACAGAAGCTGTAAACCTGGACAAATCTCTTGATCCGAAAAATAAGCAATATGAAAGAATAAATACGGAAACTAATCAGCTGGATGCTGATATTTCTCAACTACGGTTATCTCACACAGAAAAAGATGAATTATATATTAAAATACAGGATGAGTTTTCGCAGATAAAATCGTCCATAAGTTTGGCCGATGAAAAAATAAGGCAGGCTTCTCAAAGGGAAGGAGAAATAAAGGAGCGAAAGGATATTTTATTGTCCGAAATAAAACTTGGAGAAGACCAGTATAAGCAATACGAGAAAGAGAGCCTTGCAAGCAAGAAAATGTTGGAAGAGATAGAGAAAAAAGTAAAGCTGTTAAATAATGATTACCAAGAAAAAGAGAAAAATTTGAAAGCCCTTTGCACTAAACTTGAAGTGTACAAAGATACAGCAAAAACTTCCAGGCTGAGGTTCACGCAGATTGATGAGGAAAAAAACAATTTGAACAAGGAAATAATCAATATAAGGGAAGGTCTTGTAACCTGCCAGACTCAATTGATGTCTTTCACCGATACGATAAGCAGCGTGGAAGAAGCATTAAAGCCATTTAGAAGACAGCTTGCGCAAAAGCAGAAAGAAATAAGCACAATCGATAATGACTTGACTAAAATTAGAAATAACTTCAATCTTAATGAAAAAAATATAGAAGAGCTCAAAGTTGATATTGAGAACAACAGAAATTTTGAGATTTCCACTAAAGAAAATATTGCGGCTCTAGAGTCAAAAAAGATGACATTGCAAGAATGGGACCAGAAGGATCCGATACGGTCAACAATCCGTGCAGTGAAATCTTTAAATATCGCAGGAATTAAAGGGCCGATAATCAGTTTGATTCAGATTGATCCTGGCATGGAGGCAAGCGTTTCTTGTGCATTGGGTGAAAAAATAAACTATATGATATCTGACACCGTTGAGAACGCAAAAACAGCGATAAAATACCTTGAAAGCAATAATATAGGAAGAATATCGTTTGTTGTTGAAGAAAATATAAAGCCGAAGAGCAAATCGGAATATGTAGGTCTGCCTGTTGGGGCAAGATCTCTAATGTCTGTCATGCAGTATGACAGCCAGATCACCAATGTATTGGAGTTTTTGTTTTCAGATATTCTTATTTACGGAAATTCTGTTTATGGAAATGCAATTATACAAGGCGGTAAGGAGGTCGATGTAGATTCAGCCAATATTGAGGAACAGTTTAGAGAATTAAACTTAAATTTAGAGAAATCTAAAAGTGAATTATCAGAGATTAGCGTAAGCAGTACCAAACTTAAAAGTAAAATGTCGGAGTATGAGAGAGAGCGCGACAAAATCCAAAAGCAAAATGACGAAATCAATATACGGAAAAAACTTGACGAACACCAGATTAACGAACTTAATGAGCGGATAAGCCTTTTGGAAGAAGAAATACTAAATAAAAAAGAGATTATTAAAAAGAAAGAAAATGAAGAAAAGGATTTTTCTCTAAAATTAGCTTCAATAGAGAAAAATATTTCTGATTTAGCTGGTGAAGAATCCGGATTACAAGAAAAACTTCTGGTTGTGGAAGCGGAAAGCAAAAATAATCATGAAGAGGAACTAAAGCAAAACGAAATTGTAAACACTGCAAAAGTAGAACTTGTGAAATATACATCAGAACTTGAATCAAGACTCAGGGAAGAAAAAAGAATTCAGGAAACGTTTAATTCTGTTTCAGAACAAATTGAAAAGGATAAAAAGGAATTAGAAGATTCACAAGTCCGAATAAGTGAGCTAAAAAAAATTCAAGATGCAGAATCTGCGAATTTGAAAGAATTTAATAAGCAGTATTCAAAAAAAGAAACGGAAGTTCAGGTAAGTTTATCAGAAAGGCAGGAAATTATGCAGAAGTTGGAGGAAAAAAATTCGAAATTACATGATTTGAGACAGCAGCTTGAATCCATAAAACAGGAAATTCATGATTTGGAGATGGAAAAACGCAGTTTTGATACTCAGAGACAAACTATGGAAAAACGTCTTTCCGAGGAGTATTCACTGAACTTTACCGAGGTAAAGGATCAATATAAGGATATTGAAGTCGATGAAGATGAAATGGCAAGAATCAGACGCAAGATTGAATCTTTAGGTAATGTTAATTTAGCTGCTCCGGAAGAATATGAGAACCTAGAAGAAAGATATAATTTTTTATCTACTCAGCATCAGGATTTATTTAAGGCTAAAGAAGATCTTCATCAGGTAATATCAAAGATAAACCAAAATACAAAAGAAAATTTCAAAAAAACATATGAAGATGTAAGAAATCATTTCAAAGGTATATATGCAAGGCTTTTTGAAGGAGGAAATGCGGATCTTTTACTGACTGATGAGCAAAATTTACTTGAAAGCGGAATAGAAATTATTGCTCAGCCGCCGGGCAAAAAACTGCAGAGTATGTCATCATTATCAGGCGGAGAAAAGGCTTTGACGGCAATTGCGCTGCTTTTTGCGTTTTTTATGGTTAGGCCTTCGCCTTTTTGTATTTTAGACGAGGTGGATGCACCTCTTGATGATGCCAATATCAACAGATATGTGAGCATGGTTAAAGAATTTGCTAAAATGTCGCAGTTTTTAGTTATAACCCATAATAAAAGAACAATGGAAATGGCTGATGTTTTATACGGAATAACCATGGAAGAGTTCGGAGTTTCAAAATTAATTGCAGTAAAACTTAATAAAGAAAAAGCTTTTGCTGAGAGTGTATCCTAATCGGTCTTTTAATTATGAAAGAAAAAGTAAGTATTGTAAAATCTCAAAGTTATAATTTCCCAAGTCTTTATACTTCAGTACGAAAATCAGTAGATCTTATCGGCGGCATAAAGAAATACATCAAACCAAATGAAAAGATTTTGCTAAAACCAAATCTTTTAAGCGCAAAAGAACCCGAGAGAGGGGTGACAACTCACCCTGAGGTAATACGCGCACTTATTCGAATGACAAGGGAAGCCGGGGCTATTCCGATCCTGGGGGATAGTCCGGGCGGGGCCGTTAAAGGATTAGAAAGAGTCTGGGATAAAACCGGCATGAAAAAGCTTGCAGAACAAGAAAAAGTTGATCTGGTAAGTTTTGAGGCAGCAGGTTCTAAGCAAGTAAAAATAAACCACCCCTTAATCAAATCTATTCATTTGTCAAACACAGTGTTCGATGTTGACGGCATAATTAATATTCCTAAGCTTAAAACACACGGATTAATGCTTATGACCGGAACGATAAAAAACCTGTACGGCTGTGTTCCGGGCCTGAGAAAAGCGGAATACCACAAATATGCTCCTTATCCAAAAGATTTCGGGCTGCTTTTGAAGGAAATTTATTTGCAGCTTAAGGATAAAATACGCTTTTCATTAATCGACGGCATAGTTTCCATGGAAGGAAACGGTCCATCGTCGGGGGAACTTAGAAATACTAATATTCTGATATCCGGAAATAATGCCTTAGTAACAGATAAAATCGTTGCAAGAATCTTCGGATTTGATGAAAGAAAGATTGAAACAATAAATTGTTTTGAAAAAAATGAACAGAGCGATATAACAAATATTGAAATAGTAGGTGAAAATCTAAATACATTAAACTTTGGCAAATTTAAACTTCCGTCTAATTGGTATATTCATCTAGTTCCAAAGTTTTTGGTTGATTTATTGGGAAAGTTGTTGTGGCTGAAGCCAAAAATTGATCAAACCAAATGTATTGACTGTATGATGTGTTTTGATTCTTGCCCGGTAAAAGCGATAAAAAAGGACAAAAATAACAAATTGATCGTGGATAAAAAAGAATGCATAAGTTGTTTGTGCTGTCATGAACTCTGCCCTTATAATTCTATTGAACTTGAGTCGAGTTTCGTATCGAAAATATTAATAAGGCACTAAATGAAAAGTATTGAGCATTTTATTGAATATTATCTACTTATAGTTTTCGCATTTTTTATAAGAATCCTGCCGTTAAAATTTGCAAGATTCATGGCGGTATGCCTTGCTGATTTTACATATCATATCGTCGGAATTAGAAAAAAAGTAGTTATTAAAAATTTGAAAGATTCATTTAGTAATGAAAAAAGCGAGGCTGAAATTAGGCAAATAGCAAGGAATACCTATAGGCAATTCTCAAAAACCATGATGGAATTGCTTTTTTTCCCGAAGTGGAAAAAAGAAGATATTGAAAATCTGGTTGAAATAGAAGGTAAAAGTGTTTTGGACCAGGCAATACGGGAAGGCAGGGGGGCAATACTGGTTGCCGGCCATTTTTGTAACTGGGAACTTTTGGGGGCCTGTGTGGCGAATCTGTATCCTTTGTCGTTTGTAATAGGAAGACAGGAGAATTCCAAAGTAGATGATTTGCTGAATTCATTCAGGGCGGGAAAGAATTTCAAGATGATTCCTCTTAAAGTTGCCTTGAGAGGTGTTATGCAGGCTTTGAGGAAAAAAGAATTTGTTGCAATGCTTGCTGATCAGGATGCTCACGAGGATGGAACTTTTGTAAATTTTTTCGGCAGGCCTTCTTCTACACCTAAGGGGCCAGCGGTTTTTGCAATCAGAGCAAAATGTCCTATAATCTTTTCTACAATTATAAGACAAAAGGATAAATTCAAAGCCATTTTTATTAGATTGTCGCTGCCCGCTCCAACAGGAAACGATGAAAAAGACATTCAAAACTATACACAATCTTATACATCTGTCCTTGAAAAATACTGCCGTACATATCCTGATCACTGGTTTTGGATGCACAGGCGTTGGAAAACCAAAAAGTCTAATTAATCAAATTTTGCCTGAAATATCCCAATCTTTCTGCTTTACGGTGCAGATGTGAAAAATTTGTAAAATCGCTTGTATTTTAAGCTGAATTGTTGTAAAATAACACCGCTATTAAAAAATCAGCAGGAAGGGAGAAATATGAAAATTAGCCTAAAAAGATGTTTTTTATTTTTTCTGTCCTTATTTTTTACTTTTTGTATTTTAAATTCAGAGCTTTTTGCAGGAAAATTAACTGAAAATGAAAGTTTCAAATTGGTTTGCGACCTATACAAAAAATCTCCTCAAGATATTGAAACCGTAGACCAAGCGCTTTACTTCCTGAAATACTTTTCCAATTCCGAGAATAATTTGAAAGTTTCCTACATTTTGGCTAACGCATATGGTAACTCACAGAAAGCGATTGAACTGTTTAAAAAACTAGCCAAAAAAAAGGACAAAGAGATCAAAGTATCTTCCTTTTATATGCTCGGAGAAACGTATTATAACATGGAAAGGTATAACGAAGCGGTTAAAACTTTAAAAAGATTTTGCGATAAGTTTGATGAGCATTTTCTGTATGCTGAAGCTCTTTATGTCTTATCGCAATGTTACATGGGTTTGAATCAGTGGGAAGATGCTATTGAAACATTGGACAAGTTAGTTGAAATTGCTCCGTATTATGAAACTAGAGATAAAGTCATTTTTTCTTTCGGAATATTGGATTACCGGGTAGATGAGTATGACGAAGCTTTAAAAAGCTTTAAAAAATTAAATAGCGAAAAAGGATTGTTTTACCAAGGCAAGTGTCTTGAACATTTAAAAAAATATATTCCTGCAGCCTTAACTTTCAAAAAATTGCTGGACAAGTTTTCCAAATCTCAAATTGAGGAAGAAGTGAGATTTTTGGTTGCCGAGTGCTTTTATAAAGGTAAGGATTATGGTTCAGCCGTAATTGAGTATAAAAAGTTTGTAGAAAAGTTTAAAGACAGCCCGTTCATACCTAATGCATACTACAGGATCGGTTCCTGTCTGTATCGCGAAGCTCAAACCGAGAATAAACACTATTACAAAGCGATTGAGATGTTTGAGCTAGTTATTGATGTTTTCAGATCCGGAGAATTCGCCCCAATGGCTTACTATATGCTTGGCGAATGCTTCTTGGGGGAAGGCAACACGCAGGAAGCATTGAAAGCTTACCAGACCATATTAACGAACTATCCGGGAGCTGATATTCTTCCTCAAACTTACTATAAAATCGGATGGTGTTATACTCAGCTGAACGATTATGACAAGGCAATAGAAACATACGAATCTATTGTGAATGAATTTCCAAAATATGAAAAAGTGTCCTTTTCCTTAATGTTTGCTGCAGAAAATGCATACAGAAAACAAGATTACGACGCGGCAATAAGCTATTTCAAGAAAGTTTTGGATCACGCAGATAAAAACGATAAAATAAGTGAAATTGCATTGTATGCCATGTCTAAAACCTATTTTGATACTGAAAAATATAACGAGATTATAAGCGGATGTCACTATATTTTAAATGAACTTCCAAAAAGCAAATCTGATTATCGTTCCTACACCTATCTTTTAGTTGCAGAAGCTTATTACGCACTAGGGTTTTTCACTGAGGCTGGTAAGGTTTATGACAAAATAACCGAAGACTATCAATACACCAAAGCGGCTTCACTCGCGCAGGAAGGGAAATCCTGGGCGTATTTTCAAGTTAAAGAATACGATCTTGCGCAAAAAGAACGAGAAGCGTATATGGACGATATGTCGGTGGACCATAGCGAGTCTGAAAAGATTTCAAGCCAGTTTGAAATGGGCAATATATTTTACAATAAAAAACAATATATGGAAGCTTTAGAAACTTTTGAAAAGTTTGTGGTGGATTACCCGGATAGTATTTTGGTTCCCGATGCGATATTTAGTGCGGGGAGATCCTATTATAAGCTGCAGTACTATACAAAAGCTATCGAAACCTGGGAACAGCTGGTTGCCAAATATCCTGATCATAAAAAAGCAAAAGAATCAATAAAACTTGTCGCTGATACTTATTTTAGAGCTCAGAAATATCCGTTAGCTGTTAAAACATATACGACAATAACACAGCTTTACCCGGAAGACCTTGTGGCAAAGCAGGCTTATCTCAGGATAGCGCAAAGCTATTATAACAGTATGGACGATATTAATGCCATAAAGGCGTTTGAAACATTCATAGATATATATCCCGAGGATAAGCTTAGTGATGGAGCCGTTGATGGGATAATAATGTCTGCAAACCGTTTGAGTGAAACAGGGAATAAATCGGATGTTGATTTGCTTGTTCTGCAGAGATTCGTTGAAAATCATAGTGATTCGAATTTGGCTCCGATGGTACAATACAGGCTTGCCCAAAGATTTTTCGAGGAGAAGGAATATGAAGTCGCTGCCGATGAATTTAAAAGAGTAATTACTGATTTCTCAACTTCAAAACATTTATCCGATGCGGCTTTTTATAATGCAGAATCATATTATTATGCAAAAAAGTATAAAGAATCAATAGATGCTTATGAGAAGTTTGTAGAAAGTTTTCCAAAGCATGAATCAATAAGAATTGCCTATCTCCATTTGGCAAATGCAAATTATTATATCAACGAATTCTTACCTGCGGCAAATTCATATCAGGAAGCAACCAGGTTAAGCGAAGAAACGGATCAGATTTATAAAACCGCGGTTATAAATACGGCTCTATGCTTTAAAAAAGCCAAAAAGTGGGTAGATGCTGTTAAAGTATATGAAGGTTTTATCAAGAAAAATCCCGATGACGAGTCTATAAATAAAACATACCTGGATCTAATAGAGGTATATGAAATCTTAAAAAAATATCAGGAAGCGATATATGCTTCTTATGATTTAGTTGACAGACTGCCTGGCGGCGATCCTTTAATGCCTGAGGTTCAGACAAAGATAGGCGAATTTTACGTAAAAATGGGCGATGTTGATTCCGGAATCGAAGAGTATGAGAAATTGGTCGCTATTGGGCCAAGAAGCAATGCCTGGAGATTATCAGGCTTAGCAAAGCTTGCTCAAGAATATGAAAAACTCGAAGAGTGGGATAATGCCATCGCAATATACACAGAAATTTCAAATTCTTCTTCTGAAGCAAAATGGATAAATGCTGCCAAAGGAAGAATAAACGCAATAAAACAAAGCCACGTCAATTAATTATTAACTTTATAAATCAGGAGGAGTAATGGAGATCAACCTTGCAGATGTAATACGCAGTAGTTATGTAATGATTATTTTGCTTATTTGTTCGGTTTTTGTTTTTATCTTTGCTTTAGAAAGATTTTGGTTCTTGCATAAATGTTCGGTGGATGCAGATTCGTTCATGAAAAAACTTAAAACTCAAGTTACTAATAAATCATATGAAGAAGCAATAAGAATGTGTGAACAAAAAGATAAGCCGCTTTTTAATGTAATAAAAATAGGAATAATGAATAGGAGTTTAAAAAAGGAAGATATTGAAGAGTTAATGGAGAGTGCTCGTCTTATAGAAAGGTCAAGAATGGAGAAATTTATTCAATTCCTCGGAACCATGGGGGCGATCGCTCCTCTCATGGGTTTATATGGTACAGTTACGGGTTTAGTAAGGGCGTTTTCAGATCTAGCATTATCGGGTTCTGCAGGACCATCTGTTGTAGCGGCCGGTATCTCCGAAGCTTTATATACAACTGTCGGAGGATTGGCTCTCGCTATGCCTACTGTTATGTTATTTAATTATTTCAACGGCCAGATTCGAAGAATTAATACAGATATAGAGATTCATTCAAAAAGACTACTTGTCTGGATTTCGGAAAGCGAAAAAAGCAGTTAATATAATTGCTATGGGAAAAAAAAGAAAAAAAGAAGAAAGCCTTGCGCTCGGCGACATAAATGTTACCGCAGTTGTTGATATCAGTTTTTCGCTGGTAATATTTTGTATGCTTTCCATTAATCTTATTCTGACAGCGGGAATAAATGTAATGGAATCAAAAATAGGCGCGTCTGTTGGAAGAACTGCTGCCAAACAAAACATATCTATAAAACTAACCTTAGACAGCGAAATTTTTTTAAATAACGAAGAAATTGATATTGAAGATTTGTCCGAAGAATTAATGGAATTATTACCAAACACCGAAGATCAGATGGTAATGATTTCTGCTGATTTAGATAATACCTGTGAAGAAGTTATTGATGTATTGGATATTGCTAAAAAAGCTGGCGCAAAAAAATTGACCCTTATGAAAAACCCTGAAGTTTTCGAAGAAGGCTAATAGGAGAACAAGATGTCTATGCCGGACGATGAATTACCAAAGCCTCCTCCTTTTGATGCCAGTCCAATGGCTATTATTGGATTGTTGCTTGTTATAATATTTATTTCTTCATCCGATTCGTGGGTAAAGCCCTTGATGGAGTTAGAATTGCCCGAAGCTAATACCGCAGAAAGTGAATCAAAAACAAATCTCACTGTTTCTATTGGACCCGATGGTGAAGTGGCCATTGATGACGTTGACATGCTTTGGGAAACATTGTTTGACGGTTTAATACTAGGTTTGGATGCAAACCCTGATAAATATGTAATAATTCGGGCAGATAGAGAAGCTTTATACGGTGATATAGTTGAAGTTATGAGGACAGCAAAAGAGGCGGGAGCTCAAAGTATTACAATTGCAACACAGCAAAAAAAGGAGTAGCATTAGGTGCTGAATTTTTCTGAAACATTAAAAAAGCGACTGATGATTTGTTCGGCAATCGTAATTTCTTTCTATATAATTGCTTACATCAAACTTGATAAAACCGAAAAACAAAATATAGAAGAATTAAAAATAATTGAAAATGTGGAATTTTTAGAACTTGAAGAAGAAGTCGAAGAAGAAACAAAAATTCCAGAGCCTCCAAAAAATGTTTGGGAAAAGATTAAAAGCGCATTTCCTGTAGCATTGCCTGAACCCGAAAAAGAAGAAAAACCGCTAGACGTAATGAAGGAAATATTACGCGATTCTAAGATGGATGAAATGGAGAAACTCGAAGACAGAAAGGATCCTTTACTGAAATCTCAAAAGCTAGATCTTGATGCACTGAAGAAAGAAAGAGATTCAAGGCTTAATGAATTGATGGATATGACCGGCCCTGATAAGAACAAAATACAGAAACTCCTTGTGCAGGAACAAGCATTGGTTGATGCCGAAATGCCGCTTCCGCAAAGAGTCGGAATAGAAAACGCAATTGAGATGGAAGAAGTTGGCTTAAAAAGAGCTGATGATATTGCTGATGTTATAACCGTTAAAAGCGATAGAAAAATAGAAACTATTGCCGAAACTCCGACAAAAAAGCTTGTAGAAAAGAAAATGGATTTGAAGAAAAGATTAGCTGCGTTAAGTTCTTTGCCGGCTAATAAGCTGCAAGATAGGAAATTTAAAAGAGATGATCAGCTTAAAGAAATCGCAGGAACCGTTAAACAAAGAAGAAAAGCGCAAGAATTACTTGCATTACAAAACCTCATTGATGCCGAGGAACCAGCTCCAAAAGGCAAAAGAAAAGTATCAGGAGCAATCGGTTTTGGTACTCCGGGTTCAGGGAGAGACTCCGGAAGGATTAGCGATATAGCGAAAGCGCCGGTAAAGAAAAAGAAACCAGTAGTTCCTGTTGTTAAGAAAATGAAAAATATGAAAACCGAAGAAAGGATAGAGATAACAAAAAAACCTGTGGAGATTACAGGTCCCCTAGAACACAGGGAAGTGATGGCATCATTTGTGCCGCCCTATCCTGATTGGGCCAAGGAAGAAGGAATTGAAGCAGATGTTGCCATAAGATTTTATGTAAATGCACAAGGCATCGTGGATGACGACATGATGGTAACCATGACATCCGGTTACAGTCAATTAGACGCATTATGTAAGACATACTTAAAACGCTGGAAGTTTGCACCCCTGGGTATTGCTGAACCACAGGTAGATCAATGGGGAATAATAACGATGAGGTTTAGATTAGAATGAAAAAAACAAAATTTTTTATTACACTTTTTTCAACGCTGTTTTGTATTTCAGCACTTAGCTTTTCGGCTAAAGGTAAGTTAGAAGATGTTGTCGTTAAGGAAAAGGATACTCTCAAAATTGAGAGCGAAAAAAGGCCGATTAAGATCAATTTAGATCATGCAGTTGTTCTTGAGGCAACTATTATTACGGAGGAATATTTTCTTTCCAAACTCTCGACCGATCTAAAAACAATGAAGATGATTAATCCGAAAAAAATTAAAAGTACCGGTCCTATTTCTCCTTGGCTTAGCGACATTAAGAAAAATCCCGTGGCAGCAATTCATTTGGACGTAAATGAACCTGTAGTTAATTCCTGGGAACTGATTGTTACAGACAACAGCAGTAATGTGTTCAGAACTTATACCGGTGAAGGTTCTGTACCAGGGTCAATCGGTCTTACCGGAAGAGATGAAGAAGGCAATTTCATGAAGCCTGGGAATATTTATTCCTATATTTTAAAAATTGATGTCGGCGGAAAGGGAAAAAAGACAATCATAGGAAAACCTTTCAGCGTAAATGCTGCCATTCATCAGGAGGATGACGGTCTTTATATTGGGATAGCCCCAGAGTCGCTTTTCAAAACAAAAAAAGGTGCTAAACTTACAAAAAACGGGAAAAAGCTTGTTGTAGAAGCTTCGGATATTATGATTAAGGAAAACTTTGATTTGCCAATTGATGTTATTGCCTATTCTGAATCAGAATCTATAGCGAAGAAACAGGCAGATTCCATTGCCAGACATTTGTCAAAGATTCTAGTAATGCCCAAGGATGAGATTTATACAGAGGGTGTCAAGGATGCTCCTGAAAACTATCATGTTGATATAGTAATCTTAAATCGAGAGGAAAAGAAATAATGTCTGACAAAAAAAGAATACTTGTAATTGATGATGACCCCGAAATTTTGGTCTTACTGAAAACTTACCTCGAAACCGAAGGTTATGAGGTTATTCAAAGCGACAATGGTGCCGAAGGCCTGGAAAAGGCGCATTCAGAAATGCCCGATCTTATTATTCTGGACCTCGTGCTGCCTGATATTGACGGCTTGAAAATCTGCCGTCGTTTGAAATCCGATAATAAGTACAAAAATATTCCTATTTTAGTTTTGTCAGCTTTGGATGATCAAAAGCACAAAATGGAAGGTTTTGAATCTGATGCCGATGACTATGAAACAAAACCGTTTGAAAAAGATGGTTTGATTAAAAGAGTAAAAAAATTATTGACCAAAAAGGAGGCCTAGAATTTATGACGATTCTTTTTTTCTTAGCAGCGTTGTATTGTACAGGATTGGGGATACTCATTTGGTTTTTTCCTGAAATACTGATTGAAATTAATGACTGGCTTACTGAAAAAACTCTTCTTCACGAAAAGATAGGTGTAATTTCAAGGATTATAATCGGATCTGTTTTTTTAGGAATAGCTGCAATATTTTGGTGGGTAATATTTTCCTGATTTGACAAATTAGCTGTTTTTTAGTATATTTAAAACAACTTAATATTGAAGTTCTTCGGGGAAGGGTGTAAATCCTTACCGGTAGTAAGCCCAAAAGGGTGAGCCTACGACTCCGCTCCTTTCATGAAAGGAAAAAGCGGACTGAACTCGTGAGAATCGAGTGCCGACGGTAAAAGTCCGGATGGAAGAAGAATAATAGAGGTTTGACAAATTAGTTCAAACCCCTAGAATTTATACCCTGAAGATTATGTTTTCGGGGTTTTTTATTTTTATGGCAAAAAATAATGATAGCAGGTATATGAAAATAGCAGTTTGTTTGGCTAAAAAGGGTTTAAATAAGGTATATCCGAACCCTATGGTAGGCTGTGTAATAGTTAACAAAGGGCGAATAGTCGGCAGAGGCCACCATAAGCAATTTGGCGGTAAACATGCTGAAATCAATGCTTTAGAGACAGCTGGAAGGAAAGCCTTGGGCTCTACGATGTATGTAACATTAGAACCATGCAGTTGTTGGGGAAAAACGCCGCCATGCACAAAGAGTATAACTAAGGCAGGAATTGAAAAAGTTGTGATAGGAAGCATAGATACAAATCCTAAAAACAAAAAAATGGGCCTAGAATACATGAAAAAACATGGAATCGCGGTAAAAACTGGTGTTTTATCAGAAATAACAGATAAGATTAATCCGGAATATAATAAAATATTCAAAAATAGAAAATCCAGAGTTATCGTGAAGGCTGCAATGTCTATTGACGGGAAAATAGCTTCAAGGACCGGCGATTCAAAGTGGATTACGTCTAAAAAGGCAAGAGAATATGTGCATCAGTTAAGAGGCCAGTTTGATGCAATTGTGGTTGGAATAAATACTGTTTTAAAAGATAATCCAGGTCTTACAAGTCATGGTAAAGGCAGTAGTCCCGTAAAAGTAGTAATTGATCCTGGTTTAAAAATTCCGATTAAAAGCAAAATAGTAACAAACAAGGGATACACAGTAATATTTCATTCGAATGCTAAAAATGTTTCTAAAATCAACCAATTATTAAAAATGAGGGTATCTTTAGTTAGAGCACAAACAAACACCGGAATGATATCATTCAAATTTATCAAAGAAAAACTTTTCAGTATGGGTTTAAACAAGATATTTGTCGAAGGTGGCGGGGAAACAATAGCAAGAGTTCTAGAAGAAGAAGCTGCAGATGAAATAGTATTTTTCATAGCACCAAAAATTATCGGAGGAAGACAGGCAAAAACGTCTGTTGAAGGAATAGGTATTAAAAAAATATCCCAGGCAATTAATTTAGCTGATTTAAAGGTTAAAAAAATAGGAAAAGATTTTGTTTTTCGAGGGAAAATAAAGAGATAATCATGTTTACAGGCATAATTGAAGATGTAGGTAAAATTAATAAAATAAGCGCTGATTTTATGACTATAGAAACAAAACTTGACGATGTTAAGATCGGCGACAGCGTTTCTGTGAATGGCATATGTCTTACAGTAAAAAAAATAACAACTTTTAATAAAAATTATTTGATAGATTTTGATTTTAGTCCGGAAACATCCAATTTGACTACTATTTCTTTTCTAAAAACAGGTAGCTCAATCAATTTAGAACGTGCCCTTAAAGCGAGCGATAGATTTGGCGGACATTTTTTGATGGGACATGTAGATTGTACTGGTGTAATTAAGAAATTATCTAGCAGTAATAATTCAAAAATCATTGAAATATCAATAATAAATGAGTTTATGAAATATATCATTCAAAAAGGGTCGGTTGGAATTGATGGAATAAGTCTTACCTTGGCAAAAGTGTATAACAAATCATTTGAAGTATCAATAATTCCTCATACATTTGAAAATACCAGTCTGAAATTGAAAAGAGTCGGCAGCAAGGTCAATATCGAAACTGAT
Source organism: Elusimicrobiota bacterium (assembly GCA_042562855.1). Taxonomy (GTDB): domain Bacteria; phylum Elusimicrobiota; class Endomicrobiia; order Endomicrobiales; family JAPLKN01; genus JBHPNE01. The sequence goes on from JBHPNE010000009.1 coordinate 35,359, forward strand.
ATCATGGTTAAAAGTGTCGAAAATATTTTAAACAAAGATAAAAAAAATACAGCAATATCAAATTTACTTAAAGAAAACGGTTTCACATGAGGTCATTATGTCCTACGCTTCGCTCTGGATCAATTTGAATAAAAAACATAAAGGAAAATTGAAAAATGAAAAAGAATAATAAGTTTTCAATAATTGAAGATGCCGTAAAAGACATCAAGAAAGGAAAGGTAATTATTGTTATTGATGATCCTGGACGGGAAAATGAAGGAGATTTGGTATGTGCTGCAGAAAAAGTTACTCCTGCAATAATAAATTTTATGGCAAAATACGGAAGGGGGCTTATCTGCCAGCCGATAACAGGGTCACGTTTGGATGAGCTAAGAATAGAATCAATGGTTGAAAATCCTAATGAGGCCAAAGAGGCAGCATTTACAGTATCTATAGATTATAAACATGGAACAACTACCGGTATATCTGCTCATGACAGATCAAAAACAATAATAAGTTTACTAAATCATAAAACGAAGCCTCAGGATTTGGCAAGGCCCGGCCATATTTTTCCATTACGGTATAAAGACGGGGGTGTTTTGGTAAGGACTGGCCATACCGAAGCTTCTGTTGATCTGGCAGTTATGGCGGGCTTATATCCTTCCGGTGTTATATGTGAGATTATGCATGAGGATGGCACAATGGCCAGGACTCCTGAACTTATTAAATTTGCAAAAAAGCATAAGCTCAAGATCATAACTATTGAGGATTTGGTAAAGTACAAAAGGCTGAATGAGAAGCTGGTGAAATGCGAAAATATAGTTGATTTTCCAACAAAATATGGAGATTTCAAGCTTTTTCTATATAGGGACTTAATAGCAAATGAACATCATATGGCCATAGTTAAAGGCGATATAAAAAATAAGAAAGATGTTTTGGTAAGAGTGCACTCATCTTGTGAAACCGGAGATATTTTTCATTCAATGCGTTGTGATTGCGGAGAACAGCTTGAAGAATCTTTGCAGATGATCGAAAAAAAAGGGATGGGAGCAGTTTTATATATGCACCAGGAAGGTCGTGGCATAGGTCTTGCAAAAAAGATACATGCGTATCATCTTCAGCAGAATGAGGGGTTAGATACCGTAGATGCAAACTTAGCTCTTGGCTTTGCTCCGGACTTAAGAGACTATGGTATCGGTGCGCAGATTCTTGCTGATCTGGGCTTAACTTCCATAAATCTCATAACCAACAATCCGAAAAAAATAATTGGACTGCAAGGGTATGGGCTTAAAATAAAAAAAAGAGTCCCATTGGTTATCAAACCAAATGAGAAAAATAAGAAATATTTGAAAACAAAAAAGGTCAGGATGGGCCACAAATTAAAATAAAAACTCTATGCCTACTTGGCTTAAGAGTTACGGGAGGAAAGAAAATGGTAAAGAAAGTGCAGGGCAAACTGGTTGCGACGGGAAAGAAATTTGGTATTGTAGTTTCAAGGTTCAATGAGTTTTTGACAAATAAACTCGTTGAGGGCGCAGTTGATTCACTGGTCAGGCACGGTGCCGATGAGAAAGACTTAGAAACTGTCTGGGTTCCGGGAGCGTTTGAGATACCTTCAATTGCTCAAAAGCTTTTAAATTCGGGAAAATATGATGCTGTGATATGTCTCGGATGCGTTATTAAAGGCGATACACCTCATTTTGACTATGTTGCAGCAGAGGTATCAAAAGGTGTTGCCCAGATTGGATTAAACAGTGCTGTTCCTGTTGTTTTCGGAGTTTTGACAACTGATACCATTGAACAGGCAATTGAACGCGCAGGAACAAAATCTGGAAATAAAGGCGCTGATGCAGCGCAAAATGCCATAGAAATGGTAAATTTATATTCTCAGATAAAATAATCCTGTTTTTGACAATGCAGGCAAAATAGTGTTATAATTTTTCATCAATAGACTAAGGAGAAAACGAATGTTCGGACTTGGCACTCAGGAAATACTTCTTCTTTTGTTATTAGCCCTACTTCTTTTTGGCGCAAGCAAGCTTCCTGCAATAGGCAGAGCAATAGGCCAATCAATAAAGGAGTTTAAAAAAGGTTTTCAGGGTGAAAACAAAGATGAAAAAGACGATGACAACACAAAAAAATAACAGATCTGAAGATAAAACTGTTATTGGACATCTTGATGAGCTTAGAATACGTATATTCTATTTTCTGGCCTATTTTATTGTCGGCATGCTGGCCGGACTCATCTTTTCTAAAGACATAATTACTTTCTTAAAAATTCCTTCAATAGGCATTATTAAGGATTTTGTTTTTATAAAACCGACAGAAATTGTAACGGTTTACATAAAAATATCTCTTTTTGCAGGGTTAGTTTTCTCTCTGCCGGCATTGTTGTTCAATTTGTGGAAGTTTTTTAAGCCCGCATTGGATAAAACCATAAAAATCAACTTTATAAACTGGATAGTATCTGCTGTTCTTCTTTTTCTGGGAGGAACAGCTTTTTCTTTTAAGATATTTTTACCGCTTGGTCTTAATTTTCTTATGAAAATATCTTCAGAAATTGCCTATCCCATGATTACTCTAAACGGCTACATCTCTTTTGTTTTGTCGCTGCTCCTAGTCGGCGGTATAATTTTTGAAATTCCGGTAATCTCTGCTGTGCTTACAAAGCTTGGCATATTGACGCCTCAATTAATGAGAAAAAAACGTAAAGAAGCCGTTTTTACTCTTACAATATTTGCTGCAGTTATTACGCCTACAACTGATATTTTCAATTTGATGCTTTTTGTCCTACCTATGGTCTTATTGTATGAGATAAGTATTCTTATTTCCGCTATTATGTACAGAAAAAGCGGGAAAATAATAATCGACGGGGTTTATGAAAATGAAAATTGAGAAATTTTTTAAAGAGAATTTATCAAGACAGGGGTTTTTGAGAATTTTTGGAATTTTTATGGGTCTCTTAATGTTTAATAGCCGAAAGAGCAGAAAATTATACGCTGCATCATCCAAAAGGCTAAATCCGCGGAAAAAAAGGCAAATAATAACCGAATGTGATTTGGCGGTTTCAGTGGGAAAATCTCCGGGAGCAATTACCAGACAAGCCGTAGATACTCTTGGTGGAATGAAAAGGTTCGTAAAAACCGGTGATACAGTTGTTGTAAAGCCAAATATCGGTTGGGATAGATCGCCTGAACAGGCAGCAAACACAAATCCTGAAATAGTTGCCGAAATTATAAAGATGTGTAAAGAGTCGGGAGCAAAGACAGTTAAGGTTTTTGATAATACCTGTAATAATGCAAAAAGAACATATGTAAATTCAGGAATAATGGATGCGGCTCGAAAAGAGGGGGCAATAGTGCATTATGTTGATGACTGGAAATTTCATCCGTCAAATTTCCCTTCCGGAAGTTTAATGAATGATTGGCCAATGTATAAAGATGCCGTTGAATGCGATTGTTTTATTAATGTCCCGGTTGCAAAGGATCATGGTTTAACAAGACTATCGCTTTCAATGAAAAATCTAATGGGTGTTTGCGGTGCTTCAAGAGGCAGAATGCACTGGAATATAGATAGAAAACTTGCGGAAGTTACGAATTTTATTAATCCGGATTTAAATATTGTCGATGCTTACAGGATGCTTTTAAGAAACGGTCCGACGGGGGGAAATCTTGCTGATGTCAAACTTCAGAAAACCGTTATTGCCAGCAAAGATCCTGTGCTTGCCGATGCTTATGCGGCAACACTCTTTGGAATAGACCCTTCCAATATATCCCATATAAAGCTTGCTTCTGAATTAGGATGCGGAAGTATGGATATAAAGAAAGCCAATATCAAAAAAATTGTTTCCTAAAAATTCATGAAAATAAGACGCTTCGTTCAATTAATTGTTTTTTCTTTATTTCTTTACATCATTTGGAATACAACACACCCTTTAGACAACTTTATTAACCCGAAATTTTTATTTCAACTCGATCCTCTTGTAATGATAATAACTTCTATAGCAGAAAGGATACTGCTTCCTGGGATATTATTAGCTTTTTTGCTTCTTTTTCTGACCTTTATTTTTGGAAGGTTTTTTTGCGGCTGGATTTGTCCTCTAGGGGCAACTATGGATTTTTGGACATGGATAAATTCAAAGTTCATCAAAAAAAGAGAAAATGAGCCGGGAAAACTTGTAAATGTAAAGTATATTTTACTTTTTGTTATATTTTCACTATCTTTTTTTGGCATACAGTTTGTTTGGTTGTTTGATCCTATAACAATATTTGTGCGAACATTTTCCTTTACCATTCATCCATTCATAGTAAAAATAATTGAACGTTTTTTTATAACCCTGCTTGATATGACCAATTATTCAAGCGGGGTCGAAGTGTTTTATTATAAAGTAAAGGAAAACGTATTAAATCTTTCAAACCCCGTGTTTCCTCATACATATACAGTTTTTATCATATTTATAGTTCTTCTATTAGTAATATTTATAAAGAGAAGGTTTTGGTGCAGATACTTATGCCCGTTGGGGGCAATGTTCGCAATAACTGCCAGATTCACACCTTTTAAACGCCATACTTATTGCACAATAAACTGCGGATCATGTAAAAATATATGCAGAATGAATGCTATAAAATCTGATAATTCATATTTACCGCAAGAATGTATACTTTGTTTGGATTGCATTGAATATTGCATGCAGGGAAGTGCCAAGTTTTCTTTTTTTAATACTCTGCCCTTAAAAGAAAGTGACAAAACAATCACACGAACAGAGTTTTTAAAATGGGCCGGGGGTACTATTGCTTTTATCAGTTTGGGAAATAAAGCAAATAGTGGTCTTAATCAAAACAGCTTAGTCATACGACCCCCAGGAGCATTAGTAGAAAAGGATTTTATAAGAAGATGTATCAGATGCGGTAATTGTATGAAAGTGTGTCTTACAAATGTGCTTCAGCCCGCGGTAATTGAGAGCGGTACATCAGGAATATGGACGCCGAAGATGAATTTTAATATTGGGTATTGTGAATATAAATGCAATTTATGTACTCAAGTCTGTCCAACCGGAGCGATTGAAATGCTCAACGTTGAGGAGAAAATGCGCTTTATAATAGGTTTGGCGCAAATTGATAAGAAAATTTGCCTGCCGTGGGCAACGGGTGAGCATTGCATAGTGTGTGAAGAACATTGCCCTATTTCTGATAAGGCAATAAAGCTCACCGAAGAACGTTTAGCTAACGGCAAAATTTTAAAAAAACCCTATGTTTGTGCTGAGCTTTGTAACGGATGCGGAATCTGTGAAAATAAATGCCCTGTAACGCCAGAAAAAGCGATAAAAGTGATGTCTATAAGTTCTGGTTTTACAAGACAAGGTATTAAATTGAGAAAGCGAAATAGAAACAGAGGGAAAAGTTAAAAGTTTAAATTTGACATTATTTATATAGTTTTATAAAATGCTAAACCAGTTCATTTATTAATAAGTTTTTTAAAAAATTATGGGTGTCAGGCGCGACGGCCGCGAGGCGGCATTACAACTACTTTATCTTTGCGATAATTGCCACATAGATGGTAATGACGCACTTATGCTTTTGAATGCTTTTGAACTTCAAAAGGCTAGTATCCAATTTGCTGAAAAGTTATTCAAAGGTGCGTGGGATAAAAAAGATCTGCTCGATAAAATCATTACTGCTAGCACCGACAATTGGGACATAGCCAGAATGGCAATTGTAGATAGGAATATTTTAAGAATTGCCGCATTTGAGATAGTTGATATGCATGAAACACCCATTAACGTTGTGATAGACGAGGCAGTTGAAATAGCTAAACGTTTTTCAACTTCCGATTCAAGTAAGTTTGTTAATGGTGTCCTGGACAAGCTTAAATCCGAACGAAAAAAATCACTAATTTAAGTAAAGTCCTCTAAAGGAGGATCAGGTTTTTTAGACCTGATTGTTTAATGGCAGACCGAAAAATCTCACAAGAAATTGAAACCCTCCGAAAAGAAATAAGACGGCATGATAATTTGTATTATGTCAAAGACCAGCCTGAAATATCTGATTTTGAGTACGATAACCTTTTAAAAAAATTAATTACGCTAGAAGAAGAAAACCCGTCTCTTAAAACTTTGGATTCGCCTTCGCAAAGAATCGGCGGGAAAGCTACAGCTTCATTTAATCCTGTTAAACATTCCATACCAATGCTTTCTTTAGATAATACTTATTCCGAGGAAGAATTTAGAGATTGGTATAAGCGCATTTTAAAAACCTTCAAGGAAGATACGATCGAATTGGTCGTCGAGCTCAAGATTGATGGAGTCGGAGCAAGTCTAGCCTACCGTGATGGATTGTTGGAAATAGGCGCAACTAGAGGCGACGGGGAAATAGGCGAGAATATTACGCCGAATATCAAGACCATACGTTCCGTTCCTCTAAAACTTCAGTCAGATAAATCTCCCAAACATTTCGAAGTAAGAGGAGAGGTTTATATTGATAAGAAGGATTTTGCCAAACTGAATGATGATATTATTTCAACGGGCGAACAACCCTTTGCAAATTCCAGAAATGCTGCGGCCGGTTCATTAAGGCAAAAAAATTCTTCTATAACTGCTTCAAGGCCTTTGAAATTTTTGGCGCACTCTTACGGCGAAACAGATAAGATATTTGATAATCATTGGGACTTCCTGCAGTATTGTGATTCTTTAGGGCTCAAACCTCCCTATAAAACAAAAGTATTTAAAGACATTAATCAACTTATAGCGTACAAAACTGAATTGGAAAATATGCGGGATAAGATTCCTTTTGAAGTTGATGGAATAGTTATTAAAATTAATTCTATCAAAAAGCAGAAAATCCTAGGTTTTACGGCAAAAAGCCCACGATGGGCCGTTGCATTTAAGTTTAAAGCACGCACTGCTACAACAAGAATCGACAACATCAGGGTTCAGGTCGGCAGGACCGGAACGATAACCCCGGTTGCAGATCTTAAACCTGTTGAATTGTCCGGGGTAACAATATCACGGGCAACACTGCATAACTTTGACGAAATTGATCGTTTGGATGCCAGAATCGGCGATACTGTATTGATAGAACGAGCCGGGGATGTTATACCAAAAGTTGTTAAGGTAATTACTTCAAAACGAAAAGGAAGCGAAAGGAAGTATCAAATTCCAAAAAATTGCCCAATATGCGGCACTCAAATTTTAAAAGAAACAGAAGAAGAAGTCGCTTACAGATGTATAAATCCCTCATGCACGTCCCAAATTGAAAAAGGATTAACACATTTTGCCTCCCGCGACGCTATGGATATAGAGGGATTTGGCGATATAGTGGTTGAACAGCTCGTAAAAAATAAAATGGTACTCAATTTTGCAGACATTTACAGCTTGAAAGAAGAAGATTTTTTAAAACTAGATCTTTTTAAGGAAAAAAAAGCGCAAAATTTAGTTAATGCAATCGGGAAAAGCAAAAAACAGCAGCTCAATAAACTTATTTATGCTTTCGGAATAAGACATGTAGGAGAAAAAGCTGCTTGGGTTTTGGCCACTAGATTTAAAAATATTGATACTATTATGGCATTATCAATTGAGAAATTAGTATCTATTAATGAAATAGGACCTGTTATGGCTAAATCTATTGTAGATTTCTTTAATCAAAGTGCTGTCAAAATTTTAATTAAAAACCTTAAAAACGAAAATGTTAACACTAAGCAGTCGGATATAGAGGGCAGGAATCAGTCTTTGGCTGGAAAAACTTTGGTTTTAACCGGGGAACTATCATCAATTTCAAGGTCGGATGCCGAATTAAGGATAAGAGAACTTGGAGGCAATCCGTCTTCATCAGTAAGTAAAAAAACAGATTTCGTTGTTGTTGGCGAAAATCCCGGCTCAAAATATGATAAAGCAAAAAAACTGGGGGTAAAAATATTGAAAGAAAAAGAATTTATTTCTTTAATGGAGAAAAATAGTGAGTGATGTATATTTTCTGCCCTGGGACAAACGAGAAAAGCTGGCAAAATGGCTAAAGAATATCGGTGCCTTTAAACATATTCAATCGAGGGAATTTGTAGCACTGAAAATACATTTCGGAGAAGAGGGAAATAACGGATTTATAGACCCAAAAACTATAAAACCTATAGTCAGACACATAAAAGACAGAACAGCATGGCCATTTTTAACTGATGCTAATACAATTTATGTCGGCAAAAGATCAGATGCCTTACATCATGCCATTACTGCTGAAAAACACGGCTTTACAACCGAAAATTGTGATTGTCCCGTAATTATCGCAGATGGTCTTCGTGGAAACAGCGGAGTAGATGTGGAAATTCATCAAAAACATTTCAAATCCGCTTCAATAGCAAACGCTATCCACTATGCGGAATCATTAATATTTTTAAGCCATTTCAAAGGCCATGAGCTTACAGGTTTCGGTGGGACCTTAAAAAATATCGGAATGGGTTGTGCAACGAGAGCAGGCAAATATGCAATGCATCACAGTGTTAATCCTAGAGTGAATATCGACCATTGTACCGCATGCGGCAAATGTATACAGTGGTGTCCGGCTGGCGCACTGGAGTTAAAAAATAAAAAAATAGTTTTTGATAATAAAAAATGTATAGGTTGCGGAGAATGTATTTTAAGCTGCGTATTCAATGTGTTTAGCATTCCCTGGAACGAGAGCACAAAAAGTGTCCAGGAAAAAATAGTAGAGTACTCATATGCGGTGCTTAAAAACAAAAAACATTTCAGTGTTAATTTTTTAAAGCACATTACTAAATATTGCGACTGTTATTCTGATAGAGGCAAACCTCTTACTGAGGATATCGGAATTTTAGCAAGTAATGATCCCGTGGCCTTAGATCAGGCAAGTGCAGATATGGTAAACAAAAAACACGG